>NZ_JAXFPG010000027.1:0-55514 GCF_034179925.1 Micrococcus sp. | reverse complement strand
CGCCTCGGCCGTGGTGACGCCGGTGGCGATCACCCGCCAGAACTGGCGTTGGACCTCTCGTGAGGGCTGTGGCCTGCCGGGCGAGCGCATCGGGGCCCGCAGGGCCCGATCCGCTCTCCATTGCCGCCGTGTCCCCTCGGGCACGTCACTGATCTTCCTCGCCCAGTCCTTGTTGGCCATCGCCCATACCTCCAGTGATTCTGGGGGTGCTGCGACGACCAATTGAATCCACCTGAACGCGACTCAAGCAGAACCCGCCGAGAATACGCACGTAGGTGATGTCAGCGGCCCACAGCTGGTTGGGGCGTTCCGCAGTAAACCTGCGTTCCACCAGGTCAGGGCTGGCATCCGGCTTGCGGGACGGCTTCGTCGTGACCGGCTTACGGCCACGGCGCACGCCTTCCACGCCGGCGAGCTTCATCAGCCGCCCGACGTGCTCCCGGCCGATCTCCCACCCGCGCGGGCCATCGCATGGTGCATCTTCCGCACCCCGTAAACGCTGTAGTTCTCCGCGTGGATCCGCTCGAGCTCCTCGATGAGGAGCTTGTCTCGCAGAGCCCTCTCGGAGGGCGGTCGTGTCTTCGCGGCGCGGTAGGCCCGGGAGGTGATGAACCCACACTCTGTCGCACCAAGGGTGCGGCAGATGGCCCCGACCCCGAACTGATCGCGGTGTTCGTCGATGAACGCGATCATCTCGTCGTGGGGCGGTCGAGCTCCGCTGCGAAAAAAGCCGAGGCAGCTTTGAGGATCTCGTTCGCGCGCCGGGCCTCGGCCAGCTCGCGTTTGAGCCTGCGGATCTCCTCGGCAGGGGTCTCTGAGGCGGGTGCCTGGGCTACTTCGTGGCCGTGGCGTTGGCACCACATCCGCAAGGTCTCTTCGCTGACATCGAGCTGCGGGGCTACCGCCCGGATGGAATGCGAACGGGGCCCTCCTTGCGTGGCTTGGCGTTCCAGGACCATCCGCACGGCGCGTTCACGCAGCTCGGGGCTGAACTTCTTGGGCATGTTCCGATTCTCCTTCAGTTGGATCGGAACGAAACCCAGTGCGCTTCAGATCGCCACCGCTCATCGCACAGGCCGGAACCAGAACGGCAACCCGCGGGTCGGCACCGCGTTCGTGCACACCGTGGTCGATGATCACTCCCGTGTGGCCTACGCGGAGATCTGCACGGACGAGAAGGCTGTGACCGCGATCGGGGTGCTGCAGCGGGCCACGGCCTGGTTCGCAGCACGGGGCGTGCGTACCCGGCGAGTGCTCACGGACAACGGGGCCGCGTACGTCTTTGGTGCCTGGGCTAAGGCCTGCCGGGAGTTGGGCATCGTGCACAAGCGCACGCGTCCTTACCGACCACAGACGAACGGGAAAGTCGAGCGGTTCCACCGAACGCTCGCTGACGGGTGGGCCTATGCCCGGTTCTACACCTCCACACAGGAACGCGATGACGCTCTTGCCGGGTGGTTGCACTTCTACAATCATCACCGCGCTCACTCGGCTCTTGGAGGCCAGGCACCGTTCACGCGACTGACCAACGTCCCTGGACCTCACACCTAGGGCGGTCCGCGACGACCCCGCCCCGGCCGCGCCTGCCCGCCCTGTGCGGCCGACAACCCCATGGCTACGCTGGGGACCCCGCCCACCGAGAGGACGCCATGACTGATCAGCCTTCGACCCCCGCCCCCCAGGACGCCCAGGACGAGGCCGTGCAGCAGCGCCACGCTGAGGTCCTGCGCCGCTACTACGAGGCCGTGGACGCCCGGGACTTCGACACCCTCCTCTCCCTGTTCTCCGAGGACTCCGTCTACCGCCGCCCCGGCTTCCCGCCCCTGGAGGGCCGCGAGGACCTGGACCGGTTCTACCGCGAGCAGCGCCAGATCGCCTCCGGCAGCCACACCGTGCACACCGTGATCCACGACGGCTCCCGCGCCGCCGTCCAGGGCCGCTTCGTGGGCCGCATGCGCTCGGGCCAGGAGATGGACTTCGGGTTCTCCGACTTCTGGACCTTCGACGCCGACGGCGCCGCCACCGACCGCGAGACCTACTTCTCCACCCCGCTCGCCTGAGCCCGCCTGGACACGCATGAGCCTGCCCCCCGCCCCGCGCCTGACCCCGACGACGGCCGCCGCCCTCGCTGACGACCTCGCCGCCCTGCCCTACACCACGGACGCCGTCGAAGACCTGCTGGGCCCGGCCGCCGTCGCCGCCCTGGACCGCGAGCACGCCGAGGCCGCCCGCCACGTGCTCGCGACCCTGCCGCGGGAGCACCCCCGGCGCGCGCTCGCGGCCCTCGTCGGGGCGTTCATGCTGGGGGACCCGGTGCCCGCCGAGGACCTCGCCGCGGCCCTGCCCGCGCTGGGACTGGACGGCGCGGTGGAGGCCGGGCTCGTCGTCGTGGAGGACGCCGGGGACGGGGCAGACGGGGCGCCCGGGGAGGGCCGCACCGTGCGCGCCACCTGCGACCTCTCCCCGTACGAGACGGACGAGCCGGGCCGCATGTGGGTGGCCTCGGACCAGACCGCCCTGCAGCGCCGCGGCCCCCTGCCGGCCGAGCACGTCCTGGGCATCGGGCGGGCCTCGCTCACCCTGGCCGGGGCCGTCCAGCGCCGGGCCGTGGACACCGCCCTGGACCTCGGCACCGGCTGCGGCATCCAGACCCTCCACCTGCTCGCCCACGCCCGGCACGTGACCGCCACGGACCTGGCCCCGCGCTGCCTGGAGTTCACCCGGTTCAACCTGCTGCTCAACGCGGACGTGCTGGGCCTGGACCGCGAGCGCCTCGAGGAGCGGGTGGAGCTGCTGGTCGGGGACATGCTCGAGCCCGTGGCAGGCCGCCGGTTCGACATGGTGGTCTCCAACCCGCCGTTCGTGATCACCCCGCGCACGGATCCGGACGCCCCGGTGATGGTTTACCGGGACGGCGGCCGCGAGGGGGACCGCCTGGTGGCGGAGCTCGTGGCCGGCCTGTCCGGAGTGCTCGCCGCCGGCGGCACCGCGCAGATGCTCGCCAACTGGGAGATCCCCGCGGCCTCCGACGACGACGGCGCCCCCGCCTGGGACGCGCGCCCACGCTCCTGGGTGGCTGAGGGCATGCAGGCCTGGTTCGTGCAGCGGGACGTGCAGGACGCGGCCGGCTACGCCGAGACCTGGTTGCAGGACTCCTCCCTGGAGCTGGACCCGGAGGCGTATCAGCGCCGGTACGCCGAGTACCTGGAGGACTTCACGGCCCGGGGTGTGGCCGGCGTCGGCTTCGGGCACGTGTGGCTGCGCCGCCCGGCCGCGGACGGCTCGCAGGGCCGGGCCTGGACGGTGGCGGAGGAGCTGACCGGCCCGGTCGACGACGCCCTGGGCCCCGCGTGGGCGGCCGCGATCGCCCGCCGGGACCGGCTCGCGGCGGGCATGGGCGGCGCGGCGTCCGACGGCGACCCCGCGCTCGCGGTGCTGCGCGGACTGCACCTGCGGGTGGCCGAGGACGTCACCGAGGAACGCCACCAGCGCTTCGGCGCCGAGCACCCGGAGGTGATCCTGGCCCGCCAGGGCTCCGGGTTCCGGCGCACCGCCCGTCTGGACACCGCCACCGCCGGCCTGCTCGCGGCCAGTGACGGCGAGCTGACGGTCGGGCAGATCGTCGGGGCGCTCGCCGCCCTGCTCGAGCTGGACGCCACCGCCCAGACCGCGCTGCTCGTGGCCGTTCGTGAGCTCTACGAGGACGGGTTCCTCGTCGAGGCCTGAACGCCAGGGCCTGAGTTCCAGGGCCTGGGCGCGGCCCCGGCGTCAGATCAGGCCGAACCGGGCGGCCTGACGCAGATGCCGCACGAACATCTCGTCGCCGGGGTCCCCGCGCCTCATCACCGGGACGGCTTCGTGGAAGGTGGGGTCCGGTTCGGGGAAGCCCACGAGCCCCTCGAGGTGCTCGTCCACCATCCGCCCGAGCACGCCCTCCACCTTGAACCCGGTCACCGCCCCGTCCTCGACCTCGAGGATCACGGTGACGCGTTGCCCCAGGGCGTGCTGGGTGAGGACCAGTCCGTAGGGATGGTCCTCCTCGGGGATCGGGCTCTCCAGCCCTGTCCAGCAGGCGACGTCGGCTCGCTCGATGCCGTCCTCTGCCTGGATGGCCTCGTCCTCCTCCTGTCGCCCCGACTCGAGGTGCCTCAGGTACGCGTCGAGGGAGCCGTAGGCGTGCCGGGCGCAGTGCAGGAGGGTGACGGGGTCCGTGATCGTCCACAGGACCTTCTGCGTCCCGTCCCGCAGCTCCTCGTCATTCTGGAGGTGTCCTCCCGAGAGGATCTCCGGGGCCAGGGGCCTGGCGCGGTAGCACTCCTCCAGCATGGAGCCCACCTCTGCCACGGTGGGCGCGGGGCGGGCCGCGGACTCCCAGCGGCGGACGAGCTCCGCCGTCGGCACCGATGTGTCCGAGGTGTCCGGGGCGTCCGAGGTGTGGAACCGGCGGGGAGGCATGGCCTGAGAATAGGCTGAGCGCCGGGAGGCGGCAAGGTCCCGCCCAGGGGCCCGTCCCGGTCCCGGCGTTGTCGTGTCCGGCGTTGTGGCTAGTGTTGGTGGGACCGGCCCGTAGGATGACGGGCGCCGGAGCGGCGCCGTCCCGGCGGCGTCGCCCACCTGTCTTCCCGAGGAGGAACCCTTGCCCACCACCCCCGCTTCCGTGTCCGCTTCCGTGCCCGAGGGCAAGAAGCTGGTCATCGTGGAGTCCCCGGCCAAGAGCAAGTCCATCGCGAAGTACCTGAACGCGCTGGGCGAGGACTGGGTGGTGGACTCGTCCGTGGGGCACATCCGGGACCTCCCGAAGCCCTCGGACCTGCCCTCGGAGATGAAGAAGGGCCCCTTCGGCAAGTTCGCGGTGGACACGGACCACGGCTTCACGCCGTACTACGTGGTGCACCCGGACAAGAAGAAGAAGGTCACCGAGCTCAAGCGGGAGCTCAAGGACGCCGAGGCGCTCTACCTCGCCACCGATGCGGACCGCGAGGGCGAGGCCATCGCGTGGCACCTCCTGGACACCCTCAAGCCCAAGGTCCCCGTGTACCGCATGACCTTCGGCGAGATCACCAAGGAGGGCGTGCGCCGCGGCCTCGAGAACATCCGCGAGCTGGACACCCACCTCGTGGACGCGCAGGAGACCCGCCGCATCCTGGACCGTCTCTTCGGCTACGAGCTCTCGCCCGTGCTGTGGCGCAAGGTCTCCCGCGGCCTGTCCGCCGGGCGCGTGCAGTCCGTGGCCACGCGCCTGGTGGTGGAGCGTGAGCGTGAGCGCATGGCCTTCGTGGCCGCGCAGTACTGGGGTGTGGAGGGCACCTTCACGGTGGGCCCGGACGCGAAGGCCGACGGCGCCGCCGGCTCCTCCTTCACCGCGCGGCTGAGCACGGTGGACGGGGTGCGGGTGGCCACCGGCCGCGACTTCGACGACGCCGGGCAGCTCAAGGGCGAGGCAGGGAAGGTGGCGCACCTGGACGAGGCCGCCGCGTCGTCGTTGGCCGCGGGCCTGGCCGGGAAGGACTTCACGGTGGACGCCGTGGAGGACAAGCCGTACACCCGCCGTCCGGCGGCCCCCTTCACCACCTCCACCCTCCAGCAGGAGGCCGCGCGCAAGCTGCGCATGAGCTCGCGGGTGTCCATGCAGGTGGCCCAGCGTCTGTACGAGAACGGCTACATCACCTACATGCGCACCGACTCGGTGAACCTCTCCCAGGAGGCCGTGCAGGCCGCCCGGAAGCAGGCCACCGAGCTGTACGGCGGGGACGCCGTCCCCGCGCAGCCGCGCACCTACGCCAAGCGCAATGAGTCCGCGCAGGAGGCCCACGAGGCCATCCGCCCCGCAGGCGACTCCTTCCGCACCCCGGCCCAGGTCAAGGCCGAATTGCGCCCGGACGAGTTCCGGCTCTACGAGCTGATCTGGAAGCGCACCGTGGCTTCCCAGATGGCCGACGCGAAGGGCTACACCGCCACCCTGCGCTTCTCCGCCACGGCCGAGGACGGCCGTGTGGCCAGGTTCGCCGCATCCGGCACCGTGATCACGTTCAAGGGCTTCCTCGACGCGTACGAGGAGGGCCGGGACGTCGAGAACGACGAGGACAAGCCCGACGCCAAGGACCGGCGCCTGCCGCAGGTGGCCGAGGGGGAGACCCTCACCGGCGAGCCGATCGAGGCCACCGGGCACGAGACCACCCCGCCGGCCCGCTACACGGAGGCCTCGATCGTCGCCGAGCTCGAGCGCCGCGAGATCGGCCGCCCCTCCACCTACGCCCCCACGATCTCCACGATCATGGATCGCGGCTACGTGTCCAAGCGGGGCAACGCCCTGGTGCCCTCGTGGACGGCGTTCGCGGTGATCGGTCTGCTCGAGGACTTCTTCGGGCAGTACGTGGACTACGACTTCACCGCCCGCATGGAGGACGACCTCGACCGCATCGCCGCCGGCGAGCTCGCCCGCGAGGCCTGGCTGCAGACCTTCTACTTCGGTGCCCCCGCCGAGCAGACCGAGCGGGGCGTGGAGGGGCTCAAGAACGTCGTGGAGAACCTCGGGGAGATCGACGCCCGGGCCGTCAACTCCCTGCCCGTCACCGAGGACATCACGCTGCGCGTGGGACAGTACGGCCCCTACCTGGAGCGTCGCCTGCCCGCCGGCAGCCCCGAGGGCACGACGCCGGAGCGCGCCAACGTGCCCGAGGACCTCGCCCCGGACGAGCTCACCCCCGCCAAGGCCGAGGAGCTGTTCGCCGGCTCCGGCTCCGGCGAGCGGGTGCTCGGCACGGACCCGGAGACGGGCCGGGAGATCCTGGCTAAGGACGGCCGGTACGGCCCCTACGTCACCGAGGTGATCCCGGAGATGACAGAGGAGCAGCTCCAGGCCTGGATGGACGCCCAGCCCACCGAGTACTACAAGAACGGCAAGCCGAAGCCGAAGAAGAAGCCGGCCAAGCAGAAGCCGCGCACCGGCTCCCTGTTCAAGGGCATGTCTGTGGACACCGTGACCCTCGAGCAGGCGCTGCAGCTGATGTCCCTGCCGCGGATCGTGGGCGCGGACGCCGAGGGCGAGGTCATCACCGCTCAGAACGGCCGCTTCGGCCCGTACCTGAAGAAGGGCACGGACTCGCGCTCCCTGGAGTCTGAGGAGCAGATCTTCACGATCACCCAGGAGCAGGCCCTCGAGATCTACGCCCAGCCCAAGCAGCGCGGCCGCGGGGCCGCCAAGCCGCCGCTGGCCGAGTTCGGCGAGGACCCGGTCTCCGGGAAGAAGGTCACGGTGAAGGAGGGCCGGTTCGGCCCGTACGTCACGGACGGCGTCACCAACATCACCGTGCCGCGCGGGCGCGCCCCCGAGGAGCTCACCGCTGAGGAGGCCTACCAGCTGCTCGCGGACAAGCGCGCCAAGGGCCCGGCGAAGAAGCCCGCCACCCGGAAGGCCCCGGCCCGCAGGGCCACCGCGAAGAAGACCACCACACGGAAGAAGGCCTGACCCGTGCGCCTGGGCGTCCTGGACATCGGCTCGAACACCGTCCATCTGCTGAGCGTGGACGCCCACCCGGGGGCTCGGCCCGAGCCCTTCGCGGACCACAAGCGCTCCCTGCCGCTGATCCGCCACCTGGACGCCTCCGGGGCCATCGACCCGGCCGGGCAGGACGCGCTCGTGGAGTTCATCGCCGAGGCTGTGGCCTTCGCGGAGCGGCACCGGGCCGAGGACATGATCTCCTTCTGCACCTCCGCCATCCGCGAGGCAGCCAACGGCCCCGAGGTGCTGGCCCGGGTGGAGGCCGAGACCGGCGTGCACCTCGTGGAGCTCACGGGGGAGCAGGAGTCCGCCATGACGTACTTCGCGGTGCGCCGCTGGCACGGCTGGGGGGTGGGCTCAATCCTCAACTTCGACATCGGCGGCGGCTCCTTCGAGATCGCCTACGGGGCGGACGAGCTCCCCAGCCACGCAGTGTCCCTGCCCTTCGGGGCGGGCCGGCTCACCAAGGACTGGCTCCCGGACGACCCGCCCGGCCCGAAGTCCGTGAAGAAGCTGCGCAAGCACATCCTGCGGGGCATGGAGGAGGCGTTCGCCGCCTTCCCCGCCGTGGAGTCGCCCGTGGTGGTCACCGGGACGTCCAAGACCTTCCGCTCCCTCGGCCGTCTCACCGGGGCGGCCCCCTCCGCGGCGGGCCCGTTCGTGCCCCGCCTGCTGCGGGCCGACGACCTCCACCTGTGGGTGAATCGCCTCGCCGCGATGCCCGCAGGTGAGCGCGCCGCCCTGCCCGGCGTCTCCGACACGCGTGCGGCGCAGGTGTTCGCCGGCGCCCTCGTGGCCCTGGCCGCGATGCGGGCCTTCGGCGTCGTGCAGCTGCAGATCTGCCCGTGGGCCCTGCGCGAGGGCCTGATCCTGAACCGCCTGGACGCGCTCATGCTCCAGGGGCACCTGCCCGAGGGTGTCCGCCCGGGGGTGGGCGCGGTCGACCTGAACACGGACAGCCTGCTGCCCGGACTCGCCCTGGGGGTGCGCTGAGATGAACCGCAATGAGGACGCCGAGCTGATCTCGGGGGCCGGAGCCCACGCCTGGGCCCCGGACGAGCCCGGACTGGAGCCGCCGCTGGTCTCCACCGCCCACCTGACCCCCGAACTGCGCAGAGGCGCGCAGATCCCCGTGACCCTGTCCTCCTCCTCCGTGTTCCCGCTGGGCACCCAGGATGTGTTCGCCGCCGCCCAGGATCTCGGCTACGACGGCGTGGAGGTGATGGTCACCCACAACGCGTGGAGCCAGGACCCGGCCCGGCTGCGCCTGCTCTCGGAGCGGCACGGGGTGCCGATCGACTCGATCCACGCACCCACCCTGCTGTTCACCCAGCAGGTGTGGGGCTCGGCATGGACGAAGATCCGCCGCTCCGTGGACCTCGCCCTCGCCGTGGGGGCGCCCACCGTGGTGGCCCACCCGCCGTTCCGGTGGCAGGGCAGCTACGCTTCCGGGTTCGCCCGCGGCATCGCGGAGATCATGGCGGAGACGGGCGTGGTGATCGCCGTGGAGAACATGTACCCGTGGCGAGCCTACGGCCGGGAGGCCACCATGTACCTGCCGCACTGGGACCCGGTGCCGGAGCCCTATGAGCACGTCACCTGGGACTTCTCCCATGCGGCGATCGCCCGGGAGGACTCCCTGGCGAACGTGCGCGGACTGGGGCGCCGGCTGCGCCACGTGCACCTGACCGACGGCGTGGACGGCACCAAGGACGCCCACCTGGTCCCGGGGGAGGGCACACAGAACGTGGCCGAGTCCCTGCAGTATCTGGGCCGGGAGGGCCTGGCCGGCAGCGTGTGCGTGGAGGTCGGCACCCGCGGCGTGAAGTACGCCGGTCAGCGCGAGGAGATGCTCGCGGCCTCGCTCGCGTTCGCCCGCGAGCACCTGCGGGCCCCGGCCCCGGACGACGACGCCGCCCGCTGAGTACGTGCGCGGCGGCACCTCTTCGACAGAAAGGAACACCGAGATGGCACAGACCCCTCGTGTGGCGATCGTGGGCCTCGGGACGATGACCGGGGCCATCCTGACCGGGGCCCTGGAGACCGGGGCGGTGACGGCCGACGCTGTGACCGCGACGACCCGCTCGGCCGCCTCGGCCCGGCAGAAGGCGCAGCGGCACGGCGTGCGCGTGCTGTCCTCGGAGGAGGACGCCGGGGCGAACGCGGCCGCGGTGCGCGGGGCCGACGTCGTGCTCCTCGGGGTGAAGCCCAAGGACCTGGTGGCCGCGGCCCGTGGGATCGCCGGGGACCTCTCCCCGGAGGCGGTGGTCGTCTCCGTGGCCGCCGGCGTGCGGGCCCGCACCCTGGCCGCCGTGCTGCCGGAGGGCCAGCCGCTGGTGCGGACCATGCCGAACACGCCGCTGACGGTCGGCTCGGGCGTGGTGGGCCTGGCCCCCACGGACACCGTCTCGGAGCCGCAGCGGGAGCTCGTGGAGTCGCTCTTCTCCGGGTCGGGGCTGGTGGTGCCGGTGACGGAGGAGCAGCTGCCCGCCGTCGTCGCCGCCGCCGGCTCCGCCCCCGCCTACGTGTTCCTGTTGGCCGAGGCGATCGCCGCCCACGCCGTGGAGCTGGGCCTGCCGCAGGAGGCGGCCGAGGCGATGGCCGCGGCCACCGTGAAGGGCGCCGGGCTCATGCTGGAGGCCGGGGGGCAGAGTGCAGAGCAGCTGCGCAGGGCCGTGATGAGCCCGAACGGCACCACCGAGCGGGCGATCACCGCGTTCCAGGACGGCGGTTTCGAGGCGCTCGTGGCCCGCGCCATGGACGCCGCCGCCGCGCGGGACGTGGAGATGGGGGAGGAGTTCGCCGGCTGAGGCTCAGGGCCGGGCCGCGAACCGGTCGATCAGGTCCGTGTGCCCGGAGACGATCAGCGTGTCCCGGGGGCCCACGCGCGTGCCCGGCTGGGCGTAGGTGAAGTCCTCGCCGGGGGTCTTCACCCCCACGATCGTCACCCCGTACTTCGCCCGCACGTCCGACTCGGCCAGCGTGTAGCCCACGGTCTCGGTGGGCGGGTACATCTTCACGATCGCGAAGTCGTCGTCGAACTCGATGAAGTCCAGCATGCGCCCGTTCACCAGGTGCGCGGCCCGCACGCCGGCGTCGTGCTCGGGGAAGATCACGTGCTGCGCGCCGATCCGTCGCAGGATGGTGCCGTGGGCGTCGGAGATCGCCTTCACCCAGATGTGCGGGATCTCCAGGTCCACGAGGTTCACGGTGATCAGCACCGAGGCCTCGATGGAGGTCCCCACCCCGACGACGGCCATGGAGAAGTCCTGTGCGCCCAGCTGACGCAGGGCCTCCGGGTCCGTGGCGTCCGCCTCCACCACGTGGGTGAGGGTCGGGGCGAAGCGCTGCACGAGCACCGGGTCCCGCTCGATCGCGAGGACCTCGCGGCCCTGGGCCACCAGCTCCTCCGCGGTGGCCGCCCCGAACCGGCCGAGGCCGATCACGAGCACGGGCGCGTTCGGGTCCGGGCGCTGCTGGTCAGCCAAGGATCGGCCTCTCGACGGGGTAGCGGTAGAGCACGCGGCGCTGGCGCAGGGCCAGGGCGGCGGCGAACGTGATCGTACCAACGCGGCCGGCGAACATCAGGGCCGTGAGCAGGTACTTCCCGGCCGGCGGGGCGGCCTCGGAGACCCCCACGGACAGCCCGCACGTGGCGAACGCGGAGATCACCTCGAACAGGGGCCGCTGCAGGGACTCGCCCGTGATGGTCACCAGTGCCAGGGTCGCCACGAGCACGAGCGTGGCCCCGAGCGCGAGCACGGAGATGGCCACGCGCAGGGTCTCCGAAGCGATGGTCCGGCCGTGCGCGGTGACCTCCCTGTCTCCGCGGGCCTCGGCCACGATGGCCAGGAACATGACGGCTAGCGTGGTCACCTTGATGCCGCCGGCGGTGGAGGCCGAGCCGCCGCCCACGAACATCAGGGCGTCCATGAGCAGCAGGGAGGCCGGGGTGTGCTCGGCCGTGGGGTCGATCGCGAACCCGCCCGAACGGGTCATCACGGAGCCGAACAGGGACCGCCACCACCCCTCCCAAAGGGTGCTGCCCCCGTGGGTGGCGGGGTTGGTGTACTCGAAGCACATCAGCAGCACCGCGCCCACCACCAGCAGCAGCACGGTGACCTCCACGGTCAGCTTCGTGTGCAGGTTCCACTGCCGGAACCGCCAGCCGCGGTCCAGCACCACCTTCACCACGGGGAAGCCCAGCGCCCCGGCGAACACGCCGACGGCGATCACCGTGAGCACCACAGGGTCGTCCTGGACGTCCGCGAGCCCGCCCGGGTGCAGGGAGAACCCGGCGTTGTTGAAGGCGCTCACCGAGTAGAACACGCCCTCCCACAGGCCCACAGCCCATGAGCCGGAGTCCGCGGCGAAGCGGGGCACGAGCACGACGGCGAGCAGCGCCTCGCAGGTCAGCACGGTCACCAGCACCACGCGCAGCAGGCGGGCCACCTCGCCCATGTTGCCGGTGGTCATGCCGGCCTCCTGGGTGGCCAGCTTGGAGCGCAGGCCCAGGCGCCGGGACACGGCGAGCATGAGCAGGGAGGCCATCGAGAGGATGCCCAGGCCGCCGATCTGGATGGCCACCATGATGATCACCTGACCGGCCCAGGACCAGTGGGTGGCCGTGTTCACGGTGGTCAGCCCGGTCACGGAGAACGCGGAGACCGCCGTGAACATGGCGTCGTGCAGGGGGGTGGCCCGACCGTCGGCGGCGGCCGCCGGCAGGGTCAGCAGGAAGGTGAACAGCAGCGCCCCGAGGGCGAATGCGGACAGTGCTGCCCGTGCAGGGGAGCCGGCCATGAGTGTTCTGCCCGCGCGGAGCACCCGGGTGAGGGGCGGGCGGTCGGCGTGCTGCGCCGTCGGGCGTCGGTGGGAGACGACGGCCCGGCGGCCGTCCACGAGGGGCCGCCGGGAGCCGCGGCGGCGCGGGTGCGAGGGCATGCGGGGCTCCTTCGGGCCGGGGTGAGGAGGGGAGGAGAGAGAGGAAGCGGTCCGGGCCGGATGCGACAGGCCGCGCCTCAGTATCCCCCGGGAGGGGCCATGCCCTGCGCGGCGCGGGAGCGTCCACGATGGTGCCGGGCCGTGGGGCAGGCCTACCCTGAGGTGTGACCTCTACCACTCCTCGCCCCTCCGGCCCCGCCCCTGCCGCGGTGGTGTGGGACGAGAGCCTGCTCGCCTACCGCTTCAGCCCACACCACCCCATGGCCCCCCTGCGCCTGGATCTGACGCACCGGCTCTGCCTCGAGCTCGGCCTGCTGGACGGCACGGACGTGCGGCTGATCCACCCGGAGATCGCCGACGACGACCAGCTCGCCCTCGCCCACGACCGCGACTACATCGCCGCCGTACGCGCCGCCTCATGCGCGGCCGCCGTCGAGGACGCCCCCCACGGTCTCGGCACCGAGGACTGCCCCACCTTCCCCGACCTGCACGCCTCCGCCGCCCGGATCGTCGGCGGCACCCTCGCCGCCGCGGAGGCCGTGTGGACCGGGCAGGCGAGCCGCGCCGTGAACGTCGCCGGTGGCATGCACCACGCCGCGCACGCGGCGGCCTCGGGCTTCTGCATCTACAACGACGCCGCCGTCGCCATCGCCCGCCTGCTCGAGCTCGGCGCCGAGCGGGTCGCCTACGTGGACGTGGACGCCCACCACGGCGACGGCACCCAGACGATCTTCTACGACGACCCCCGGGTGCTCACCGTCTCCCTGCACGAGACCGGCATCAGCCTGTTCCCCGGCACCGGCTTCGCCAACGAGCGCGGCGGCCCCGGGGCCGAGGGCACCGCCGTGAACGTCTCCCTGCCCCCGGGCACCGGCGACGCCGGCTTCCTGCGGGCCGTGCACGCGGTGGTGCCGCAGCTGCTGCAGGCCTTCGCCCCAGACGCCCTGGTCACCCAGCACGGTTGCGATTCCCACCGGGAGGACCCCCTCGCGGACCTGCGCCTGTCCGTGGACGCCCAACGGCAGCTGGCCCTCGACCTCTCCGACTGGGCGGACTGCCACGCCCACGGCCGGTGGATCGCCCTGGGCGGGGGCGGGTACAACCTGCGCCGCGTGGTGCCGCGCGCCTGGGCGCACCTGGTGGCCGCCGTCCTGCACCGGCCCGTCCCGTTGGACACCCCGGTGCCCGAACCCTGGCGCCGGCATGTGCTGGCCCTGCGCGAGGAGGACCTCACCGGGGACATGTCCGTGTTCGACGGCGATCCGGAGGACCGGGTGCCGCGCAGCATGGGCGACGACGCCGACCTCTGGTGGCGCTCCTGGGAGGTGGGCTACGACCCGGCCGACCCGGTGGACCAGTCGGTGATGGCCACCCGCCGGGAGATCTTCCCCCTGCACGGGCTGGACCCCTGGTTCGACTGAGCTGTCGCCCCGGTTCGACGCCGACCCGGCCGGGCCGGTAGTGTGGCCGGGAACGTTTTCATGCGTTCCACACCCGGTGGAATGCGGGTCGGCGTGTCCGGAGACCCGGACGCCCGCGGTCCCCACACGCCGCCGACCCTCACCCCGATGCAAGGAGTCCCCATGGGTTCTGTGATCAAGAAGCGCCGCAAGCGCATGGCGAAGAAGAAGCACCGCAAGCTGCTTCGGAAGACCCGCCACCAGCGTCGCAACAAGAAGTGACGCCCGCGCCCTGAGCGCGTTCCACGAGGCCGCGTCCCCCTTCCGGGGGCGCGGCCTCGTCGTGTCTGCAGACACCCTGCGGAGGCCTGCGGCCGCAGGGGCGCGTGCCCGGCCACAGGGCGTGCCGCCGTCGGGACGCCTACGCTGAGAGCATGCTTCCCGCCCCGCCGCCGTCCTCCGCCCGCGTCCAGCTGCTGGTCAGCCCCGGCTGCCACCTCTGCGTGGAGGCCGAGGCCGCCGTCGCCGAGGTCTGCCGGCCCCGGGGCGTGGCCTGGGAGGTGGTCGACGGCGGCGCGCACCCGGCACTGCTGCAGACCTTCGCCGAGGAGGTCCCGGTGCTGTTCGTCGACGGCGTCCAGCGGGACTTCTGGCGGGTGGACCGGGCCCGACTGGCCCGCCTGCTGGACACCACGGTCTGAACCGGGCCCTCCCCGGGGCGGACCCGGCAGGCGAGGGTGAGCGTCGCGAAGGTCAGCGGCGCGAGGCGCGCTCCCAGGCCTTCAGGCGCAGGTACTCGGTGGCGTCCTTGCGGTAGGCCACAGCGATGCCCGCCACCCCCAGGCCGATCCACAGCACGTCGAAGGGCGAGAAGGAGCCTGCAGCGAGGGCGAACACGAACAGCAGCAGGGACAGGGCCGCGAACACGGTGCCGATGATGCGGGCGGCCCGCGAGCCGGCACGCAGCCGCCAGGCCACCAGCAGGTACACCACGAGGGCGAGCACGCCGAGCGTGATCATCACGCCGGGCATGACCGACACCAGGGTGTCCTCGAGCTGACGGGCCTGCATCGGGGTGAGCCCGCTCTGGGGCTCCGAGGCGGCGAACTCCTCGCGCAGCGCCTCCCGGCCCGCGTCCGTGCCCATCATGACGCCGCTGATCACCGTGCTCAGCATGGTCAGGATGCCGGCCGCGACGATCAGCCAGAACGCCGTGGTGATCGAGGCCGGACGCTGCACCGTGCCCAGGGGCTGCTGGCCGGGCCACTGCTGCTGCGGGGCCTGCCCGGACCACTGCTGCGGAGCCTGCGGGCCGCCCCACTGCTGGCCGGGGACGGGCTGTCCCTGCCCGTAGGACGGGGCATGGGGGGCCTGGCCGTAGGGAGCCTGGCCGTACGGGTTCTGCCCGTACGGGTCCTGGCCATAGGGGTTCTGGCCGTAGGGGGCCTGGGCCGCCGCGTCGGGGGCCTGCCCCGCGGCGGAGGACCCCGCCGGGGAGGGGCCCTGCGGGGCCTGGCCGTAGGGGTCGTGCTGCGGGGTGCCTGTCATGCGTGTGCCTCCTCGATGCGGTGCGTCCGGCACCACGGTACCCGCGCACCCGCACGCTCGGTCCTCACACCTGACAGACTGGACCCATGCAGACCCACGCCACGGTGCACCTCGTCCGCCACGGAGAAGTCCACAACCCGGGCCGCGTCCTCTACGGCCGCCTGGACGGCTTCGGCCTGTCCGAGCTGGGCCACCGCATGGCCGACGGCGTCGCCGACTGGTTCCGCACCCGCGCCGAGGCACAGGGCCGGGTGCCGGCCGTCGTCGCCGCCTCCCCGCTGCTGCGCGCCCAGCAGACCGCCGCCCCCATCGCCGCCGCGCTCGACCGCCCCCTCGGCACCGAGCCGGGGATCATCGAGTCCGAGAACCGCTTCGAGGGCATGTCCGGGGTCGCCGCCCGCCTGCGCCGCGACCCGCGCCTGTGGCCGCTGCTGCGCAACCCGATGCGCCCCTCCTGGGGGGAGCCCTACCGGGCACAGGCCGCCCGGGTGCTGCAGGTGGTGGACCGGGTGCGCGAGGAGGCTGTGGCCGCCCAGGGCCCCGGCGCTGAGGCCGTGCTCGTCTCCCACCAGCTGCCGATCTGGGTCACCCGGCTCGCCGTCGAGGGCCGGCCCCTCTGGCACGACCCGCGCCGCCGCGAGTGTTCTCTGACCTCCGTCACCTCCCTCGTGTTCGAGCCGGGCCGCCCCGCACCGCGCGTCGAGTACCACGAGCCCAACAGGGCCCTGCTCAAGGACGCCTCCTCCCTGCCCGGGGCCTGAGCGGCCCACGACGCCGGCCCCGCCCCGGACCAAACCGCCGCCCAGGGTTCCGCCAGGCGGGGACCGGCCCCGTAGACTCGGCAGGTCCGAAGGACCCGTCCCCTGGAGATCCCTCCCATGTCCGTCCCGCACCGTCCCACCCGCCGCACCCTCGTGTCCGGGCTCTCGGGCCTCGCCCTGGCCCCCCTGCTGGCGGCCTGCTCCGGCGGGGACGACTCCCTGGCACGCCAGGCGGGCAACGCCGGCGGCAAGAACTACATCGCCGGAGACGGCTCCGTCATGGAGATCGCCCGCGAGGACCGCGGCGAGCCCGTGGAGTTCTCCTCCACCCTGTTCGACGGCACCCCCGTGAGCGGCCAGTCCCTGCGCGGTGCCCCCGCCCTGCTGAACTTCTGGTACGCCGCCTGCGCCCCCTGCCGGGTGGAGGCCCCCCACCTGGTGGCCCTCCACGAGCAGTTCCATCCCCAGGGCGTGCAGTTCCTCGGCGTGAACGTCCGGGACACCGCCACCACCGCCCAGGCCTTCGAACGCACCTTCGGCATCCCGTACCCGTCCGTGGAGGACGTGCGTGGTGACGTGCTGCTGAGCATGACCGACTACGTCCCCCCGCAGGCCGTCCCCTCCACCCTCGTGCTCGACGCCGAGGGGCGGGTCTCCGCCCGCGTGCTCGGTGCCGTCGAGGAGGGCACCCTGCGCGCCCTGCTCACCACGGTCGTCGCCGAGACGCAGGCCTGACCGGGGCACGGATGCAGGACAACCCCTTCGCGCAGATCGCCCTCGACGGCTCCCTGCTGCTGGCCGCCCCCATCGCCCTGCTCGCCGGCCTGCTCTCCTTCCTCTCGCCCTGCGTGCTGCCCCTCGTGCCCGGCTACCTCGGGTACGTCTCCGGCCTCGGCGGCGCCGCCCTGCAGACCCGCCGGAACGGGAGGGTCGTGCTCGGGGCCGTGCTGTTCGTGCTCGGCTTCACCGCCGTGTTCGTGCTCATGAACGTGCTCTTCGCCGGCCTCGCCTTCCGCCTGCTGCGAGACCTCGCCTGGATCACCCAGCTGCTCGGCGTCCTCGTGATCCTCATGGGTGTGGTGTTCATGGGCGGGCTGCCGGGCCTGCAGACCGAACGGAAGGTGCACCTGCGCCCGGCCGCCGGGCTCGCCGGAGCCCCCGTGCTCGGGGTGACCTTCGGCCTGGGCTGGGCGCCGTGCATCGGCCCCACCCTCGCAGCCGTGTTCGCGCTGTCCTACACGCCCGACGCCGGCGCCGTGGCCCGTGCCGCCCTGCTGGCCCTGGTCTACTGCCTCGGCCTGGGCCTGCCGTTCGTGCTCATCTCCCTCGGCGTGGAACGCGGCATGCGTGCACTCGGCGTGTTCCGCCGCCACCGTCGCACCGTCATGGTGGCCGGTGGTGCGGTGCTCATCCTCCTGGGCCTCGTGATGCTCACCGGGCTCTGGACCGAATGGATGGTGCGCCTGCAGACCTGGTTCCAGAACGAATGGGTGATGCCCCTGTGAGCCCCTCCTCCCCCCGCGCGCCACGGCGCGCCGCCCGCACCCGGGACCGCGACGACGTCGTCCTGCCCGCCCTCGGCCTCGCCGGCACAGCCCGTTGGGTCTGGGCCCAGATCACCAGCATGCGCACCGCGCTCATGCTCCTGCTGCTGCTGGCCGTGGCCGCCGTGCCCGGCTCGCTCGTGCCGCAACGCCGGGCCGGGCCCGAGATCGTGGACCGCTGGATCCAGGACACCCCCTTCTGGGGCCCCGTGCTGGACGCCCTGCAGTTCTTCGACGTCTACACCTCGGTGTGGTTCTCCGCGATCTACCTGCTGCTGTTCGTCTCCCTCGTCGGCTGTGTGCTGCCTCGCGCCCTCGCGCATGCCCGCGCCCTGCGCCGGCCCCCGGCCCGCACCCCGCGGAACCTGGGACGCCTGCCCGAGTCCGGCGTCGTCGTCCTGGAGGAGGGCGGGCCGTCCCCCGAGGAGGCCGTGGCCCAGGCCCAGCGCTGGCTTCGCCGCCGCCGCTACCGGGTCCAGCTCCGCCCCGAGGGCGACGGCGCCGCCTCCGTGGGCGCCGAACGCGGCTACCTGCGGGAGATCGGCAACATCCTGTTCCACTTCTCCCTGATCGGGGTGCTGGCGTTCATGGC
Organism: Micrococcus sp.; assembly: GCF_034179925.1. Classification (GTDB taxonomy): domain Bacteria; phylum Actinomycetota; class Actinomycetes; order Actinomycetales; family Micrococcaceae; genus Micrococcus. Next base: position 37,224 of record NZ_JAXFPG010000027.1, on the reverse strand, counting down.
CTACGGCGGCATGGCGAAGTACTCGGGGCAGAAGATCATCGTGGAGGGGGAGGGGTTCGCCAACAACCTCGTGGCCTACGACTCCTTCACCCCCGGCACCCGGTTCGACCCCGACACCCTCCAGCCCTTCTCCCTCACGCTCACCTCCTTCGAGGCCGTGTTCGAGCGGCAGTCCGAGACCCACTGGGGCCTGCCCCTGGACTACACCGCCGTGATGCAGGTGCAGGACGGCCCCGGCGCCACCGCCCGCGAGGAGATCCTCAAGGTGAACCATCCGCTCACCGTGGACGGGGTGCGCGTATACCTGGTGGGCAACGGCTACGCCCCCGTGGTCACGGTGCGCGACGGCAACGGGGACATCGCCTTCCAGGGGCCCGTGGTCACCCGCGTACAGGACCAGGACTTCAACTCCCTGGCCGTGCTCAAGGTGCCTGACGCCCGCCCCGACCAGCTCGGGTTCGTGGGGCAGTTCATGCCCGCCGCCGCCGACCCACAGGGAACCGGCGTGCAGGTCTCCGTGGACCCGGAGCTGCTGAACCCCACACTGATCCTCAACTCCTACTACGGTGACCTCGGCCTGGACCGCGGGATGCCGCAGAACGTGTACGTGCTGGACACCGAGCCCCTCACCGAACTGAACTCCCGGCGCAGCGCCGACGGCGGCATCACCCTCACCCCCGGGCAGACCCACCAGCTGCCCCAGGGCAAGGGGTCCATCAGCTTCGACGGCGTCCGCCGGTACGTGGGCCTGGACATCCACTACGACCCCGGCAAGTGGGGGGTGGGACTGTTCGCCCTCCTGGCGCTGCTGGGCCTGGCGATCAGCCTGTTCACCCGCCGCCGCCGCGTGTGGGTCCGCGCCCGCCACGGCGAGGACGGACGCACCCGTGTGGAGTACGCCCTGCTCGCCCGCGGCGAGGAATTCGGCCTCCGAGAGGAGCACGTGGCCCTGCGCGAGGCCATGGAACGGATGTGGCCGGTGGTCGCACCCGACGGCGACGACGACGACACGACCCCCCGATCAGGAGACTGACTGTGTTCAACCCCACGGCCCCCGTGAACGAGCAGCTGGGCGAGTACAGCTACCTGTTCATGTTCATTGCCGCCCTCGTGTATGCGGGCGCGTTCATCCTCTTCGCGGTCGACATGGCCACCTCGTCCGCGACCATCCGCCGCATCGAGGCTGAAGCGGCCGCCGAGGCCGCCAGCGAGGCTGCCACCGAGGCGGGTACGGCCGGCGTCGTGCCCGGTGCGGCCGGCGTCGTGCCCGGGGAGGGCGGTGCCCCCGGCGACGCCCTCGTGGACGAGGACATGGACTACACCGGCTCGGGCCGGCGCCCGGTGGCCGGGGTGGCCGTGGCCGTCCTCGCTCTCGGCTGGGCGATGCACGCCTTCGCCGTGGGCGCGCGGGCGTGGGCGACCTCCCGGGTGCCGTGGGGCAACCTGTACGAGTTCATGACCACCGGCGCGCTGGTGATCGTGACCGTGTACCTGGGGTTCCTGCTCCGCAAGGACCTGCGGTTCGTGGGCACCTTCGTGTCCGGGCTGGTGGTGGCCATGATGTGTGCGGCCACCATGGGATTCCCGACGCCGGTGGGTCACCTGCAGCCGCCGCTGCAGTCGCCGTGGCTGGTGATCCACGTGTCCATCGCCGTGCTGGCCACGGCCCTGTTCACGCTCACCGCCGCGATGTCCCTGCTGCAGCTGCTGCAGGACCGGGCCGAGCGGCGTGCCGCGGTGGGGGAGCGGACGTGGAGTTTCCTGCGCCTGGTGCCCTCGGCGCGGGCGCTGGAGAACTGGTCCTACCGGATCAATGCGATCGCGTTCGTGATGTGGACGTTCACGGTGATCGCCGGCGCGATCTGGGCCGAGGCCGCCTGGAGCCGGTACTGGAACTGGGACACCAAGGAGGTCTGGTCCTTCGTGATCTGGGTGGTGTATGCGGCCTACCTGCACGCCCGCGCCACCCGCGGGTGGACCGGCTCGCGCGCGGCCTGGCTGAGCATCATCGGCTGGGCCTGCATCGTGTTCAACTACACGATCGTGAACAAGTACTTCCCCGGCCTGCACTCCTACGCCGGCCTGCCCAGCTGAGGGCCTGAGGGGGAGGGACGGAGGCGGGAGGCGGAGGCGGAGGCGGTTCTGCCCGGGGCCTCCCTCCTCGTTCCCCAGCGGGCCGGCGACATTCCAGCGGGCGGGCGACATTCCAGCAGTCCAGCCCCCAGCTCCGGCACCCGCCTCCCACTTCTCAGCGCGCCGGCGACATTCCAGCGGCTCTGACACGCTGGAATGTCGCCGGACGGCTGGAAACCGGTCGGGGCGGCCAGGGGGCGGAGGAAACCGGTCGGGGCAGCCAGGGTCGGATGAGAGGGCGCCGGGGAGCCCACGGGTCAGCGGGCCTCCCCGTCCTCCTCGCCCCGGCCGTTCCCGTTCCCCCGGTCATCCGCCTCGTCCCGGCCGTCCGCGTCCCCCTCACGACGACGGCGGCGCAGTTCCTCCTCGCGCGCGTCCAGGGAACGCTCGCGCCGGTCGAGCTCCTTCGCCCGTTCGGCCTGATGCCGCTGGGCCCGCAGGGTGCGCAGGAAGGCCTCGTCGTCGTCGGGGGTCATCGGACGCGGAGCCGGACGGGCGGTGCCACGCCCATCCCGGCCCGCACGACCGCGCAGCAGCCACAGCACCGGACCGACCGCCGGCAGCAGCACGATCACGGCGATCCACGCCGGCTTGCGGAGGCCGCGCACCCGCTCGGACGGGGTGAGCAGCGCCTCGAAGAGCGCGAAGAGCGTGACACCGATGAGCACCACGACGGCGAGGAGGATGAGGCGAGGCATGCCCGCCAGTCTAGGAGGCCGAGCTCGGCCCCACCCCTAGACTGACGGAATGCGCCTCTTCCTGTACGGCCTCGTGCGTGTGGTCCTGTTCATCGCCCTCTGGGCCCTGTGCTATGCGGTGCTGGGCCTGCCGATGCTGTTCGCGGTCGCGGTGGCGGCGATCCTTACCTTCGCGGTGAGCTACCTCTTCCTCACCGGCCTGCGCCTGGGTGCGTCCCAGGACCTGCAGAACGCGTGGGAGGGGCGCCCCGGCCGGCGCGGCCGCATCGAGCAGTCCGACGCTGACGCCGAGGACGCCTACACCGCCGGGCGCTTCCCCGACGCCGGCCCTCGCCCCTGACCCTCCCCACGTCACGCCGGCGCCCCTCACACGCAGCACCCGCACCGTGCCGGGCCGCACGTCGCCGGGGCGCCCGACGACGGCCCCCACCGTGCCGTCGTCGTCAGAGCACGCAGCCCAGGGCGAAGGCGAGGGCGTAGACCGTCCCGACCACGCCCGTCGCCTTGAGCACGGGGATCAGGGCGCGGCGTTCGCGGGCCCGCAGCACCGTCCGGCAGGGGGCGACGGCGAGGGCGCCGGCGGTAAGCACGAGCCACAGCCACGGGTGTGCACCGGTGAAGGGCAGCGGCAGCAGCACGGCCACCGCGAGCATGCCCACGTAGGATGCGCGGGCCGGGCCGTCGCCCAGACGCGCGGCGAGGGTCATCTTGCCCACCTGCCGGTCCGTGGGGATGTCCCGGATGTTGTTGGCCATCAGCAGGGCCGTGGAGATCAGCCCGCAGCCCACGGCGCCGGCCCAGGCGAGGGCGTTCACCGTGCCGGCCTGCGTGTAGGTGGTGCCGAGCACCGCCACGAGCCCGAAGAACACGAACACGAACACCTCGCCGAGCCCCAGGTACCCGTAGGGCTTCGAGCCGCCGGTGTAGTACCAGGCGGCGAGCACGGCGGCCACGCCCACGAGCAGCAGCCACCACTGCCCGGACAGGGCCACGAGGGCCAGTCCGGCGAGCGCGGCGACGCCGAAGCACGAGAACGCGGCGTGCTTGACGGTCCTCGCGGGCACGAGGCGGGAGGCGGTGAGGCGGAAGGGGCCAACGCGGTCGTCGTCGGTGCCGCGGATGCCGTCGGAGTAGTCGTTGGCGTAGTTCACGCCCACCTGCAGGGCGAGGGACACCACGAGCGCCAGCAGGGCGCGGCCGAGGTGGAACGCGCCGAGGGTGTGGGCGGCGGCTGAGCCGACGACCACCGGTGCCACGGCCATCGGGAGGGTGCGCAGGCGGGCGGCGGCGACCCACTGGGAGAGTGTGGCGGCCATGGTCGGGGGACCTCCTGGGGTGGAGCGGGGTGGGTGACGGGGTGTCGGCCCGTCGGTTCGTCGTGGGGCCGGGGCAGCCGGAGGGGCGATGCGGCGCGCCATCGGGTGGTCGGCCGCGCACGACGACGGCCCATTCTCGCATCGTGCGCGGCTCAGGAGAGCATGGCGTGCAGGCGCTGCCGGTCGGTCTTGCCCTGGGGCAGCAGGGGCAGGGCGTCCAGCACCCGCCAGCGCCGGGGCACCGCGGCCGGGCCCAGCGCCTCGCGCACGACGCCGGCCACGCGCCGCCGCTGCGCCTCGCCCCACGCGACGGGGTCCGCGGGCACCACGGCGGCGGCCACCGCCTGGCCCCACTCCGGGTCCGGGACCCCCAGGACGGCGGCCTCCGCGACGGCATCGTCCGCCTCGATCACCGCCTGCACCGCCGCCGCGGAGACCTTCACCCCGCCGGTGTTCACCACGTCGTCCACCCGTCCGGTCACGGCGACCTGCTGGGTGCCGCCCGGCAGGGACAGCACGGTGCCGGTGTCCTCGGTCAGGTACCAGCGGGCCGAGCCCTCACCGGTCGAGGCCCCATCACCCGAGCCCCCCGGCCCCCCGAAGTGCGCCACGGTGCGCACCGGGTCGTCCAGGTAGCCGGCGGCGACCATCGGCCCACTCAACCGCAGCCGGGCCGGGGCGTCCGGGTCCGCCGGGTCCGCCACGAGGTCGGCGCGCACCCCGGGCAGGGGGACGCCGTCGTACACGCACCCCCCGCACGTCTCGGACATCCCGTAGGTGGCCGTCACCGGCACCCCGGCCGCCTCCGCCCGCTCGCGCAGGCGAGGGTCCAGCCGGGCCCCGCCGACGAGCACATGGTCGAACCCAGCCAGAGCACGCAGCCCGGCCCGGCCGGCGTTGGGGGCCAGGAGGCGGGCCAGCTGGGTGGGCACGAGCGAGACGATCCGTGCACCGGCGTTGGGGGCGTGCAGCCGCCCGGCGGCCTCCGCGAACCCCTCCGCCGTGAAGCGCCCCGGCGGCAGGGCCACCGGCACCGTGCCGGCCTGCACCGACCGCGAGAGCACCGCCAGCCCGGCCACATACCCCAGCCCCAGCGCCAGTAGCCACGTGCCCTCCCCGCCGAGCCGCCGCGCCGTCGCCCGTGCCGACGCCGTCAGCGCAGCCCCGGTCAGCACAGTCTGCTTGGGTGTGCCCGTGGACCCGGAGGTCCGCACCACCGCGACGGCGTCCGGGTGCCCGCCACGGGCGGCGTCCCGGGCCTCGGGGCGGGGCAGCGCCTGCCCGTCAGCCGTGAGCTCGACCGGCGGGCCGGAGCCCTCGAAGGCCGCGGCGAGGGCGTCGCGGGCACGGAGCAGGGCGGCGGGGGAGACGGGCATGCCGGGAGTCTAGTGACCGGTGCACGAACGCCCGTGCCGCCCCTGCAGGGCAGGAGCGGCACGGGCGGACGGGCTCGGTCGAGCCGGGGGCTCAGCTGGAGGGGCTCAGCCGGAAGGGCCTCAGCCGACGAGGAAGGGCACCAGGGCGATCTTGATGACCATCATGCTGGCGAACAGCTGCGCGTAGCCCTCGGTCACACGGGAGTCGTGCGTGCGGGACATCGCGAAGGACAGGATCGCCGGCTGGCCGGTGATGCCGGCCATGGCGCCGTAGGTGCGCGGAGCGGACTGCCCCAGCAGGCGGGCGGAGAGCACCAGCAGACCGGCGGTCACCACGGTGAAGATCGCACCCATGATGATCGAGGACACACCGACCGGAGTCAGCACCGTCGACACGAACGCCGGGCCGGAGATCAGGCCCACGACGCCCAGGAACACCATCAGGCCGAACTGGCGCAGGGTCAGGTTGATCTCGGTGGACAGCTCCCACACGGTGCGGCCGGTGCGGCCGATCGCCCCGAGGATCAGGCCCATCACCAGGGCACCAGCGGCCGAGCCGAGGGAGAAGGAGGCGCCGCCGGGCAGCGGGATGGTGACCATGCCCAGCAGGTAGCCGGAGGCCATGCCCAGGCCCAGGGAGACCCAGTCGAGGTCGGAGACGCCACGGCTGGAGTTGCCGAAGTAGTTGCGCAGGGCGGCCATGCGGTCGGCCGGGGCCACGAGCAGCACTCGGTCGCCGACCTTCAGCTGGGTCTGGGCGGTGGCCAGGTGCTCGACGTCGTCGCGGCGCACGCGGGCGACCTCCGCGCCGAAGCGGTCCTTCAGGCCCAGATCGCCCAGACGGCGGCCGGCGAGCGAACGGGTGGTGACGATCGCCATCGAGGTCTGCAGGGAGCGCATCACGGTGGCGGGGGTCTTGCCGGTGAGCTCGCCGAAGGTCTTCACAGCGTGGGCCACGTTGGTGTCGGTGCCGTCGAGGACGACCTCATCGCCGGGCTGGATCGTGGTCTCGGGGTCGCCCATCAGGGAGTCCGCGCCGCGCTGGATCGCGACCACACGCACCAGGCCCTCCTGCACGCCGGGCAGGTCGGCCACGCGGATGCTGCGCTCCGCCACGGCGCTGCGGAAGTACAGCTGGCCGGCGGTGGCCGGCTCGGGGTCGCGGGAGCCGGTCCACGGGCGGGAGGCGACCAGCAGGATCATCACGATCGTGCCGATCACGCCGACCAGGTAGGACAGGCCGTAGCCCACGGCGGGGTCGGTGGTGCCGGTGAGCTCACCGGCCAGGGCCATTGCCGGGGTGGCGGTGAGGGAGCCGGACCACACGCCGACGGCGGTCGGAACGTCCAGGTTCAGCAGCTGGGACAGGGGGTGCACCAGCAGGGCGGTGAGGATCACCACGACGGCGGCCGCACCCATGAGCGGGGCGTTGCGGCGCAGATCGCGGAAGAACACCTTGCCTGCGGCCAGACCGATCACGTAGGCGAACAGGGTCAGGCCGAAGTTCTGGAACAGGGCGAGCTGCGGGCCCACGCCCGGCAGCCAGGCGCCCATGAACAGGCCGACGAACAGTGCGCCGGCGGCACCGAAACGCAGGGGGCCGAACGGGATCGCACCGACGGCCGCCCCTGCGGCGATCGTCGCCATGAGGACGAGCAGGGGCTGATTCTGGAGAAGGTCGATTATCACTGGGGACCGTTCACTGAGAGGGGGTGGGTTGGGGGCGGAGCGCCGAGGCGCTCAGAAATAGTAGGGGAAGGGGGACCAGTCGGGATCACGTTTGGCCAGGAACGCGTCCCGTCCTTCGACGGCCTCGTCGGTCATGTAGGCCATGCGCGTGGCCTCCCCGGCGAACACCTGCTGGCCAGCCATGCCGTCGTCGGCCAGGTTGAACGCGAACTTCAGCATCCGCAGCGCCTGGGGTGACTGCGCGTTGATGTCCGCCGCGTACTCCAAGGCGACCTCCTCGAGCCGCTCGTGGTCCACGGCCTCGTTGACGGCGCCCATGGCGACCATCTCCTCGGCCGAGTATTCACGTGCGGTGAAGAAGATCTCCCGGGCACGCTTCTGGCCCACCTGGCGGGCCAGCAGCGCCGAGCCGTAGCCGGCGTCGAAGGAGCCCACCGTGGCGTCCGTCTGCTTGAACTTCCCGTGTTGGCGGGAGGCCAGCGTGAGGTCCGCGACCACGTGCAGGGAGTGTCCGCCGCCGGCGGCCCACCCGTTCACGACGGCGATGATCGCCTTGGGCGAGGTCCGCATCAGGCGCTGGACCTCCAGGATGTGCAGGCGGCCGGCGCGGGCGGGATCGATGGTCTCGGCGGTGTCACCCTGCGCGTAGCGGTAGCCGTCGCGTCCACGGACGCGCTGGTCGCCGCCGGAGCAGAAGGCGTGGCCGCCGTCCCGGGGGGAGGGGCCGTTGCCGGTGAGCAGGACCGTGCCGACGTCCGGGGTCATGCGTGCGTGGTCGAGGGCACGGTAGAGCTCGTCCACCGTGCCGGGACGGAACGCGTTGCGGACCTCGGGGCGGTCGAAGGCGATGCGCACCGTGGGCAGGTCGCGCACCCAGCGGCCCTCGGCGTCGCGCTCGACCTGCCGGTGGTAGGTGATGTCCTCGAGGTCGAAGCCCTCCACGAGGCGCCAGCGCCGCGGGTCGAAGACGTCAGAGACCACGGCCGGAACGGGGTGGCGGTCGGCGTCGGGGGCGGGCGTCGGAACGGTCATGGGCAGAACTCTACTGACCGGTGATTTCGTTCGCGGAAAAGGGTCCTTCGAAGACGCTCCCGTTCGAGATCCGGGAGCTCCCCCGGGCACTCCGGTGGACGAAACGGGTGCTCCTGTCCCGTGTGCCCCCGTATCTCGAACGGAAGCTCCCCTGGATGCCCCCGTTTCTCGAACGGGAGCGTCAGGGGGTCAGGCCATGGGCTCCGTCGCGCCGAGGGCCGTGAGCAGGAACGCGAACTCCCACGCCGTGTCCTCCCAGCCCTGGTACCGGCCGGAGGCGCCGCCGTGGCCGCCGTCCATCTCGGTGCGCAGCAGGATCGGGGCACCGCCCGCGGCCAGGAGCGTCAGCGTCCGCTCACGTGTCGGTCGACGCGTGCCTCGAGCCCGCGGCGCACGAACGCCCACTCGTGGGCGAGGATCGAGTAGACGACGGTGTCCCGCACGTAGCCGTCGCGCAGCGCCTGCTGGCGGAGCACGCCGTCCTGCTTGGCACCGAGCCGCTCGATGGCCGCCCGCGAGGCGAGGTTCATCCAGTCCGTGCGGAACTCCACGGCCACGCAGCCCCACACCTCGAAGGCCTGGGCCAGCAGGAGCAGCTTGGACTCCGGATTGGTGCCGGTGCCCGAGGCCGAGGGCGTGTTCCAGGTGGACCCGATCTCGACGCGCGGCAGCGAGCCGTCGATGTTCATGAACGTCGTCATGCCGATCAGGGCGTCGTCGGCGAGCCGGCGGACGGCGAACGGGACCATCGTCCCGGCCTCCCGGAGGGCCAGCCGCCGGTCGATCTCATCGGCGACTCGGTCCGGCGTGGGGACGGCGGCGAACCAGACGTCCGTGTGGCGCACCTCCGCGGCGGCTGCACGCAGACCGGGCGCGTGCTCATGTCCCAGCGGCTCGAGGCGGACGAGGCGCCCCTCCAGGGTCACGGGTCCGATGGGTGCACGTCTTGCCTCGGGGGTGCTCATGCGCCCATACTAGCGGCGCTCTGTGGGGTCATCGGCCAGAGCCGCAGCCGGCCTTCGTCGAGCGGGGCCACGGGCCTCGAACCAGACAGTACGACCCCTCGAACCAGACAGTACGGCGGGCCGTCGGCCCTGAAAGCAGCCGTACTGTCTGGTTCGACCCTGTCCGGTTCGACGCGACGCCGCCCGCTCAGTCGACGCGCTCGGTCGCCCCCAAAGCCGTGAGCAGGAACGCGTACTCCCACGCCGTGTCCTCCCAGCCCTGGTACCGGCCCGAGGCACCGCCGTGGCCGCCGTCCATCTCGGTGCGCAGCAGGATCGGCGTGCCACCCTCAGCCAGCGGCGCCGTCTGGTCTCCGGTCACGGTCCGGCGCAGCTGCGCCACCCACTTGGCCGGCTCCACGTACAGCACGCGGGTGTCGTTCAGGCTGGTCACCGCGGCGATCGCCGGGTAGTCCACGGCCTGCACGTTCTCATACGGGGTGTAGGCCTTCATCGCGGCGTAGGCCTCGGGGTCCTCGATCGGGTTGCCCCACTCCTCCCACTCCAGCGCGGACAGCGGCAGCTCCGGGTCCAGGATGGAGGTCAGTGCGTCCACGAACGGCACCACGGCCAGGATCGCCCGGTACCGCTGCGGCGCCAGGTTCGCCACGGCGCCCATCAGCAGCCCGCCGGCGGACCCGCCCATCGCCGCGATCCGTGCCGGGTCCACCCAGCCGGAGTCGGCCAGGAACGCCGTCGCGTCCACGAAGTCCGTGAACGAGTGCCGCTTGGCCTGCTTCTTGCCGTCCTCGTACCAGCGCCGGCCCAGCTCGCCGCCGCCGCGCACATGCGCCACCACGTACACCACGCCACGGTCCAGCAGGGACAGCCGGGCCACGGAGAACGCCGGGTCCATGGACATCTCGTAGGAGCCGTACCCGTACACCAGCCCCGGTGCGGTGCCGTCACGGGGCACGTCCCGGCGGCGGATCACGGTCAGCGGGATCCGCACCCGCTCCCCGGTCAGGGAGGACGGCTCCGAGGCCGGCGCCCACCAGCGCTCCACCACGTAGGCGTCCGGGTCGAACCCGGGCACCTCGGTCTGCCGGCGCAGGCGCACCTCGCCGGTGGCGGCCACCACGTCCAGCACACGGGCGGGGGTGATCCAGGAGGTGTAGGTCAGGCGCACGAACGGTGAGGCGTGCGGCGCGGACGCCACCTGGCAGGTGTACAGCTCCTCCTCGAACGCCGGCTCGTTCCAGTCGAGGGTCTCGGGCAGGCCGGTCAGCGGTGCCAGCACCACCCGCGGGGTCGTCTCCCGGCGCACAGACAGCACCGCGTGTGTAGCGGTCACGGTCACCGCGTCCACCTTGACGTCCTCAGCGTGGGCCACCACGGTCCGCCAGGCGGCACGGTCGGCGACGTCGGCCTCCCGGACGAAGGAGAGCATCCCGTTCGGGGCGGGGGTGCCGTCGGCGGCGCGGTCGTGCACGATCAGCAGCGCGCGCTCGCCCTCATGGTCGAAGGGCTCGACGTCGGCCAGCATCCCGGCGGTGCGCGGCACCAGCAGGCGCGGCGCCGGCAGGGGGGCGGCGGCGTCCTCGGGCAGGTCGAGCACCCAGGTCTCGGAGACCTCCGAGTTGCCCACTCCGATCAGCAGCTGGGTGCGGTCCGCGCTCGCGGAGAACCCGGTCCACATGCCCGGGTCGGCCTCCTCGTAGAGGACGGCGTCCTGGGCCGGGTCCGTGCCGAGGGTGTGCACGCGCACCTGGTAGGGGCGCCAGGTCTCGTCCCACACGGTGTAGAGCACGCGGGTGCCAGTGCGGTCGAAGCGCACGTCCGGGGCGATGTCCGGCACGGCGTCCGGCAGGTCCTCGCCGGTGGCGATCCGGCGCACGCGCAGCGTGTAGCGCTCGTCCCCGGTGAGGTCCACGGCGTAGGCGACCAGGGCGCCGTCGGGGCTGATCCCCAGGGACCCGAGGGAGAAGAAGGGATGCCCCTCGGCCTCGGCGTTGCCGTCGAGGACCACCTGCTCGCCGGGCAGGGTCACACCGGGCTCGACGACGGGCGGGGTCCAGTCGGCCTCGGCGTCGCCGGTGTCCTGGGCGGGGACGCGGCAGTGCACCGCGTAGTCCTGGCCCTCGAGGGTGCGCACGAAATACCACCAGCCGTCGCGGCGGGCGGGCACGGACTGGTCGGTCTCCACGGTGTGGGCCTTGATCTCCGCGTAGATGTCTGCGCGGAGCCCGGCCTGGTCTGCGGTGACGGCCTCGGTGTGGGCGTTCTCGGCGTGCAGGTGGGTGATCACCTCCGGGTCCTCCTTGGTCCGGAGCCATTCGAAGTCGTCGGTGAAGGCCTCGCCGTGGTGGGTGCGGGTGACGGGGCGGGCGGCGGCGACAGGCGGGACGGGCGGGGTGGTCTCGGTCATGCCCGTCATCCCATCACACCGCCCGCCCTGCGGGGGAGTCCCGGGTCAGTCGAGTCCGAGGAGCCCGCGGAACACACCCATGCCGAAGAACAGCACGAACGCGGTCGCCACCACCCACATCAGCGGGTGCACCTCGCGGGCGCGGCCCTGGCCGGTGCGGATCACGGCGTAGGCGATCATGCCGGCGCCGATGCCGTTGGCGATCGAGTAGGTGAACGGCATCAGGATGAACGTGAGGAAGGCCGGCAGGGCGGCACCCCAGTCGGTCCAGTCGATGCGCACCACCTGCGAGCACATCATGAACCCGACCACCACGAGGGCCGGGGCCACCGCCTCGAAGGGCACCAGGTGTACCAGCGGGGTCAGGAACATCGCCACGAGGAACAGGCCGCCGGTGACGACGGAGGCCAGGCCGGTGCGCGCGCCCTCGCCGATGCCGGTGCCGGACTCCACGAAGATCTGGTTGGCGGACACGGAGGCGCCGCCGCCGGCGGTCACCGCGAGCGCGTCCACGAGCAGCACGCGGTCCTGGTGGGGGATGGTGCCGTCTTCGCGCATGGTCCCGGCCTCGCGGGCCAGGCCCACCATGGAGCCCATCGCGTCGAAGAACACGGACAGCAGGATGGCGAACACCAGCAGGGCGGCCATGAGCCCGCCGAGGTGCTCGACGGCGCCGGTGAGGGAGACCTGCCCGATCAGCGAGAGGTCCGGGGCGGTCCATTCGGGAAGGGCGGGGGCCACCAGGGACCAGCCCTGCGGGTTGTAGGCGCCGTCGGCGGACACGGAGGGGCCGATGTGGAACATGGCCTCGAGCACGTTCGCCAGCACGGTGGCCACGACGATCCCGATGAGGATGGCCCCGGGCACGCCGCGGATCACGAGGACGGCGGTGAGCAGCAGGCCCACGATGAACACGAGCACGGGCCAGCCGGCCAGTTCGCCGCCGGTGCCCAGGCCCACGGGAACGGTGGTGCCGGCGGCATCCGGCAGACGGCGCACGAACCCCGCGTTGACCAGGCCGATCAGGGCGATGAACAGGCCGATGCCCACCACGATCGCCGTCTTGAGCGCCTCTGGGACGGCGTTGAACACGGCCGTGCGGAAGCCGGTGGCCACGAGCACCACCATCAGCAGGCCGGCGATCACCACGAGTCCCATGACGTCCGGCCAGGTCAGGCCCGGGGTGGTGGCCACGGTGATCGCCACGAACGCGTTGACGCCCAGGCCGGCGGCCAGGGCGAAGGGGTGGCGGGCCCACAGGCCCATCGCGAGGGAGGCCAGCGCTGCCACCAGGGCGGTCGCTGCGGCCACGCGCGGGATGCCCAGCACAGAGCCGCCGGCGTCCGCACCGGAGAGGACCAGGGGGTTGAGCACGATGATGTAGCTCATCGCGAGGAACGTGGCGACGCCGCCGCGGACCTCCCGGCCCACGGTGGAGCCGCGCTCGGTGAGGGAGAAGAAGCGGTCGAGGCGGCCGCCGCCGGCGGCGGGGGCGGCCGGACCGGGCGGGGTGGGGGACACGGTGCGTGAGGACATGCCCCTCAGGGTAGTGAGGCGGGGCCGGATCCCCGGTTCTGTGCGCCCGTGGTGGCGCGCATATGTCGAGGTGCTCGTGTCTGGGTGATGGTGTCTGCCTGCCTGCCTGCCCTGCCTGCCGTGCCCGGCGGGGTCAGTCGGCGGGGTCTGGTGGGAGGACGTGGCCGGCGTCGTGGTCCTCGAAGATCATGAACGTCTGGGTGTCCATGACCGCTGGCAGGGGCTGGATGCGGTCGAAGATCACTCGGCGCAGGTCTGCGTTGTCCCGGGCGCGCACCAGCAGGATCACGTCCACGTTGCCGCCCACGAGGGAGACGTGGTCCACCTCGGGGATGGCCAGCAGGGCGGCCTGCAGTTCACGCCAGTCGTGTTGGCGGAGCTTGAGCATCACGTGGGCGGAGGCGGTGAAGCCGGCGAGCACCGGGTCCACGCGGGCGGAGAACCCGGTGATCACGCCCGCGTCCTGGAGGCGGTTGAGCCGGGAGTAGCAGTGGGCGCGGGAGACGTGCACCCGCTCGGCCAGGGCCGCGACGGACAGGCGGCCGTCCTGGGACAGTTCGCGCACGATCGCGCGGTCGACGGGGTCCAGGGCGTCCTGGCTCATCGGTCCTCCTCGGGGCGGGCGGGGTGTCGGCGGTGCGGCGCGCACCCGGCGCGCACGACCGTCGTCGTGGTGCGGCTCACGCTAGCACTCTGTCCATGCGGGCGGGCCTGTGGTGGCGGAATGTCCGGTAATCCCATCCATAGTGTGACGGAGAGCACGTTGAAGGCACACTGATGCCTACAGATCGAGAGGAGCCACCCATGAGCGAGCCCCGCACGGCCCCGTCTCCCGCAGACGCCGCCGCCGCTGCCGGCATCAGCCTCGAGGACTACCTGCTCCCGGCGCCGGGTCGCATCCAGCTGCTGGCCGAGGACGGCCGCCTGCTCTCCCCGCAGGAGCAGGGCACCGCACCCGGCCACGAGTACCGCCTGCCGGGCGAGGAGGCCCTCCTGGCCGCCTACCGCCACCTCGTGATCGGCCGGCGGGTCAACGACCAGGCCTACGCCCTCGTCCGGCAGGGCCGCATGGCCGTGTACCCCTCCTCCCACGGACAGGAGGCCTCCCAGGTGGCCGCGGCCGCATGCCTGGGGCCGCAGGACTGGCTCTTCCCCACCTACCGGGACACCGTGGCCGTGCTCGCCCGCGGCGTGGACCCGCTGCAGGTGCTCGTCTCCTTCCGGGGCACCTGGCATCAGGGCTACGACCCGGCCGAGCACCGCGTCTCGGTGCAGTCCACACCCCTGACCACCCAGCTGCTGCACGCCGTCGGGCTCGCCAAGGCCGCCCGCCTGCGCGGGGAGGACGTGGTCGCCCTGGCCATGGTCGGCGACGGCGGCACCTCCGAGGGTGACTTCCACGAGGCCCTGAACTTCGCCGCCGTGTTCGGCCTGCCCGTGGTGTTCTTCGTGCAGAACAACAAGTACGCGATCTCGGTGCCGTTCGCGAAGCAGTCCGCCGCCCCCTCCCTGGCACACAAGGGCATGGGCTACGGGGTGCCCGCCGAGCGTGTGGACGGCAACGACCTCGCCGCCCTGCTGGCGGTGCTCGGCCGCGCCGTGGAGCTCTGCCGCGCCGGGCAGGGTCCCTTCCTCGTGGAGGCGGACACCTACCGGATGCAGGCGCACACCAACGCCGACGACGCCACGCGCTACCGCGAGGACGCCGAGGTCCGGCAGTGGCAGGACCGTGACCCGCTGCGCCGCATGCGCGCGCACCTCGAGTCCACCGGCGCGCTCACCGAGGAGCTGACCGAACGCTTCCGGCAGGACGCCGAGGACGTCGCCGCCCGCCTACGCGAGGCCCTGAGCGCCGAGACCGCCCCGGACCCGCTCGAGCTGTTCGACCACGTCTACACCGTGCAGACACCCCAGCTGGCCGCCCAGCGCGCCGAACTGGCCGAGGGGCTGTCCCGATCTGTCCAGGAGGCCTGACCATGGCGGCACTGACCTTCGCGGCCGCACTCAACGCGGCCCTGGCCGATGAACTGGCCGCCGACCCCACGGTGGTGGTCTTCGGCGAGGACGTCGGCACCCTCGGTGGCGTCTTCCGCATCACCGACGGCCTGACCGAACGCTTCGGCGAGGAGCGCTGCTTCGACACCCCGCTGGCCGAGTCCGGCATCGCCGGCCTGGGCGTGGGCATGGCCCTGGGCGGGGCACGCCCCGTGATGGAGATGCAGTTCGACGCCTTCGCCTACCCGGCGTTCGAGCAGATCGCCTCCCACCTGGCGAAGATGCGCAACCGCACCCGGGGCGCGGTCCCCATGCCGGTGACCGTCCGTATCCCCTACGGAGGAGGGATCGGCGGCGTGGAGCACCACTGCGACTCCTCCGAGTCCTACTACGCCCACACCCCGGGGCTGAAGGTGTACACCCCGGCCTCGGTGCAGGACGCCTACCTCATGCTCCGCGAGGCCATCCGCCTGGACGACCCCGTCGTGTTCATGGAGCCCAAGCGCCTGTACTGGACCAGGGCAGAGCTCGACCTCGAGGATCTGCGCGCCGAGTTCGAGCGGCGCTGGGCCCGGCTGTCCGAGGCTGCCGCCAGCGGCACGCCCTGGGCGCGGGCCGCCGTCGTGAGGGAGGGCACGGACGTGACCCTGGTGTCCTACGGGCCGTCCGTGCAGACCTGCCTGGCCGCCGCCGAGGCCGCCGCCGCGGAGGGGGTGTCCGTGGAGGTCGTGGACCTGCGCACCCTGAACCCGCTGGACGAGGACACCATGGCCGCCTCCGTGGCCAGGACGGGCCGGGCCGTGGTGGTGGCCGAACCGCAGGGCTTCGCCTCGGTGGCCTCCGAACTGGTCGCGCGCCTGCAGCAGCGCTGCTTCCACTTCCTCGCCGCCCCCGTGCTGCGCGTGACCGGCTGGGACATCCCCTACCCGGCGCCGAAGCTCGAGGAGCACCACCTGCCGTCCGTGGACCGGATCCTGGACGCCGTCGACGACCTGAACTGGGGCCTGGACCCCGTGACCGAGGAGGCCCGAGCATGAACCAGACCTTCACCCTGCCGGATCTCGGCGAGGGCCTCACCGAGGCCACCGTCGCCCGCTGGCTGGTCACCGAGGGCGAGGAGGTGTCCGTGGACCAGCCGGTGGTCGAGGTGGAGACCGCCAAGGCCGTCGTGGACGTGCCCTGCCCCTATGCCGGCACCGTGCTGACCCTGCACGGGGCCGAGGGGGAGACGATGCCCGTCGGTGGCCCGCTGATCACCGTGGGGTCCCCGGATGAGGGCTCCCCACAGGAGGACGGCGACGTCCCCGGCGCGCTGTCCTACCGGGAGGAGGAGCGCGCCGGCGTGCAGCCGGCTCCGGAGCCCGACGCCGGGGGAGGGGCCGCGACGGACGGGGACGCCTCCGGCCATGTGCTCATCGGCTACGGCACCTCCGGGCACGCCACCACCGGACGCACCCGCCGCCCCCGGCACCCCCGCACCGCCGGCTCAGCCGTGCCGCAGACGACGCCGGCCACCGCCTCCGCAACGACGTCGGCCCCCGCCGCGGAGGCCGCGCAGGCCGCGGAAGCCGCGCAGGCCCCGCGCGTGAGCTCGCCGATCGTGCGCAGGCTCGCCCGGGAGCTCAGGGTGGACGTGGCCGCCGTGCCCGGCACCGGCCCGGAGGGGATGGTCACCCGCGCCGACGTGCTCGCCGCCGCCGGCACCCAGACCGCCGGCAACAACCAGGCCGCCGGTGGACCGGCTGGGCATGCCGGTGAGGCGACCGCGGCGGGGAGCGCCGCGCCGTCGTCGGGCGTGGAAGCTGCCTCCCTCGCGCCGGCGGCCACGGCCGAGGTGGGCAGCCGGGACCGCCGGAGCGGGCTCACCGTGGCCTCCCGCACCCCGATCACCGGGGTGCGGCGGGCGATCGCGGACCAGATGGTGCGTTCGCGCACCGCCGTCCCGGACGTCACCGCCTGGCTGGATGTGGACGTCACCGCCCTGCTCCAACTGCGCGCCGAGCTCCGGGAGAAGGACCCGGACCGGGCGCCGTCCCTGCTGGCCCTGATCGCCCGGTTCACGCTGGCCGGGCTGCGCCGGCACCCGGTGCTGGCCGCCCGCATCGAGCGGGCTGAGGACGGCACCGAGGAGATCGTCGAGTTCGACGGCGTCCACCTGGGCCTGGCCGTGCAGACCGACCGCGGCCTGATGGTCCCCTCCGTGGAGCACGCCGAGCGGCTCAGCGCCGAGGAGCTCACCACGGCGATTGCCGAGACGGTCGCCCGGGCTCGTGAGGGCCGGTGCACCCCGGCGGAGCTGATGCGCAGCACGTTCACGTTGAACAACTACGGGCCACTGGGCACGGACGGGGCCACACCTGTGCTCAACCACCCGGAGGTGGGGATGCTCGGCATCGGGCGCATCCTGGAGCGGCCGTGGGTGGTGGACGGGCAGATCCTGGTGCGCAGGGTGGCCGAGCTGTCCGTCTGCTTCGACCATCGGGTGACGGACGGGGCCACCGCGAGCGCGTTCCTCACGTTCGTGGCGGAGTGCCTGAACGACCCGCGGGCGGCGCTGGCTCGGCTCTGAGTCCTCAGCGGGTCCGGTGCAGGGCCCTCAGCGGGTCCGGCGCAGAGCCGCCAGGAGCAGTCCGAGCCCGCCCACCGCCGGGGCGGCGCTCAGCAGCACCCCGGCGGTGACGGCGAGGGGGTGGGGGTCTGCTGCGGTGGTGGCGGGGGCACCGAGGGTCAGGGCGAGCAGCACCAGGCCGGTGGTGGTGCCGAGCAAGCCGAAGCCGCCGAGCAGGGCGGCCGGCACGGGGGAGGCCTGCGTCGCCGAGACAGCCCGCTCCGTCCGCCCGGCCCGTGCTGGCAGGGTGGCCGTCGCGGCGAGCCCCCATGCGGCTCCCACGAGGGCGGCGGCGACCATGTCCGAGGGGCGATGCCAGGCGGCCAGGTAGGCGGCGGCGCCGGTGAAGGCGGCGAGCGCGGCTCCGAGCACGGCCAGGGCGGGGCGCAGCCGGGCGGGGGCGAGCAGCAGGGCGGCGGCGGCCGCGGAGACGGCCAGGGTCATGTGCCCTGAGGGCAGAGAGTTCCCGGCGGTCCAGGGCACCCCGTTGGCCAGGTCCGGGCGGGGCAGCATCGCCTTGAGCACCTGGGTGGTGAGGTTCGCCCCCGCCAGCACAGTGAGGGCGGTGAGGGCCCGGCGTCGTCCGGCGGGGGTGCCCAGCCCGGCCAGGCAGGCCACGGCTGCCGCTGCGGCGGTGAGGGCGGCGGCCGGAGGGGCAACGGACAGGATCCGCTCCCGCAGCCCGGGCTGCTGCCCGAAGCTGTCCTCCACGGCGTGGAAGAGCTGGTACTCCACGCGCTGCCCGGTGCCCGAGACCACCGCCAGCAGGTGGACGAGGGCGACGCCGGCCGCGGCGAGTCCGGCGGCCGCCCACCAGCGCGTGCGGGGCGCGGGGGTGCTCGCAGTCCGGCGGTCGTCGGGGCTCATGCGGTCATTGTGGCAGGCCACCGCGCCACCGAGGGTGTTCCGACCGACCGGGCCGGTGGCCTCGCGGTCACGCAGGCTTCACCTGGGCGTCACACCGTGGTCGCCCGGGCGGGGTGGGGGCGTGCCTACCCTGGCCGCATGGACCGCGTGCGCCCCGCCACCGCCCCCCTGTCCGCCCCGGGTATGCTCTCGGGCCCCGCGCCGAGGATCACCCTGGACCCGCACGACCTCGTGGCGGCCCGGGAGGCCTTGGCCGTGTTCGGCCCGCTCTCCCGGCAGGAGCCCATCGAGTGGGCTGCGGAGGAGCCGCTCGCCACGGACCTCGCCGATTTCTACCGGTACGTGGGGCCCGAGTGGGTGGAGATCGACACGGTCGGGCTGCCGCTGATGCTCTTCCCCCTGGACCGGCTCTGGGATGAGCAGGCCGGCTACCGCTGGAACCACCGGACCGGTGCGCAGCTGGTGGACTGGACCGAGGACTGGACCGTGGTGGCCAAGCAGGGTGCCGAGCCGTTCATCCACGAGGCCTCCACAGGGCGAGTGCTCATGGCCCCCGGCGAGGAGGGCTGGGAGGACCGCCTCGGGGAGCCCGAGCCGGTGTTCCGGGACCTCACGGAGATGGCCCGTGCCCTCGCCGCGGTCGGGGCGGCCTGGGCGCGCGCGGACGAGCCGTTCACCCCGGACTGGCACCTGCGCGCCGAGGTGGTGGCGGACGTCGTCGCCGGGCTGGAGGCGGTGCTCGGCTCCCGCGAGCGGGCCACGGCTCTGGCCCGTACGCTCGGCTACGTGGCCGTCGCCTGACCGGGCCGACGGCCCATCGGGCGTGAGAGCCTGGTGCGCATGGACGAGCCCGCCGCACCGACCCTGCCCCCGCTGCCCGGTGCGTCCGGCGGCCCCGCCCTGCCCTCCGTGGAGGAGCTGCTGGCCGAGGCCGTGGCGGTCACCCTGCCGATGCGTGTGCCCTTCCGCCGGACGACCGAACGCCAAGCGCTGCTGCTGCGCGGGCCCGTCGGCTGGGCCGAGTTCTCCCCGTTCCCGGAGTACGGCCCCGCCGAGTCCTCCCGTTGGCTGGCCGCCGCCGTCGAGGCCGGCTGGCAGGGGTGGCCCGCCCCCGTACGGGCCGAGGTGCCCGTCAATGCGACCGTGCCCGCGGTGGACGCCGCCGACGTCGAGGGCGTCCTGGCCCGGTACGGCGAGGGCATCACCGCGGTGAAGGTGAAGGTGGCCGAACACCGGACCGGCGGAGGCCTCGTGGCCGGCAGCCACAGCGCGGACCTGGCCCGGGTGCGCCGCGTGCGGCAGCTGCTGCCGGAGGCGGCGATCCGGGTGGACGCCAACGCCGGGTGGACGGCGGCGGAGGCCGTGGCCATGCTCACCGAGCTCGCGGACGTGGGGCTCGAGTACGCCGAGCAGCCGGTGCCCGGCATCCGCACGCTGGCCCGGGTGCGGCGGATGCTGCGTGAGCGCGGGGTCGCCACCCGGATCGCCGCAGACGAGGCCGTCCGCAAGGAGACAGACCCGCTCGCCGTCGCACAGGCGGATGCGGCCGACCTGATCGTGGTGAAGGTCCAGCCCCTGGGCGGGGTGCGCCGCGCCGCGGCCATCGTCGAGGCCGCGGGGCTGGACGCCGTCGTCTCCTCGGCGCTGGACACCTCCGTGGGGATCGCCGGCGGGGCGGCGCTCGCAGCGCATCTGCCCGCCCTGCCCTTCGCGTGCGGGCTCGGCACGGTGGCCCTGTTCGGGCACGACGTCGTCTCCCCTCCCTGGCGGCCCGCCGGCGGCCTGCTGCCCGCCCCGGGGGAGCGGGCGCCGGAGCCGGACCCGGCCCTGCTGGCCCGGGCCCGGCAGGACGCTGCGGGCCAACGGTGGTGGGCCGAGCGGCTGTGCGCGGCCCATGCAGTGCTCACTGCCGGCGGCTGAACCGGCCTCGGGGCCTGTCAGGGCGGGGGAGGTCATCGGGGTGTCGGCAACTGTTCGGCCCGGGTTCACCGGACCGTCCCCCGGTGCTACTGCGTCTGCGTGAGGGTGGGCACGGACCGCGGGCATCCCCTCCGCGGCCCGGCCTCGAACGCCCCGCGCGCAGGCCGAGAGACCCCCGTCGAGAAGGACACCATGCTCAAGCGTCTCCTCCCCATGGCCGGCCACACCCGCGGCAACCGCTCCGCGGTCACCTGTGACCTCAAGTGCGGCAATGCGTGCGCCCAGCCCGCACCGAACACCTCGATGAACGAGACCTTCCAGCAGGTCGCCGAACGTGCCATCTCCCGGCGTGCCGCCCTCGGCGTTGGCGGCCTGGCCGCGGCCGTGGTGGTCGGCGGCCAGGTCGCCGGCGCCCCCGAGGCCCTCGCGGACCACGGCACCCGTCCCACCGGCGGCGGCAAGCTGGCCTTCGACCCGATCGGCCCGGTCACCCGCACCGTGGACGACGTCACCGTCCCTGCCGGCTACGACTGGGACGTGATCATCCGCTGGGGCGACCCGCTCTTCGCCGACTCCCAGGACTTCGACATCCGCCGCCAGACCGGTGCCTCGCAGTCCGGGCAGTTCGGGTACAACAACGACTACCTGAACGTGATCTCCGACGGCGGCAACGACCGCTCCGGCTACCTGGTCTCCAACCACGAGTACACCAACGAGAACATCATGTTCTCCCCGGAGTACCTGGCCTCGAACCCCAAGGACGTGGTGGACACCGCCATCCAGGCGCACGGCCTGTCCATCGTGGAGCTGCGCCGCGCCAAGCAGGGCGCCAAGTGGGAGTACGTGCGCGGGGGCCGCCGCAACCGCCGCATCACCGGCACCACCGAGTTCCGCGTGCAGGGCCCGGCCGCCGGTCACGACCTGCTCAAGACCGTTGAGGACCCGACCGGCACCCGCGTGCTCGGCACCCTGAACAACTGTGCCGGCGGCACCACCCCGTGGGGCACCGTGCTCTCCGGCGAGGAGAACTTCAACCAGTACTTCAAGGGCCGCGGCACCGCGGAGGAGAAGCGCTACGGCATCTCCACCTCCGCCACGCGCCGCCGCTGGGAGGACTTCTACGACCGCTTCGACGCCACCAAGCCCGGCTACGAGAACGAGTCCCACCGCTTCGGCTGGGTCGTGGAGATCGACCCGGAGGACCCCACCTCCACCCCGGTGAAGCACACCCTGCTGGGCCGCTTCAAGCACGAGGCCGGCACCGCCGTCATCGCCCCCTCCGGCCATGCCGTGGTGTACTCCGGCGACGACGAGCGCCACGACTACATCTACAAGTTCGTCTCCGCCGAGAAGGTCCGCCCCGGGGACAAGCGCCACAACATGCGTCTGATGGACAAGGGCACCCTCTACGTGGCCAGGTTCTCCGGCGACTCCCCGGACTGGCAGATCGACGGCACCGGCACCCTGCCCGCCGACGGCGCGTTCGACGGCTCCGGCACCTGGATCCCGCTGGCCTCCCATGAGCGCTCCTTCGTGCCGGGCATGTCCCTGGCGGAGGTGCTCGTGTTCACCCGCCTGGCCGCAGACAAGGTCGGTGCCACCAAGATGGACCGCCCGGAGGACGTGGAGACCAACCCGGTCAACGGCAAGGTGTACGCGGCCCTGACCAACAACACCCGCCGCACGGAGGTGGACGAGGCCAACCCGGTGGTCGGCAACCGCGACGGCCACGTGATCGAGCTGACCGAGTGCGGCGGCGACCACACCGCCACCTCCTTCGGCTGGGTGATCCTGCTGCTGGCCGGCGACCCGAAGGTCTCCTCCTCGGCGTACTTCGCCGGCTACCCCAAGGAGAAGGTCTCCCCGATCTCCTGCCCGGACAACGTGGCGTTCGACTCCGAGGGCAACCTCTGGATCTCCACGGACGGTCAGCCCGGCACCATCGGCTACGCCGACGCCCTGCACAAGGTGAGCCTTGAGGGCCCCGAGCGCGGCCGCGTGCAGCAGTTCCTCGCCGTGCCCCGGGACGCTGAGACCTGCGGCCCCGTGATCCACGACCGCGACGACTCCGTGTTCGTGAACGTGCAGCACCCGGGTGAGAACGGCACCTGGGGTGCCCACACCTCCGCCTTCCCCGACTTCCTGGACCCGGCCGGCCCGGTGCAGGTGGGGGACAAGGTGGCGGCCCCGCGGCCGTCCGTGGTGCAGGTCTTCAACGCGACCGGCAACAGCGGCATCGGCAAGGGTGCCCAGAAGGCGGACAAGAAGGGCCCCCAGAAGGGTGCCCAGAAGGGCGCCCAGAAGGGTGCCGGCCAGGGCAAGCCCGGCAAGGGGCGCGGTCGCTGACCCTCCTGGGCCCGGGGCCTGCCGCGGCGGCCCCGCCCCCTCCTCCGGGGGTGCCCTGCCGGACGGGGCCGTCGTGGCACTGCGCTGCGGCGGCCCCGCCGCGTCCGGGCTCGGTGCGTCTGGGGCCGGTGCGTCCAGGCTCGGTGCGATCGGGTTCGGGCGCTCACACCTAGACTGGTGGCCACCATGACCTCCGTCGATTCCTTCCGCCTCGCCCGCACTGTCGCGGACGCCCTGTGCGAGGGCGGGATGCGGGAGGCCGTCGTCTGCCCCGGCTCCCGGTCGGCACCGCTGGTGTACGCGTTCGCTGCGCTCGAGCGCGCTGGCCGTCTGCGCCTGCACGTGCGGGTGGACGAGCGTGCGGCCGGGTTCCTCGCCCACGGGCTGGCCCTGGCCACGGGGCGTCCGGTGGCCGTGCTCACCACGTCCGGCACCGCCGTCGGGAACCTGCT
This sequence comes from Micrococcus sp., assembly GCF_034179925.1. Lineage (GTDB taxonomy): Bacteria > Actinomycetota > Actinomycetes > Actinomycetales > Micrococcaceae > Micrococcus. Next base: position 13,884 of record NZ_JAXFPG010000027.1, on the reverse strand, counting down.
GCCGGCCATGATGGAGGCCCACCACGCGGGCACCCGCCTGGTGGCGCTCACCGCGGACCGTCCCGCCGAGCTGCATGGCACCGGGGCGAACCAGACCACCGCCCAGGAGGGGCTGTTCCACCTGCATGCCCGCTGCGGGATCGCCCTCGACGCCGACCCCGCCCCCGGCGTGGACGCCGCCGAGCACCTGCGCCGCACCGCCGCGCAGGTCCGGGATGCGCTGCTGTGCGCCGAGGGCCTCGCCCCCGCCGCCGAGGGCGCGGACCTCGAGGAGTCCCCGTGCGGGCCGGTGCACCTGAACGTCGCCTTCCGCGACCCCCTCGTGCCCGATGCCGGCCAGCTCGCCCAGATCTGCGACGCCCCGGCCTCTGACGCCCTGCCCTCCGCCGCCCCGGCGTGGCGGCCCCCGGGCGCGGAGCTGTCCGGTCTGGTGGACCTGGATGCGGCGCGGCGTCCGCCCCGCCGCACCGTGGTGCTCGCCGGCCACGGCGCCGGCCCGGCCGCGGCCGCCTTCGCCCTGGCCCTCGGTCTGCCCCTGCTCGCCGAGCCCAGCTCCGATGCCCGTTTCGGCCCGAACGCGATCGGTGCGTACCCGCTGCTGCTCGGCACCGCCGGCGGCACCGGACCCGACGCCCACCCCCTGGCCGCGGACATCGAGCGGGTCGTCCTGTTCGGCCGCCCCACCCTCACCCGCACCGTGGCCGCGCTGCTGGCCCGCCCGGAGGTCCTCACCGCCCTGCACACCCCCGAGCCCGCCCCCTGGCACCTGCCGGGCCGCCGCCGGGAACGGCCTGTGCGGACCGTGGAGGAGCTCGCGGACCTCGCCGGCAGTGGCACCCCCGGCTGGCTGGCCGCGTGGCAGCGCGCCAGCCTGGACGCCCAGGCCGCCCTCGAGGCGGAGCTGCTGCACCAGGAGGCGCTGCACGGGCTCGGCCCCCAGTCCGTGGCACATGTGCTGCCGGCGGTGGCCCGCGGCCCCGTGGTGCTCGGCTCCTCCTCCCTCATCCGGGATGTGGACCTGGCCTGGCGCCCGCCCGGCGCCCCGGATACGCAGGTCTTCGCCAACCGCGGCCTGGCCGGCATCGACGGCACCCTCGCCACCGCCTGCGGCATCGCCCTGGGCACCGGACGGCGCACCGTCGCCCTGGTGGGGGACCTCACCGCCCTGCACGATCTCGGTGCGCTGCTGGTCGGCCCCGACGAGCCCGAGCCCGAGCTGGACGTCGTCGTGGTGAACGACGCCGGCGGGGCCATCTTCGCCGGCCTCGAGCACGGGGCTGTCGGCCGCACCCGGGGCATGGCGGCCACGGTGGAGCGCTTCTTCGGCACCCCCCACCGGGCGGATCTGGCCGCGCTCGCCGCCGGGTACGGGGTGCCGCACCGGGTGATCACGGACCGGCCGGGCCTGCTGCATACGCTGGCCGCCCCGGCCCGCGGCCTCCGGACCCTCGAGGTGCGGGCCGACCGCGCCGTGCGCCCGCAGGTGACCGCGGCCCTGGCCGAGGCCGTGCGCGCCACCGTCCCGTCCGCCCGGCCGGCTACTGGCCCGGCCCCCGCCGCGGACCCCGCCCCCGCCCTCCAGGAGGAGTCATGACCGTCCCCGCCGACGCAGCTGACGCAGCGGACGCCGCCGCGCCGCTGCTGGCCGACCGCCCCGCCGGAGCCGAGGAGGCGCCCCGCCGTGCGGATGTGCTGATCTCCGGGGCGGGCCCGGCCGGGGCCACAGCCGCCGCCCACCTGGCCGCGGCCGGCCTGGACGTGGTGGTGTTGGAGAAGTCCGCGCATCCGCGGGACAAGGTCTGCGGTGACGGCCTGACGCCCCAGGCGGTCCGGGAGCTGCGTCTGCTGGGCATCGAGCACCGCGGCGGTCCCGGCGACGACGGCGGCTGGCAACGGATCCGCGGCCTGCGCCTGCGTGCCGGCCGGCGCACGGTGGACGTGCCCTGGCCCGAGACGAGCACGTGGCCGGACTATGCGCTGACCCGTGCCCGCCGGGACTTCGACGCCCTGCTCGTGGAGCATGCCCGACGCCGCGGGGCCACCGTGCTCGAGCGCCACGCCGTCACGGGTGTCACCCGGGATGCCTCCGGCCGGGTGGACGGTCTGCGGGCCCAGGTGGTGGGTCCGGACGGGCGCAAGACGGGCCGTGTGGCTCTCTGGCAGGCCCCCGTGGTGCTGGTCTGTGACGGCGTCTCCGCCCGGGCGGCCGTCTCGATGGGTGTGCACCGGCGCACCGACCGCCCCATGGGTGTGGCCGTGCGGGCGTACCACACCGCCGGCCCGGTGGGCCCGGACGGTGCCGTGCCCCGGCCGCCGGGCGACCGTGGGGAGTGGATGGAATCCTGGCTGAGCCTGCCCGACGCCGAGGGCCGCCCCCTGCCCGGCTACGGCTGGCTGTTCCCCCTCGCCGACGGCACCGTGAACGTGGGCCTGGGCATCCTGGACACCTCCCCGCAGTTCGGCCGGCTCGACTACCGAGACCTGCTGCGTCGCTGGACCGGCGCCCTCACCCCCGAATGGGGGATCAGTGAGGACACCCGCACCTCGAGGATCCTGGGTGCGGCTCTGCCTATGGCCTTCAACCGCACCCCGCAGCACGTGCCCGGCATGCTGCTGGTGGGCGACGCCGCCGGCATGGTCTCCCCGTTCAACGGCGAGGGCATCGGCTTCGCCATGGAGGCGGCGAGGATCGCCGCGGAGCTGGCCGTGGACGCCGTCGCCGCCCCGAACGCGGCCGCCGCGGACACCGTGCTCTCCCGCTACCCGGTGATCACCCAGCACCTGTGGGGCGCGCACTTCGCCCTCGGGGCCCGGTTCGCCCGGCTCATCGGGGATCCGCACGTCATGCGGGCCGCCCTGGCCACCGGCATGGCCGCCCCGCCGCTGCTGCGCACGGTGGCGCGTGTGATGGGCAACGTGGTGGACCCGCGCGGCGGGGATGTAGTGGACCGGGCTGTGCGGCTGCTCGAGTCCGCCACCTCGTCGCTCACGACGGCCGACGCACCCTCGTTGGGTAGGCTTGCCCGGTGACCACTGCTGACGCCGGCTTCGCCCTGCCCTCCGGATTCGACGCCCTGGCCGAGCACGGCCCGGTGCTCTCGGCCGTGCTCACCGCACTTGAGCAGGTGGAGGCCCACCTGCTGGACGCCCTCGCCTTCGAGGACGACTTCTCCACTCAGGCCGCCCGTCACCTGGCCTCCGCCGGCGGCAAGCGGGTGCGCCCCGTGCTCACCGTGCTCTCCTCCCTGCTGGGCGACCCCGGCCTGCCCACCGGGCAGGTCGGCGCGATCGGCCCGGAGGTGCGCCAGGCCGCCGTCGTGATGGAGATGACCCACCTGGCCACCCTGTACCACGACGACGTCATGGACGAGGCCCCCGTGCGCCGCGGTGCCGCCGCCGCGCACCGGCTGTGGGGCAACTCGGCCGCGATCCTCGCCGGGGACCTCGTGTTCGCCCGCGCCTCGCAGCTGATGAGCGAGCTCGGGCCGCGGGCCGTGCGCGTGCAGGCCGAGACCTTCGAGCGCCTCGTGCAGGGCCAGCTCTGGGAGACCCGGGGTGTGGGCGAGGGCCAGGACCCGTTGGAGCACTACTATGCGGTGCTCGGCGGCAAGACCGGTTCGCTGATCGCCGCCGCCGGCGTCCTCGGGGCGCACTTGGGCGGCGCGGACGAGCAGACCGTGCAGGTGATGTCCGAGTACGGGGAGAAGGTGGGTGTGGCCTTCCAACTCGCCGACGACCTCATCGACCTGACCGGCACCGCCGAGCAGCTCGGCAAGGCCCCCGGCACCGACCTGCGCGAGGGCGTGCCCACCCTGGCCACCCTGCTGCTGGAGCGGGACGCCGCCGCCCAGGGGGAGCAGGCGCAGCAGGCGCGGGAGGTGCTGGATCTCGTACGCGGCGGCCTGGACGACGACGCCGCCCTCGCCCGGGCGGTCGCGGCCCTGACCGCGCACCCGGCCTTCGCCGAGGCCGGACGGATCACCCGTGCCTGGGCCCAGGAGGCCAAGGATGCCCTGGCCCCGCTGCCGGAGTCGCCCGTGAAGGCCGCCCTCGAGGCGTTCGCGGACTACGTGGTGGACCGCGCCAGCTGAGCCGACCCCGGTCCCTGCCCCAGATGCGGGCCCGGGACCTGTCTCAGATGCGGGTGGGGCCCATGTCCAGAGCTGCGGCCAGCTCTCGTGCCCGCTGTGCGCGCACGGCCGGGTCCACCGCGTGGCGGCGCTGCCCGTAGAGCAGGTCCTGCTCATAGCGGGGGAACACGTGCAGGTGGTAGTGCCATACATGCTGGTTGCCGGCCGGCTCGTTGTGCTGCCGCGTGGACACCCCGTCCGGCGCCCACGCCGCCTTCATGGCCAGGGCCACCTGGCGGGCGGTCAGGGCGATCCGCTGCAGCACCCGGTCCGGCATCGTGTAGAGGTTCTCGTGGTGCTCGGCCGGGCAGACCATGGCGTGGCCCTCGTGCTCGCCGAACCCGTCGGCGGCGATCAGCACGATCACGTCCTCGTCCTGGTGGACGGTGTCCGTGAGCTCGCACCGGTTCCCCGGGTCGGAGACGTCCCCGGCCACCAGCCCGCAGAACGGGCACACGTAGCCCTCGGGGGCGTGGCTCACCGGGGCGGGCGGGCGCGCGGGCGCGCTCATCGCGGGGCCCCGCGGCCGTCGTCGTCGGCGGTGTCCTCGAAGGTCCAGGCCAGCAGGTCCATGATGAACTCGCTGAACGTGCCGCCCTCGTCCTCCCAGTCGCCCTCCGGTGCCTCAGCGCCGGCGGAGCGGCGCCACACGAGGGGGTCCGGGAGGGAGAGGTTCTCCACCGGCAGGCCCCAGACGACCGTCTCAGCCTCGTCCTCGAGGAACATCAGGAACCCGTCCCGCTCCTCGAGGTCGTCCGGATCCCACACGTAGTGGACGGTCTCCAACAGGTCGCCGGCGTTGCCGACGGCACGGTAGAACTCCCGCAGCGCGGTGGGCAGCACGAGGTGCTCGCCCAGCTGGGCGGCGGCGGGGGAGTCGGCCAGGCGGCGGTCGATCTCGACGTCGGAGAGGCCGTCGTCCTCGGCCCAGGGCTCGCCCAGCAGCTCCGGGACGAGCCTCTGGAACGCGGGCAGGTACACGGGGGCGGCGGGCTTGGGAGGCATGCGGCCAGTCTAGGCGTGGGCCTGTGAGCCCGTCAGGGCTCTGCGGGCGCGTCGGCGCAGCCGGGCCTGCCGGGCCTGGTCCAGGGTGAACAACGCCAGCGAGGCCCAGATCAGCGCGAAGCCCGCCCACCGGGCCGGGGCCATGTGCTCGCCCAGCACGAGCACCGCCACGAGGAACTGCCCCAGCGGGGCCACGTACTGCATCAGGCCCAGGGTGGTCAGGCTCAGGTGACGGGCGGCAGCGGAGAACAGGATCAGCGGCCCAGCCGTGAGCACACCCGAGGCGGCCATGAGCCAGAAGTGGCCGGCACCCTCAGTGAGCGTGGTCAGCTGACCGGCCCCGTGCAGCAGTACGGTGCCCACGACGAACACCGGCGTGAGCACGAGCGTCTCCGCGGTCATGCCCGTGACGGGGTGGCCGGGAGTGGGCAGGCGCTTCTTCACCAGCCCGTAGAGGCCGAAGGAGAACGCCAGCCCGAGCGAGAGCCACGGCACCGCGCCCAGGGCTACGGTCATCCCGAGCACCGCGACGGCGGCCAGCGTCACCGCGGCCCACTGCGCCCGGCGCAGCCGCTCGCCCAGCAGCAGGACGCCGAGCAGCACGTTGACCAGCGGGTTCATGAAGTAGCCCAGGGAGGCCTGGAGCACGTTGCCGCTCACCACGGACAGCGCGTACAGCAGCCAGTTGACGGCGATCAGCCCCGAGGCCAGGGCGGTGGCACCCCAACGGCTTGGGGTGCGCAGTGCCTCGCGCAGCTCACCCAGTCGGCGCAGCACGGCCAACAGCACCAGGCAGAACAGCAGTGAGAACCCGATGCGGACCACCACGATCTCCACCGCACCGGCCGGCGCCAGCGCGGTCACGTACAGCGGCAGCACCAGGCCCCAGATCACGTACGCGGACAGCCCGAGGGCCAGGCCCTGCGGCGAGGAGCCGGACGGGGCGGGCTGGACCATCGGCAGGGCGCCGGTGTCGGGGGAGGACGGCGGTGGGGTGGGGGCGGACGCGCGGGAACTCACCGGCCCAGGGTACGGCGGTGCGGGAGTCTGCCGAGGCGGTCGTGACGGCCCCGGAACGGGGCCCCTGGCGCTTCAGGCAGGAGTGCCCGGTAGCATGGGAGGTCGGTTTCGCCCCCAGATCGCCGCCCCGGAAGGACGTCCCGCTGTGACCGACCGCCCCGACCGCCCGCTCCGCATCGCCATCGTCGGCGCCGGCCCCGCCGGTGTGTACACCGCGGACATCCTCACCAAGGAGAAGCGGGACTTCCCGGTGAGCATCGACCTGTTCGACCGCTACCCCGCCCCCTTCGGCCTGATCCGCTACGGCGTGGCCCCGGACCACCCCCGCATCAAGGGCATCATCACCGCGCTGCACAAGGTGATGGACCGCGGGGACATCCGCTTCCTCGGCAACGTGGACGTCGGCACGGACCTCACCCTCGAGGACCTGCGCCGCCACTACGACGCCGTGGTGCTCTCCACCGGTGCGGTGCGTGACGCCGCCCTGGACGTACCCGGCGTCGAGCTCTCCGGCTCCTTCGGCGGCGCGGACTTCGCCTCCTGGTACGACGGCCACCCGGACGTGCCCCGTCACTGGCCGCTCGAGGCCACCGAGGTCGCGGTGATCGGCAACGGCAACGTGGCCCTCGACGTCGCCCGCATCCTCTCCAAGCACGCCGAGGACCTGCTGCCCACCGAGATCCCGGACAACGTGTACCGGGACCTGGCCGCCTCGCCGGTCACGGACGTGCACGTCTTCGGCCGTCGCGGCCCGGCGCAGATCAAGTTCACCCCGCTGGAGCTGCGCGAGCTGGCGCACTCCCGGGACGTGGACATCGTGCTCTACGAGGAGGACTTCGAGTTCGACGAGGCCTCGGAGAAGGCCATCGAGGAGAACAACCAGGTCCGCACCATGGTCGGCACCCTGACCAACTGGCTCATGGAGCAGGAGGACCGCACCGAGCAGGCCTCCCGCCGCCTGCACCTGCACTTCCTGCAGGCCCCGGAGGAGTTCCTCGATGCCGACGGCGACGGCCGCCTCGACGGCCTGCGCATGCGCCGCATGGAACTCGACGGCACCGGCGGGGTCCGCCCCACCGAGGAGACCGTGGACTACAGCGTGCAGGCCGTCTACCGTGCGGTGGGCTACTTCGGCTCGCCCGTGGACGGCGTGGAGTTCGACGACGTCCGCGGCGTGATCCCCAACGCCGAGGGCCGGGTGCTCGACGCGCAGGGCGCCCCCGTGCCGGGCCTGTACACCTCCGGGTGGATCAAGCGCGGCCCCGTAGGCCTGATCGGCTCCACGAAGGGCGACTCACTCGAGACCATCGGCCACCTCATCGAGGACGAGCCGGGCCTCTACACCGCGCAGGAGCCGGAGGAGGCCGCCGTCATCGCGCTGCTTGAGGAGCGCGGGGTGCCCTACACCACCTGGGCGGGCTGGCACGCCCTCGACGAACACGAGAAGGCGCTCGGTGCGGCCGCCACCGAGGCCGGCCCGGTGGCGCGCGAGCGTGTGAAGGTCGTGGACCGCGAGGAGATGACGCGCATCAGCCGCGCCGGCGACGGCCTGGCCTGAGCGCCCTCCCGGTGCCGCCGGCGGCACCGATGACGACGGCCGCTCACCCTGCAGGGTGGGCGGCCGTTCCCGTGTGTGCTGCCGGGTTCAGATGGGGCCTGGGCTCACTCGGCGTCGTCGAGGTTCTCGACGATGCTGGCCGGCAGCGGCCCGCCGAGGCCGCGCCAGTGGTGGATGAGCTCGTGTCGGGGTGGGGCCTGCAGGGTGCGTGTGGCGTCCTCCTGCGCCTTCTCGATGCGCTCGTTGAGGTCGTCCTGAGCGCCGTCGAGCATGGTGTCCCGCTGGTACAGGCGTACGGTGTCGTCCTCGGTGTTGCGCTCCACGGGGCGCAGCTGCTCGGCCACGCGGTCCTGGTTGCGGCGCTGGGCCTCCAGGGTGCCGGGCTTGAGCACGGTGTCCACCCACCCTCCGTCCAGGAGCAGGCCGCGGGGCACGCACACGCCGTGGCGCAGCGCGAGGTCCACGTAGTCCTCCAGGTCCAGCACGAGCGCGGCGCGGCGGAACGGCAGGTCGTCCAGGGGGCGCCCGTCCACCGTGTGGCGGGCCACGGCGCGGCCGTAGGTGACGTCGGCGGACCACACGGCGCCGCGGGGGTCGATGAGCAGGAGCATGGGGGTCTCTCCGGGTCGGGCGGTGGGATCAGCGGAAGTTGATGAACTGCAGGTCCGCATCCTCGAAGCCCTTGAGCAGGGCGATGGTCGCCTGCAGGTCGTCGCGGGACTTCGAGGACACGCGCAGCTCGTCGCCCTGGATCTGGGCCTTGACGGACTTGGGGCCCTCGTCGCGGATGAGCTTGGTGATCTTCTTCGCGGTGGGCTGGTCGATGCCCTCCTCGATGGAGGCCTCGATGCGGTACTCCTTGCCGGAGGCGAACGGCTCGCCGGCGTCGAGGGACTTCAGGGAGATGCCGCGCTTGATGAGCTTGGACTCGAAGACGTCCTTGACGGCCTTGACGCGCTCCTCGGAGGAGGCCTTCATGAGGATCTTCTCCCCGGAGAAGTCGATCTCGGCGCCGACGCCCTTGAAGTCGTAGCGCTGGACGATCTCCTTCTGCGCCTGGTTCAGCGCGTTGGACACCTCCTGCTTGTCCACCTTGCTGACGACGTCGAACGTGGAATCGCTGGCCATGGGGGCTCCTTGCTCAGGGCGGGACGGATGCTCGCCCCAGACTATCCGGCACGGCCGAGTGGCGGGGAGGCTCCCTCGTGCTGTAGAGTCGTCTCTCGCCTGAACGGTGGGCGCGCCTGGTGCGTCGCCCGCCGCGCGGTAGCCCGGCAGATTACCCGAGCGGCCAAAGGGGGCTGACTGTAAATCAGCTGGCATTGCCTACGGGGGTTCGAATCCCTCATCTGCCACACCGGAGCGAAGCCCCGGGACCGATACGGTCCCGGGGCTTCGTCGTGCTGTCAGGGCGTCGGCAGCGGATACACGTCCCACACGGTCCCCAGCGAGCCCGGGGCCACGGAGCCCTCCACCTGCGCCACCCGGTCCGCCCACGCGGCGGGGGAGAGCCCGGCCCGGTGGTACCACCGGCCCCCGGCCAGCACGAAGTCCAGGTACGGTGCCAGCGTCTGAGCCTGACGCCGCCGCTCCTCCCGCTCCGCGGCCGCGTCCTGCCCCGCCCCGTCCGCCGGTCCTGCCCCTTCCGCCGACCCCGCCCACGGCGGACCGCCCAGCTCCTTGACGGCGTACAGGCTCGTGGCCTCCGTGTCCAGGACGAGCCCGCAGTCGTGCTCGAACGCGGTGATCCACGCGACGGCCTCGCTCATCGCCTCCTCCGCGTCGGCCGGGCCGCTGACGATGAGCACCGTGCCGCGCTCACCCGGGCGCAGCGGGCCCGCGGTGCCCGGGCCGTGGCGGCCGGCGACGTCGAGACGGGTGAGCGGGTTCTCAGGGACGGGCATGGGTCCTCCTGTCGGGTCGTGTCCGGCCGCCGCACGGAGGCCGGGCCGGCCCCGGCGGGCCGGTCGGGACCAGCCTCGCCCGGCGCGGGCCCTCTCCGCTCGGGGGAGGGCTCCGGGTGGGGATGCGGCCCCGGCCGCGAGCGCCTGTGCAGGAGCGGACCCGGTTCTGCCCGCGAGCAGGGGGCCAGAGAACACGGCCTCAGAAGCGGCGCATGTCCGTCGGCGCCATCCGCGCCCCGAATCGCTCCTTGCGGATCCCCGCCAGCCCGATCAGGCGCACCACCCGCTGCCGGTGCCCGGCCCACGGCGCCAGCAGCCGCAGCATCCCGGCATCGTCCGTGCGGGAGCCGGTGAACACCTGGCCCACCAGGTGCGCCACATGGAAGTCCCCCACAGAGACCAGGTCCGCGGCCCCGTGGCTGCGTTGCAGGGCCTCGGCCACCGTCCACGGGCCGATCCCGGGGATCCGCAACAGGGTGCGGGCCAGCCCGGCGGCCGCGGCGGGGTCCCAGGCCGGCGTCGCCTCACCCAGACGGTCGACGGCGTCCGCGCGCCGGACCACCTCCAGCAGCGCACGCTGCTGCGCCGGTTGAACCCAGGCCCGGGTGTGCCACTGCCAGGACGGGACGGCCAGCACCGCCTCCGGTGCCGGCGGCAGCAGCATCCCGGCGGGCACGGGCCCCGGGGCGGTGGCGTCCTGCACCTCATGGGCCAGGCGCACCAGGGACCGCCAGCCGTGACGGGCCTGGTCGTGGGTCACCTTCTGCTCGAGCACCACCGTCATCAGCTGGGCTGCCAGGGCCCCAGCCCCCGGCAGGCGCAGCCCCGGGGTGCGCCGGCGTGCCTCACGCAGCGGCGCCGGGAGGGCCCGCCCCGCGCCCCCGGCGAGGAGGGCATCGAAGCCGGCCCAGCCGTCGTCGGGAAGGCCCAGCAGAGCCTCCGCCCGGCCCGCCGCCGCGGCCGCGGCCGGACCCCACGCACGGACCGTCACCGTGCCTTCGGGGCCGGGCTGCAGCAGCAGCGTGGCAGGTAGGGGGCGGCCGTCGACCCGTTCCCGCCGGGTGAGCCAGACGCCCTGGCTTGTGGCCCGCACCGTGGGATCGGCGGTGCCCCGCTGCAGGGGACGCAGCGTCAGTGCCACATCCACCGGCACGGGCGGGCGCAGCACACGGAGCGCGTCCGGGCTCGCCGGCTCCGCTGCGGAGGCATGCCACGGGCTCATGGCCCGCACCGTACACCCCGGCGGGAGCCCTCCCATGGCGCTCGGTGTCGTGGGCCGGTCACGGTGTCCGGGCTCTCGCGTAGCGTGGGCACCGTGACTGATCAGACCGACACCACCGCCGACCGTCCCCTGCGCTGCGCCGACTCCGTGCTCGACCTCATCGGCGGCACCCCGCTCGTGCGTCTGAACTCCGTGGCGGCCCACCTGCCCGCCACCGTCCTGGTGAAGGTGGAGTACCTGAACCCGGGTGGCTCCGTGAAGGACCGCATCGCCCTGAAGATGATCGAGGAAGCCGAGCGCGAGGGCCGCCTGGCCCCCGGCGGCACCGTCGTGGAGCCCACCTCCGGCAACACCGGCGTGGGCCTGGCCCTGGTGGCCCAGCAGAAGGGCTACCGCACCGTGTTCGTCACCCCGGACAAGGTCGGCCAGGAGAAGCGGGACGTGCTGCGCGCCTACGGGGCCGAGGTGGTGGTGACCCCCACCGCGGTGGACCCGGCGTCGGACGAGTCCTACTACGGTGTGGCCAACCGCCTGGAGCAGGAGATCCCGGGCGCCTTCCAGCTCAACCAGTTCTTCAACCCGGCCGCTCCGGCCTCCCACTACGAGACCACCGGCCCGGAGATCTGGGAGGACACCGCCGGGCGTGTCACCCATGTGGTGATCGGCGCCGGCACCGGCGGCACCATCACCGGCACCGGCCGGTTCCTCAAGGAGGTCTCCGCTGGGCGTGAGGGCGGGCCCGTGCGGGTGATCGCCGCGGACCCGGCCGGCTCGGTCTACTCGGGCGGCACCGGCCGTCCGTACTTCGTGGAGGGCGTCGGCGAGGACATGTGGCCGGGCAACTACGACCCGTCCGTCCCGGACGAGGTGCTCGCGGTCACGGACGACGAGGCCTTCGCCATGACCCGCCGCCTGGCCGCGGAGGAGGGCCTGCTGGTGGGCGGCTCCTCCGGCATGGCTGTGGCCGCAGGGCTGCGCGCGGCCGAGGACCTCGGCCCCGAGGACGTCATGGTGATCGTGCTCCCGGACTCCGGCCGCGGTTACCTCGGCAAGGTCTTCGACGACACCTGGATGGACGACCGCGGCTTCCACTACGCCCGCCCCGAGACCATCCTGCCCGCCTGGGCACAGGGCCGGGCCCGCTCCGCGGCACCGCAGACCCCCGACGACGGCCTCCAGGGCGCCGCCGGTGGGGCCGGCACCCCGGTGGAGGCGTTCGAGAACACCGCCGCGCAGCCCGACGACGGCTCCGCGGAGGCCGGGGACGCCCCCCGCCCGGCCGATCGCTGGACCGCCAGCCTTGCAGACCTGCTCGAGGACAAGGAGGACCTGTTCCCCGGCTCCGTGCCGATGCTGGTCACAGCCTCCCCGGACACCACGGTCGCCGAGGCCGTCGGCACCCTTGTCCGCTACGGCGTGGACGCCCTGCCCGTGATCGCCGAGCCCCGGCACGACCTGCGGATCAACGAGGTCCACGGCACCGTCCGCGCCGAGAGCCTGGCCGCCGGGCTGGCCTCCGGCCGCCTCGCCCCCGGGGCCCCGGTCTCTTCGGCCATGGCCGGCCCCCTGTCCAGCATCGGCGCGGCCACCGGGCTGCGGGAGGCCGCGCGTCGTCTGCAGTCCGAGGACGCTCTCCTCGTGGTGGACGCCGGGCTGGTGCGGGGAATCGTCTCCCTGCACGACCTGTTGGCCTACGTGACCGCCTGAGCCTCACCCGGACCCGAAAGGACGGACCCGATGACCGAGCAGAACCCCGCCGACGCCCCCCGCCCCAGCACGGACGGCGGCTCCGCCGGCGCCACGGCCCAGGGCTTCGGCACCCGGGCGGTGCACGCCGGCCAGCACCTCGACGAGGTGTTCGGTGCGGTGGTGCCGCCGCTGCACATCTCCAGCACCTACGCCCCCGTGCGGGTCGGCGAGCTGCGCCGCGGCTACGACTACGGGCGTGGCACCAACCCCACCCGTGACGCCCTGCAGGAGCAGCTGGCCGCCCTCGAAGCCGGCGTGGACGAGCACGGCACCCCCCGCGCCACCGGTCTGACCTTCGCCTCGGGCCTGGCCGCCGAGACCGCGCTGATCATGGGCGCCGGGCGCCCGGGCCTGACGATCGTGATGGGCAACGACGTCTACGGCGGCTCCTACCGACTCATCTCCCGGGTGCTCGAACCCTGGGGGGTGCGCCACGCCGTCGTGGACATGGCCGAGGCCGACGCCGTGGCCGCCGCCGTCGAGCGCGCCGCCGCCGACGGGCCCGTGATGGTCTGGCTGGAGACCCCTTCCAACCCGATGATGAAGATCACGGACATCGCCGCGACCGCGGAGATCGCCCACGCCCACGGGGCGCTGCTTGTGGTGGACAACACCTTCGCCACCCCGTACCTGCAGAGCCCGATCGCCCTCGGTGCGGACGTGGTGGTGCACTCGACCACCAAGTACATCGGTGGCCACTCGGACGTGATCGGCGGGGCCCTGGTGATCCCGGATGCCGAGCTGGCCGAGCGGGTGAAGTTCCAGCAGTTCGCCGCCGGCGCCGTCAACGGGCCGTTCGACGCCTACCTCACCACCCGCGGCCTGAAGACCCTCGGAGTGCGCATGGACCGCCACCAGGCGAACGCCCAGGCGGTGGCCGAGTGGCTCACGGGCCAGAGCGCCGTCACCCAGGTGCTCTACCCCGGCCTGCCGGACCACCCCGGGCACGAGCTCGCGGCCCGGCAGATGCGCGGGTTCGGCGGCATGGTGTCCCTGCGCCTGGCCGGCGGGGCCGCGGCGGCCCGCACGGTGGCCGAGTCCACGCGCCTGTTCCAGCTGGCCGAGTCCCTGGGCGGCATCGAGTCGCTCATGAACTATCCGGCCGAGATGACCCACGCCTCCGTGGCTGGCACCGAGCTGGCCGTCCCCGACGACCTGCTGCGCCTGTCCGTGGGCATCGAGGACGCCGAGGACCTCGTGGCGGACCTCGACCAGGCCCTGCGCCGCCTCTGACCCCTCACCCCTTCCCCTCTGCCCCTCTCCACATGCGCTCCGGGGGCGAAAGGGGCCGGAATT
>NZ_JAXFPG010000026.1:0-36978 GCF_034179925.1 Micrococcus sp. | reverse complement strand
GGCGGGGCCCGCCCCGGGGCCCGGCCGTCACCCCCCCCGGGCCCCCCCCCCGCCCGGGGGGGGGTGGGGGGCGCCGTCGTCCTGGGGAGGGCCGGAGGCCTCGACCCGCCGAGGCGGGACCGCCGGCTCAGGCCTCGAACTTGTAGCCCAGGCCGCGCACGGTCACGATGTACCGCGGGCTCGACGGGTCGGGCTCGATCTTCGAGCGCAGCCGCTTCACGTGGACGTCGAGGGTCTTGGTGTCCCCCACGTAGTCGGACCCCCACACCCGGTCGATCAGCTGCCCGCGCGTGAGCACCCGGCCCGCATTGCGCAGCAGCATCTCCAGGAGCTCGAACTCCTTGAGCGGCAGCGCCACCTGCTCGCCCTCCACGGACACCACATGCCGCTCCACGTCCATCCGCACCGGGCCCGCGGCCACGGTGGAGGACACCAGCTCCTCCGGCTCCCCCCGCCGGCGCAGCACCGCCCGCACACGCGCCACGAGCTCACGCGAGGAGTACGGCTTGGTCACGTAGTCGTCCGCGCCCAGCTCGAGGCCCACCACCTTGTCGATCTCCGAGTCCTTGGCGGTCAGCATGATCACCGGCACGTTGGAGCGCTGGCGCACCTGGCGGCAGACCTCCGTGCCGGACATCCCCGGGAGCATGAGGTCCAGCAGGATCAGGTCCGCCCCGCTGCGCTCGAACTCCTCCAGGGCGGTGTTCCCGTCCGCGGCGACCTCCACCTCGAACCCCTCCTTCGTGAGGAGGTAGGAGAGGGGGTCGCTGAAGGACTCCTCGTCCTCGACGATCAGGATGCGGCTCATGCGCTGAGCTCCTTCCGGGAGGCGGCGGCCGCGGCACGGCCGCGACGCTCGGGGGCGGGGTGCGCCGAGTCGTCGAGGACACCGGGGGCGGCGTCCTCCCACTCGGGGAGTCGGATGGTGAAGGTGGAGCCGCGCCCGGGCTCCGACCAGAGGGTGACCTCGCCGCCGTGGTTGCGCACCACGTGCTTGACGATGCTCAGGCCGAGGCCGGTGCCGCCGGTCTGCCGGGACCGGGCCGCATCCACCCGGTAGAAGCGCTCGAAGACCCGCTCTTGCTCCTCCGGGGGGATGCCCATGCCCTGGTCTGTGACGGTCACCTGCGCGAGCCCGTCCCTGGAGGCCAGGCCGACGCCCACCGTGGTGCCCTCCGGGGAGTAGCGCACGGCGTTGTCCACGAGGTTGCGCACGGCGGTGAGCAGCTGGTCGGGGTCCCCGTGCACGGGGTTGCGGACATGGCCTCCGACCTTGATCTCGATGCCCCGGGCCTCGGCGGTCAGCCGGAGCCGGTCCACGGCGTCGACCACGAGCGCCTCCAGGTCCACGGCGCGACCCTCCTGCACCACGTCCTTGGCCTGCAGCCGGGAGAACTCGATGATGTCCTGCACGAGCGCGGCCAGGCGGGTCGACTCCACCCCCAGCCGGCCGGCGAAGCGGCGCACGGCGTCCTCGTCCTCGGCGGCGTCGGCGATGGCCTCGGAGAGCAGGGAGATCGCGCCCACGGGGGTCTTGAGCTCGTGGGAGACGTTCACCACGAAGTCGTGCCGCATGGCCTCTGTGCGGGTCAGGTCCGTGCGATCGTCGGCGAGGATGAGGATGTACTCCTCGTCCAGGGGGGCGACCCGCACCTCCACCACGATGCTCGAGCGGCCCAGCGGGCCCCGGGAGAGCTCGAGGCGGCGCTCGAGGATCACGCCGTCGGCGCGCACGCTGCCGGTCAGCTCCGCCAGCTCGGCGTGCACGAGCGAGTGGCCGCGCACGAGGCCGAAGGCGTAGGCGGAGGGGTTGGCCCGCACGACGCCGTCCACGGCGTCCACGACGACGTAGGCGCGGCCGATCACGGAGAGCACCTCCGCCGCTCCCGGGGTGAGGGTGGGCTCCTCGACCGCGAGGTCCACGGCCCGGGAGCGCTCGGATGCCCGGAAGGCGAGCATGGAGGCCACGCCGATGAACAGTCCGACCGCGCCGCAGAGCAGGCCGATGATGACGGGATCCACGGTCTCAGCCTAGCCGCCCGGGACGGCCCCGACAGCGGCCACAGGTGCGTCAGACCGCGGTCGACGCGTGTTCACGTGGCGTTCATCCAGGGGTGGGAGCATCAGGGTTTCGTCGCACGCCGACCGCCTCACCCACCCGGACAGGAGCCACCCATGCGGGAGCAGTACCGGATCGAGCTGCGTCGCCTCTCCCGCGACCTCACGGAGATCGCCCGGCTCGTCCACCGCGCCATCCTGGACGCCCGCACCGCGCTGGAGAGCGCCGACGTCCACCTGGCCCAGCAGGTCATCTCCGAGGACGCTCGGATCGACCGGCTCCAGAACACCCTGGACGAGCAGGCCGTGCGCCTGCTCGCCCTCCAGGCGCCCGTCGCCACGGACCTGCGGGCCGTCGTCGCGAGCCTGCGGATGAGCGCCTCGCTCGAGCGCATGGGCGACCTCGCCCGCCACATCGCCCAGCTCACCCGGCTGCGCTACCCCGAACACGTGCTCCCCGACTGCGTGCAGGAGCTGTTCGCGCGGATGGCCGACGCCGCCGTCGAGGTGGCCGAGGAGACCGTGATGCTGCTCGACTCCCGGGACCTGGTGCACGCTGACCGCGTGGACGCGGTCAACACGCGCATGAACGAGCTGCACGCCTCCGTGTTCCGCGCCATCGCGGCCCCCTCGTGGACGGCGACGCCGGCCACCACCACGGACGTCACCCTCGCCTCCCGCTACCTCGAGCGGTTCACCGACCACGGGGTCTCCGTGGCGGACAAGACCCGCTACCTCGTGACCGGGGAGTGGACGGCGCACGGCGGGCCCGAGACCGGTCGGTCCTGACCGGCTCCCGGGCCCGCTGAGGCGGAGGCGGAGGGGCTCAGTGCTTGTCGCCCTGGGCGGCCACCGCGGCTGCACCGGCGGCCGCAGCCTCCGGGTCCAGGTAGCGCCCGCGCGGGGTCACCGGCTTCAGGTCCGCGTCCAGCTCGTAGTGCAGCGGGATGCCCGTGGGGATGTTCAGGCCGGCGATCTCGTCGTCCGAGATGCCGTCCAGGTGCTTGACCAGGGCACGCAGCGAGTTGCCGTGCGCGGCCACCAGCACCGTCCGGCCCGCCTTCAGATCCGGGACGATCTGCTCCTGCCAGTACGGCAGCAGCCGGTCGATGACCTGTTTGAGGGCCTCCGTGCGCGGGGCGGCCGGGCCGATGTCCCGGTAGCGCTCGTCCCCGGCCTGCGAGAACTCGGAGTCGTCCTCCAGGGGCGGCGGCGGGACGTCGAAGGAGCGACGCCACACCATGAACTGTTCCTCGCCGAACTCCTCCTTCACCTGCGCCTTGTCCTTGCCCTGCAAGGCGCCGTAGTGGCGCTCATTCAGGCGCCAGGAGCGCTTCACGGGGATCCACTGGCGGTCCGCGGCCTCGAGGGCGAGGTTCGCCGTCGTGATGGCCCGCTTCAGCAGGGAGGTGTGCAGCACGTCCGGCAGCAGCCCCTCGGCGGCGAGCAGCTCACCACCCCGGGCGGCCTCGGCACGGCCCTTCTCCGTGAGGGGCACGTCCACCCAGCCCGTGAAGAGGTTCTTCTCGTTCCAGTCGCTCTGACCGTGCCGCAGCAGGATCAGGTTGTAGGTCTCAGCCATGCGGCCATCCTAGGTCTCTTCCACTCCCAGGCCATGGCTAGGCTGACGCCCATGGTCCAGAAGGCGCGACGGCTGCTGCTCGGGGGCCGCCCCGCCCGCACCGGGGCCCGCGGGGCCCGCCCCCAGGGGCACATCACCCGCGGCACCACCGCCGCCCAGCGCATGCGCCGCGTGGACCGCTGGCTCACCGACGTCCACGCCGCCCGGCTGCGCGCCGAGCCGACGCCCCTGGCCGTGGACCTCGGCTTCGGCGCCGAACCGGTCACCGCCGTCGAGATGCACACCCGGCTGCGCGCCGTGGCCCCCGGCCTGCAGCTGGTGGGCATGGAGATCGACCCGGAGCGCGTGGCCCACGCCCGCGCTGTCGCCCCGCCCGCACCGGGGCTGGACTGGGCGCTGGGCGGGTTCGAGCTGGCCACGGACCGCCCGCCGACCGTGGTGCGCGCCTTCAACGTGCTGCGCCAGTACCGGGAGGAGGACGTCCCGGAGATCTGGGCGCTGCTGCGCTCCCGCCTCGCCCCTCACGGGGTGCTCGTGGAGGGCACCTGCTCCGAAGACGGCCGCCGCGCCGCCTGGGTGGACCTGCGCCCGGACGGCCCGGCCTCCCTCACCCTGGCGATGCGGCTCGGGGCCTTCGAGCGGCCCTCCGACGTGGCCGAGCGACTGCCCAAGGCCCTCATCCACCGGCACGTGCCCGGCGAGCCCGTGCACCGGCTGCTCGCCGACGCCGACGCCGCCTGGACCCACCACGCACCCCTCGCCGTCCACGGGGCGCGGCAGCGGTGGCTCGCGACCGTCCGCGCCCTGCGCGCGGCCGGGTGGCCCGTGCTCGGGCGCGAGCGCCAGTGGCGGCGCGGCGAGGTCAGCGTGCGCTGGGAGGCGGTGGCGCCGTCGTCGTGAGGGCGGTGCGTCGGGGCGGACGGATCCGCTCCCGGATCGCTCAGCGGCGGGTGCGGGGGGCCATCCGCTCACGCGGACCGGCCAGGTAGACGGCCGCCACACACAGCGCCGCGAGGCTGAACATGTCGAAGCCCGCGATCAGGCGCGTGGTCAGCAGGCCGACCGCCAGCGCCCCGCCCGTGAGCAGGAGCCAGAACGTCTTGGTGCGCTCACCGGCGCGCACGAAGGCCTCGGCGGGGCGGAGGGCGGCATCCGCGACCGCCCACACCTCCAGGCCGAGGGCCACGACCTTGAGCAGGAGGAACAGCCAGAACTCGACCGTCATCGCGAAGGCCATGGGGGCGCTGAGCATCATGCCTGCCAGTGTAGGCGGCAGGGCGACGACGGCGCCCGCCGCCTCCGCGCCGGGCGGACCGCTCACGGCGTCCGCCGCCCCGTCTACCCTCGGAGGGTGAGCACCTCCCCGCAGACCCCCGGATCCGAACGACCCGGACTGTTCGTCGCCTTCGAGGGCGCGGACGGCTCCGGCAAGTCCACCCAGGCGCGCGCCGTCGCCGAGGCCCTGCGTGCCCGGGGCCGGCAGGTGCTGCTGACCCGCGAGCCCGGCGGCTCGGACCTCAGCGAGGCCCTGCGCGGGCTGTTGCTGGACCCGGCCCACGCCCCCGTGGACCCGCGCACCGAGGCCCTGCTGTTCGCGGCGGCCCGTGCCGCCCACGTGGAGCGGACCGTGCGCCCGGCGCTCGCGGCTGGCACGGTGGTGCTCACGGACCGCTACGTGGACTCCTCGATCGCCTACCAGGGGGCGGTGCGAGGGCTGGGGGCCGAGCGCATCGCCGAGCTGAACGTGTGGGCCACCCAGGGCCTGGAGCCGGACCTGACGGTGCTGCTGGACGTGGACGCCGCCACGGCCGCCGGGCGGCGGGCGGGCCGGCACACCGGCACCGGTCAGGGGCCGGACCGGATGGAGCAGGAGACCGCGGCCGCACACGAGACCCTGCGGGCCGCGTTCCGGGCGCGGGCGCAGGCCTGGCCGCAGCGGTACCTCGTGCTGGAGGCCGCCGCCCCCGCCGAGGCCCTGACGGAGGCGGTGCTGACGCGTCTGACGGCCCTGGAGCGCGAGCCGGGCGGGCAGCCCCGGTCGGGCGGGGGCCGGGCGTGAGCGCGGCACCGGAGGGGGCTTCGGCGGGGGTGCCCGAGGCGTTCGCGGACCTGCCCGGGCAGGGGGCCGCCGTCGAGCAGCTGCGCCGGGCCGCGGTCGAGGACCGGCCGACCCACGCCTGGCTGTTCACCGGGCCTCCGGGGTCGGGGCGCTCCTCCGCGGCCCGGGCCTTCGCCGCGGCGCTGCAGTGCGAGCAGGCCGCCCCCGACGCGCGGGGCTGCGGCCGCTGCCATGCGTGCCGCACGTGCCTGGCCGGCACCCACCCGGACGTCACGGTGCTCGCTACGGAGGCGGTGTCCTATCGGATCGAGGACGTCCGGGAGCTCGTGGAGGCCGGGCAGTCGGCCCCGGCCACCGGGCGGTGGCGGGTGTTCGTGATGGAGGACGCGGACCGCATGACCGAGCGGGCCACCAACGTGCTGCTCAAAGCGATCGAGGAGCCGCCCCCGCGAACCATCTGGATGCTGTGCGCCCCCTCCCCGGCGGACGTGCTGCCGACC
The DNA here is from genome assembly GCF_034179925.1 of Micrococcus sp. Classification (GTDB taxonomy): domain Bacteria; phylum Actinomycetota; class Actinomycetes; order Actinomycetales; family Micrococcaceae; genus Micrococcus. The sequence continues at coordinate 30,779 of NZ_JAXFPG010000026.1, read as the reverse complement.
ATCCGCTCCCGGTGCCGGCTGGTGGGCCTGCGCATCCCGGAGGTCTGTGAGGTGGCGGAGCTGCTGGTGCGCCGGGACGGCGTGGACCCGGACACGGCGCTGCTGACCGCGCGCATCGCCCAGTCCCATGTGGGGGTGGCCCGCCGGCTGGCCCGGGACCCGGAGGCGCTGCGCCGGCGCGAGGAGGTGGTCTCCCTGCCCCTGCGAGCCACCGCGGTGTCCACGGCGATGGAGACCGCCGCGGAGCTCGTGCGGGTCTCGGCCGCCGAGGCGGAGTCCTCCGCGCAGGCCCGCGACGCCGCCGAGCTGGCGACCCTGCGGCGTCAGCTCGGCCTCACGGAGGATGAGCCGGTGCCGCCGAAGCTGCGCCAGCAGGTGAAGCGGCTCGAGGAGGATCAGGCCCGCCGGCGCAAGCGCTCCACCCGGGACGCCCTGGACCGCGCCATGGTGGACCTGATCGGCCTGTTCCGGGACGTGCTGCGCGTGCAGCTCGGGGCGGAGGGCGAGCTCGTGAACGAGCACCGCCGGGCGGAGGTGGAGCGCTACGCGGCCGGCCCCGCCGGGACCTCTGCGGAGGTGGTAACCCGCATCGACGCCGTCACCACGGCCCGGGAGCGGTTGGCCGGGAACGTGCCCGAGCAGCTGGCGGTCGAGGCGCTGATGCTGGCGCTGATCCCTCGCCGCCGGGGCCGCCCCGGCCGGTGAACGGCTCAGGCCAGGGCCGCCGCCACGAGGGCGGGCACCTGGGCCACGGAGTCCACCACATGGTCCGCGCCGGCCTCCCGGAGCCGGGTCTCGGAGTCCTGCCCGGTGAGGACGCCGACCACCGTGCCGGCCCCGCCCGGCGGCCTGCGAGGACGTCCGCGGCGGTGTCCCCCACGGTCACCACCGAGCGCACGCCCTCCAGGCCCATCCAGCCCAGCGACTCCAGGATCATGTTCTGGGTGTGGCGGGCGAACCCCGTGCAGAGGCAGAGGTCCAGCCCCAGCCCCCGCAGCCGGCCCAGCACCTCCTCGGCCCCGGGCAGGGCCGTGACCCCGTGTGGTGCCGGACATGTCGACGACGGCGAGTTGCGGGCGCACGTGTGTCCGGGCCGGGGTTGCGGGTCGGGGAGCGGTGGCGGGGCGGACGTCGGGGTGCAGTCTCATGCGGCGGCTCCGGCGGAGGTGGGAGGGGGGCAGCCCGGTGGCGCAGGGGCTACGGGCCGGCGTGGGCTCCCAGTCCGCTGGCCGGAGCTGACCTCCGCGTGGACGGCGTGTGAACGTCCGCGGAGGATCCGGCCACGATCCCGTGGCGACGGCGCCCGGGTGCTTTGATCTCGCAGGGCCGGACAGGGTAAAGTGGTCAGCCGTGGCCGATGTCGGCCATGTGCCTCCTTAGCTCAGCTGGCCAGAGCAGCTCCCTCGTAAAGAGCAGGTCGCCGGTTCGAATCCGGCAGGGGGCTCCACAGGACCCCGTCGCCTCCGTGCGGCGGGGTCCTTCGTCGTTCCGGGGGTGCGGCCCGGGCTCAGGCCCGCCCGGACAGTGCCTCGGCGCGGGCCACGTGGGCGAGGGTGCGCTCGGCGTGGCGCCCGACGGCGTCGGAGGAGCCCTGACCGAGCCGGAACATGGCGGCCGCCTGGGCCGTCGCGGCCAGCTCGTGGGAGGCCCGGGAGAGCTCCCGGTGGGCGTCGGCCGCCGCCGGCGGGACCCGCTGCTCGTCGTCGCCGGGATGCGTGGCCCGCAGCCGGGCGCAGAGCCTCCGCACCCGCGGCAGCGCCTCGGCGAGCACGTTGCCGGCGTGGACCACCCCGTTGCGCTGCTCGGGGGTGAGCGTTGAGGCGGAGCGCTCGTCCAGCACCACCTGCCAGTACCGCTCCAGGGCCCGGGCGAAGCGGTCGTGGCCGCGCCGCCACAGGCCGGTGCCGAGCTCGCGGTCGTCGGCCCGGGACTGCCGCAGCCGGGCGAGCGGGCCCCTCATCGACGCGCCCCCGGGGTGCGGGTGCGGCCTCGCGACGGGACGGCCGGCGTCGTCGGCTCCATGTATGTCCTCCTCCGTGGGGCGGCGGGTGCCGCCGCGGACGCTCGGGCCCGCGTGCGCGGTGCGTGGACGTCCATCCTCTCCCCCGCGGGCGTCCCGGGGCCACCGGCCGGACCCGGGACCACCGGCTAGAGTGGACCCCGCGGACCCCGCGGCCCTCTGTGCCCCGGCCGGTCCGAGGGATGGTTGTCCGAGCGGCCGAAGGAGACGGTCTTGAAAACCGTTGCGCGGTGACCCCGTGCCGGGGGTTCGAATCCCCCACCATCCGCTTCTGACTGGGCATGATGCAGGATTCTCATCCGCTCCGCCTCGCGCCGGCCGGCCCGTTCAGGCCCCCTGTGCGGCCGAACCGTGGCCGGCGGCGCGGGACAGTGGCGTGCGGCACCGGAGCCTCACGCGGATCGTCCCCGGACGGAACACAGCGTTCACCGAGATGACATGTGGCTATGGTCTGGTGGTGACGATGCGCGGGTCCCGTGCCCGCGCCGCTCCACCCCTCCGCGCCGGCCTCCGCCCCGTGCGTCATGGCGCCGGCGCCCGTTCCCCGGGAGTCCCACCCATGCCGCGCTCGCCCCGCACCCGCCAGAGCAGCCTGTTCCACCGCCGCGCCGCCGCCGCCGTCGCCTGCACCACGCTCGTGCTGGCCCCCGCCGCCTCGGCACCCGCGATGGCCGTGGAGGCCGCCGACGGCACCCGCACCATCTCGATCCTCTCGTTCAACGACTTCCACGGTGCCCTCTCCCCGGACTACGCGGGCACCCAGTTCGCGGACACGGTGGAGGACTACCGCACCGCCTTCGAGGCCCGCCACGGGGCCGGGTCCGTGCTGCTCACGAGCGCCGGAGACCTGATCGGCGGCTCCGCCTCGGTGTCCAACGTGCAGCAGGACACCCCGACCATCGACATCATGAACGCCCTCGGACTGCAGGCCCTCACGGCCGGCAACCACGAGTTCGACCGGGGCCTGGACGACCTTCAGGGCCGGGTGGCTTCACGGGCGGACTTCCCCGTGATCGCCGCCAACGTGCTGGACCCCGCCACCGGCCGCCCCGTGCTCGCCCCCTCGCAGATCCTGGACGTCGACGGCGTGCGGGTCGCCGTGATCGGTGCTGCCCCGAACGATCTGTACGCGACCACCACCGGCGCCGGCCTGCGCGGCAGCCTCGTGGAGGACATGGTGGACGCCGTCAACGCGGAGGCTCGCCGCATCCAGGCCGCCGGCACCGCGGACGTGATCGTGGCCTCCTACCACGACGGCGCCGCCGGCACCCGCCCGCTCGCTCAGGAGCTGGGCCACCGCGAGATCTTCGACCGCATCGTGCAGGACACCGATCCGGCGGTGGACGTGATCTTCAACGGCCACACCCACCGGCTGTACTCCCACACCACAGACAACGGCGGGGTCCCCCGCCCCGTGATGCAGGCGGGCGCCTCGGGCAGCGACCTGGCCGCCGTCGAGATCACCCTGGACGCCTCGGGCCAGGTGGTGGACACCACCGCCCAGCTGCTGCCGCGCTCCACCCAGGCCCCCGCCGAGGCCGCCGCTGAGTCCCCCGTGACCGCCGAGGTCTACCGGATCGAGCAGGAGGCGGTGGCGGTCTTCGAGGACATGAAGTCCCAGCGCATCGCCACCATCTCCGGGGACATCACCACGGACTACGCCACGCGGATCGCCGCGGGCGGCACGTGGCGGGCCGGCGGCACCCGCACGGCCGAGACCACCCTGGGCAACTGGGTGGCGAACTCCATCAAGCACTCGGTCTCCGCGGCCAACCCGGAGGTGGACCTCGCCGTCATGAACCCGGGCAGCGTGCGCTCCGAGCTGTTCGTGGACCGCTTCAACTCGGGGGGCACCTTCACGCCCAAGCCCGCGGACCTGGCCGGCGCCCTGACGATGGGCGAGGTGATGGACGTCGCCCCGTTCGGCAACACCCTGACCTACTTCGACCTGCCTGGCTCCTCCATCAAGGCCGCGCTCGAGCAGAACTGGCGCGATGGGGAGCGGACGTTCACCCTCGCCTGGTCCGAGGGCCTGACCTGGACCTACGACGACGCCCGCCCCCAGGGGGAGAAGGTGACCGGCGTGTGGGTCGACGGTGAGCCGCTCGTGATGGACCGCATGTACACCGTGGCCACGCAGTCGTTCCTCTCGGACGACACGTGGGTCTCCATGGGCGATCCGGCCAAGGCCCCCGACGGCTACTCGGCGTTCGCGGTCGGCCGCGAGAACTTCGTGGACCTGGGTGTGCTGGACACCACCGCGGTGCTCTCCTATGCCCGCGCGCAGGAGGCGGCGGACGGCGCCGTACACCCGGACTTCACCAAGCAGGGTGTGCCCATCACGGATGCCCCGGGCGCCGTGGCCGCTGGGAAGCAGATCGTGCTCACCCTGGGCGATCTCATGATCGATTCCGACGGCGCCCCTGCCCCGACCGCGGTGGACGTCGCCTTCGTACCGGCCGGCGGGCAGTCCGTCGAGCTGGGGTCCGTGCCGGTGGCGGCGGGCGAGGAGTCCGTGACCCTCTCGGGCATCGCCGCGCCGCAGACCGCGGGCGCCGGGGAGCTCGTGATGACGGTGCGCTACGCCGACGGCACCACCAGCGTGGTGCGCCACGTCCTCGAGGTGACGGCTTCGACGACGCCGGCCGAGCCTGCTGAGCCTGCTGAGCCTGCTGAGCCCAGCATGCCTGTGGAGCCGACGGAGCCTGCTCAGCCCAGCGAGCCGGCACAGCCCGCTGAGCCCACCCGGCCGGCCGAGCCCTCCGCCCCGGCGGAGCCGACCGAGTCCGAGGCCCCGGTCCACCCCTCCCAGCCGGACGGCTCGGAGGCACCCGCTCAGCCCACCGCTCCGGTGGCCCCGGTCCCGGCCTCCTCGGAGCACTCGGAGCCGGTGAGCACGCCGGAGCCGACCGCCGAGCCCGCCCCCGTCGCTGAGCCCGCTCCCGTCGCTGAGACCACCCGGCCGGCCGAGCCCTCCGCCCCGGGGGCCGAGCCCACTGTGACGGACGAGCACCACGAGGTGCCCCGCCGGGTCGAGACCGGCGCCGACGTCCTGTGGCCCCTCGCTGGCCTGGGTGCCCTGGGAGCCGGTGTGCTGGCGCTGCTGCGCCGTCGTCTGTCCTCCGCTCGCTGACTCGAACGGACCCCCTCGCGGGGGAACGCCCCCGGGCACCCCGCAGGCAGACGCACAGAGGGGGCCGACCGACATCAGCCGGTCGGCCCCCCTCTGGTGTGCCCTGCCGGGTCAGCCGGCCAGCACGGAGCGGGCGGCGGCGTCGGCGTCGGCGAGGAACATCGCCCGCCCGGAGGCCTCCGCACCCGCCTCGGCGGCGATGGCGGTACCCCACTGCACCCCGGCCAGCTGCAGGCCCAGCACGAGGATCCGCTCGTGGACCGTCCCGTCGGCGGCACGCAGCCGGTAGGGGCGCGCGGTGACGTCGAACCCGGGGGTGGAGCGCCGCGAGCCCTCCTCGTCCTCCCAGGAGCCGGTAGCGGCCACCCCGTCGGCGAGCATCTGGCGGATCAGCGGCGAGACGGCGGCCTCCACCCGGTTGGCGGGCATCATCGCCTCCACCAGCCAGGTGCCCTCGACGACGGCGGGCCCCAGGGTGTTCGCGTCCCCCACCTGGGCGCTCTGCGCCCGGAAGCGGCCGGCGACGTCGTCGACGTCCACCGCCGGCTCGGGGCCGACCCAGCGGAGCAGCCCGGCACGGTGCAGCGCGAGCATCTGCTCGACGCGCCACAGGGGCGGGCCGGAGGCCAGACCCTCCACGAGCGGCTCGAACCAGCCCTGGATATCGGCGATCCGCGAGGCCTCAGAGATCAGCCCCTCCGCGACCCACGCCTTGATCCGCAGACGTCCGGCGTGGAGGGCACCGACGGCCATCATGAACGGCGAGTCCTCGCCGCGGGCCGCCTCGACGCAGGCCTGGCCCATGAGCTCGGCCACGGCCTCCTGGTACTCCTCGTCGCTGGCGAACACCTGGTCCCGGAAGGGGGCGGCGTACGCCCGGATGTCCAGGAAGCGGCGCTCGGGGGCGTAACGGTACAACAGCTCCTCGGCGTGCCGGGCCGTCACCGGGGCGCCGCGGCCGGCCTCCTCCAGGAGGCCGACGAGCTCGCCGAGGAAGCGGCGGGCGGCCACCGGGCCGCCGAGGATCTCCGGCTGCACCCGGACCATGGTCGCGTAGTAGTGGCGCACCACGTCACGGTGCAGCAGCGGCCAGATGTGCTCGGCCATGTCCAGGACGCCGTGTTCGCGCACCAGTGCGGCGACGGCCGCCTCCGAGAGGTACGCCAGCGAGACGCCGCGAGGCACGAACGCGTCCACCTCCGCCTTCGGCAGGTAGGGCACACCGCGCCGGGACATCCAGTGCATCCGCGGTTCGCGGCCGGAGGGCTCGTACCGCAGGGCCCTGCCCGCGCCCTCCCCCGTGCGCTGGTACACGCCGCCGCGGCCCTGGGTGAGCTGGGCGAGCAGGTCGAACGCGTTCAGTCCCATGCCGCGCACGAGCACGTCCGCGCCGTCCCCCACGACGGACCAGTCCACGTCTGCAGGGATCTGCGGGCCCTGGTAGTGCAGGTCCGGCCAGGTGCGGGCGGCCTGCGCCAGGCGCCGCTGGGCGGCGGTGAGCTCGGCGTCCTGGTGGCCCAGGCAGAGCACCACTGTGTCCGCCTCGAGCTCGGCCGGCGGGGCAGGCACGGTGGTGGCCGCCTCAGGGGGCAGAGGGGCCGGGCGCAGCTCGAGGCGGGCGCCGCCGTCGGCCCGCGGGTGCAGGGCGGTGACCTCGGCACGGTGCTCGAGGACCTCCTCGATCTCCGGGCGCAGGCGCAGCGCGCCGACGACGTCGCCGTAGAGGGAGCGCAGGTAGCGCCCGTACACGGCGCGGGCGGGGTACTGGTGGCGGAGCACATGCAGGCTCTCCTCGGGGTGCACGCGGCGCCACTGGTCGAAGGAGACGGCCACGGAGGAGGGGCGCAGGCCGGGGTTGTCTGCAGCAGAGGCCGTGGGGAAGAAGACGGGGGTGTTCATCAGGAAGTGCTCGGATTGGTCCGTGCGCCACACCCGGCCGGGGCCGGGGCGGAAGGGGTCGACGACGTGCACGCGCCACCGCGAGGGGACGTCGCCGGGGCGGATGCCCTCGAGTTGGGCCAGGAGCCGTTCCAGCACCATCACCCCGCGGGGCCCTGCGCCGACCACGACGAGCTCACGTATTTCCGTGGAATCCCGCATTCGAACCTCCCGAATTCATTCGCGCCTCTCGCGCGTTCCGCTCGCCCCCGTCCGGGGCGCGCCCAGCCTATCGACACCCGCCCGGACCATCTGTTATGCGACGGAAGGGGGTCGATCAGCGCTTGACAGAACCCCAGGCGAGAAGCCCTGTGACCAGCGATTCTGAGAGCAGGCTGGGAATCGAGAAACCGGGGAAGAGAGCGGTTGACGCCGCCGGAGCGCATGGGGAATGGTGCTGGCTGTACGGACAAGAAACCGAACAGAAGAAACTCTCAGAAGGAGATTCCACAATGGATCGCAACCTGCTCGACCAGCTCCAGAACGGCGACGTCTTCGGCACCGACGGCGAGAAGATCGGCTCCGTGGGCCAGGTGTACCTGGACGATGTGACCAACGAGCCCACCTTCGTGACCGTGAAGACCGGTCTGTTCGGCGCCAAGGAGACCTTCGTGCCGCTGCAGCAGGCGCAGACCACCGCCGACGGCGTCACCGTGCCCTACACCAAGGAGTTCGTGAAGGACGCCCCGAACGTGGACGCCGACGGCTCGCTCACCCCCGAGGAGGAGCAGCGCATCTACGAGTACTACTCCATGGACTACGCCGCCGCGGACCACGCCGACCGTCGTGAGGTCGTCGACGCCCCCGCCGCGGGTGTGGTCGAGACCGAGCGCCGCGAGGTCGCCGACGCCGACTCCGTCGTCGTGAAGGACGAGAGCCTGCAGGTCGGCACCGAGCGCCGCGCCACCGGCCGCGTGCGTCTGCGCAAGCAGTCCTACACCACCACCGAGACCGTCGAGGTGCCCGTCACCCGCGAGGAGGTCGTGGTGGAGCGCGTCGCCGTGGACCCGAACTCCGCCGAGGCCCGCGACTCCGCCGCTGACGGCGAGGTCGAGGTGACCACCTACGAGGAGACCCCGGTCGTCAACAAGACCGTCGAGGCCGAGAAGGTCTCCCTCGGCAAGCGCACCGTCCAGGACACCGAGACCGTGTCCGAGGAGCTGCGCCACGAGGACGTCACCATCGACGGCGACACCGACCGCGACGGCCGCCTGCGCTGAGCAGTCGAGCACCACAGCCGGCACGCCGGGGCTGAGCCCCGGTGACCGCTGAGACGAGGGCCCCGGATCATGGATGATCCGGGGCCCTCGTCCGTGCGGGCGGGGCCTCCTTTGCCCTGGTGCACCCGGCCACGCTAAGCTGGAGGACGTCCCCACGGGCCTGCAGGCCCACCGATGGGGAAGGGAGACGTGCCAGAGCGGCCGAATGGACTTCACTGCTAATGAAGGGTCCGGCGAAAGTCGGACCGGGGGTTCAAATCCCCCCGTCTCCGCGAGAAGCCCCCGGAACCCCAGTGGTTCCGGGGGCTTTCGCATGTCTGGGCCGTTCTCGCGGGCCCCGGCGCGAGTGTCAGCCGAAGGAGGGGTCAGTCGGTGCGGCCCTCGCGGCGGGCGCGCAGCTCCTTGAGCAGCTCGAAGGCCTCCGGCACGGACAGCTCCGAGTGCCCGGCCAGCTGCACGGCGGCGGACTCGAGGTTGCCGTCCCGGACCATGGCGGAGAGCTGGTCCCGCAGCCACGGAGGAAGGTCCCGGGAGGAGATGTGCACGGAGTCCGCACCGCGCACCACGTCCACCTCGAACGGCCGATCCTCGGGGGCCGGGGCCGCCGACCACTCGGCCGGGACGGTCAGCGCCTCCGCACCGGCACCTTCCCCGGTCTCGCCTGCGACGGGCTCCCCCGCACCGACCTCCTCACGACGCGCGGAGCCATCACGACGCACGGCCTCGTCCTGGGGGCCAGCCGCACCGGCCCGGTCGGCCGGCACCGGCTCGGCGCCCGACTCCCCCGACGGCAGCGGCGCCTGCGGCGCGGGGCCCGGGCCGTGGCCCGGCTCCACAGCATCAGGCGCGGGCTGCGGTGCGGGGTGGGGGCCGGCGTCGTCGGCGGGGAGCTCCTGCTCCATCGGGAGGGTGTACACCTGCGGGTGGGCGGCGAGCGCCTGCACGTCCAGCAGGCTGTCACGGCGGCCGCGGCCGGTGTGCTCACGGTAGGCGTGCAGGGCGTCCAGGGCCCGGCCCTGGGCGATGTGCCCGTAGACCGCACGGTGCGCGGCCTCCGTGAGCCGGGCGGAGGCCTGCCGGGCACGGTCCACCCCGACCTCCAGACCGCCCAGGGCGGAGGGGCCCGGCGCGGCAGCACCGGCGGGGCGGGCTCCACCGCGGCGGCCAGCGGACAGCCACCGCACGGCGGCCATGGTGAGGGCGCCGATCACCAGGACGGACAGGACCGGGACCACATATTCCATGCCGCCCAGTCTAGGGGCGGGACCGAGTACGGCCCGGTCAGGCACGGGCAGGCCCCGACGGCGACGAGGGCGGTCCTCAGCCCGCGAGCCGGCCCCGGGGGCCTCCGCGCAGGGCCACGGCGGCGATCATGAGCGCCGTCAGCGCCAACCCGATGACCATCAGCACGGTGCCCGTCCATCCGGCGGCCACATGGACCAGCCCGCCCACCCAACCGAAGACGCTGGAGCCGATGTAGTAGGCCAGCGTGTACAGCGACGTGGACTGCGCGCGACCCTGGGTGGGCGTGGTGCCCGCCCAGGCGGAGGCGACGGCGTGCGCGGCGAAGAACCCGCCGGTGGCCACCACGACGCCGGCCACCACAGCCCACGACGACGGGACCAGGGTGAGACACGCCCCGGCCACGAACAGGCAGGTGGCTCCGGTCAGCACCGGCAGCCGCCCCCGGCGCGCGGCCAGGCGCCCGGCCAGCGGAGAGGAGAACGTACCGGCCAGGTAGGCGATGAACACCAGGCCCACCGCCCAGACCGGCCAGGAGAATGGCGCGGCGAGCAGGGTGAAGCCGAGGTAGTTGTAGAGGGCCACGAAGCCGCCCATCAGGAGGGTCGCCTGCAGGTACACGGCCACGAGCTCGACCGAGCGCAGGTGCTGGAGCACCGTGCGGGCCAGACGGCGCGGGGACAGGGACGCGGGGGCGAAGGCGCGCTGGGCCGGCGTCACCAGGAGCGCCCCGACAGCGCAGGCCAGGCCGAGCGCGCTGACGGTGAGCAGCCCGCCCCGCCACCCCAGGGCCTCCCCGAGGGGGAGGGCCACGAGGCGACCGAGGAGACCGCCCAGGGTGACGCCGGCCACGTAGGTGCCCGCCGCCTGGGGCACGGCGCGAGGGGTGATCTCCTCCACCAGCAGGGCGACGGCGAGCCCTGCCACTCCACCGTGGGCGGCACCCTCGACCACCCGCAGCGCGATCATCCCGCCCAGGGCGGGCACGAGCCACACGGTCAAGGAGAGCGCGGAGGCGAGGATCACGGAGCAGCCGACGGCCGTGCGTCGCCCCCAGCGGTCGCCGGCCAGGGACCAGGGCAGCACGGACAGGGCCAGGCCCAGGGTGGCGGCGGAGACGAGGAGGGCGGCCTGGTGCGGCGGCACGCCGAGGTCCCGCCCCACCAGGGGCAGGAGGGCCTGGGGTGCGTAGAGCTGTGCGAAGGTGGCTAGGCCGGCCAGGAACAGGCCCAGCAGCAGACGACGGTAGGCGGCGGTGCCCGGCTCCAGCGGGTCGGATGGGGTAGGCGGCACCCGGCCACTGTAGCCGGGGCTGAGCAGGCCTGTTCCATTACCATCGGTCGGGTGACTACTTCTACCGGTGCCATCGATCTGCACGACTCCTTCAAGGCCTACGACGTCCGCGGCATCGTGGGCGAGACCATCACGGCGGACACCGTGCGCGCCGTGGGTGCCGCGTTCGTGGACGTGCTCGGCCTGGCGGGGCAGACCGTCCTGGTGGGCGGGGACATGCGCCCGTCCTCCCCGGAGTTCATGGACGCCTTCGCCGAGGGTGCGATGCGCCGCGGCGGGCAGGTGCAGCGCCTCGGCCTGATCTCCACGGACATGCTCTACTACGTGGCGGGTGTCCGGCAGGCTGCGGGCGTGGTGTTCACCGCCTCGCACAACCCGGCCGAGTACAACGGCATGAAGATGGCCAAGGCCGGGGCGGTACCGGTCTCCTCGGACACCGGCCTGTTCGAGATCCGCGACGCCGCCCAGGCCTACCTGGACGCCGGCGAGATCCCTGCGGCCGAGGTGGAGGGCTCAGTCGAGGAGTCCGACGTGCTGCGCGGCTACGCCGAGTACCTGCGCTCGCTCGTGGACCTCACCGGGATCCGCCCGCTGCGCGTGGTGGTGGACGCGGGCAACGGCATGGCCGGGCGCACGACCCCGGCCGTGCTGGGCGACGAGGTCCTCCCCGCCCTGCCCCTGACCATCGAGCCGCTGTACTTCGAGCTGGACGGCACCTTCCCGAACCACCCGGCGAACCCGCTGGAACCGGAGAACCTGCGGGACCTGCAGGAGGCCGTGGTGAACCGCGGCGCGGACCTGGGCCTGGCCTTCGACGGCGACGCCGACCGCTGCTTCGTGATCGACGAGAAGGGCGAGCCGGTCTCCCCCTCGGCGGTGACCGCGCTGGTGGCCCGCCGCGAGATCGCCCGCGCCAGGGCCGAGGGCGAGCAGACCCCGGTGATCATCCACAACCTCATCACCTCCCGTGCGGTGCCGGAGCTGGTGGAGGCCGACGGCGGCCGTGCCGTGCAGACCCGCGTGGGCCACTCCTTCATCAAGGCCGTCATGGCCGAGGAGGGGGCCGTGTTCGGCGGGGAGCACTCCGCGCACTACTACTTCCGCGACTTCTTCAACGCGGACACCGGCATGCTCGCGGCGATGCACGTGCTGGCCGCGCTGGGCGAGCAGGAGCAGCCCCTGAGCGAGCTCGCCGAGGAGTACGAGCCGTACTTCGCCTCGGGTGAGATCAACTCGCAGGTGCAGGACAAGGACGCCGCCGTGGCGGCCGTGCTCGCCCTGTTCGCCCAGGGGGCCGAGCCGGCCGCCGGGCAGACCGCGCAGGGCCAGGCCGTGCACGCGGACTTCGCCGGCACCGCCACCCGGGTGGAGCGCATGGACGGCACCACCGTGTCCGCGGCGGACGGCTCCTGGTGGTTCAACCTGCGTCCCTCGAACACCGAGCCGTACCTGCGCTACAACGGTGAGGCCCGCACCTCGGAGACGATGGCCGCGATCCGCGACGCGGTGCTGGCCGCCGTCCGCGCCGGGCACTGAGACGCCGCCGGGCCACCGGTCCGGCCCAGACGGCCTGGCCCACAGGGACCCACGAGGCGGCCCTTCCACTCACCCGAGCGGGAGGGCCGCCTCGCCGTGTCAGCCCGAGAGCGCCAGCACGAACGGCAGCACCCCCTGGGCGCCGGCCCCGCGCAGCACGCGGGCGGCCTCGGTGAGGGACCACCGCGAGTCCGCGAGGTCGTCCACCAGCAGCACCGGGCCGTGGTGGCCGGCGTCGGGGGCGGTGCGGAGCATGTGCGCCATGGGCTCGGGCACGGCGAAGCGGCCGTGCACCGAGCCCAGGCGGTAGGCGCTGTTGCCGCCAGGCCCGGCTGAGGGACCCCCGGCCGCGTGCTCAAGCACCCCGAGGTAGGGCAGGCGGCCACGCCGGGCGATGCCTTCGGCGAAGGTGGAGACCAGCTCCGGACGCGTGCGGGAGGGCATCGCGGCCACCGCGATGGGACGCTCGGCCCAGTCCCACTCGGCCAGCACCCCGACGGCCGCCGTCAGCACGGCCTCCGGCACGGGGACGTCCGGTCCGCCCAGGAGTTCGCGCAGCCGCCCGCCCCAGCCGAGGTCGGTGAGACGGGCCAGGGCGCGCCCCTCCCCTGCTTGCTCGCCCGGGGCGATGCGGCCCTTCACCGGCACCCCCAGCCGGTCCATCCCGGAGGGCCACATGCGCCGAGGTTCCAGCACCACCCCTGCCCGGTGCAGGATCCGCTCCGCGCGTTCCCGGGCGGCACCATCCGCACCGTCCGGGTACCAGGGGCCCACGCACACGTCGCAGCGGCCGCACGGCTGGGCGGTGGGGTCGTCCAGGGTGCGGGCGAGGAACTCCATGCGACAGGTGCCCGTGGTCTGGTAGTCGAGCATGAGCCGCTCCTCGGCCCGGCGAGCCTCGGCCACGCGGGCGTAGCGGTCGGCGTCGTACACCCAGGGCCGGCCCGTGGCGCGCCAACCCCCGCCGACGCGCTCCACCGCCCCGTCCACGGCCAGCACCTTCAGCAGCAGCTCCAGGGCCGTGCGCCGGACCTCCACGGCCGGCTCGAGCGCCGCCACAGACATCGCCCCGCCGTGCTGGGAGAGCACCTCCAGCACCGCCCGGGCCTGGGCCTCGTCCGGCATGGAGGCGGTGGCGAAGTAGCGCCAGATCTCGCGGTCCTCCGCGCCGGGCAGCAGTAGCACGTCCGCGTGGTCGGTGCCGCGCCCGGCACGGCCGACCTGCTGGTAGTACGCCACCGGGGAGCTCGGCGCCCCCAGGTGCACCACGAACGTGAGATCCGGCTTGTCGAAGCCCATGCCCAGCGCCGAGGTGGCCACCACTGCCTTGACCCGGTTCTGTTTGAGGTCCTCCTCGATCCGGGCCCGCTGCTCCGGATCCGTTCGCCCCGTGTAGGCGACCACCTCGAGGCCGGCCTCGCGCAGGGCCCGGGCAGTGTCCTCCGCCGCGGAGACCGTGAGCGCGTAGACGATGCCCGAGCCGGGCAGCTCGCCCAGGTGTGCCAGCAGCCAGGCCAGTCGGGCGGCCGGGCTCGGCAGGCGCAGCACGCCCAGCCGCAGGGAGGCCCGGGCCAGCGGGCCGCGGAGCACGAAGACGTCCTGGGCCGAGTCCACCCCGAGCTGCTCGACGACGTCCTGCACCACGCGCGCATTGGCCGTGGCCGTGGTGGCCAGCACGGGCACGGCGCTCGGCCCCTGTGAGGGCAGCCGGCCGATGAGGTCCCGGATGCGCCGGTAGTCGGGGCGGAAGTCGTGGCCCCAGTCCGAGATGCAGTGGGCCTCGTCCACCACGAGCAGGCCCATGCGGGCCACGAGGTCCGGCAGCTGCTCGTCCCGGAACCTCGGGTTGGTCAGCCGTTCCGGGGAGATCAGCAGAACGTCCACCTCATCCGCGGCCAGGCGGGCGCGCACCTCGTCCCACTCCGTGGCGTTCGCGGAACTGAGCGAGGCGGCCCGCACCCCGGCGCGCTCGGCCGCGGCGATCTGATCCCGCATCAGCGCCAGCAACGGGGAGACGATGAGGGTGGGACCGGCCCCGCGGGCGCGCAGCAGCAGCGAGGAGACGAAGTACACGGCGGACTTGCCCCAGCCGGTGCGCTGCACCACCAGTGCCCTCCGCCGGTGGGCCACGAGCGCCTCCACGGCCTCGAACTGCCCGTCCTTGAAGTCGGCGTCGGGGCGGGCGACGAGCCTGCGCAGCACCTCGAGCGCCTCGGACCGCAGGCCGACCCCCGGAGGGGTGGCCGGGCCGGCGTCGGGCCCCGGATGCGGCGGCGGGACGGGCGGTGGGGCGGACGGGGAGGCGGGCGGCTGGCTCATGGCCGTCAGTCTGCCACCGGGCCCGGACACCGAAGCCCGGGACGGGCCGCACCGTGGACGGTGCCCCACGGGCGAGCGACTGTGCAGGAGCCGAACGTGTCAGGTGCGTTGCAGTGGAGTCAGCCGTGCACCGCCGGTGAAAGAATCGGGGGATGAAACTCAACGCCTTCACAGACGTCTGCCTCCGGGCTCTCCTCCTGCTCGGTGGGGACCCGGAACGACGCCGGACCACCCAGCAGGTCGCGGACGAGATCGCCGTGCCCTACAACCATGTGGTCAAGGCGGTCGCCGAGCTGCGTCGGCGCGGGCTCCTGGAGGTGACACGTGGACGCACCGGCGGGGCCCGCGTGACGCAGGTGGGCCTGGACCAGCGCGTCGGCGAGCTCGTGCGGGCCCTGAGCACCCGCACCGAGGTGGTCGACTGCCAGGGGCACGAGTCCGGCACCCCCTGCCCCTTCCGCCGGGACTGCGCGGTGCGCAACGCCCTCTACGCCGCCCGCGAGGCCTTCTTCGCGGAGCTGGACCGCCACACCGTCCGCGAACTCGCCCGGACCTCCACCCTCGGACCCGTCCCCCTCGGCGTCCCCAGCGCCCGGAAGCCCTCCGCGACCCTCCCCACCAGCACCCCGGAAGAGTAATCTGGCATCATAGATGCCAGTAACTTCTCCCGTCCCCAGGAGCACCCCATGCTGTCCGAGAAGTCCCGCCCCGTCATCGAGGCGACCGCCGCCGTCGTCGCCGAGCACATGCCGGAGATCACGCCGACGTTCTACGCCCACATGTTCGAGGCTCACCCCGAGCTCCTCGACGGCGTGTTCTCCCGCGCCAACCAGCGCAGCGGCGAACAGGCCCAGGCCCTGGCCGGCTCGATCGTGCGCTTCGCCGTGCACCTGCTCGAGCACCCGGACACCCTCCCCGAGGCGGTCCTGTCCCGCATCGCCCACAAGCACACGGCCCTGGGCATCACCGAGGACCAGTACCGGATCGTCCACGAGCACCTCTTCCGGGCCATCGCCGACGTCCTCGGCGACGCCGTCACCCCCGAGGTCGCCGAGGCCTGGACCGAGGTCTACTGGCTCATGGCCGACGCCCTCATCCGCCTCGAGAAGGACCTCTACGCCCGTCAGGCCAACGACAGGATGTGGACCCCCTGGCGCGTGGCCGCCAAGGAGCCCGCCGGCAACGCCGCCGTCACCCTCCGCCTCGAGCCCGCCGACGACACCCCCGTGACCCCCGGCTACCCCGGCGGCTACGTCTCCGTGCGCGTCCGCCTCGACGACGGCCTGCGCCAGGCCCGCCAGTACTCCCTCTCCGGAGACGCCGCCGCCACCGACCACCGCCTCATCACCGTCAAGCTCGACGAGGCCGGCGAGGTCTCCCCCGTGCTGGTCCAGGAGGTGGAGGTCGGCGACATCGTCGAGCTCTCCAACCCCTACGGCGATGTCGCCCTCACCGACTCCGACGCCCCGCTGGTGCTGCTCACCGCCGGCATCGGCATCACCCCGGCCGCTGCCATCCTCTCCGCCCTCGCCGAGCAGGGCTCCTCCCGCACCGTGCACCTTCTCCACGCCGACGCCTCCTGGGACTCCATCGCCCTGCGCGACCAGGTGCTCGGCTCCGTGGCCGCCCTGCCCTCCGCGCAGGCCCACCTGTGGCTCGGCGTCGTCCCCGAGGAGGCCGCCGAGGGCGTCACCGTGCACGAGGGCCGGCTCGACGCCGCCGCCGTGGACCTGCCCGAGGGCGCCGAGGTCATCCTCTGCGGCCCCCTGGCCTTCATGCAGACCGCCCGGTCCACGCTGATCGACGCCGGCGTGCCCGCCGCCTCCATCCGCTACGAGATCTTCGGCCCGGACCTCTGGCTTGCCGCCTGAGCGGCGGCCTCCCCTGATGGGACGACGACGGCCCCTGGCCTGAACTGCTCCCCGGATGGTGCGGCTCAGAATCAAGTCCCACCACCCGGGGAACAGTCCTCATGCCAGGTCCTTCTCCACCGCCGCCCTCACTCCGAGGCCTCGTCCTTCGCCGGCACGTTCGGCGCCACCGCCCGACGCCCGCCCACGACCGGGCCCATGTGCACGGGCCGGTAGATCCTCGGAGGTGTCGCCGTCCTTGCCGCCGCCTCACGCGCATTGCGCTGCAGCACCTTCATGACCAGATACACGTCCTTGATCGGCGGAACTGTGTCGTACTGCGTGAACACCGCACCGTCCATCGGCGCGGCACCCCCCAGCCCGAAGGGATACCCCGAATCCCACCGGTTCCCGGTGCCGACCTTGTCCCGATGCACATCCCGGGGAACCCAGAAAACCACCCGTTGCTTGCGGTTCGGCACCGCTCGCATGTCCTCCTCCAACCACCCGTTCGGCATCAGTCCCTGTAGCAGTTTATTGTTATTGTGGCACACGCGAGAGGGCGAGAGGGTCGGCACCCAGACCCCTCGATCCCACTCCGGAAGCTTTGACACACCGTCAACAAAGGTGTCGCTAACAATAGAACCTATACATAGGTTCATTGAATAGGCGCCTTCCACTGGGCAGGTGGGGGGTCCGCCAAGATCAGACGCTCATTGCGCTGGCCACCGGCCGTGCGGCCTACCCGCCTTCGCTCCGTAGCGTTGGACCAGACCGACAAGGAGATGATGTGCCAGTGAGTATAGAGAAGCACGCCGAGGACGAAAGATTCATGTCCCATACCACCGTCGACCAGAAGCGTATCGCAGCCGCGGTTCGTGAGATCCTGATCGCAATCGGTGAGGACCCTGAACGTGAAGGGCTCCTCGAAACACCACAACGCGTTGCTCGTTCCTATGCCGAACTGTTCTCGGGCCTGGCCGACGACCCCGCGCGACTGCTCTCCACGGCATTTGACATCCAGCATTCCGAGCTAGTGGTAGTCAAGGACATCCCCTTCTACTCGACCTGCGAGCATCACCTCCTCCCCTTCCACGGGCACGCTCATATCGGCTACCTGCCTGGTTCTCACGGTAAGGTCACCGGACTGAGCAAGCTGGCCCGCCTTGTTGAGTTGTACGCACACCGCCCCCAGGTCCAGGAACGGCTCACCACTCAGATCGTTGAAGCCCTCATGACTTATCTCGGGGCCTCAGGCGCCATCGTGGTGATGGAATGCGAACACCTCTGTATGGCCATGCGCGGCGTGCAGAAGCCCGGTTCCATGACGATGACCTCCGCAGTCCGCGGCCACTTCCGGGATCCGGCCACTCGCGCAGAAGCCCTCGCTCTGATCCGAGGGCACTGACCCGCAGCCTGGTGGCTTGTTGTAGGAGGGCATGACGTTGTTGACACGCGCCGGGGCCCGTGAGGCCGGCGGGATGTTCCCGCAGGAGGTATGAGGCCGATGGTAGTTGTAGTGGTTCACCCACACCTGCAGGGCCTCACGCCGCTGGTTCTCTGAGGTGTAGGGGCGAGCGTAGAGGACCTCGTCCACCATGAGCGGGTTGTACCGTTCGACCTTCCCGTTGTGACGCGGGGTGTACGGGCGGATCCGGTGGTGCCGGCCCCCGAGCGAGACCACCTCGGCGGTGAAGTCCACGGCCCGGTAGTTGTTCCCGTTGTCCGTGACCACCCGGTCCGCGGTGATGCCATGGGCGGCGAAGAACGCCCTCGCCCGGCAGTAGAACCCGATCGTGGTCACCGCCTTCTCGTCCTCCAACGCCTCGGTGTACGCCAGGCGGGTGAACGCGTCGATCGCCGAGTGCAGGTACGTGTACCCGACCCGCCGGCCAGGCCCGCGCTTGGCCGCTCGCGCGTTCTGAGAGTCCCGGCCGTGAGCACGCCAGCCTCCCCACTCGGGGATCTTTCCGATCTTCTTCACGTCCAGGTGCACCATGTGCCCCGGGCCGCGGGCGGTGATCTTCTGAGGTCGTTGGCGCAGGTCCTCACCCGTGGGTGCGAGGTCTGGCAACCGGGAGATCCCGGCCCGGTGCAGCCACCTCCCCACGGTGCGCAGGCACAGCTGGTGGCCTACGGAGACGAGGTGGTGATGGATGCGTCGTGCGGACCACTTCAGCTCCCGGCGCAGGGCCTCGATCTCGGCCAGGATCGCGGTGTCGAGCTGGGCGGGGCAGTGGTGGGGTCGGCTCGAGCGGTCCTGCAGTCCTGCCTCGCCCTCGGCGCGGTAGCGGGCCACCAAGGTGGCCACCGTGGGCCGACTGACGCGGAACTTAAGCGGCCACGTGCGCTTGGGGGATGCCGTCGTTCAGGTGGCGTTGGACCATTCTGAGACGGCCGGGGGGAGTCAGGGGTGCGTTAGCGTGAGTCACGAGCGGGCGTCCTTCCGCGGATGAGTGGATGTCGCAATTCCCATCCTGCGAGGCGGAGCCCGCTCGTCTCATCTCACCCCGGCCCTCGTGTCAAGAACCTCATGACCCACAACAGCTCGTCTCGCCGGCCAGAGCATCCTCCAAGTCAACGCCCCCGTTCCTCGCCCCATGCGAGGACGTGGAGGCGATGGGAGACATTGACTCCACGAGCCGTGGCCCATTCACACACCATGGCCCATTTTCTGTCGAGACTGCCCTTGTCCGCACCCTCGGGCATCACCCACACACGACTCCGATCCCAATGATTCTCATCAGCCAAACGGACCGCGGCGGCCACATCCGACTCAGATTCGACCACGACTTTGAGATGTACGGACTCTCGACGCCCTATTATCCCCCACCCTGGGTGCAAGGCCGGGGACACTCGTCCCCGCTGAGCTCGCGCGTGGGGCAACTTCGGGGAGACCACGAACACCTCGACGAGATCGGCCAACTCGGGAAGCGGCTCTACAGTCCCGTTAGTCTCGATGTGGACCGCCTGCCCCCTTCTCGCCAAGGCCTTGACAACGTCCATGAAAGTGGGGCGCCGCTGGTAAAGCAGGGGTTCCCCGCCGGTGACGACGCAGATGGGACTCATCGGGACCAGATCCAGTACCTCCTCAGCAGACCGCATGACGATCTCTTCCCGCAGGTCGTAGTTTCGTCCGTCCCACGTGTATGCCGAGTCGCACCACCAACAGCCAAGATTGCATCCCCCAAAACGGAGGAAAGAGCAGACGCGCCCTGAGAAGGGGCCTTCACCCTGGATCGTGGGCCCGAATATCTCACTAATGGGGAGCCGTGCCTCCTCCGGTGCGAACGACTCCACGCCGTCCTTTGAGGACAGGCGATCCCCTGGCTTAAACGTCACATCTCCCCCTCGAGCGCGCGTGGCACCATGGTCCGTGTAACCATCGCCCAAGTCTTCGGCGTCTCCGAGACGGAGACCTTGATCATGGTGACATTCTTGTGGCCCATTGCCCGGAGCCGCTCACCCACCAGAGATGCCATCCAGGCCGCCAAGTTCTCCGCCGTAGGGTTGCTATCCATGACGTCGTTCAGGTGGCGGTGGTCCAGGGTCTCATCCATCCATCTTTTGAAGAACGCCAGCTCTCCATAGTCGACCACGAATCCCGGTTCCACTATGGAGCCCACGATGCTGAGGCGCACCCGATAATTGTGCCCATGAAGCCGCGAGCACTGGTGCACCCTGGGAAGACCGTCGAGCCGGTGTGAGGCTGAGAAGTCAAAGTCCTTGCTGATCTCTGCGTACATGTTCAGTCCTTTCGATAAAAGGTGGGGTCAGTGACACCGGCGCGCTCGAACGCCTCCGCCCGCTCGCGACACGTACCGCACACGCCGCAGTGTGCGTCACCGCCCTCATAACACGACCAGGTGAGCTCGAACGGTGCCCCAAAATGGGCTCCGGTGGTCACGATCTGGGCTTTGTCCATGTGTACGAAAGGAGCACGGATGGTCACATGGCCACCCGTCCCCAGCTCCGTGGTCTCCGCCGCCGACGCTATGAATTCCGGGCGACAATCGGGGTAGATCGCATGGTCACCGGAGTGAACGGCGGTCCAGACCTCCTCGATCCCCCACGCATCTGCCACCCCGGCTGCAGCCATGAGCATGGTTGCGTTGCGGTTAGGCACGACGGTTACCGCCATGGAGTCGGCATCGTACGAGTCAGCGGGCACTGTCACCGAAGGGTCCGTAAGGGCAGACCCCTTCAAGGAACGCCCCCAACCACGTAGGTCCAGCACCATCAGGGGCGTGCGGTACATTTCGGCCACGCGACGAGCCGAATTGATCTCACGCCGGTGACGCTGCCCGTAGTCGACGGAAATAGCGAGCCTGAGATCTGCTTCGCGGTCTGCCACGGCCATGGCGGCAGTCGAATCAAGACCTCCACTTAGGAGAACAGCCACTGTTTTCAGTTCGTGCGTCACAGGGCACCCTTCTCTCTCTCATCATCGAGGCCCTGGGGGCCCGTGTCCGCTTCTGGCTGGCGATCCTCCCCAGCCTGCTCCTCGTCCAGGTACCGATCAGCGATTGGGATCCATGAGGCCGCCATAAGCGCCAATACGATCGCGATCACACCAACGGTGGCCCCCGGGCTACGCTCAGCCCCCCACCCGATGAGAGGGTTCACCGCGATGCCTACCACGCTACCCACTGTGCTTGCAACGTTTAGGACCGTCGCGCGGCGATGCGACGGGATTACCTTATTGGCAACAGCCCTTGTGATGGGCCCACGGGCATGCATGCCTAGAACCACAAGGACAAACCCGGCAACAACGGCCACGGGGTGCGGGATCACCATCAGGCCGAACCCGCCGGCACCGTATCCCATGGCCAGGAGGAGACCGTTCCTTCGGCCGAGGCGGTCGACCACGGATCCGGCAAAGTGGTTGTATAGCGCGGCCACCAGCTGGGCGCCACCTCCGATGACCCCCCACAGTGCTACCGGTACGTCAGTAGTCTGGAACAGTGGCTGGTTGAGGGTGAAGACGGCGTTGAAAATGACGAATACCGCGCTCGAAGCGACCGCCGTATACAGCAGTATGGGGTTAGTGAAGAGCAGTCCCGCCCCCCGCCTCAGACCGGACCAGGAGGTCTCGGGCTCCTCATCGTTCGAAGGACGTTGTCCTGGCAGGAACATGACGACTACCGCCGCCACAATCGCGACACCTGCGGCTGCGGTGGCCGGCAAAGATATGTCCCGGGCTGCCATCACACCGCCGGCGACGGATCCGATAACCCCCGCCCCCAGCTCCAAGGCACTCAGATGGCCCCACACACCGACCGATACCTCGTCAGCTTCCTCCCCCAGGGAATCGTAGATGTAAGCGTCCTGAACCCCCGTCAGCATGGCGATGCCCAATCCGCTGATAAAGAAGGACACTGCGAACATGCCGAAAGAGTCGCCTAAGGCGAATAGCACCTCAGCGACGGCATTGAAGACGAAGCCGCTAAGGATCACCCACCGACGGTCCACCCTGTCGGCAACGATCCCGGCGGGGACTTCCGAGATAAGAATGCTGGCCAGCAGAATACTCTCCAGAAGGAAGATATTCCCCAGCGAAAGTCCTCGCGACGTCAGAAAGAGGGCACTGACCGGCACATAGAAAGAGAGGCCCGCTGCGATAGTCGCGACGGCGATGGGCAGGAGGGACCGATCCTTCCACACCCGCGATGCAGCAGTGTCAAGTTTCACCTGAATACCTCGATATCTAAATAGGGGTGGGGCAAGGCGGAAGGAATTGAAGCCCGTTCGAACACCCATAGGTCCGTCTCGACTAGACCATCGCTGCCCTGGGGATACGCCTTAAGCCGCGGGTGGCGGCCACAAGGGATCATTCCGTTGCGAAGACACTCAGCGATTACCTGGGCCCAGCGTCGGCCAAGCCTCCAAGGGTTTACCGAGAGGTACACACGGGCACCGTCTTCCGGAGAGAGGCATTCGTCCGCCCGTTCCAACCACTTGCCCAAGGCTACAGAGCCGTCTGCTGGGTCGAGGAGAACGGCCTCGTAGCAGCCCTGCTCCCTCATAGGGAGCCGGATATCGTGACACTTGAACTCGAGATGGGGATGGGAGCCGATGAGGTCTCCCACCCGGGGGTCGATGTCGTAGACCACTGCCGGGTAGTCCTCGCCTGCTACAGCGCAGCCAACTAGATCGTCGTCCCCCAAAAGGGCGAGACGAGCCCCGTAAGGGAAGTCCCGGCGGATGACTTTGGCCATGCGGGCACGACTTTCAACGTCACAAACGATCTGTCCCAAGCTCGGGTCCGCCTCAAGCGGGCTGGGGGTCGTTTCGGCCATCTCAGGGGCCACCAGCGCGGGCACGATAACGTCACCCGCAACGCTCAAGGCCTGTTGGACTTTGCGGTGCAAGCGGGGCAACCCACCTGCATAGACTCGCTCACCTGACACACACTCTGCCGCCAGACGGGCGAACTGGAGCCGCGACGGTCGGTACCAGACAGTCCACGTGTAGCGACGAACAGCTGCCAGCTCTCCCTCACCCCACTCCTCATTCTCGAGTTCGACAAACCGCTGGTAGGCCCGTTCGAGAAGCTCCAGACGACTCATCTTCCGCTCACTCCTTCCAACACTGTCACTTGAGGGCCTCGGAGGCGCGCATGCAAGCTGTCCACCGCGGTCGGGCTCACCATAGCGGCCACCGGGTCGGCGGGCCCGATGATCGGATGCAGGTGCGCAGTCCTGTCCAGCATCGACCGGCCGATCCAGTTCACCCGTAGGCGGGTCGACTCCATTCCGATAGCTAGCGAGCCGTTGAGAGCCTGGCTGGCACGGTGGAGGGAAGACGGGTCGTTGAGGACCCCCGACCACGCAGACTCGACGGCCCTGAGAATTCTTTCGATCGTCTCCTTGATCGCGCCCGATCCGCAGGATGCGTATGCAGACAGCAGGGCGCAGTCTGAAAAGACAGAGCGGTACGTGTAACAGGAGTACTCGCCCTCCTGACCAGCGAAAGCTACCTGCAACGCGCCCGTCGCGGTGCCCCCCAAAAGCCGGTTCACTACCGATAGAGGGAAGTCGTCCGCTGGACGTCGATCCAGTAAAATCCATGAGACGAGGACGTGACTGCGGGGGCTCGACACTTTCTCATGTACATAATCCATACGAGGGTCCCGAACAGCTTCCCCGGTGCGTATCGCTACGCTCTTGTCCGTCCGAGCTGATGAGGTGAACGCCTCGAAGGCTTCCGCGACCTCGTCTGGGTCGACCCCACCGGACGCGATCGGGACGACCCTCGAGGCGAGCTGACCCTGGTGCTCAGCGGCAATGTCCGCGACGGTCAGCTTAACGACATCATCAGGCATCCCTCGAGCCGGGTATCCCAGGGGATGATGACCGAGCAGGTTCGACAAGGCCAATTCGTGGATGAATCTGCCATGATCAGCTCGAGTGCCAGCGATCTCATCCAGAACGACCGACCTTTCAGCCTCAAGGCGGGCACGGCTCAAATCTGGCCGAAGGAATTGATCCCGCAGCAGACACCACCCTTCTGCGAAACGGCCCCGAGGGAGTGTCGCCGCATACATCGTGAACTCGGGTGTGGTGATCGCTTCGGAACGTCCCCCCAGCGCGTCGCACAGATCGGAGAGATTGCCCTCTTCCGAGCGTGTGGTCGTCACAAGGTGCTCAAGGACGTGAGCCGCCCCTCGGGCTGCCGGAACTTCGTGCCGGCTTCCCGAATCGACCCACAGCGCAACCGTGAGGGAGGACAGATTGCCCACGGGATCCACCACGGCGTCGTTCATGCCGCCGCCGGTCACAGCTGCACCAGGGTGAATGCCTCGACGAAACGCCCGTTTCCGGTCGTCACGCCACGGAACCGGTTCAGGCCTGCGGCCCCCGCAGCATAGTCACGCTCATTCATCTGCGTCGTGAAACACTGGATCGCCTCTATCTTCTGCTGCATTACGTCGGTAACGTCCTCGAACAGTGCCGGACGTGGGATGGGCGTCCACACCTCATACCCCAGGACCCGACGGAAGTGACCTGACCGCAACATGGCGCTCGCAACCACACGCGATACCACCGCATGGTCAGGATCCTCCTCTCCCGGGTGCGGGACGAAGACCAAATCTGGGCGGAACGTTTCAAGCCAACCGACCACTGCGTCGACACTCGACTCACCCACCGTGAGAGGGTGTGACCGCATCATGGCCCAGTCACTCCGGGCCACGCCGAGAGTCGACCACGCCGCTTCGGCCTCACCATGACGGAGCTGATGCTGCTCATCGCTGGCGTCACGGGTGAGAACACCGACAAAGACGTCAGCCCCGGCCTCCGCATACTTTAAGATCGTGCCTCCACAGCCGATTGTCTCGTCGTCAGCGTGGGCGGCGATCACGAGACGCCGCTTCATTGAGTGCCCCCTTCGGCCAGGATCACCAGGTTGCTCGACCGCCGGGTAACGGGTCCGTGGTAGAAGTCGCCATATACCCTCCCCCTCAGGCCTGCGACCTCCAGGAGGAGTTGCCATTCGGCCTGCGTCGTATAACGCGTCATGTACTCGACCGTGAGCGGATCACGGTCGCTGCCGAAGTTGAAAGTGCAGGTGCTCCGGACCAGCTGCAGGAAATGGTCGTACCCGAAACGCACCTCGGATGACAACAACCCGACCTCTCTCACGAGCTCCTCATCCATATCACCCCGGTAATTTCCGCGAGCGTCATCTGTAGCGAAGGGAGGAACCGACACATCAAGTGCCAGACACCCCCCGGGCGCGAGGAGACTCGCGACACGCCTCAACGCCGCTACCTGATCACGTGTGGTGAGAAGGTACTCAAACGCACCGCCAGCGACCACAACCACATCGAAGGTGCCCTGCACTCCAGAGAGCTCGGGCAACCGGTCCACCTGCACCTGGCTCGGCGCGCCGACCTCTTCCAGTCGCCGGCGCGCAATCTCCACGCTCTCGGACGATGGGTCCACCCCCACGCATTCATGACCACCTGTCACAAGAGTCTCCAGGAGTCGTCCCGTCCCACAACCGACGTAGAGCACTCGGCGCGGCGTGGATCCGCAGACGCCCGTATAGAAGTCCACGAACCCATCAGGGTCGGGGATGAGCCCGTCGTAGACCAGGGAAAGCCGGTCGTAGGCGTCGACCGACCCGTCGTTGGTCGGCTTGCACAGGTCAGGAGAGGTCATCGAGGCGCCTACCTTCCGAGGCGGATGCGAACTTGTACCCCGCCGTGAAACTGAGATTGAACAGATGGTCGTAGAAGGCGAGAGTGGGATCGTCCCGTCTTATGGCCCCCCACGGGAGGCTCAGCGCGGACTTCCACGACACCGTCTTATATCCGTCGAGTCCGAGTCGGACCCCACCACGATGGCCCTGCCCGTAGCGATAGGCGGATGTCAGATCTCGGAGGGGTGTCAAGGCGTCGTGGATCACCACTCCTTCCCTGAGAACGCGGGTGGTAGCGCCTGAGGACCTGACACGCATAGTCAGATCAAAGTCCTCCGTCCAGGCCAGACGGGAGTCGAACAGATATCCTCCAATCTTGGGCAATACCCTCCTGTCAACCAGCAACGGCACTTTGAAGAGCATCTGTGGCATGTTGGTGTGGCGGACTCGCGAACGAGCGACAACTCTCTGAAGCCGCGTGTGATGGCGAAAGATCGTGACTCCTCGAACAAAATCTGCCGTGCCGACGGCCTCCGCGAAGGCAGTAAGAGCCCCAGGATGGAACACACAATCGCTGTCCATGAACAGGACGGAAGCTGTTCCTGCACCCTGCATACCGGCCTCGCATGCTGCTGGCCCACCAGCTGTAGGAAGGGTCAAACTGTCACAGCCCGCTCGCTCCACGAGCTCCCGCACCTCCTGTGTGGGATCGTTCATAACAACGAGAGGGTGAGCTCGGGCTTCATCGAACGAGGCCAGACACCTGCCCACTCTCATGTCGTCCTTCACCGGGATGACGACAGTGAATTCACCCATGGGTCACCGCGCGCACTCTGTTCAGCTCCTTCTCTACGGCACCGAGGCCGCGGGAGAGTTCCTCCAATGAACGGGCGTTAAAGAGGGGAGCGTCGACGTCCCGCTCGCCCCGGCTTTCCTCCATCGCCGCACGGTACGTCTCTGCTCGGGGAGCCTGAAACCCAATCAAACCGGACTCTCGCGACACCTTGGAAACCGCCTCGTGATACCCGTGGGCGACAGGGTGTCCCAGAAGCACGACCGCCTTGTAGTGTTCCTTATGAGCAGATACATAACTGCGTATACGGTCCGAGGTCAGAGCTCGGAACAGCGCGCGGGGATCTTCTTCCCCTGAGGGATGACCCCCGGACACATCCATATAGTCGTAGCTACAGAAAAACTCATTCATCTGGTATTCGAAGGGGACAAGACCAACATTCGAAATTACTACGCGATGGACGCGATCGTGCTTGTCAGTCACCGCCCTTAGGCGGGCAATGTACTCGGAGAAGTCATAAGGCTTCGCCCATGAGCAGGGATGGAGGAGGAGGATGTCCTTACCGGCGGGAGGCCGATAGGAGTCCGAAGTAAAGAAGCGAGACCAGCTCAGCCCCTCTGGCTCCAGCAAGTACTCCCGACCAATACCCCGCCTGAACGTGGGGCGCGCAAAGTGGCCGTAAGGCGGGGCGGCAAGGATATACTCCGGGAACCCCGGATAAGTTCGGACCGCCGGGGTTGTTGCAAGAGGCCGCTCCGTCATGGTGAAGCTAGACGAGGTCGAGCCCAGTGCCCTGGCCGCCAGAGGTACAACAGTCACGGGATCAACCGCCCCACAAGTGAAGATGTCCACAGTGGCCGCACGCCGCTCTTCTTCTGGCCAGGTATGGATTGCACAGTGCGACTCGGCCAGAATCGCAATCACCGACACCCCATGGGGCTCGAATGTGTGGCAAATCTCTTCCCGAATCTCGACCTCAAGCGCGGCGCAAATGTTTCGGACGATACCCGTAATAAGTGCGGGGGAATTCAACACATTCGGATCGCACCCTTCCAAGGTAATCCGAACCTCATTACCCAGATTCGTTCTCTCGTTCTCCGAGATCATTGGCTTCCCCGTCCTTCCAACTCAATCAACCATCCGTCACCGGCCAGTGCATGCAACCCTAGACCCCGAGCGCTGCAGAGCCCGTCGTCCATGGAATAGACAATGGGTTCCCCTGCCCTGTTGAACGAGGTGCAGATCACCGCATGTGGACCACTTCTCATCTCGCCCAGGCTTGTGATGACGTTTAGATACGCCGCCTGGGTGTGATCGACGACCTGGGGCCGAGCAGTGCCGTCGACGTGAGTGACACCGGCCAGGCCGGAGGCTTCTTCCCTCACCGCAGCCGCCTGTAGCATGAATGCGTTAGGTACCCCGCTAAAGGAACGGTCGAATTCGGAGGGGGACACCGAGGGAGCCAGGGGGCGCCAGGTCTCTCGTCCCTTCATCACGTTCACGATGTCACGTACACGGGTGGATGACGGGTCTGCCATGATGGACCGTCCCCCGAGGGCTCTGGGCCCAATCTCTGAGCGGCCGTCGAGCCACCCGAGCACCTGCCCCTCCGCAAGCCTCTCCGCCACGTCCATGGGGCCGGCCTCGCGTAGGGTCAACCCCTCCTGAGCCGCGATGTCCGCAGCATCGGCAATGCCCATAGAGCGCCCTAGATGGGCAGACTCGACGTGCCCGATGACATCTGTCCTCGCCGCAACCGCGACTGCGGCGCCCAGAGCTACCCAGAGTCGTTGGCGCAAGGGGGGACCACGAGTTCTCGCCCCTGTCGTTGCAGAGTGACCGCCAGCTTGCCGTTACTTGCGCAGTTCAGCGCGGTGCCCCCGGCAAAGACCACCGTCCTGGAGCGGAAAGCACCGACTAGCTCCGCGATTCTCTCCTCCAGTGCCGCCTGAGCCACTGCCGCCACAAACGCTCGTCCTATGAAGGTGGCACGTCGAGGGCCTGCTGCAGCGGTCACCAGCTGGCTCCATCTCGCCAGACTGTCGGCGTAGAGTTTGTCAGTCGCTGCGCTTCTCTGACCCGCCTCTTCTTGAGCTATACACCGCTTCAACCGTTCGACTTCGGAACACGGTAGCGTTCCCCGTTCCACATAGGAAGAGAGGCCCATCAACTTGCCTTCTTCACCCCATCCGAAACCAGCCAACTCCGTGGCCGCCTCGTACATCGCTCCGGCTGACGATTGAACCGAGAAGATGCTGTCTGTGACGAGATGCATACCCTCGCAACGGAACACTGCTCCGGAGGAATCCTCGCCCGACCCATCCAGGACAAGAATCTGACATTCCTTCCGGCGCTCAGGGGCAACAAAGGCAAGCCCAGACCAGGCGTGGGACTCGTGGTGCTGGATGAATTCGACAGGAACCTCAGGGTTGACCTCGATCCCGCTATCCCTCAGATCCTGGATTATCCGGTTGCGTTCCTGATCGGCCGACTCCCCCAATAGATCTGGGCGCCAGGGGTAGGCAATCACGTCTACGTCCTCTGCCTTGACGGAACCCACGGAGAGAACCTCCGCCGCAGCGTTTACCGGATGCATCCCTGGAGCGCGCTTACGCCGGATCAGCCGCTCTTCTTCCACGACGGCTTCCACGACTCCGTCCACCACTAGTGCAGCCGATGCATCGTGGTCTGCATTCAAATATCCATTAAGACCGAGAACGATCACACTTTCCCCTTTGAATACGGATGGGATGGACCGCCCAGGATGGGCGATCCATCCCACCGCGCTGCCGTGAATCATGTCACATCTTGCTAGCAGCGAGAGAACCGCCGAAGAACAGCGACTCCGTGTCGTCGACAATCTTGACATCGGACCACGTGAAATCCGACTCGAAGTTGCCCATGTCCTGGGCCTTGTCGTTGAGACTCATGTTGCACCCCCCTTCGTTCCGCTTGGGGTCGGCGACCTCGCCTGGAGGTCGGGGCGGAGAGGCCGCTCTTCTCCTTCCCAGGTGTATCACACCTAGAAGGCAGGGAACAAGTCAACCCCCAGCCCCCCCATGTCCTGCACTCAGCCGAATCTCATAGTGAGCGCACACGTCCGGGACTGATGCACGTATAGGTGACACACAATCTGTGGTGTTCCCACACCGCAGGGAAGCATGTGCACCATGCCCGCCCCCTACCCCCAAAAGTTCCGCGACGACGTCGTCCGCGTCGCCCAGAACCGTGAGCCCGGCACCCACGTGAAGCAGATCGCGAAGGACTTCGGCATCAGCGAGTCCTGTCTGACGAACTGGATGCGCCAAGCCGAGATCGAAGCCGGCAACACCCCCGGCACCACCAAGGCCGAGGCCGAAGAACTCCGCGCAGCCCGCCGCAGGATCCGGCTGCTCGAGCATGAGAACGAAGTCCTACGCCGCGCCGCGGCCTACCTCTCCCAGGCGAACTAAGCCGAAAAAATGATGTACCCGCTCGTGTCCGAGCTCGCCGCCGACCAGATCCCGGTCGTGGTGTCCTTGCGGGTCCTCAAGCTCGCCCGCCAGCCCTACTACCGCTGGCTTCAGAACCCTGTCACCACCGCGGAGGTGGAGGCCGCTCACCGGGCCAACGCCCTCCACGACGCGCACCTCAACGATCCCGAGTTCGGGTACCGGCTGCTGCGGGACGAGGCCGAGGCGGCCGGGGAACCCATGGCCACCCGGACTGCCTGGCGGCTCTGCCACCAGAACGGATGGCACTGCGCGTTCGGGGCCAAGCGCGGCAAGAACGGGCGCCGGCCCGGCCCGCCCGTGCACGATGACCGCGTCCGCCGGGACTTCTCCGCCGAGGAGCCCAACCGGCTCTGGCTGACCGACATCACCGAACACCCCACCGGTGAGGGCAAGCTCTACCTCTGCGCGATCAAGGATCTCTACGCCGGACGGATCGTGGGGTACTCCACGGCCGACCGGATGCAGGCCTCGTTGGCCGTGAACGCGCTCGAGCAGGCCGTGGCCCGCCGCGGAGGCACCGACGTGGTAGCCGGGTGCATCGTGCACTCGGACCGCGGCTTCCAAGGTGGATTCAATCGGTCGTCGCAACACCCCCAGAATCACTGGAGGTATGGGCGATGGCCAACAAGGACTGGGCGAGGAAGATCAGTGACGTACCCGAGGGGACACGGCGGCAATGGAGAGCGGATCGGGCCCTGCGGGCCCCGATGCGCTCGCCCGGCAGGCCACAGCCCTCACGAGAGGTCCAACGCCAGTTCTGGCGGGTGATCGCCACCGGCGTCACCACGGCCGAGGCG
>NZ_JAXFPG010000047.1:0-87312 GCF_034179925.1 Micrococcus sp. | reverse complement strand
TTGTGGGGGGGCCTGCGGCGCCTGGACACCCCCTGGGGCGGGGGGGCCCCCGGCACCCGCATCGCCTGTGTGGGGGGGGGCCGGACCCGGCGGGGTCGGGGGACGACGGCGCCGCGCACCCTCCCCGGTGGGGGCGCGGCGCCGTCGTATGCGGGGGAGGGGGTCAGCCGCTGATGATGCGGCGGCCCTCGAAGGCCCGGCCGAGGGTGACCTCGTCCGCGTACTCGAGGTCTCCGCCCACGGGCAGTCCGGAGGCCAGGCGGCTGACCCGGATGCCGGTGCCGCCGAGCAGCCGACCGAGGTAGGTGGCGGTGGCCTCGCCCTCGAGGTTGGGGTCGGTGGCGAGGATGACCTCCTGGACGGTGTCGTCCTGCAGCCGGGTGAGCAGCTCGCGCACGTGCAGCTGCTCGGGGCCGATCCCGGCGATCGGATTGATGGCGCCGCCGAGCACGTGGTAGCGGCCCTGGAAGGCGCGGGTGCGTTCCATGGCCATCACGTCCTGGGATTCCTCGACCACGCACAGCTGGGTGGCGTCGCGGCGGTCGTCGCGGCAGAGGGCGCACACCTCCTGCTCGGACACGTTGAAGCACACCGAGCACAGCCGGACCCTGTCCTTCACGGTGCGGATGGCATCGGCCAGGCGGAGCATGTCCGCGGTGTCCGCCTCCATGATGTGGAAGGCGATGCGCTGCGCGGACTTCGGGCCGATGCCCGGTAGACGGCCGAGCTCGTCGATGAGCTCCTGGACGGCGCCTTCGTACACGTCTCACGTCCTTGTCCTGGGGCGGCGGCCCCGATCGTGCGGTGGGGGCCGGCGTCGCCGTGGGGCGACGCCGGCCATGGTGCGTTCGTGTCCGGACCGGCCCGGGTCAGCGGGCGTCGGGGTGGGGCCGCTCCTCGAGCAGGCGCGCACCGAGCAGCCGCTCGACGACGGGCCGACCGACCAGGCCGGAGTCTTCGAGGGTGAGGTCGTCGTCGCTGGCGACGTCCTCCGTCCATTCCGTGGGGGTGCCGGGGGCCGGGGCGGCCGGCTCCTCGGGGCGCGGGCCGCCGCCGCGGGCGGCCTCCCGGGCGGCCCGGATGGCCGCCGCCCTCGGATCCAGGGCGGGGGGACCTGCCGGATCCGCCGGGGCGGGGGCCGAGGCGGAGAGGGCGGCCGCGCTGGGACGCCCCCCGGCGGTCGGGGGTGCGGACTCCACTGGTGCTGCGCCGGTGCCCTCCGGGGCGCTGCTGCGCTCCGCAGCGTTGCCGCCCTGTGCCGGTGGGGTGTGCCCTGCCGGGGTGGCGTTGACGGGCGGGTCGAAGGGCCCACCGGCCTGCACACGCTCCATGAGGGCGGGGTACAGGCTGTGCGGGTGCCCTGATCCGGCCGGTGGCGTGGCGGCGGTGCCGGCGGCCGGGGCGCTGTGCCCGTCGGGCGCTGTGCGGGAGGTGCGGGGGCTGGCGGAACCGGCCGGGCCGCCGTCCTCGTGGTGCTCGGCGGGGACGCCGGGGTCGGGGGTGTCGTCCTGGGTGGGGCGGGCCGGGCTCGTGGGGGTGGGCCCGTCCAGGGAGGCGGCGCCGGGCTGGGGGTCCTCGTACGTCGAGGAGCCCTCCTCGCCGACGTCGGCTGCGGCATCCGTGCCACCTTCGGGAGCCTGCCCATGGGCGGCGGCCCGGCTGGCGGGTGTCTGCGGGGCTGCCTCACGGGCGGGAGCGCCGCGATCAGCCGCAGTGGGTGGTGTGACGGTGCCCGGGGAAGCGTCGAAGCCGGCTGGGCGGGTGGCGCCGAAGCGGGCGGCGAACTCGGCGCGCAGCTCGGCCTCGGGGCGGGCGAACACGGGGATGCTGTGCTCCTCCTCGCGCACGAGGGGGCCGGGATCGTAGGCGCGGCGAGCCTCGTCAGCGCTGGGCGTGGGCGCGGCCTCGGCCGGAGCTGCGGTGGCAGGGCTCTGGCCGGGCGAGGGCGGTGCACCCCAGTCGGCGGGCGTGGGCACGGGGCCGTCCCAGCCGGAGGGGCCGGAAGGGCTGGAGGAGAACTGCGGGGCGGGGGCGTCGGGGCCGTCCTCGGCGGAGGGGACCCAGCCGTCCGGGCCGGGGGAGTCCTCCTGGTCCGAGTCCGGGTCGAACTCCGGCAGCGCATCCCACGGGTCCTCGGGCGGCGCGGAGGCGTCCTCCCAGGCGGGCGGCTCGTCCTCGGGCCGGCCCCAGCCGTCGGCAGAGGGGGCAGGAGCCGGGGTGGTCTCGGCCGCCGGACGGCGCACCCCGGGACGGCCGGAGCCCTCCGCAGACGGAGTCGGCGAGAACGAGGGCATCGGTGACGCCGGTGCGGGGCCACCCGAGGGTGGCGATACGGGCGACGACGGCACTGGCGTCGACGGTGCGGAGCCACCCGAGGGCGGCGGTGCCGGCCAGGACGTGGCCGGCTGCAGACGGCCCTCGGCTACGGGGGACGGCGCGCGCCGGCTCTGCGGACGGAAGGGTGTGGGAGCCTGGCTCTGGCTCTGGCTCTGGCTCTGGCTCTGGCTCTGGCTCTGGCTCTGGCTCTGGGCCGGAGCGGGAGCCGGGGTGGCAGGGGCCTGGGGAGTGGGCTGCTGGGCACCCGGGCGGGGGGCGTCGCCGCCGAGGATGAGGTCCAGCTCGGGGCGGATGCCCAGCACACGGTGCACCGCCTCGGCGAGCACCTGGTCCCCGCCACGGCCGAGCAGGGACCGGCGCGGACCGTCCTGCGCGAAGCCCACGGTGAGGATGGAGCCGTCGTAGCCCGCAACGGACGCGTTGTCCTTCACCAGCATCCACACCAGACGCGAGGAGTCCTCGAGCACAGCCAGCACGTCCGGCCAGGCACGGCGGATCCGCTCCACCTGGCTCGGCTGCGCGGCGGGCTCCGCCGGCCGGGCAGCCCCCTCCGGAGCCGAGACCGGGGCCGGGGCCTCCACGGGCTGCTCAGCAGGCTTCGCAGCTGCCGCCTCCGGGGCCTGTTCCACGGGCTTCTGCCCGGAGGGGACCTCCACGGGGGCCTCCACAGGAGCCTTCACCGGTGCCTGCACCTGTGTCTCCGCGGCCGGAGCCGGCGTCGCCTGCGGGGCAGGCTCGGACTCCGGCTCGGGCCGACGCATTGCGGCCCGGGCCAGCGCGGCGCCGGTGAGCCCGGCGGTCTCCGCCGGGGCCTGGGCGTCCTCCCCTCGCGGGGAGGTGGCGGACCCGCCGCGGGGAGCAGGCACCCCGGCGGCCGGCTCGGCCAGGGCAACGCCTGAGGCCACCCGGCGCTCCAGCGCCTCCAGGCGGGCAGCGAGCCCACGCTGGGTATCGTCCGCAGCGGGCAGCAGGAGGCGGGCCATCAGCAGCTCCAGATGCAGACGGGGGCTCGTGGCACCCACCATGTCGCTCAGGGCCAGATTGGTGACATCCGCCAGACGCGAGAGCTCCGCACGGGACAGCTGACCGGCCTGAGCAGCCAGCCGGCGCACCTGGTCCTCCGGCATGCCATGCAGGATGGACCCTGCCTCCTCCGGCAGGGCGCGGGCGATCACCAGATCACGGAACCTGTCCAGCAGGTCCTCCACGAACCGCCGCGGATCCTGACCGGACTGCACCACCCGGTCCGACACCCGGAACACGGTGGGGGCGTCCTCCGCGGCAATCGCATCCACGACGTCGTCCAGCAGCGCCTCCGGTGTGAAGCCCAGCAGGTCCACGGCCAGGTTGTACGAGACGGACCCGTCCCGGGCTCCCGCGATCAGCTGGTCCAGCACCGAGAGGGTGTCCCGCACCGAACCGGTGCCCGCGCGCACCACCAGCGGCAGCACACCCGGCTCCACCCGCACCTGCTCCTCAGCGCACAACCGCTCCAGGTAGGCGATCAGCGGCTCCGGCGGCACCAGGCGGAACGGATAGTGGTGCGTGCGCGAGCGGATGGTGCCGATCACCTTGTCCGGCTCCGTGGTGGCGAAGATGAACTTCAGGTGCTCCGGCGGCTCCTCCACGATCTTCAGCAGCGCGTTGAACCCCGCCGCCGTGACCATGTGGGCCTCATCGATGATGAGGATCTTGTAGCGGTCCCGCACCGGGGCGAACGTAGCCCGCTCCCGCAGGCCCCGCGCGTCGTCCACGCCGCCGTGGCTGGCGGCGTCGATCTCCAGCACGTCCAGCGACCCGGGCCCGCCCGTGGCGAGGTCCCGGCACGAGTCGCACTCGCCGCAGGGCGTGGGCGTGGGCCCCTGCGCGCAGTTCAGACAGCGCGCCAGGATGCGGGCCGACGTCGTCTTGCCGCATCCGCGCGGCCCGGAGAACAGGTAGGCGTGGTTGACCCTGTCCTTGGACAGCGCCGTCTGGAGGGGGACCGTGACGTGGTCCTGCCCGATCACGTCCTCGAAGCGGTCCGGGCGATAACGGCGGTACAGGGCGGTGCTCACGTCCGGAAGCCTATCGGCCGCGCGGACACGATAGGCCTGCCTCCGCCCTCGGGGAACGCCCAGACCGGGAATGCACGCACGTCACCGCGGGTTGACCTGCGCATGACCACCAAGCCCACCGTCCTGCCCGAGGCCCTCCTGGACCAGCCCGCCCGCGACGCCCTCTTCGCCGGCGCCCACACCACCTACCGGTTCACCGAGGAACCCGTGGACCTCGAACAGGTGCGCCGCGCCTACGACGACGCCCGCTGGGCCCCCACCGCGTTCAACTCCCAGCCCCTGCGCATGGTCGCCCTCACCACGGACGAGGCCAAGGCGCGGATCGTGCCCTTCATGGCCGACGTGAACGCCGAGCGCACCGGCCTGGCCCCGCTCGTGCTCGTGCTCGCCTACGACCAGCAGTGGCACCGCAACGCCCCCACCCTCATGCCCACCCTGCTGGCGATGCAGGAGGTCTTCGAGACCGACCACGTGTGGCGTGAGTCCATCGGCCAGGGAAGCGGGCTGCTCCAGGCCGGCTACCTCACCCTCGCCCTGCGCGCCCACGGGCTGCAGGTGGGCCCCATGACCGGCTTCGACGTCGACGGCGTCCGCGCCGAGTTCCTGGCCGGGCGCGGCTGGGAGCCGCTGATCGTGATGAACGTGGGCCACGCCGCCCACCCCGAGGCTGAGGACGCCGTGCTCCCGCGCGCCGGACGCCTCGAGTTCTCCGAGGTCACCGAGATCCTCTGACCCGCGGCCCCGCGAGGCCAGACCCCCGCCGCGAGGTTCGGGGCCCCGCCGCGCGCTCAGAGCCGCCCGGGGAACACCCACGGCTCGCGCGGCAGGGCGGCCGGGTCGAATGCGGCAACCGCCCCCTCCAGTGGCCCGGCCGGCAGCCCCAAGGACTCCAGGAGCCGGTCCCGCACCCGCTCCGGCGTCCACCGCGGATCCTGCGCGGCCAGGTCCGCGAGCGTCACCGCACCGTCCCGCTTGGCCAGTCGACGCCCGTCCGGGCCGAGCACCAGCGGCACATGCAGGTGCTCCACGGGCGGGGCCGCCTGGCCCCGGGCCGCGCACAGCGCCTGCGCGAGCCACCGCTGGCGCGGGGACGAGTCCAGCAGGTCGTCCCCACGGACCACCTGATCCACCCCTTGGGCGAGGTCATCCACGACGACGGCCAGGTTGTACGCGTACGCGCCGTCATTCCGGCGCAGCACGAGGTCGTCCACCAGGCCGGTCACCTCCCCGTGGAGCAGATCGTGTGCGCTCGCGGTCGGGACCCTTCCGGCCGGCAGCCCCGCCACCTGCGCCGCGTCCACGCGCAGCGCGGCCGGGCGGGCGCGGCGCCGCTCGGCGCGCTCGGCCTCGGTGAGTCCGCGGCAGGTGCCCGGGTAGAAGCCGGGCGGGCGCAGCAGGGTGCCGGAGCCACCGTCGACGGGCGTGCCGGCCTGGGGCGCGGAGCTCGCCTCCGCGATGTCCCGGCGAGAGCAGAAGCACTCGTACACCGCGTCCGGGCCGTGGGCGGCACGCAGGGCGGCGAGGGCGTCGTCGTAGAGGGCGGTGCGCTCGGACTGGCGCACCGGTGCGGCATCCCAGGTGAGGCCGATGGTCCGCAGATCCGCCAGCTGCTCGGCCTCGGCTCCGGAGCGCACCCGGTCCAGGTCCTCGATCCGCAGCCAGAACGCCCGGCCCGAGGCGCGGGCGGCGAGCCAGGCGACCAAGGCGGTGCGCAGGTTCCCCAGGTGCAGCGTGCCCGTGGGGGAGGGGGCGTAGCGGCCGGCTGACATGGGGCCTCCTGGGGGGAAGACGTCGAAGACCCCCCACGCACCTGCCAGAGCCCACCTACCCTTGCTACCTTCCGGTCCTGGGGGAGTTCAGCGGGATGACACCACGTGGGGGGCCGCCTGGAAGCATACAGCAGACTGGGCCGTCCGGCGATCGGCCCGGAGGGTCAGCATGCGGGATTGGCGCCTGCGCCGATGCTCTGGTTATGATGGAGCCTGCCCTGATGCGGTCCGCCGCAGGAGGGCACACCAAGGAGGATTCGCCTAGCGGCCTATGGCGCACGCCTGGAACGCGTGTTGGGTTAACAGCCCTCGGGGGTTCAAATCCCCCATCCTCCGCGGATCGAGAAGCCCCGGGACCCCAGTGGTTCCGGGGCTTTTCGCATGTCTGGGCCGTTTCTGGCAGGGGCGTCCCGCCCGAGGCGCCCGTGTGTCCACGACGGGAGCCTGCGCGTCTCACCTCGCGAGATCCACTCAGGGAGCGGCGTGGTTGCGCGTACTCTTCTCCCATGCTCCGGGCCGATCCGGCCCGGGGCGTGTCATCATCGCCCTCGCTCCCGGAGTCCCCCATGACCTTCTCCGACCTCATTGACGCGGCCAACGGCTACGTCTGGTCCCTGCCCCTCGTGGCGCTCTGTCTTCTGGCCGGCGTCTACTTCTCCCTGCGCACCCTGTTCCTGCAGGTGCGCGGCATCCCGGACATGCTCGCCCAGCTCAAGGACGGCGAGGCATCCCAGGACGGCACCTCGTCCTTCCAGTCCCTGATGATGTCCCTGGCCGGCCGCGTCGGCATGGGCAACATCGGCGGCGTCTCCACGGCCATCGCCTTCGGCGGCCCGGGCGCCGTCTTCTGGATGTGGGCCATGGCGTTCCTCGGGGCCGCCACCTCCTTCGTCGAGTGCACCCTCGGCCAGATCTACAAGGAGCGCGACCGCGACACCGGCGAGTACCGCGGCGGTCCGGCGTACTACTTCGAGAAGGCCTACCGGCACACCTCCTTCGGTGGGGCCTTCAAGGTGTACGCAGTGGTCTTCGCCATCGCCATGGTCATGGCCATGACGTTCTTCATGCCCGGCGTCCAGGCGAACGGCATCGCGGTGTCCATGGGGGAGGCGTGGAACCTCGAGTCGTGGATCGTGGCCGTGGCCATGGTGATCGTGCTGGCGTTCATCGTGATCGGCGGCGTCAAGCGCATCGCCACCTTCGCCGTCGTCGTGGTGCCGTTCATGGCCGCCGCGTACATCCTGCTGGCGCTCGTGGTGTTCTTCGTGAACTTCGACCAGATCCCCGTGGTGTTCGGGGCGATCTTCTCCAGCGCGTTCGGCGTGAACTCCGTGTTCGGCGCCATCCTCGGCCTGGCCGTGCAGTGGGGCGTCAAGCGCGGCATCTACTCCAACGAGGCCGGTCAGGGCACCGGCCCGCACTCCGCTGCCGCCGCGGAGGTCTCCCACCCGGCCAAGCAGGGCTACGCTCAGGCGTTCGCGGTGTACATCGACACCCTGTTCGTCTGCACCGCCACCGCGTTCATCGTGCTCTCCACGGGCATGTACCGCGTGTACTCGGGCGAGTCCATGGACTCCCCGGTGCTCTTCGACGGCAACCTGCCCGCGGGTGTGGAGGTCGGCCCGGCCTTCGTGCAGCACGGGTTCTCCACCCAGTTCGGTGTGTTCGGCCCGAGCTTCGTGGCGATCGCCCTCACGTTCTTCGCGTTCACCACGATCGTGGCGTACTACTACATCGCCGAGGTGAACGTGGCCTATCTGACGCGCAACGCCCGCACTTCCGCCGCGCGCCGAGGCCTCATCCGTGTCCTGCAGGCGATGATCCTCGCCTCGGTGGCCTACGGCGCCGTCGCCACCACGGGTGCCGCCTGGGGCCTGGGCGACATCGGCGTGGGCATCACGGCCTGGCTGAACATCCTGGGCATCCTGGTGCTGCAGGGCCCGGCCCTGAAGGCGCTCAAGGACTACCACGCCCAGAAGAAGCAGGGCCTGAACCCGCAGTTCGACCCGCGCCCCCTGGGCATCCGCAACGCCGAGTTCTGGGAGGAGCGGGCGGACCGCCTGCTCCAGCAGGGCGGCCGCGGTGCCGGCTCCACCGCCGCCGAACGCCCCTGAGCACATCGCGCCCCTGAGCGCTCCGCACCCCGGACGACGACGGGCCCCGACCTCACACGGTCGGGGCCCGTCCTCGTCTGCCGCGCCCGGGCGGGGTCAGCGAGTTCTTCGGATGCGGTGATGGGCTTCGGGGGAGCTCTGCTCGGGGGCATGATCCGAGCTGAGAGAAATGTTACTGTCGAGTAAGGGGAACTTTGTTCTGCCCCATGCTTTTTCCTCCTACTCTGGGGTGCGTGTGTCCTGCGCCGGTCTCCCGACCTGCCCTCCACGGGCACGCCCATCGCTCCCGGAAGGATCCCCCTTATGACGACTGACGTCAGCCGCCGCACCGTCGCCGGCGGCCTCGCGTGGATGGTGCCCACTGTGGCCGCTGTCGCCGCCGCCCCGCTCGCCGCCGCCTCTGAATCCCCCGTCGGCGGTGTCTGGGGCGGTGCCGGTTCCCCCGACCCGAACACCCCCGACCCGAACACCCCGCCCACCCCCGTGGCCGGCACCAGCACCTCCGTGTGCGGCTGCGCCCTGCACTGGACCTCCACGGCCACGCTCGACGTGAACATGGCGGACTACTCCAACCAGGGCTACACCGAGTACAAGAACGACGACTGCGGGTACCTGAAGGTGCACCACTTCACGAACGCCGCCCGCACCGAGCTGCGCTGGCGCGTGCCCTTCGGCACCCCCTACGCGCTGGAGGCCGGCACCACCATCTCGCTCGTGCCCACCTCCGGGAACTGGACCGTCGACCTGGCCGGCTTCACCGACCAGTCCGGGGACGAGTCCTTCGACCGCTTCACCACCATCACCGACCGCTACGCCCAGGCACCGGCCGGTCCGCTCACCGCCGAGATGCGGGACGGCCGCCTCGTGGTGACCCTGCCGGCGATGCCCGCGGACTCGCACGCCCTGTTCACCGTGGTCGGCCGCCCCGTGGCGGGCACCACCGTCACCGGGGACATCTTCGAGGCCACGGCCACCGCCTCCGGCTCCTACACGAGCGAGGCTCGCGCGCAGCTCGGCTGCCCCTGATCCCTCCACCGTCGCGGCGGCCCCGCCTTCCGCGACGGATCTCGCACCGCCACGGGCCCCACCTCCGCTAGGAGGTGGGGCCCGTCTCGTCGATCAGGGCCCTGCGCAGGGCACGCCCGCTCAGGGGTGTGCGGGCAGGTCCGCGAGCACCCGGCGCAGCAGGGAGGCGCCCACCCGCTCGTGGATGTCCTCGGGGGCGCCGAACCCCTGGGCCGCCAGTTCGGCGGCCGTCACCACGGGGTAGGGGACCTCCGGGATGCCGTCGGCCGGCCGCACATCCACGTGCTGCACCTCGAACCCCTGGGCGTGCAGGGCGTCGGCCATCGCGTAGTCGGTGCGGGAGTCACCCACGGTGAACCAGCGTTCGGGGAAGGCGACGCCGGCCTCCGCCAGGAGCGCCCGGCACCGCTGCACGCCGAGGTCCTTGCCGGAGCGGGCGTCCTCCACGTCCACGGAGATGACGGTCGGGTCTACGCGCACGCGCTCGCCAGCCCCGCGCTCGGTGAGTGCGGCCTCGAAGCGGCGGGCGACGTCGTCGCGCACCGGCTCGTAGACGGCCGGGTCGGTGCCCACACCCATCTCGAAGGAGACCATGGCGAGCTTGGTGCGGTCCTCCTCCTGCAGCCCCCGGGCATGGGCCTCGTTCACCTGCACGAGGGCACGGGCGATCCCGTCCTCGAGCACCATGGCCTCGTCCCGGCACACCCAGTCCGGCACCTGTGTGCGGTCGGTGACGGGGGCGACGTCCCCGGCCGGGACCGCGGAGAACGGGAACCACACGGCACCCTTCTCGCAGATGCCGTGGAACGGCGCCTCGCTGAGGTCCACGCGCTCGCGCAGCGGCTCGATCACGTTGCGCAGCAGGAACTCGACCGTGCGGCCGGTGTTGAAGCCGACGGGCACGCCCCGCCGGGCGAGTTCGGCGAGGGCGTCGAGGATCTCCTCGGGCACGGTCCGGGTCTCGGTGGAGGCCAGGGGGCCGTCCACGTCCAGCAGGAGTCCGACGGGGGAGATGGTGGGCATGGCTCCCACCCTAGGGGGTGTCCGGCGGTCGCCTCGAGCGCCCATGGGCCGCGTCGGAGCGGGCGGACACGCCCCTCACCAGGGCAGGCGGGCCGCGGCGTCGCCGTCCTGGTCCTCCGTCCAGACGGCCGGCCCCATGGCCACGGCGCGTCCGAGGGCGGGGGCCACCGTCTCCTCCAGTTCGACCAAGTAGAGGTAGGTGGCGAGGCTCGCCCCCGGCCCGGCGACCAGCCAGCCCAGGGCCGAGGCCCAGACGGGGATGCGCCACCGGCCGGCGGGCGGCTGCGGGGCGGGTGCGGGCGTCGGGGCGGGGGCGGTGGAGGCGGAGCGCGAGGCCATGGAGGGGGTTCGTCCGTAGAGGGAGGTGGGCACGGCTGCAGTCCCCAGGATCCCCGTCCGTCCTGATCCTGTCATCCACCGAGGGGAGGATGGCGTCGCGACAGCGCCGAGGAATCCACTGCGAAAGTGACCCTTCTGAGGGCGGTTTCGGGCGCCAAAAGGGTCACTACTGCAGTCGATTCGGGGGCGGGGGTTTCAGGCGTTCGCGTGCCTGCGGACCGCCTCCACCATCGCCTGCAGCGCCGAGGCCTGCTCCGCGTCCGGGGTCACGACGGTGAACCGCTGCCCGTCGTGTGTTGTGAGGACCAGTGCGGCGGTGCCGCCGAGATCGATCCGCACACCGCGGCGGGAGCGGGCGCGCCCGGCCACCGGCCAGTTGAGGAAGGCGACGCCCGGGCCGACGTCGTCCTGAACCTCCACCGTGGCGAGGGAGCCCAGCGGCACCGTGCGGGAGTACAGCGGGGCGCGGAGCCGGAGCGCACCGGCGGCCGGGTCCACGGTCAGCTCGATGCGGGCTCGCAGGAATGCCGCCTGGACCAGCCACACGACCAGCCCGAGGCTCACGACGACGATCACGAGGTAAGCCGGGGACCGCATCGACGGTTCCAGCAGGGGGAGCAGGACGATGGGCAACGCTGTGACGAACACCAGGGCCCACCCCAGCACCGTGTAGCCGGAGGGACTGCCGCACCGTTAGGTGACAGTTGGGGTGTTAGGCCGCGAGGCTCACGGCCGGGTTCATGATGGTCTCGTATTCGATGGGGGTCAATCGACCCAGACGTGCCTGTCGACGGCGGTGAAGCGCCCTGGGTTTCGTTCCGAGGTCAGGACGCAACGGGCGCTGCGTCTTGGTCGTGAGTGTAGGCCCCCTCGACCTCTGAGGGAGTTCGATAGTCGAGCCCCTCATGCAGGCGGGCGGTGTTCCACCAGTGCACCCACCCCATCGTGGCCAGCTCGACCGCCTGCACGGACTCCCACACCCGCTTGGAGTGGATGAGCTCGGCCTTGTAGAGCCCGTTTACGGTCTGAAGCCAGGGCGTTGTCATAGGAGTCGCCCACGGTGCTCACTGAAGCGCTCACCCCCGCCGTGATGAGCGCGTCGGAGTACGCCAGGGAGACGTACTGGCTTCCCCGATCGCTGTGGTGGATCAGGCCCTGCCGGTCACGGCTGGTGCCGGTGGAGACCAGAGCGTGCTCGAGGGCCAGCAGGGGTAGTCCCGCGGTGTGCAGGCTGCCGGAGACGGCCCACCCCACGATCTTCCGGGAGCAGACGTCGGTGACGAACGCGACGTAGCAGAAGCCCGTCAGGATCCTGACGTAGGTGATGTCAGCGACCCAGAGCTGATTCGGGCGCTCGGCGATGAACTTGCGTTCCACCAAGTCAGGGCGGGCATCCGGCTCCCGAGCAGGCTTTGTCGTGACGGGCTTGCGGCCACGCCGAACCCCCTCGAGGCCGGCTTCCCTCATGAGCCGGGCGACTTGGTCCCGACCGATCTCCCACCCAGCGCGGCGCATCGCGTGGTGCATCTTCCTGACGCCGTAGACGGAGTAGTTCTCCGCGTGGATCCGCGTGATCTCCTTGAGAAGGAGCTCGTCGCGCACTGCCCGCGCTGATGCGGGGCGTGTCTTCGCGGCGCGGTAACCGCGGGAGGTGATGAACCCACATTCCGTCGCGCTGAGCACGCGGCAGATGGCCTCGACCCCGAACTGATCGCGGTGTTCGTCGATGAACGCGATCATTTCGTCGTGGGGCGGTCGAGTTCCCTGGCGAAAAAAGCTGAGGCGGCTTTGAGGATCTCGTTCGCCCGCCGGGCCTCGGCAAGCTCACGCTTGAGACGGCGAATCTCCTCGGCCGGACTCTCGCCAGCAGGCGCCGGTGCCACCTCGTGGCCGTGGCGGTTGCACCACATCCGCAGCGTCTCCTCGCCGGCTCCGACCTGCGGAGCGATGGCCCGGATCGAGTGCGAACGCGGGCCTCCCTGGGTGGCTTGGCGTTCCAGGACCATCCTGATCGCGCGCTCACGCAGCTCGGGGCTGAACTTCTTGGGCATGTTCCGATTCTCCTTCAGTTGGATCGGAACGGAACCCCGGGCGCTTCAGCGGCGGTGATACTTGCGTTCGATCAAGGTGACGATCGCGATCCGGAGCTCGTCGCGGGTCCGCCACCGCTTCCGGTCCAGGACGTTCTTCTGGAGTAGTGCGAAGAAGGACTTCATCGCCGCATTGTCGCCGGCGGCACCGACCTTTCCCATTGAGCCGATGAGGTGGTGACGGTTCAGCGCGTGCACGAACTTCCGCGACCGGAACTGCGATCCTCGGCCCGAATGCACGATGCAGCCAGCGACGTCACCGCGGCGGGAAGTGGCGTTGTCCAGGGCGTTCACCGCCAGTCGCGCCTTCATTCGGTCGCTGATCGAGTAGCCGACGATCCGGCCTGAGAACATGTCCTTGATGGCGCAGAGGTAGAGCTTGCCCTCGCTGGTCCAGTGCTCGGTGATGTCGGTCAGCCACAGTTCGTTGACGTCATCGGCGGAGAAGTCCCGCTTCACGAGATCATCGTGGACTGGTGGCCTGGGACGCTTCCCGTTCTTGCCGCGCTTCTTCCCGAACACGGAGCACCACTGGTTGTCCCGGCAGATCCTCCATGCCGTGCGCTCACACATCACTTCGCCGGCCTCTGCGGCTTCGCCGACCAGGAACCGGTACCCGTACTCGGGGTCGTCGAGACGGCAGAACACGGTCAAATCAGGGGTGGCGAAGGTAGCGTGGTGCACGTCGAGGTCTTCCGGATGGGCAGTGTGAGAACTTCCATCATCGGAGGACCTCGACCCCTACCCGGACACCGACGCGCCAGACCGCCCGCCTACCCCCACAACTGCGAAGAGCCCCTTTTCCCGGCAGGTTCGCCTGGGAGAGGTAGGCAGCGGCGCGGCGGAGGACCTCGTTCTCCTGCTGAAGTAGCCGGATCTGTTTGCGCGCTTCACGCAGCTCGGCCGATTCCTCCCGGCTCTTGCCGGGGCGGTTGCCGTCGTCGATGTCGGCTTGGCGAATCCACTTATGGAGCGTCATTTCGTGGACGCCGAAGTCCTTCGCGATCTGCGCGATGGTGATGCCGTCCTCACGGGACCGGGCCACTC
This sequence comes from Micrococcus sp., assembly GCF_034179925.1. Taxonomy (GTDB): domain Bacteria; phylum Actinomycetota; class Actinomycetes; order Actinomycetales; family Micrococcaceae; genus Micrococcus. The sequence continues at coordinate 73,510 of NZ_JAXFPG010000047.1, read as the reverse complement.
GCACGACGTCTTCGCGGAACTCCTGGGGGTAGGGAGCGGGCATGGTGCACATCCTTCCAGGCCGCCCTGCGGGCAAGCCAGATCAGATGTCATCTATCCATGCGGCAGTCCCATCCTGCCCTGCAGACGGCCGTGGCTGCTCGCGCCGACCTGGTGATTGTGCCCACCGAAGCCAGCCGACTGGATATGTCCCGCGTCTGGGCCACCGTAGACGCCCTGGATAAGGCTGTGCCAGCTGTCGTATTGCTCAACCGCGCCGACCCTCGCACCCGCCTGTACACCGAGGCCATCCAGGCCCTAGCCGACGAAGGCGTACCCCGCTTCGAGACCACCATCCCGCGCCGAGAGGCCTTCAAGCACGCCGCCGGCACGTGGCCCACCCCGAACAACCTCGGCCCCTGGGGCGCAGTCACCGCCGAAATCGAGGAGATGATCGAACAGTGAGCGCCGTGAACAAGCCCACCATCAAGCGTCGCGAGCCCACCGGCGAGACCCGGCCCGTCCCGAACATGTCCGCGGCCTTCCCCGCGCGCTCACGACAGGAGGTCAAGAACACCAGCATCGACCTGCCGACTGACCTCCACGAACGGCTGCGCTTCCTCGCCTTCACTGAGAACACCACCATGAGACAACTCATCATCGACGCCCTAGAGAAGACGTACCCCGCCACTTGAGTATCTCTTACCCAACGTGGTATCTGCCTATTTGCCTACCTAACTACTTAGGCACACCAGTACTGCGGTATCTACCGTTGACTGCTGGGTCCCCGCCATTCCCGGATTCTTACGCCAAGGGCGCACTGTTGGGACCTATTTATCTTGTCCCGACCGTGCCTCACTCTCCGGGCATGGCACAGCCCCCGTTGAAGGTCACCGCACAGTACGTGAAGCGGCGAACTGCCCCGCGTGCCGTGGAAGTCGGTCGTACTACAGCACGCCCTTCTATTCATCCCCGGTATCGCAGCACAGTGATGAGGTTCATTCATGCGGCGTTTTCTGAAGGGCGTGAGAGTATGTTTATACCGAGCTTATCTGAATTCATTTTATATAGGACCTCAGACGCGCCCGCTTCATCGCCGAGCTTCGCCCTAGCTCCGGCTAGAACCTTACGGGCAAGACGCAGCCGGTTTGGACTTGCTTCATTTGCGATCAAAATCTGAGCTTTCTCTGCCAAATTCTGACTTCGAGAATAATCCCCCATCAGGTATGATCCGTACGCCAGGCCAAAGGTAGTTTCTGAGATCGAATAATTGTCTTCGTATTTCGCCTGCTTGTAGTTTTCTTCCCATAGACTTGCCGCCGCAGATTCTTTCCCCATCAGCCATGCAAGACGAGCGGCATTACCGGTAATTTGAGTCCTGTATCTAAGAGCCTCTGATCTACCCATTGCGGATAGATCTTCGACTTTTACCAGAGACCTTGCTCGAGCAATGGTCTCCCACGCTGCATTTATATCGTTACAACGTATCTGCGCCAACGACTTGAGGTTCAGTGTCATTGCAGTCATTGTGTCCATATCAGATTCATTAATCTCGGAGAACCCCCTCTGCACATAGATCCAATTTTCTAGTTCTTCCAGCATGAGCAAAGCTCGCCCGGGGTCGCGTTCTTTTTTTAGAACCAACGCGCAACGCCTCAATTTTGCTACCATCTTGTTGGCCGCCGATGAGGTAAAAGTGTATGCACGCTCGTAAAGAACTTCTGAATATTTCGAATTTTTCTCCGAAATGAGCCCTGCAGCGTAGGTTAGCAGTTTGTAGGAGCGGGATTCGTCTTTAAGGTAGTCCTTTAGTGAGACGGCGATATTCGATGCGCTTTCGTAATCCCCCCATAGCAGGACCAGTGCATCTAGAGTATCTGCGATAAATTCATCGCCAAAAATTTTTTTATCCACGGTAGGGTGTGGAGGTCTATTTTTATATATATCTTGAAGATGCTTGTTGGAAGTTATGCTTAGCTCGTAAAAGTCGGAAGCGTCTGTAAATTTACGCAAGCCTAGATCGGTAAGAAAAGTGGGGGTTTGTATAGTTCTTTCGGACGCAGGATCCATAACTACCCTGGCTCGGCTCACTAGACCGGGATGCCAGTGATTAATGGTGTCACTAGTGTCCAGTATGTATCTAGATGACGCATTGAGAAGACTGTGGATATTCGGAGTTTTCATTTCGCCCATCTTTTTTAAGAAAGGAGGGAGGGCTCCTCAAGAGCCCTCCCTCCTTTGGGTGATCTGATCAGAGCGCCTGGGGTCCGTGGTTCCAGGCCGTGTCGCTCGTGGAGAAGTTCTTGAAAACGTCCTCGAGCTCAACGATGTTCTGAGAAATAGAAGCACGGTCAATCGACATGATGAGTCCTCCTTGGTTCTCCCTACCTCGGATAGAGATAGGGCATCTGGAGAGAGGTGAAGTTGGGCATTCATCATTCTTGCCCGACCATGCCCAGGTGGCTCTCCCCAGTATCGGTCACATCCAGTTGGATGTATGATGTATCTTACACATGCATGGGATGCGTGTCACCTCTGGGTCCGCATGTCGGTTGGAGTGCGGAGGGCGGTGGTGCATGTCGGTTGGAGTGCGGCCGAGGCATGCTGTAGTGGGGGCCGGTGCGCCTCGGGATATGAAAGTATATAAAATTTTTAAGAAAGGTTGTATGTAAATAATGGCTAGCAGGACTGTCTCTGTGTTGGAAGAGGTGCCGAAGCCATCAGTTGTTGAGGCAGTTGACCTCGTGAGGCGCTATAATCATTCTAATCTTCTAGCGGTCGATGGAGTTAGCCTATCGATTGATGCGGGTGAAATCGTTACTGTCTTGGGGCCCAATGGCGCTGGCAAGACCACGACAGTGAAGATGTGCGCAGGCCTGCTTATGCCATCCTCCGGTGCCGTGTCCGTGGGCGGGCGCGATCTCTACGCCCACGCCCGGGGCGACCGTCCTTCCATCGGGCTGGTGCTCGGCGGAGACAGCGGCTTTTATGGACGTGCCACCGTGCGCAACAACCTCCTGTACTTCGCAGACCTGGCCGCCGTCCCCTCGCGGGAGCGCCAGACACGAGTGGCCGAGGCACTGGAGGCCGTGGGACTAGACGATAAGGCAGAATCCAAAGCCGGTGAGCTCTCCAAGGGCATGCGTCAGCGCCTGCATATCGCGCGCGGGCTGTTGGGTCGACCCCAGCTGCTGCTGCTGGATGAGCCCACCAATGGCCTGGACCCGGAGAACTCCCTCATCGTGCGCCACCTCGTCCGGAACCTCGCCGCCACAGGGGTGGCCATCCTGCTCACCACCCACCAGTTGGCCGAGGCTGAAGCCCTGGCAGACCGGATCATCGTGATGCGCTCTGGTCGAATCCAGGCCCAAGGACCGCTGACGGGAATCAAGCAGGCCAGCGGAGTGCACCGCGTCACCACTTTCTCCGCTAACCCTGGCAGCCACTCCCCGGACGCCCTGACTGCCTCAGCCCCGGAGGCCACCGTCGACGTGCAGTCCTTCCACGGCCGCGACCACATCCACCTGCAGTGGAACGACCCCGCTGCCGCAGAGCGCTTCCGCCGCACCCTCGAAGTCTCCGGCGCACTGCCCCAGGACTTCCTCGAGCGGGCTCCCACTCTGGAGGAGTGCTACCTCGCGCTCATCCGCACTGAGTCGCAGGCGGTCGCATGATGGTGCGTTTTCTTCGCATGCTCACCTTCCAGGTAAGCCTGTTCGCCCGCAACTCTTACTTTGCCCAACTATTGCTGACCAGCACTCTCTCCGTGCTGCTGCTGCAGTACGTCGCCACATTCAGTTCCGGGGCACAGGTCACGGAACAGGCATGGCTACGGGCCGGCATGGTCGGCACGTGGACGATGTGCGCGGTCTCCACCGGCCTCATCGGCTTCCAACGCTTCCAGGGAACGCTCATCCATCACGTCGTCTCCCCTCTCGGGGCCCGTACCGCACTGCTGCCGGTCGTCGGCTCGGCAGCCACCTTCGGGCTGTTCGCCTTCCCATTGGCCGGCGCCGCGGCTGCTGTGCTGGGCATGCCTTTGGGCCGTCTTAATTGGTCGTTGGTGTTCGCCATCGCCGCGTTCTGGCTGGCCTCGTTGTCCATGTCCCTGGTGATCGCGGCCCTGTTCGCCCACCACCCCGACGCCCTGGTCTACGAATCCCTGGTGGCCGCCCCCCTCATCCTGCTCAGCGGCATCTTCGGACTGCCGCCACAGCTTGACTTCCTCAACGCGCCATTGCGGGTGCTGCCCTTGAACTCCGCCGTGCACGCCGTGAGCACCGCAGGGCTCTTCCCCACCTTCTGGATGGACATGGCCCTGACCGTGGCGTCCAGCGCCGTGTGGCTCGCCGTCGCCGCTGTTCTGACCTCAATGGCTGTGCGCCGAGCTGTCCAGCACGCCAGCGTGGACCTGACCTGAGGAGCCTGATGTCTCTGTCCTCCCTGCGCACCGCGCTGACCATCGCACTGGCCTCCTCGCCGGCCTTCGCCAATCGCCGCACCCTGGTGATCACCCTGCTGGCCACCCCTGTGCTGAGCACGCTCATGCTCGCCGCCGTCATTGGTTCCATCCCGGGCACTGACCTGCGCGGAGCCGTGTACGCCGGCATCCTCCTGAGCGCCTTCACCTCGGTCATGTCCGGCACCAACGCGACCCTGGCCTACGAACGGCACACCGGTGTCGTGCCCGCCGCCTTGTTCCCCCGCTTCGGGACCCCCGCCTACTGGGTGGCCAAACCCGTGCTGCCCCTGGTCTCTGCTGCACTCGTCTCCCTGATGAGCCTGGGGGCCGTGTTCTTCATGGACCCCGCCCGGGACACCCACATCCTGGCCAGAGCGCTGGTGATGCTCCCCGTGGCCCTGGTGTGCGGGGCGATCATCGGGCTCGCGGTGGGAGTGTTCTCCCTGGTCCTCTCGGACCCCTATCTCGTCTCCAACGTGCTCTCGGGCGTGCTGCCCCTGACGGCCGGCGTGGCCGCCCCTCTGGCCGCCTACCCCGGCTGGTTGCGCTCTATCTCCCAGCTGCTTCCCATGAGCTGGACCGTGGATGCCATGCGCACTGGGGGCAGTCCTTTACCTGGTGAACTCTGGACCACATTGCCATGGGTAGTGCTTGGACTTGCAGGAGTTTTCCTGTCACGCCGCCGGCTCCGAGACGGGCGCGAGGCTAGCTTGTTCTAAAGCGGCTAAACATAATGGGGTTGAACGCCTGGGGAAGCTCCTAGTAATTCATGAGGAACTGGGTCAAGCCTATGCGTCATAGCACCTATACCCCTTTACACATCCCCCGGCCCTACGAGATCATCACGTCAGAGTAGGTTCAGTTCGGACCCGTTGGACACATCTGACGGAGGGTCTAAGACATGGTTGGATAGACCGTGGGGTACGTGCGGGTGAGCTCGGCCGAGCAGAACCTGGACCGCCAGCTGGAGGCAGTGGGGGAGTGCGACCGGATCTTCCAGGACAAGATCTCCGGCAGCTCCCGCGCCAAGCGCGCGGGTCTGGCTGAGCTGATGCGGTACGTCCGCGAGGGGGACCTGGTGAAGGTCACCTCCATGGATCGGCTGGGCCGGGACACCCGGGATTTGTACGCGATCGTGGACGAGCTCACTGGCAAGGGGTGCGCGGTGCAGTTCGTATCCGAGCGGATCACCGTGGACAAGTCCGGTACCTCGCCGGTGGACGGGCTGATGCTGGGGATCCTGGAGGCGTTCGCTGAGTTCGAGCGTCGCCGGATCAAGGAGCGTCAGGCTGAGGGCATCGCCCTGGCCAAGGCGAGAGGTAAGTACGTGCAGGCCCCGAAGCTCTCGGACACCGACGTGGAGCAGGCTCGGATGATGATCGAGATGGGGATCCCGAAGGCTGAGGTGGCACGCACGTTCGGGGTGAGCCGGCAGACGCTCTACACCTCGCTCAAGCGGTCAGCGGGGGAGTAGGGGCTGCGTTACTCCAGTGCTAAGAAAGTCTGAGCCGGGTGCTCATATAGGGCGTATAGTCCGTGATGAAACCTCCCCTTGCGAGGGTCGAGGAAGTGAGCTTCGGGAGTTCCTGCCGGACGGCAGGGCCCGAGGCTCGCGCCACCTTCGGAGTCAGATCTGGACGATGGCCACCTGCTCGCCCAAGATCTTCAGGTACTCGTCACTAGTGACTCGAGCAGTGGTGACCGCACCGCACACCGCGTCGGGGACCCACAGCAACGGCTCTTTCGGACCCTGCAGATGGTCGATGCGCAGCGACGGGCTGAGGCGACAGGCGGGACTGCCGAAAAAATGATGTACCCGCTCGTGTCCGAGCTCGCCGCCGACCAGATCCCGGTCGCGGTGTCCTTGCGGGTCCTCAAGCTCGCCCGCCAGCCCTACTACCGCTGGCTCCAGAACCCGGTGAGCACCGCTGAACTGGAGGCCGCTCACCGGGCGAACGCCCTCCACGACGCCCACCAGAACGATCCCGAGTTCGGGTACCGGCTGCTGCGCGATGCGGCCGAGAATGCTGGCGCTCCGATGGGGGCCCGTACCGCCTGGCGGCTCCGGGGCGGGTGCGGGCGTCGGGGCGGGGTGCATCGGGCCAGGATAGCCACGCGCTCCAGGGCCCTCCCGGCCGCCACCACGTACGCTGGCCCCCGAGCACCCGCACCGACCAGGGAAGAGGTCCCATGAGCCACGTCGTCGACGCCGACCCCCTCGGCGCCCGGCCGTCCCGCCCGAGCCCGTCCGCCGGCCGTGGGCTGTCCTCCCCGGCCGGTCGGCTGCTCATGCTGGCCGCCGTCGTCGCCGCCCTCGTGGGGGCGTTCCTCGGCTCGGGCGTACTGCCCGGCATGACGCCCACGGCGGAGGCCGCCGACGGCTGGCTCGGCCCGGACTCCACCTGGCTGGCCCCGGCCACCCCGGCGTTCAGCATCTGGTCCGTGATCTACGCCGGACTGCTCGGCTACGGGGTGTGGCAGACACTGGCCGCGGCGCAGTCCGAACGCCAGGGGCGCCTGCGCCCGTGGATCCTCGCCTCGCTCGTGCTGAACGTCGCGTGGCTGTGGGTGGTGCAGGCAGGCTGGCTGGGCCTGAGCGTCGTGGTGATCCTGCTCCTGGCGGCTGTGCTGGTCCGGGTGCTCGTGATCCTCGAGACCACCGCCCGGCCCCGGCACTGGGCCGACCGCATCCTCGTGGACGGCGTGCAGGGTCTGCACCTGGGCTGGGTGACCGTGGCGACGCTCGCGAACCTCACCGCCTGGCTGGCCTCCCGCGGGTGGACGGGCGCCCCGCTCATGCCCACCACCTGGGCCCAGGTGATGCTCGTGCTGGCCGTGATCCTGGGTGCGGTGACGGCCGTGTACTCGGGCGGGCGCCTCTCCGCGGCGGCCGCGCTGGCCTGGGGGCTGGTGTGGATCGGTGTGGGCCGGGCGGACGGCTCCGGGCCGAACTCGGGCGCCGTCGCCGTGACCGCATGGGGCAGCGCGGTGATCGTCCTGCTGTGCTGGCTGGCCGCCCTGTGGCTCTCGCACCGCTCCGCCACCGGCGAGGCCCGGGACCTGATCCTGGACGCCCTCGACGGCGGCGACGACCCGGTGGACGGGGTGCGCCGCACAGACCCGGCCCGCTGAGCGCAGCCGAGGGACCACCGGCCTGCCCTGCCACGGGGCTCTGTTTTGCCCCGCCCGGCCCGGCCCGGAATGATGGAGACCTCCGGAGGGCTCTGCCGCACGGCAGGGCCCTCCATCGCATCCCCCCTCTGGTCCGAGGAGACCCATGCCCTCTGCACTCCGCACCCGCGCCTGCCTCGCCGGTGCCTGCCTGTCCGCCCTGGTGCTCGCCGGCTGCACCGCAGCCCCCGAGGCCCCGGCCCCCGCCACGGGCGGCCCGTCCACGTCCGAAACCGTCGCGCCCGCCCCCGTGGTCACGACGCCGGCCCCGGCGGAGCCTGCTCCGTCCTCGCCGGCCGCCGCACCCTCCACGGCGGAGGCCGCTCCGGCGTCCTCCTCGGCCCCCGCGCCTGCCCCCGTGGTCACGACGCCCGCGCCGGCACCGGCGACCACCTCCGAGGCCCTGGCTGCCGCCCCGACCACCCAGCAGGCGACCGCGCAGGCCCCCGCGGCCCTGGCTGCCGCCCCGACCACGCAGCAGGCGACCGCGCAGGCCCCTGCGGCTCCGGCCGCCACCGACGGTGACGTCGCCACCGTGCTGCGGGTGACCGACGGGGACACCATCGTGGTGGACCTCCAGGGTGCCCAGACCCGCGTGCGCCTGCTGAACATCGACACCCCCGAGACCAAGCACCCCACCATCGGCAAGGAGTGCCTCGGCCCTGAGGCCAGCGCCGCGATGGCCGCCATCCTCGCCCCCGGGGACACCGTCCTGCTCAAGTACGACCGCGTGCGCGAGGACCGCTACGGCCGCCTCCTGGCCGGCGTGTACGAGGACGGCCAGCTGGTCAACGCGATGATGGCCCGCAAGGGCCTGGGCGAGCCCGTCCAGTACGACGGCAATGTCCGCTTCCTGCCCGAGGTGCAGGCCGCCTGGAACCAGGCCGCCGCCGAGGGCGTCGGCCTGCACAGCGGTGCCTGCCCGACGACGGCCCAGGCCGCCCCGGTGCCCGCCGCCCCGGCCGCGCCCGTGGCCCCGGCCCCCGCCGTGCCGGCAGCTCCTGCGGCACCGGCCCCGGCGGCTCCCGCCGCGCCCGCCGCTCCGGCCGCCTCCGGCGGCTCCGTGGCCGGCTCGGGCACCACCTGCCCCGCGACCCACCGGGTCAAGGCGAACGACAACTCCGGCATCTACCACGTGCCCGGTCAGCAGCACTACGACGAGACCAACGCCCGCAACTGCTACGCCTCCGCCGCCGCGGCGGCGGCCGCCGGGTACCGCGCAGCCAAGCGCTGAGCCCAGGCCCGGCATGACGAGGCCCCCGGAGGATCATCCTCCGGGGGCCTCGTCGTCGGCCGGACCGTCCTCCGGCGTGCCGGCCGCGCCGGGTCAGTGCCGGATCATCGCCGGGTCAAGAACGCGCACGCTCGCCGGCGGCGTGGGAGCCGCCGTCGCGCTCCTCAGAGCCGCGCCCGGCGATCGCCTCGGCCCCGGAGGGCTCATGCGTGGCGCGCAGCTCATAGCCCTTCTGCTCGAGCTCCTCCTGCTTCTCCACCTTCTTCACGAGGGCGTCCACGTCCTTCGGGGGCAGGCGCACGGCCTCCTCGGAGCGCATGCCCGCGGCCAGCTGCTTGGCGCGCTCCACCTCGGCGTCGATCTCGATGCCCAGCAGCAGCACGATGTTGAAGATCCACAGCACGAACAGCAGCGCCATCACACCGCCGATGGCACCGTAGGAGCTGTACCCGGCGAAGTTCGACAGGTACACGGACAGCACCAGAGCGGCGACTACGAGGCCCACCAGGGCGAACACATTGCCCGGACCGAACACGTGCACCTTGGGCTTCTTCACGTTCGGGGTCAGGAAGTACAGGGCCGCGATCATCAGCAGCATCAGCGCGATGACGAACGGCCACTTCACCCAGTCCCAGATCGGCAGGAACGTGCCGGAGAGGAAGTCCACCACGCCGACCAGGCCCAGCGGCTCGGCGATGGGGGCCAGGAAGCCGTCCACGAGGGAACGGTTCAGGGCGATGGAGATGAGCACCACCACGACGCCCACGAGCAGCAGCACGGTGGTGGCCAGGTTGTTGAGGGTCACCCGGACGAAGCCGCGGCCCTCCTCGTAGCCGTAGACCTTGTTCACGGAGCGGCTGAACGCCCGCACATAGGCGGAGGCGGACCAGATGGCCGTGAGGATACCGATGATCGCCGCGATGAAGCCGCCGCCGGAGGCCGCCTGGTCCATCAGGGTGTTCACCACGTCCGTGACGACGCCCTGATAGTCCGAGGGCACGTTCGCGGCCAGCTGGACGACCAGGTCGTCCACCGTGCCGCGGTTGTTGGCCAGCAGCAGGGTGAGCAGGGAGAACACCGCCAGCAGGGCCGGGGCCAGGGAGAGGACCATGAAGTAGGTGAGCTTCGCGGCGAGGTCCGTGCCGCCGTCGTTGCCGAACTCCTTGAACGCCCGGGTCAGGGCGTACTTCCAGCCGGAGCCGTCCAGCTTCACGCCCTCGAGGCGGCGCGTGCGCTCCTCGGGGTCGATCCGGGCGGCCTCCAGGGTGGCGTCCACGGGATGAATGCGCACGGTGGTCCTCTCGAGTGATGGGCAGGCGCGGTGCCGCCCAATCTAGCCCACGGCCCCGGACCCCGTCCCGTGGTGCCGGGCGTGGGGCGCGCTCCCGGCGGGCGCCCCGGTCAGCACTCGATGACGTTCACGGCAAGGCCGCCGCGGGAGGTCTCCTTGTACTTGGACTTCATGTCCGCCCCGGTCTCGCGCATCGTCTGGATCGCCTGGTCCAGGGTGACGCGGTGGTCGCCGTCGCCCACGAGAGCCAGACGGGCCGCGTTGATCGCCTTCACCGAGGCGATCGCGTTGCGCTCGATGCACGGCACCTGCACGAGCCCGCCCACCGGGTCGCAGGTGAGGCCCAGGTTGTGCTCGATGCCGATCTCCGCGGCGTTCTCCACCTGCAGGGGAGTGCCCCCCAGCACGGCGCACAGGGCGCCGGCGGCCATCGAGCACGCCGAGCCCACCTCCCCCTGGCAGCCCACCTCGGCCCCGGAGATCGAGGCGTTGCGCTTGTACAGGATGCCGATGGCCGCCGCCGTGAAGAGGAAATCCAAGACCGTGGCCCGCCGCTGCTGCTCCGACGCGTCCGGGCCCAGCACGAACCTGTCCACGTAGTGGAGCACCGCGGGGATGATCCCGGCGGCACCGTTGGTGGGGGCGGTGACGATGCGCCCGAAGGAGGCGTTCTCCTCGTTCACGGCCAGGGCGAAGAGGTTGACCCACTCCATCGCCCACATCGGGTCCTTGCCCTCTTCGTCAACGCCCTTCTGCTGCAGCTGGGCGTACAGCCCGGGGGCGCGCCGCTTGACCTTCAGCCCGCCCGGCAGGATCGGCTCGGTGCGGTGCAGGCCGTTGTGCACGCACTCCTGCATCACGTCCCAGATCTCCAGCACCTTGGCCTCCACCTCGGCCAGGTCCCCGCGGGCGGCCTCGTTCGCGCGCATCACATCCGCGATGGACTTGCCGTGGATCTCGCACTGGGCCACGAGCTCGGCCCCCGTGGAGAACGGGTGCGGCTCCGGCTCCTCACCGTGGCGGGCGATCTCCCGGGTCTGGTCCAGTTCGGCCTCGAGCTCCTCGGCGGTCACCACGAACCCGCCGCCCACGGAGTAGTAGTCCCGGGTGGTCAGGACGCCGCCGTCGGCGTCGAACGCGGTCAGGCGCATGCCGTTCGGGTGCCCCGGCAGGGACCTGCGCATGTGCAGGATGAGGTCCTTGGGGCGGTCGAAGGGGATCTCGCGCATGCCGGCCAGGGGGAGCACACGGTCGGCCACGCAGGCCGAGACGACGGGCGCGGCGGCCTCCGGGTCGATGGTCTCCGGGTCGTGGCCCGCCAGGCCCAGGATCAGGGCCATGTCCGAGCCGTGCCCCACCCCGGTGGCGGAGAGGGAACCGAACAGCTCCCCCTTGACGCGGGCGACCGCCTCCAGGGTTCCCTCCTGCTCGAGGGCGTGGGTGAAGCGGCGGGCGGCACGCATAGGGCCCACCGTGTGCGAGGAGGAGGGGCCGATGCCGATCGAGAAGAGGTCCAGGGTGCTCAGGGCCATGGGGTCTCGCTTTCTTCCGCGCGTGCCAGCCGGGCGCCGGGGCGCGCCGTCGCGTCGGGGGATCGAGTGCTGCGTCCCAGCGTAGGGCCGGCCAGCCCACCTGTCAGCGGGGCGGCCGGCACCGGGTCAGAGGATGTTGTCCGGGGTCTGGGCCACCTGCGCCCGGGCGCGGAACCTCTCCAGGTCCGCCAGGTACTCCTCGGCGTGGGCGAACCCGGCCGCACGCTCGGCCGGGCTCGCCCCCGCCGCCACCTGGACCACCGGCACCGGCCCGGCCGCCTCGGCGCCGGCGAGCGCGGAGGCCACATCCGGGGCGCCGTGCAGCGCGCGCAGCTGCGCCCAGGTGGGGGCCATCAGGTGCACCAGCCCGCGCCGGAAGTCCGCGAGCAGCCGGCGCGGGGCCGCCCAACCGTGTGCGGCGGCCTCCGCGCTGAGCCGGTGCGGGGACTGCCCGTGCGGCAGGCGGGCCAGGAAGAACACGGTGTCGTACCGGCGGGAGGCACCCACGGGCGTGATCCACCGGGAGACGGCCCGCAGCCCGGAGACGTCCGCGTGGAGCCCGTGCACGGCCAGCAGGTCCGCGAAGGAGGTCTCATGCCGCTCCACCGCACCCCGGTGCCGCCCCAGACGGGCCGCCGCGGCGGCGTCCACAGCGGTGCCGTCCGAGCCCCGCGCCAGCAGCACCCCGGTCTCCTCGAACACCTCCCGCACCGCCGCGGCCAGCAGACGGCCGGCGACGTCGGCCGGGGCCTGCCCCGGGCAGGCCTCCACCGGGCGCTCGGCCAGGCGCAGGCGCCGGGCCCAGGCGGACAGGTCCGGGCCGGCGTCGTGGGGGCCGTGCAGGGGCAGGCCCGCGTCCGTGGGGTCCACGCCCCCGCCGGGGAAGGCGGTGGCGTCCGCACTGAAGTCCATCGTGGAGGCGCGCCGCACATGGAACACCTCGGGCCCGTCCGGCGCGTCCCGCAGGAGCAGCACGGAGGCCGCGGGCCGGGCCGGCGGTGCGGCGAGTGCAGGGGTGCTCATGGGGTGAGGCTAGTGGAGCGGGCGGCCGGCCGGGAGGGCCTCACGGTGCGAGCGCACAGGCACGGACGGTAGCCTCGGAGTGCATGGCCTGCCGTGGCCGACACCCTCAGGGACCCGGCGGGCGACCCGAGGAGGAGTCGAGCGTTGAAGATCGTCGTTCTGGCCAAGCAGGTCCCCGACACGTGGCAGACCCGCACTCTGGACATGGACACCGGCATGGTGGTCCGGGACGGAGCGGCTGAGCCGGTCCCCGACGAGATCAGCGAACGGGTCATGGAGGTGGCCCTGGCCCACCGCGACGCCGGCGCCGAGGCTGAGATCGTGGCCCTCACCATGGGCCCGGAGGACGCCACCAAGACCCTGCGCAAGCTGCTGGCCATGGGTGCGGACTCCGCCGTGCACGTGACGGACGCCGCCCTGGCCGGCTCGGACGCCGTGCAGACCGCCCGGGTGCTCGCCGCCGCCCTCGACCGCGTCGGCGCGGACCTGGTGCTCGCCGGCGGCCTCTCCACCGACGGTGCCACCGGCGTGGTCCCGGCGATGGTCGCCGAGCTGCTGGACCGCCCCATCCTGCCCTCCGTGGAGGCACTGGAGATCACCGAGGCCGAGGTGCGCGGCGTCGTCGTGACCGATCACGCCCGGCTGACGGCGGCGGCCCCGCTGCCCGCCGTGGCCACGCTGACCGACCGCACCCCCGAACCGCGCTTCCCGAACTTCAAGAACATCATGGCAGCGAAGAAGAAGACCATCGAGACGCTCTCCCTCGCGGACCTCGGCCTCACCGCCGGCCCCGTGGAGGCCGACCGCCGCTGCGTGATGGTCTCCGCCGCGGCCCGCCCCGAACGCCAGGCCGGCCCGAAGGTCGTGGATGACGGCACCGCCGCCGAACAGCTGGTGGCGTTCCTCGCCGAGCGCCGCCTCGTCTGAAGACTCGACCGCGACCCACAGGAGACGTCATGACCGACACCCCGAATACCCCTGTCCTGGTGCTGGCCGAGCTGACCGACGCCGGCACCCTCCGCCCGGCTGTGGCCGAGGCCCTCGGCGCCGCAAGCCTCGTGGGCGTGCCCCACGCCGTGCTCGTCACCGGCTCCGACACCGACCCCGCACCCCTGGTGGCCCGCCTCGGGGAGCTCGGCGCCGTCGCCGTGCACACCGCCCGCACCGCCGAGGCCGGCACCGTGATGGGCTCGGCCGAGGTGGCTGCACTCGCCGCCGCCGTCGACGCCACCCACCCCTACGCCGTGATCCTGCCGAACTCCCCCGAGTCCCGCGCCGTGGCCGGCCGCCTGGCCGTGCGCGCCCGGGGGGCCGTGAGCGCCGACGCCGTGGGCCTGGCCTGGCGGGACGGCGAGGTGGTGGTGCGCCACTCGGTGTTCGGCGGCGACCTGGAGACCGAGGCCACCGTGGAGGGCGGGCCGAACATCGTGACCCTGCGCCAGGGCTCCGTGGACGAGCGCGCCGCCGCCGTGGCCGCACCGCAGACGCACCCACTGGAGACCGCCGACCGCCCGGTGACCGCCGGAGCCCGGATCCTGGACTCCCAGCCGGTCGAGGCCGCCACCGACCGCCCAGCCCTGCGCACCGCGAAGACCGTGGTGGCCGGCGGCCGCGGAGTGGGGGCCGAGGGCTTCGCCACCCTCGTGGAGCCGCTCGCCGACGCCCTCGGCGGGGCTGTGGGAGCCACCCGTGTGGCCGTGGACGACGGCTTCACCACCGCGGACCGCCAGGTGGGCCAGACCGGGGTGGTCGTGGCCCCGGACCTGTACATCGCCCTGGGCATCTCCGGGGCCATCCAGCACGTGTGCGGGATGAAGACGTCCAAGACCATCGTGGCGGTGGACTCCAACGAGGACGCCGAGATCTTCGATCACGCCGACTTCGGCATTGTCGGAGACGTGGCCGCCGTGGTCCCGCAGATCCTGGAGCAGCTCGCCGCCCGCCGCGGCTGAGCCCTCCGCCGCGCCCGTCCTGGAAGGGGACTGAGTCCATGCCGCAGCGCATGCAGGGGTACACCGAGTTCCGCGGCACGCCCTGGCCGCCCGTGACCACAACGACGCCGGAGCCCGCCGCCGCGGGCAGCCCGCCCGAGCCGGTGGTCGCCGATGCGCCGGATATGGCTGCCGCGCCGGACATCGCTGCCGCGCCGGCGGCCCCGGGCCGCCGCATGGCCGGCTACACCCCGTTCCGGGGCACCCCCTGGCCTCCGGCCGTGCCGGCCACCGCTGAGGTGACTGCCGCCGATGTGGCTGCCACTGCGGCCACCGGGGAGGCCTCGGCCTCCCCCGCTGCCGCGCCGGCCGAGGCCACCCGGCCCCGCCCCACGCAGGCACCGTCCTCGTCGGCACCGTCCTCGTCGGCGCCGTCCTCGTCGGCGCCGTCCGCGCCGGAACCCTCCACGTCCGACCGCGCCCGCGAGGGCCGCTCCCTCCCGGCCCGCTCCTTCCCGGCCCTGTCCGGTCGGCGAGGCATCGCGCTCGGGGTGGGGGCCGCCGTCGTCGTGGCCCTGTTTGCCGTGCTCGGTGCCCGCTGGCTGATCACCGTGCCGGCCGTCGCGGACTTCGTGGCCCGCTACCCCGGGGTGCCCGAGCACGCGGCGAGCACACCCGTCGGGGTGCCGTGGTGGCTGGCCGCGCAGCACTTCCTCAATGCGTTCCTGCTCGTGCTGGTCATCCGCACCGGCGTGCAGATCCGGCACGAGGCCCGGCCACCCGCGACCTTCACCCCCAGGAAGCCGGGCCTGTTCGCCCCCCGTGGCAGCACGGGCAGGCCGTTCTCCCTGACCATCTGGATCCACCAGGTGCTGGACGTGCTGTGGGTGCTCAACGGCCTGGTGTACGTGGTGCTCACCCTGACCACCGGCCACTGGCGCCGACTCATCCCCACAGACCCGGACACCCCCCTGCACATGGTCTCCACGGCCCTGCAGTACGCCACGCTCGACTGGCCCGCCCACGACGGCTGGCTGCACTACAACGCGCTGCAGATGGTGTCCTATGCGGGCGTGGTGTTCGTGCTGGCGCCGCTGGCCGCGCTCACCGGCTACCGCATGTCCAGCTGGTGGCCGGCCGAGAACGCCGCCCTCTCCCGGGCGTTCCCCATGGCGCTGGCCCGCCGGGTGCACTTCCCGGTGATGCTGCTGTTCATCGTGTTCGTGGTGATCCATGTGGGGCTCGTGCTGTTCTCCGGCGTGCTGCGGAACCTCAACGCGATGTTCCTGGCCCGGCAGGCCGCGGACTGGTGGGGCCTGGTGGCGTTCCTGGTGGCTGTGGCCGTCACGGCGGCCGCCTGGCTGCTGCTCAAGCCCGCGGTCATCTCCCCGCTGGCCGAGCGGTTCGGCCGCGTGGGGCGCTGAGCCGGCCCTGCTGAGCCGGGCCCCGCTGAGCCGGGCCCTGCCCTCGCCCCGTTCCGGATCTGCTGCGAAAACGACCCTTCTGAGGCGGTGAGAGCCGCTCAGAAGGGTCGTTTCCGCAGCGGATCTGTCAGCGTTCCCGCAGCGGACCCGTCAGCCCCGAGGCCGATCCGCCCGGCCCAGGGGCACGGGGTCGGGCCGCGGCTGGGGCTCGGGGGTCGTCGTCGCGGCCAGGATGCCGTGCGAGGCCGAGGCCAGCCCGACGCCGATCATCCCCGCCGCCAGGGACCGCGCTGAGCCCTCCGGCAGGAGGCCCACGAGGACCCCCGGAAGTATGCCGGTGCCGAGCAGTACCACCAGCAGCCACGCCGTGGCACCTGTGCCCGTGTAGAAGGGACGGCGGCGAGCCTCCTCCTGATCCACCCGGTGGTGCACTCCCCGCAGGGCCAGAAGGACGCCGAGCACGGCGGCGGCCATCATGCCGAGGCCCCAGACCAGGCCCAGCTGGTCGCGCAGCCCCGAGACGACGCCGGCCACCCCCACGAGCGCGGAGGCCGCCCCGATCCGCCACCGCCAGAAACGCATCATTGCTGTCTCCTTCATGTGCCCATCCTCTCCTGCCGAGCACGGGAATGGCCCGCCCGGATCTGCTGCAGAAACGACCCTTCTGAGGCGGTGAGAGCCGCTCAGAAGGGTCGTTTCTGCAGCGGATGTGTCAGCGTCCCCGGAGCGGACCCGTCAGCCCCGAGGCCGATCCGCCGCCCGGAAGCTGATCTGCGCCTGGATCGAGGGGCGGCCCACCTGCGGCTCCCCGGTGGCCACGTCCAGCCCCACCAGGTCCACCTCCACGATCCGCAGGCTCCGCCCGGCGTGCCGCACACGGGTCAGGGCCACCTGCTCACCCAGGCCCGGGCGAGTGAAGGCCACCTCCACCGCCTGCACCTCGTAGTCCTGCCGGTCCGGCAGAGCGGCCTGCGCGGCCAGCACCGCCCGCATCGTTTGGATGCCGCCGTGCGTCATGGCGCCGGCATTGTCCAGGCGCGGCTCCGGGCGAAAGCGCAGGGAGGGCGCGGCGGTCTGCTGCACCACCGGGCGCTCACCCGGCCGGGGGACGGGCACCGACTCCGGCACCACGGCCGTGAGCGCCGCCATCGAGGCCCGCTCCTCGTCCTCCAAGGGCAGGGCCGCCGTCGCCACGAACGTCTCCGCCCCGTCCGCCGAGCGGTCCGGCACGGACTGGAACCAGCCGGTGGCCTCCACGTACACCGTGCCGTCGTCGCCCACGAGACGGCCCCGGGCCACACCGCCGAGGGCGTCGTGCATCAGGGGGACCCCCCGCATCCGCAACCGCGGGCGGTCCGCCGGATCCTCGGGGTCGAACGCGGGCAGGGGGCGGAGCACGTTCACCTGCAGCTGCGTGGTCACCACGGAGCGGATCTGCTCGCGGGCCGCCCAGTGCAGGGTGACCGCGGTGAGGTTGTCCACCGCCACGGTGGCGGCCGCTCCCGTGGGCCGGCCGTCCAGGTCCTGCACCCACGGGCCCAGCTCCCAGTCGCCCGGGTGCAGCGCCCCGTCCGGCAGCACCTCCACCTGCGGCACCCTCCGCAGGCCTGCGAGCTGCTCCGGGTGGCCCAGTGGCAGGCGGCGTGGGCCGGTCATGGTGGGATCGCCGTCGGCGGCGGTCTCGTGGGCGGGCAGGACGGCGGCGGGGTTCTCGGGCACGACCCCGAGGGTACCCGGGCGCGGGGCCACGGGCTCAGCCCAGCCGCAGGGGACCGTCCGGGGCGGGGGCGAAGTGTGCGGCGACGTCCTCGGCGGTCACGTCCTCCACCCGGGCGGGGCTCCACTGCGGGCTGCGGTCCTTGTCCACGAGCTGCGCCCGGATGCCCTCGGGCATGTCGTGGCCGCGCACCATGTGGGCGGCCACGTCGAACTCCTGCTCCAGGCCCAGCCGGGCACCCTCACGGCGGCCGGCCTCACCCGTGCGTGCCTCGAGCCGGCGCAGCGCCTCGAGGGTCACGGCCACCGAGGTGGGGGACTTCGCCCGCAGGGTCTCGGCGGTGGTGCGGGCGTGCTCGCGGGCGGCCTCGTCCTCATGCTCGGCGGCGACGGCCTCCAGGGCGGCGATCACCTCGGCGGCGGTGTCGTGCCCGTAGGCCTGTTCGAGCCAGGCTGCGGCGGTCAGCAGGGGGGCCTCACCCGGGTCCTGGGCGTGCCGGGCCAGCACCGCGTCCACAGCGTCGGCCGTCTCCTGCCCGGCGTCCGCGTCCCGGAGGGCGGCGCGCAGGTCCGCCAGGACGGCGTCGAGGGAGCCGGAGGGCACCAGCACGTCCGCGAACCCGAGGGCCACGGCGTCGGCACCGGTCGCGAACTCCGAGGTGAGGCCCAGGTGCCGGCCCAGGCGGTGCGGTGCGCGGGCCAGCAGCCAGGACCCGCCGACGTCGGGCGTGAAGCCGATGCCGGTCTCCGGCATGCCCAGGCGGGTGCGCTCGGTGGCCACCCGGTGCGTGCCGTGCGCCGAGACGCCCACCCCGCCGCCGAGCACGAACCCGTCCATGAACGCCACGTACGGCTTGGGGAACACGGAGATCAGGTGGTTCATCCGGTACTCGTCCCGGAAGTACTCCATCGCCTCCTCGGGGTGGCCGGCCACGATCCTCTGCCGCAGGGACACCACGTCCCCGCCGGCGCACAGCCCGCGCTCCCCTGCCCCGCGCACGACGACGGCCCGCACCGCATCGTCCTGCGCCCAGTCTTCGAGGCGCTCGCGGATCGCCACGACCATGCCGTGGGAGAGCGCGTTGAGGGCGTGAGGGCGGTTCAGGGTGAGCAGTGCGACGCCGTCGGCGGTCTCGACGAGGATCTCGTCGGCGGAGGCGGGCTGGGGGGTGTCGGTCATGGTGGGGCTCCTGGGGTGGGGGCGTCGTCGTCGGTGTGGGGTCTCCAGTTTCTCGAACGGGAAGGGGCCGGAGACCTCCTGTTTCTCGAACGGAAGTGCCTGGGGGAGCTCCCGTCTCTCGAACGGGAGTTCAGCGGTGGGTCCACACGGGGCGGCGCTTCTCAGCGAACGCGGCCATGCCCTCGGCCTGGTCCTCCGAGGAGAACAGTCCGTGGAAGATCCGGCGCTCGAACACCAGCCCCTGGGTGAGCGGGGTCTCGAACGCGGCGAGCACCGCCTCCTTGTTCATCTGCGCGGCCGGCTTGGAGAACCCGGCGATCGTGGCGGCGACCTCCTCGGCCACGGCCACCGCCTCCTCATCCTCCACGAGCCGGGAGACCAGACCCATGCGCTCGGCCTCCTCAGCCCCGACCCTCCGGCCGGTGAGCACCATGTCCATGGCCTTGGCCTTGCCCACCGAACGGGTCAGCCGCTGGGAGCCACCCATGCCGGGCATCACGCCCAGGGTGATCTCCGGCTGGCCGAACTGTGCCGACCGGGCGGCGATCAGCACGTCCGCCATCATCGCCAGCTCGCAGCCGCCGCCCAGGGCGTAGCCCTGCACGCACGCCACGATCGGGGTGCGCAGGCGGGTGAGATCCTCCCAGCGGCGGAACCAGTCCGCAGCGTACATCTCGGCTGCGGACTTGTCCTTCATCTCCTTGATGTCGGCGCCGGCGGCGAAGGCCTTCTCGGAGCCCAGCAGCAGGATCGCGCCGACCTCCGGGTCCGCGTCGAAGGCGACGGCGGCCCCCACCACCGCGTCCATGGTCGCCGCGTTCAGCGCGTTCAGCGCCTTCGGCCGGTTCAGCCGGATGCGGCCCACCCGGCCGTCCTGCTCCACGATCACGGGGGAGTCGGGGTCGGCCTGGGGCTCGGGGTCGGTCTGCGGTGCGGCGGGCTGCTCGGCCATGGTTCAGTGCTCCTTCTCGGCGGCGCGGATGGTCTCGATGATCCCGGAGAAGTCTCGGCCTGCGCCCTCGCCGGCCGCGTACTCCGCGTAGATCGCCTGGGCGGCGCGGCCCAGGCCTCCCTCAACACCCTGGCTGTCCAGGGCCTGCAGGGCAAGGGTGAGGTCCTTGAGCATCAGGGCCCCGGCGAACCCGGGCTGGAAACCCCGGTTCGCGGGGGAGCCGGGCACCGGCCCGGGCACGGGGCAGTTGGTGGTCAGCGCCCAGCACTGGCCGGAGGCCTCGCTCATCACGTCGTACAGCGCCTGGTGCTCCAGGCCTAGCCGCTCGCCGAGCACGAACGCCTCCGCCACCGCGATCTGCGTGATGCCCAGCACCATGTTGTTGCACACCTTCGCGGCCTGGCCCAGGCCCGGCCCGCCGCAGTGCACGATCCGCCGGCCCATCACCTCCAGCAGCGGGAGGACCTCGGCGAACACCTCGTCCGAGGCGCCCACCATGAACGCGAGTGTGCCGGCCTCGGCCCCCACCACCCCGCCGGAGACGGGGGCGTCCGCGGCCCGCATGCCCGCCTGCTCAGCCATCGCGGCCGCCTCCCGGGCCTGGGCGACGTCGATCGTGGAGCAGTCCAGGAACACCGTGCCCGGGCGGGCGGCAGCCAGCAGGCCGGGGGCGCTCCCGTCGGCCGGGCCCCGGTAGACCTCGTGCACGAGCGCCCCGTTGGGCAGCATCGTGAGCACCACGTCCGCCTCCGCGGCGGCCGCGACGGTGTCCGCGACGACCTCCACGCCGGCGGTGCGGGCGGCCTCCAGGGCGGCGGGCACGACGTCGAAGCCCAGCACGCGGTGCCCCGCGGCCACGAGGTTGGCGGCCATGGGGCCGCCCATGTGGCCCAGGCCGAGGAACAGGACGGTGGTCATGGTGTTCTCCTCCGAGTCGAGCGGTGGGGTGCCGGCGGTCAGGAGCCGGCGGGCATCACGAAGCTGGCGCCCTCGCGCACGCCCGAGGGCCAGCGCGTGGTGACGGTCTTGGTCTTGGTGTAGAAGCGAAAGCCGTCCGGGCCGTGCTGGTTGAGATCCCCGAACCCGGAGGCCTTCCAGCCGCCGAACGTGTAGTAGGCGATCGGCACCGGGATCGGCACGTTGACGCCGACCATGCCCACGTCCACCCGGGTGGCGAAGTCCCGGGCGGCGTCGCCGTCGCGCGTGAACACGGCCACGCCGTTGCCGAACTCGTGCTCGCTGGGCAGGGCCAGGGCCTCCTCGTAGTCCTTCGCGCGGACCACGCAGAGCACGGGACCGAAGATCTCCTCGCGGTGGATGCGCATGCCCGGGGTGACGCGGTCGAAGAGGGTGGCTCCCACGTAGAAGCCGTCCTCGTGGTCGGGCACCTGCACACCCCGGCCGTCCACGACGAGCTCAGCGCCCTCGTCCACGCCGACCTGGATCAGCTCCTCGATCCGCGCCCTGGCCTGCGCGGAGACCACCGGGCCGAAGTCCGAGGACTCCTCGAGCGAGGGCCCCACGGTCAGGGCCTGGATGCGCTCGCGCAGCAGGGCCACGAGCCGGTCTGCGGTCTCCTCGCCCACGGGCACGGCCACGGAGATCGCCATGCAGCGCTCGCCCGCGGAGCCGAAGGCGGCCCCGACCAGGGCGTCCGCGGCCATCTCGAGGTCCGCATCCGGGAGGATCACGGCGTGGTTCTTGGCTCCGCCGAAGCACTGGGCGCGCTTGCCGCGCCGGGCGGCGTGCTCGTAGATGGACTGGGCGATCGGCGTCGAGCCCACGAAGCCCACGGCCTGCACGCGCGGGTCGTCGATGAGCGCGTCCACGGCGGACTTGTCCCCGTGAACCACGTTGAGGGTACCGGCGGGCATGCCGGCCTCGAGGGCCAGCTCGGCCAGGCGCACGGGCACGGAGGGGTCCCGCTCGGAGGGCTTGAGCACGAACGTGTTGCCGGCGGCCAGGGCGATGCCGGCCTTCCACAGCGGGATCATCGCCGGGAAGTTGAACGGGGTGATGCCTGCGACGACGCCGAGCGGCTGGCGCAGGCTGTGCACGTCGATGCCGGTGCCGGCGTCGGAGGAGAACTCCCCCTTGAGCAGGTGGGGGGCGCCGGCGGCGAACTCCACCACCTCCACGCCGCGCTGAATGTCCCCCTTCGCGTCCGGGAAGGTCTTGCCGTGCTCCTTCGAGAGCGTCCGGGCGAGCTCGTCGGCGTGCTCGTTGATCAGGTCCACCCAGCGCAGGAGGATCCGGGCCCGCCGCTGCGGATTCAGGGCGGACCAGGTGCCGAAGGCGCGCTCGGCGGAGTCGACGGCGGCACGCACCTCGTCCTCGGAGGCCAGGGCCACCCGGGCCTGGACGCGTCCGGTGGAGGGGTCGAAGACGTCGCTGGTGCGGGGCTCGGGGGCGGTGGTGCGGGCGCCGTCGATGAAGTGGGGGATCACGGGGTGGTCGGTGGTCATGGCGGACTCCTCAGGGGGATGTGATCTGGTTCACTCACGAGGTAATCTAGGGCCGGAATCTAGGACATGCAACTATCAGCCTCGGGAGGATCCCCGGAGGCGGAGAGGGCGGAACCATGGCGAAGAACAGCCGTCAGGGCCTCCAGCTGCAGGGCACCAGTGCGATCATCACCGGAGGGGCCTCCGGCTTGGGGCACGCCACCGCGCGCCGCCTCGCCGAGGCGGGTGCCGCCGTCGTGGTGGTGGACCTGCCGGACCGCGAGGGCGAGAGCCTCCGCGCCGACGCCGTCGCCGCGCTGGGGGAGCGGGCCCGGTTCGTCCCCGGGGACGTGACCTCCGAGCAGACCGCGGCCGACGCCGTCGCCGCCGCCTGCGAGGCCGGGCCGCTGCGTGTGCTCGTCAACTGCGCCGGCGTGGCCACCCCCGGCAAGCTCGTCGGCCGGGACGGCCCGCTGCCTGCGGACGCGCTGATGAGGGTCCTGTCCATCAACGTGGGCGGCACCGTGGTGTTCATGGGCCACGCCGCAGCCGCCATGAAGGAGCAGGAACTCTGGGGCGAGGACCGCGGCGTGATCGTCAACACCGCCTCCGTGGCCGCCTTCGACGGGCAGATCGGGCAGATCGCCTACTCCGCCTCCAAGGGGGCCGTGCACTCCCTGACGCTGCCGGCCGCACGTGAGCTCGCCGCCTCCCAGATCCGCGTGGTGACGATCGCCCCCGGGCTTATGGAGACCCCCATGATGGCCGGGCTGCCCGAGACCGCCCGGCAGTCCCTGGCCACCAAGACCCCGCACCCGGCCCGCCTGGGCCGGCCCGAGGACTACGCCCTGCTCGTGGAGCAGATCCTCGCCAACCCGTTCCTCAACGGGGAGACCATCCGCCTCGACGGCGCCGTCCGCCTCGAGCCGCGCTGAATCAGGCGGCGGCTGGCGCGGGTTGGGACATCCTCCCCTGGGAGGATGTCCCGCCGTCGTTGGAGCCAGACGGAGGAGTGCTCATGAAGAGGTCGGTCGGCGGCGGATCCTCCGCAAGGAGGCGAAGGAATCCAGGTCTGCACGGAAGCGGTCCAGCGTGCCAAGGGTGTAGAGGCCGTCGATGGCTCCCGTGTCGTATAGGTCATAGATGCGCCTGAGGTCAGACATGCGTCCCTTCCAGCCGATTCCGTCCACGACAGCGAGGGCGACTTGGTGGCCGGTGCGGGCGTCAGCCAGTTCCTCGATCTCCCGGACGGCGTCCGTCAGCTTGGAGCCCGTGGAATCGAACCCCTTGGCAGCCACGGCGATGACGCAGTCTGGGCCCGCTGCAGGGATGGCGAGATCGGCCGGTGCGGTCTTCCCGTGGCGCCCCGCCATGCGAGTGCGGGGAACGTAGGGAAGCAATAGGTCGGTGGCAATGGCCTCCAGCATGTCCTCCACCTTGCGCCCTGATGCCCCTGCATTGGTGGCGGTCGCCCTCGTTCCCGCGCGGGCGACGAGGAGGTCGCCGAACGAGTACTGCTGATTCCGTTGAACACGCAGTAGCCGGAGGAGGTCGAAGTCCTCGTCAAGACGCTGGACGAACGAGGAAGGATGTTCTCTGGCGGCCTTGGCCCAGCTGGCCGTGCCGAACCAATCCCGGAGCTGATTCTTAAGCTTCTCCCGACTCAGTCCCACTGCGAGCGCGAGAACGAAGGAGTCCGACGGGTGTTCAGACACCCAGGCAAAAAGTGTGGATTCGTCGATCTGATCTAGCGCCTCCAAAGACGCGACCGCACGCTGGATCTCCACCGCATCTTCCGTCGACGCCGTGGGGTCGATCGCCGCCGTGAGGCGACCGAGCGACGCTGTGTACTCCTCGAAGGTCATTTTCCCCATGCCAGGAGTCTCCCACAGGCTCAGGGGGCGACGAGGATGTACTCCTCTGCCTCTCGGCGAGTGGCCGAGGCGTGGGTGCCGAAGTGATAACGGTGGCGCAGGGTGATCACCTCTGGGCGACTCCCTTTCACGTCGGTGATCAGCCCTGTGAGGGTGTCCAGGTCGGGTACCGCGTTCGATCCGTAGGAGAGGACGATGGACGAGTCGGAGAACTGATCGAGCGTGGCGGCGAGCGCATCACCGATGGTCCTCTTACTGCCGAAAGCCGTGGCCCGTTTGGCGAGCTTCTTGGTCCGGGTCGTCTCCATGATCTCGGCAGTGCCATCCTGCCAGTAGTCGGACAGCCCTTCGAGGAACCAGTAGCGCTTGATGTAGTCGTTGTCGTCGCGCGGAGGGGCGTAGGGCGGGTCCAGGTAGACGAGGTCCCAGTTCCCCTCTGCGCTCTTCACGTCACCTCGCTCTGCCTGGCACGCGGGCCCGTCAAATACGCTGGAGTTCCATGCTTCGACGCACCGGCGGAACTGCTCGGCCAAGGGCAGATGCAGGCTTTCCCGTCCGTCGTCGTACCTAAGGCCGGTGACGGTGAAGACGCCTCGCGGCTGCTTTCGTGCTGCGGCCAGCACCAGGGAGGCGATGGCAAGGTCTTGTTGCGCTCCCTCCATGGTGGCGATCTGTGACCACGCGGAGTCAAGGAAGGCAAGATCTCCGGAGGTGAAGTAGAGCCCCCCGTACGTCCTAGAGATGAAATCTCGTCCATCGCGGTTCTCGCCACTCGAAATCCGTGCCACGTCCTCCTCGGTGAGCATGGTGGTCTGGTTTACGCAGGACGCGCGGGCCAGAGTGACGGGGAAGTTGAGGTAGTCGCGGGATGTGACGTGGAACCCTTGAGCCTTCAACAGGTACGAGACGACCCCGGATCCTGTGAATGGATCGAGCGCAGTCTCACCCCCTAGCTGCGCGAAAGTATCGGCCAGAGCGGGCAGGAGTCGATACTTCGAACCCATGTAGCGCAGGTGCGGGTATGAGCGTGCTTGCGTCAGCGCAGCGTCCACCCGCGCAACGCGAGGTAGCTGGAGGTCGAGGACGGGCTGGGTCAGCGTCATGCCGCTACCCTATGGCCTCCTCCGGACAACGTTACGGCTGGCACTCTCGCCTGTGGAACCGTACGGAGGGCGTCGAAGGAGAAGCCGCCGAAGCATAGGCGGCCCGCGCACACGACCGGCCCCGGATCCCTGCGCAGGAATCCGGGGCCGGTCGTCTGCGGCGGCGCCCTGGGCGAGCTGAGCGCCGGGGTCCCCGCGATTAGTCCTCGGACACCTCGAAGTCCCCGGCCCCGGCCCGGAAACGGGCGAGGATCTCGTTCAGGTGCTCGACGTCCTCGTCCGTGAAGCCGGTCTGCCCGAACACGTCCTCGTTCAGGGCCGCCGTGGCCTCCGCCGCCACCTGCCGGCCCTCCTCCGTGAGGACGAGCACGAGAGCGCGCCGGTCCGTCTCATGCGGCTCCCGGCGCACCAGCCCCGCCCCCTCCAGACGGTCGACGGCGTTCGTCACCGAGGTGGGGTGCACCTGCAGCAGCGCACTCGCCCGGGACATCAGCATCCGGTGCTCCCGGGAGAAGTCCAGCAGCGCGAGCAGCTCGTAGCGGGCGAAGGTCAGCCCAAAGGGCTTCAACGTCGCCTGGGCGCGGGCCAGCAGCAGCTGCTGCACGCGCATGATGGAGGTGACCGCCGCCATGGGGGCTGCCACGGTGGTCCACCCGTGGCGCTCCCAGTTGCGGCGGGCCTCGGCGATCGGGTCCTTGGGCAGGGGCTGGTGGGCGCTCATCGCGGCCATCCTAGGGGGTGGGTCAGCGGCGCAGGCCGAGGTCCTCCTCCCGGTGCTCGACGCCGAAGCCCTCCGGGGCCGCGCCCGTCTCGGCACGCTCCACCTCGGCCCGGCGCAACTCCACCCGGCGGATCTTGCCGGAGATCGTCTTGGGCAGCTCGAGGAACTCGATGCGGCGGATCCGCTTGTAGGGCGGCAGCTGGGTGAGGGTGTGCTGCAGGATCTGCCGGGCGGTGTCCGCGGTGGGCTCGTAGCCGGGGGCCAGGGTGACGAACGCCTTGGGCACGGCCAGGCGCAGCTCGTCCGGGGTGGGGACGATCGCCGCCTCCATCACCGCCGGGTGCTCCACGAGGACGGACTCGAGCTCGAACGGGGAGATCTTGTAGTCCGAGGACTTGAAGACGTCGTCCGCCCGGCCCACGTAGGTGAGCACCCCGGTGGCGTCCCGGGAGGCGATGTCCCCGGTGTGGAAGAGGCCGTCGCGGAACACCTCGGCGGTCTTCTCCTCGTTCCCGTAGTAGGACTTCAGCAGCCCCACGGGCCGGGGGTCCAGGCGCAGGCACAGCTCGCCCTCGTCCGCCTCGGCGCCGGTGAGCGGGTCCACCAGGACGGCGTCGAACCCCGGCAGGGGGCGGCCCATCGCGCCGATCACGAGCTTCTGCCCCGGGGTGTTCGCCACCTGGAGGGTGGTCTCGGTCATGCCGAAGCCGTCCCGGATCACGGTGCCCCAGGCCCGGTGCACCTGGTCGATGACCTCGGCGTTCAATGGTTCACCCGCGGAGATCGTCTTGCGCGGCGGGGTCTGCAGCAGGGACAGGTCCGCCTTGATGAGCATGCGCCACACCGTGGGCGGGGCGCACAGGGAGGTCACGCCGAAGCGGTCCATGTCTGCCATGAGCCGGGCCGGGTCGAACTTCCCGCCCGGGTTGTGCACGAAGATCGTGGCCTCCGCGATCCACGGGGCGAAGAAGTTGGACCAGGCGTGCTTGGCCCAGCCGGGCGAGGCGACGTTCAGGTGCACGTCGCCCGGTTCGAGCCCGATCCAGTACACCGTGGAGAGGTGCCCCACGGGGTAGGAGGTGTGGGTGTGCTCCACGAGCTTCGGCTTCGAGGTGGTGCCGGAGGTGAAGTAGAGCAGCAGTGTCTCGTCCGCGCCGGTGGGCCCCTCGGGGACGAACTCCGCCGGGGCGGTGCGGGCCTCGTCCCCGGAGAGTACAGTGTGCCCGGCCACCTCGGGGGCCCGGCGGGCCTCGCCCTCGGCGTGCACGCCCGGGATGTGCACGAGGGTCAGGCCCTGGCCGACGCCGGCGAACTTGGCCAGGTTCTCGGCCGAGGCCACCACCCAGCGCGCCTCAGCGCGTTCCACGCGGTCGGTGAGGTCCGCCGTCGTCATCTGTGTGGTGGTGGGCACCATGACGGCGCGCAGCTTGATGCACGCGAGCATGTACTCCCAGAGCTCCACCTGGTTGTCCAGCATGAGGATCACGCGGTCGCCGCGGCGCAGGCCGCGCTCGCGCAGCCAGCAGGCCAGGCGGTTCGAGGACTCGGCGAGCTCGGCGAAGGTGCGGGTGAGGGAGGGGCCTCCGGCCTCGGAGATGATCAGCGCCGGGGTGTCCCGGCGGGCGGGGTCCTCGGCGAGGCGGTCGAACCAGTCCAGGCCGAAGTTGAAGTGTTCGAAGCGTGGCCAGATGAACTCCGACCGGGCGCGCTCGTAGTCCTCCTGGCAGTCCACGAGCAGGTCCCGGGCCGCCCGGAGGCGGGCGGTGACGGAGGCGTCGGCGGTGGTGGTGGGGGCGTCGGTCATCGGTCCTCCTGGGGGTGCTGCGGGCCTCGGGGCGAGGCCTCCCTGGTCTGGTGGAATGTGATGTGGAACACTGTCAATGTACGTGGACATCCGATAGTCGGTAAAGAGACTTCTTCGTCTCCCCGACCCCACCAGCCCCATCCGCCTCGACCAGCGCACGGCGCCCTCCGCCGTCGCCCCCGCCTCTGCCGAAGGAGCCGTCGCATGACCCCCTCGCCCGAGACCGCCGCCACCACCGGCTCGATCGACACCGTCACCGTCCGCCCCGGGCACGGCTCCGCCCCGGCCGCCCCCGGCACCCCGGCGCTGCCGGATGTGGACCTGTTCGACCTGCGCTCCCTGCTTCCCCCGGACGAGCAGGAGCGGCTCGCCAGGATCGAGGCGCACCTCGAGGAGCACGTCCGCCCCCACCTGGCTGAGCCCTGGAACACCGAGACCCTCCCGGTCGAGCTGCTGCCCGGCCTGGCCGAGGTGGGCCTCGGCGAACTCGACCACCTCGGCGCGTCCCGCCTGTTCCAGAACCTCGCCCACGTGGCCCTCGCCCGGGTGGACCTCTCCCTGTCCGCACTCGTGGGCATCCACAACGAGCTGAACATCGGCTCCATCGAACGCTTCGGCACCCCGGAGCAGAAGGCACGCTGGGTGCCCGCACTGCGGCGGTTCGAAGCGCTCGGCGCGTTCTGCCTCACCGAGCCGGACCACGGCTCGGACATCGCCGGCGGCGTGGAGACCACCGCCACCCCGGACGGGGACGGGTGGATCCTGCGGGGCACCAAGCGCTGGATCGGTGCGGGCACAGTGGCCGCCGTCGCCCTCGTGTGGGCCCGGGACACCACGGACGGCGAGGTCAAGTGCTTCCTCGTGCCCACCGACACCCCCGGCTTCACCGCCACCAAGATCACCGGCAAGCTCGGTCTGCGGATCATGCAGAACGCGGACATGGTGTTCGACGACGTCCGCCTCGGCCCCGACGCCCTGCTCCCCGGTGCCGGCTCCTTCGACGCCACCCGGGAGATGCTGCGCGACTCCCGCGCGTGGGTCGGCTGGCAGGGCGTGGGCGTGCAGCAGGGCATCCTGCGCGTACTGCGGGACTACGCCCTGGAGCGCACCCAGTTCGGCCGACCGCTGGCCCGGTTCCAGCTGGTCCAGTCCGCCATCGCCCAGGTGGCCGGCAACCTGGCCGCCTGCGAGGGCCTGATGATGCAGGTCCAGCGCCTCCAGGATGCAGGCGCCCTGGAGATGGTTCACGCCGCCGCCGCCAAGGCCACCTCCACTCGGCTGGCCCGTGAGTCCGCGGCCCTGGCCCGGGATGCCATGGGGGGCAATGGGATCGTCGCCTCCTACGAGATGGCCCGGTTCATGGGCGACGTCGAGGCGATCTACACGTATGAGGGCACCCAGAGCATCAACGCGCTGATCGTGGGCCGCGCCCTCACCGGCGTCTCGGCGTTCGTCTGACGGGGGTGGGGCCGGCGTCGTCGGCCGTCAGTAGCTGGAGTAGCCGTCCTCGGAGAGCTCGTGGACCTCGTCCCCGGTGAGGGGCGGGTTGAACACGGACACCAGGTGCATGTCCTCGGTGCCGCCGCGCAGCTCGTGCTTCTCGTGGGCGGGCAGCACGTACACGGTGCCCGGGGAGATCTCGTGGACGGTGCCGTCCGGCTCCACCACGGACCCGTTCCCGCGGATGCAGTAGCAGGCCTCCTGGTGGCTGCGGTACTGCAGCCGGGACGAGGACCCGGCGGCCACCACCGTGTGTGCCAGGGCGAACCCCATCCCGTCGTCGGCGGTGACCAGGCGCTCACTGGTGCCTCCGCCCCACTGGACCTTCTCGACGTCGGCTCGGCTGCGGGTGAACATGCTCGGACCTCCTCGACTCGTCTCGGCGGGCGGAGCGGACGCCCCGCCCGTCGTGTCCACCGTAAGGGTGCGGCCGGGCCCGGCCTCAAGGGGCCGCGGCCCGGCGATCCGGTGGTGCCGGTGGTGCCGGTGGACTAGTGTCGTCGACGACGTCACAAGCGCCCCGCGCGGGAGAGCGCCGGAGCGGGGGCATGCGCCCGCCGCCCGCCGGCCGCCGAAGGAGCAAGACCTCCCCGGGAATCTCTCAGGCACACGGACCGTGGGGGGCCATGACGCTCTGGAACGCGACGGCGCATGACAGACCGGGGAGGACCAGCCCACGCCGCCTCATTCGGCAGGACCCCTCGGAGGTACCACCGTGACCACATCCCAGACCCACTCGGAGCCCCGGGACACCGCGTCCGCTCCTTTCGTTGCCCGCCACATCGGGCCCCGCGGCGAGGACGTCGCCCGCATGCTCGAGGTCCTCGGCCGCAGCTCCGTGCAGGAGCTCGTGGACGCCGCCGTCCCCGCGGACATCCGCCAGGAGGCTCCCCTGGACCTGCCGGCCCCGCTCACGGAGGCCTCCGCCCTGGAGGCCCTGCGGGAGATCGCCGGCCGCAACGTGATGAAGACTCAGATGATCGGCCAGGGATTCCACGACACCGTGACCCCCGGCGTCATCCTCCGCAAGGTGCTGGAGAACCCGGCCTGGTACACCGCCTACACCCCGTACCAGCCGGAGATCTCCCAGGGCCGCCTCGAGGCCCTGCTGAACTTCCAGCAGATGGTGCAGGACCTCACTGCCCTGCCGATCGCCAACGCCTCCCTCCTGGACGAGGCCTCCGCCGCCGCCGAGGCCGTGCTCCTGATGCACCGGGCCAACCGCAAGCACGGCGACGGCGTCACCCTCCTGGACCAGGACCTCTTCCCGCAGACCCTCTCCGTGGTGACCATGCGTGCGCAGGCCGTGGGCCTGGACGTGCGGGTCGCGGACCTGTCCGCGGGCATCCCGGAGGATGTGCGCGCCGAGGTCGAGGAGAAGGGCCTGTGCGGCATCGTGCTCCAGCAGCCGGGCGACTCCGGCCGCCTCCACGACCACTCCGCCGCCATCGCCGCCGCCCACGAGGCGGGCGCGCTCGTCACCGTGGCCGCGGACATCCTCTCGCTCGCGCTGATCACCCCGCCCGGTGAGCAGGGCGCGGACATCGCGGTGGGCAGCACCCAGCGCTTCGGCGTCCCGCTGTTCTTCGGCGGTCCCCACGCCGCCTACATGGCCGTCCGCGACGGCCTGCAGCGCCAGCTCCCCGGTCGCCTCGTGGGCGTCTCCCACGACGACGCCGGCCGCCCCGCCTACCGCCTGGCCCTGCAGACCCGCGAGCAGCACATCCGCCGCGAGAAGGCCACCTCCAACATCTGCACCGCCCAGGCGCTGCTGGCCATCACCGCGTCCATGTACGCGGTGTACCACGGCCCCGAGGGCATCACCCGGATCGCCCGCCACGCCCACGCCCAGGCCGGCCGCCTGGCCCAGGCGCTCACCGGCGCCGGCCGTGAGGTCCTCAACGCGGACGCCCACTTCGACACCCTCACGGTGCGTGTGCCCGGCGAGGCCGAGGCGATCGTGCGCGCCGCCGAGGAGAACGGCGTGAACCTGCGCCTCGTGGACCCGGACACTGTGCGGATCGCCACGGATGAGACCACCGTGGACGAGGACCTCGAGGCCGTCGTCGCGGCCTTCGGCCTGGCCGCCTCGGATCTGCCGGCGGGCCCGCATGAGGGCGCCGCGGCGACCCCGGGCATCCCGGCGGCGCTGCGCCGCGGCTCCGCGTTCCTGACGCACCCGGTGTTCTCCGCGCACCGCTCCGAGACGCAGATGCTGCGGTACGTCACCAAGCTCGCGAACCGGGACCTCGCCCTGGACCGCACGATGATCCCGCTGGGCTCGTGCACCATGAAGCTCAACGCGACCACGGAGATGGAGGCCATCTCCTGGCCGGAGTTCTGCTCCATCCACCCGTTCGCCCCCGCACACCAGACCGAGGGCTGGCGCTTCCTCATCGAGGACCTCGAGTCCCGCCTGGCCGCGATCACCGGCTACGCGGGGGTCTCTGTGGCCCCGAACGGCGGCTCTCAGGGAGAGTTCGCCGGCCTGTGGGCGATCCGCCGCTACCACCTGGACAACGGGCAGGGGGAGCGGGACGTCTGCCTGATCCCGGCCTCCGCGCACGGCACCAACGCGGCCTCCGCGGTGCTGGCCGGCCTGAAGGTGGTGGTGGTGGCCACCGCCGAGGACGGCACGATCTCCGCCGAGGACCTCGACGCGAAGATTGCGGCGAACGAGGGCCGTGTGGCGGCCATCATGATCACCTACCCCTCCACGCACGGCGTGTACGACGCCGACGTGCGCGAGGTGTGCGACAAGGTCCACGCCGCCGGCGGCCAGGTGTACATCGACGGCGCCAACCTCAACGCGCTCGTGGGCCTGGCCCAGCCGGGCCGGTTCGGCGGCGACGTCTCCCACCTGAACCTGCACAAGACCTTCTGCATCCCGCACGGCGGCGGTGGCCCCGGCGTCGGCCCGGTGGCCGTGGCCGAGCACCTGGTGAAGTACCTGCCGGACGCCGAGCACCTGGTGACCGCCGCCCCGCACGGCTCCGCCGGCGTGCTGCCGATCTCCTGGGCGTACATCGCCATGATGGGCGGCGAAGGCCTCGCCGAGGCCACCGGCCACGCCCTGCTGGGGGCCAACTACATCTCCCAGCGCCTCAAGGACCACTACCCCACGCTCTACACGGGCAACGAGGGCCTCGTGGCCCACGAGTGCATCCTGGACCTGCGCCAGCTCACCGCCGCCCACGGTGTGACCGCCGAGGACGTCTGCAAGCGCCTGATCGACTACGGCTTCCACGCCCCCACCCTCGCGTTCCCGGTGGCCGGGACCGTCATGGTGGAGCCCACCGAGTCCGAGGACCTCGGGGAGATCGACCGGTTCGTGGACGCGATGATCGCCATCCACGGTGAGATCACGGCCACCACCCCGGAGACCGTCGAGGAGTCCGTGCTGCGCCGTGCCCCGCACACCGCCGCCGTGCTCACCGCCGACCACTGGGACCGCCCGTACTCCCGCTCCCAGGCCGCGCACCCGCTGCCGGCGCTGCTGGAGGACAAGTACTTCCCGCCGGTGGGCCGCATCGACGGCGCCTACGGCGACCGGAACCTGGTGTGCTCCTGCCCGCCGCCCGAGGCCTTCCAGGAGGCCGCCGCCACGGGGCTGGACGAGACCTCCCCCGTCTCCGCCGAGGCGACCGCCTCGACCAGCCACTGAGAGGACCCGAGATGACCGAGACCACGCGTAACTCCCCGCTGCACCCCGTCCACGAGGCCGCCGGGGCCTCCTTCACGGACTTCGGCGGCTGGAACATGCCGCTGAAGTACGGCTCCGAGCTGGCCGAGCACCGTGCGGTGCGCTCCGCGGCCGGCATGTTCGACCTCTCCCACATGGGTGAGGTGCGGGTGGCCGGCCCGGAGGCCGCCGCCATGCTGGACCACGCCCTGTCCAGCGTGATCTCCACGCTGAAGCCGGGCCGCGCCAAGTACGCGCTCTGCCTCACGGACGCCGGCACCGTGCTGGACGACCTCATCGTGTACCGGATGGACTCCGGTGCCGAGGGCGAGGAGCCGGTGTTCCTGGTGGTGCCGAACGCGGGCAACATCGCCGCCGTCGTCACCGCCCTCACCCAGCGGGCCTCCGGCTGGGACGCCACCGTGGAGGACGAGTCCGCCACCACCGCCCTCGTGGCGGTGCAGGGCCCGCAGGCCGAGCAGGTGCTGGCACACCTGGCCCCCGAGCACGCCGACACCCTCTCCGGGCTCACGTACTACGGCCATGTGAGCCTGGAGCTGCCGACGGCGGCCGGCGCCGTGCCCGCCGTCGTCGCCCGCACCGGGTACACCGGTGAGGACGGCTTCGAACTGTTCCTGCCCGCCTCCTCCCCGTCCGAGGCGGGCGACCGCGGCTCGGCCGTGTGGACTGCGGTGGCGCAGGCGGCGGAGGTGGCCGGCGTCGAGCTGACCCTGTGCGGTCTGGCCGCGCGCGACTCCCTCCGCCTCGAGGCCGGCATGCCGCTCTACGGCAACGAGCTGGACACCGCCCACCAGCCGCACGCCTCCGGTGTGAGCTTCGCGGTGCCCGCCTCCAAGGAGGCGGACTTCGTGGGCAGGGACGCGCTCGTGGGCAGGGATGAGGTCGAGCAGGTCCTCGTGGGCCTGAAGGGTCAGGGCCGCCGCGCCGCCCGCCACGGCTACGCGGTGCTCGACGCCGAGGGCAACCGGGTCGGCGAGGTCACCTCGGGCGCCCCGAGCCCCACCCTCGGGCACCCGGTGGCGATGGCCCGTGTGGACCGGGCCGTCTCCGCGGAGGGCACCGAGCTGCAGGTGGACCTGCGCGGCAGGGGTGAGCCCTTCACCGTGGTTTCCCTGCCGTTCTACTCGCGCAAGCGCTGAGTCGGACGGGGCCTGCGCCCCGCCGTCCACCCCTCCGGGCCCCGCACCCACCTGTGTGCGGGGCCCGGACCCCTGTGAGGGGAACCGGTGCGCCGGGCCTTCGCTAGACTCGGCCTCCGTAGTCCCGCCGCCCGGCCCACCCGGGCGGCGCCGCCGAGGCGCCCCGCCTCCGTCTCTCCGAGGAAGCCGCCATGACCCACGTCGCCGCCCAGGCCCGCGTGCCCAAGAAGGGCCTTCTCGCCTTCCTGATCATCGCGGCCGTGCTCCTGGGGCTCGGCGCGATGACCGTCCTGCGGGAGACCGCGCGCCAGAACTCCACCGTGGAGATCGTCACCGTGGTGGACGGCAACACGGTGGTCGTGAACCGCGGTGGCCGGCAGGAGACCCTCACCATGGCGGGCGTCCGGGCCGCGGTCCGCAACCCCGACGGCATGCGCGTGGGCCCCGAGTTCTGCATGGGCGAGCAGGCCTACGCCTGGCTGCGGGACCGCCTGCCGCAGGGTGCGATCGCCACCGTGGACACCAGCGACGAGGGCGCCCCCGAGGGCACCCGGGCCGCGGTGTTCACCCTTGCCGGGGACACCGTGAACGTGGCGATGGCCGAGGAGGGCATGGTGGCCCCCACCGGCCTGGGCGTGGACCGCTCCACCGAACGGCAGATCGCCGACGCCAACGCCGTGGCCCGGGGCCAGAAGGTCGGCCTGTACAGCGTGGAGGAGCGGTGCACGCTCCCGTACCGCCTCTTCGAGTCCACCTTCGCCCTGGAGCAGGTGCCCACCTCCGCGGCCAACACCGTGCAGGCCATCGACCAGCGCTCCGTGGAGTACGCCGACGCCCTGGACGCCGTCCGGCTCGTCCGTCAGGACATCGCGGCCACCGACCCCTCCCGCGCCACGTTCACGGACCTCGCCTACGGGCCGGCGAAGGATGAGCTGCTGCAGGAGGCGGATGCCACCGTGGAGAAGGGGATGCAGGTGCTGCGGGACCTCAACCAGAAGCGCAACGAGCTCGTCGCCCGCTGACGTCCCTGCGCCGGCGTCGGGAACCGCCCCGGAGACTCAGTCCAGGCTGAGGGTCACCAGGCCCAGCTGCGCGGCACGGATCAGCACCTGCACACGGTCCCGAACCTCCAGCTTGTCCATGATCCGCCCCAGGTTCGTCTTCACCGTGGACTCGGAGATGCACAGGGCCGCGGCGATCTCCGGGTTGGACCGGCCCCGGGCCAGCAGCTCCAGCACCTCCCGCTCGCGTTCGCTGAGGTCGGAGCCGTCCGGGTCCCCGGGCGCGCAGTGGGTGGGCCCGGCGATCGGCCGGTCCCTCTCCACCGAGGCCAACAGCTTCTGGGCCACCACGGGGGAGAGCACCGACTCACCCCGGTGCACCGCCCGGATGGCGCTGACCACGGCGACGGGTTCGGCGTCCTTGAGCAGGTAGCCGCCGGCACCGGCGCGCAGGGCGGGGACGAGGTAGTCCTCGGAGGTGAACGTGGTGATGGCCAGCACCCGGGTGGCCGGGTGGGCCCGGGTGATGCGCCTGGTGGCCTCCACGCCGTCCATCCGAGGCATCTGCATGTCCATCAGCACCACATCCGGTTCGACGGCGGCGCACGCCTCCACCGCCTCGATGCCGTCCCCCACCACGCCCACGCAGCTCAGTCCCGGCGTGGAGTCCACGAGCAGGCGCAGGGCGCCGCTCATGAGGGGCTGGTCGTCGGCGATCAGGACGCGAAGATCAGGGGTGTCGGCCACCGTCCCAGGGTAGACGCCGGCCGTCGTCGGCAGGCAGGGAAGCGGTTCGCTGTGTGAAAATCGGCGCATGGTCATCCCCCGCCTCACCGCCGCACTGCTCCTCGGCGCCGCCGCGCTCGCGGGCGCGCCGGCCGCCGTCGCCATCCCGCTCGAGCAGGCTGCCGAACCCCCTTCGGGTGCTGTGGTGGCACCGCTGCCCATGGCGGACCCGTGGGTGCAGGAGGGGGAGGGGGTCGCCGCGCCGACGGGGATGGTCACGGGCATGCGTTCGGCACTGTGCAGGCGGTGGGGTC
Organism: Micrococcus sp.; assembly: GCF_034179925.1. GTDB lineage: Bacteria > Actinomycetota > Actinomycetes > Actinomycetales > Micrococcaceae > Micrococcus. The sequence continues at coordinate 37,286 of NZ_JAXFPG010000047.1, read as the reverse complement.
TGCTGTGCTGAGCCGTGCCGGGGGCTCTTCCGGCAGGGGGCCGCTGTTCCGGGAGCTGCTGTGCCCGCTGGATGGCCGCTCCCCGGGGGAGGTGGGCTTCTGGGATGCCTGCGCGGTGAACCGGATCTACCTGTTCCTGGGGTCGGCCGTCCTGCTCATCTCCGCAGTCTCCGATGTTCAGGCGTTCCTGTCCGAGGGTGACCTGGGGCAGGCTGCGGTGGTCCTTGTGGCGACGGCCGCCTTCCTGGGGCAGTGGGTGCGTTCCACCGTCGGGTTCGCGATGCTTGTGGTGGCGGGGGTCCTCTCCGGGGCCATCGCCGTGGATCCGCTGACGGTGTCCATGGTGCTGCCGTTCCTGCTGGCCCAGGTGTTCGCGACGGCGCAGAGCCGGGCCTTCTTGTTCTCAGCGCTGGGGTTCACGGCGCTCTGGGTGGGCCTGGTGCCGGTGCTCTGGGACGAGGCGGGGATGTTCTGGATCACCCTGGTGTTCGCCCTGGCTGGTCTCGGTGTGGGGGCGACCATGCGGGGCTCTCGCCTCCGTCAGGCCCGCGACGCCGCGCGCATCCGGGACGCCGAGCGACGGGCGCGTGAAGCGGCGGAGCGGGAGCGCCGCATCCTCGCCCGCGACCTGCACGACATCGTGGCCCACAACCTCACGATCATCTCGATGCAGGCGCGCACCGCCCAGTACGTGGGCTCCCCGGAGGCCGCGGTGGACGTGCTCCGGGTGGTCGGAGACTCCGCGCAGGACGCCCTGCGGGATCTGCGCCGCATGCTCGCGGTGCTCCAGCAGGAGGGCGTGGTCGAGTCGGGTTCGGTGCCCGGCGGAGGGACGACGGACGACGCCGTCACCGTGGCTCGCCTGGGTGAGGGCGCCGAGCGGATGGCCGAGGACCTCCGCCTGCTGGGCATGGAGGTGAGCTGCGACGTCGACCTCGGGCCCGAGGCCCTGAACCTGGGCGTGCGCGCGGCGCTCTACCGGGTGATGCAGGAGGCGGTGACCAATGCGGCCAAGCACGGCGGTGCCGGGGAGCGGGCGTGGCTGCGGGCCTCCACGACCCCGGAGGCGGTGGTCCTCGAGGTGTGCAACACGGTGCCCGCCGAGGGGCCGGGCCAGGGGCATGGGGGAGGCAGGGTCGAGGAGAACTCCTCGGGGGTGGGTCTGCGGTCCATGCGGGATCGGATCGAGGCGTTCGGGGGGACCCTCGAGGTGGGGCCGTCGGAGGATGGGGTCTGGCAGGTCAGGGCGACGGTGCCGCTGTCCGACATGTGAGGTGCGTCACATTTGGCGTGGTGGGACGGTACTTTTGTCCACTGTCGCTCCCCCGAGGGGATCTCTAGACTCAGAGATGCCCAGAGACGGTGCACACAGCCGATTCGCGAGCCGGGAGACATGCCTGAGGGGATGCGGGCCCCGGCCACGAGTCGAGTGAGAAGGACGGTGATCCACAGATCGCCGTCCTTCGGTGTGTCCGGGGAAACCCGCCCGGAGGAGGGTGCCCGGAGGGCAGCTCTCAGGCGGCGTCCACCACACGCACCAGCGGGCGGGCCAGCAACCGCCCCAGGGCCATCAGGAGCGCCGCGGGGAAGCCGATCACCGGGATGAGCATCGGCAGGATGCCGCCGGCACCCTGGGTGAGCACCACGAGGCCGTACAGCATGCCGACCAGCGCATAGGCGAGCACATGCACCCACTGGTTGAGCACATGCCGGAAGGCGTGGTTCGCCAGCAGGCACAGCGGCAGACCCACCACCAGCCCGGCCACCCCCACCACCGTCAGCAGGGGGGTGAGGCTGCCGAGCTGCTGCAGCGTGGGCAGGAAGGACAGTCCCGCCACCGCCGCCGCCATCACCAGGTTCGGCAGCAGCCACGCCACCAGGAAGCCGTCCACCCCCATCTGCAGGCGGGGCCGGGGGCCGGCGTCGGCCCGGGCGGCCCGGCGTCGGGCGCGGGCGGTGGAGGTGACCGGGGCGGGGGTCGTCATGGGGCTTCTCCGAGGAGTGAGGGCGGGGGGACGCTCCGGCAGGCCACGGCACTCAGCACTCAGGCACTGGGATACGAGGCACGCGGCCGACGGGGCGGGCCCAGTCTAGTCAGCGGCCCACGAAGTGCAGCAGGCCCGCCAGGGCCGCATGGACGCCGGCGGTGAGCGTCGGCTCCATGAGCGGGGCGAACTGCGGGGTGTGGTTCGCAGGGTTGTCCGCGAAGCTCTCGCCCGCGAATCCCCCCAGGAACCAGTACACCAGGGGCACCCCGAGCGCGTCGGCCAGGGCGCCCACGTCCTCCGAGCCCATCAGCGGGGCCATCTGCTGCACCGCGTCCTCACCCAGGGTGGCAGCGATCGAGGCCATCACCGCGGGGGTGAGCTCGGCGTCGTTGTGCATGCGCGGGAACGAGTTGTACCGCTCCACCGCCGGCTCCGGCGCCCCGGAGGCCAGCGCCTCGGCCGCGAGGACCCGGTGGATGGCCGCGGTGACCTTCTCCCGGACCTCCGGGGTGGGGGTGCGCACGTTCAACGCGATCTCCGCGGTGTCCGGGATGACGTTCTCCTTCACCCCCGCATGGAAGGTCCCCACCGTCACCACCGCACGGTCCGCGGGCGCCACCTCACGGGCCACGATCCCCTGCAGGCGGGTCACGGCGTGGGCGGCCAGCAGGATCGGGTCGATCGAGCGCTCCGGCATGGAGCCGTGGGCACCCTTGCCGGTGAACGTCACCTTGAACGAGTCCGCCAGGCACATGGCGTCCCCGGGCGCGTAGTGCACGGTGCCGGCCTTCGCGGGCATCACATGCTGGCCGATCACGGCCTCGGGGCGCGGCACACGGTCCCAGAGGCCGTCGTCGAGCATCGCCTGGGCGCCGGCGGCGGTCTCCTCCCCGGGCTGGAACACGAACACCACGGTGCCGCCCCAGGCCTCGGGGTGGCGGGCGAGCACGCGGGCCGCGCTCAGGCCCATGGCCACGTGCGTGTCGTGGCCGCAGGCGTGCATCACCGGCACCTCGGTGCCGTCCGGCAGGGTGCCGCGGGCCGTGGAGGCGTACTCCAGGCCGGAGTCCTCCTGCACGGGCAGGCCGTCCGAGTCCGCGCGGTAGGCCACGGTGGGCCCGGCCACGCCCTCCGGGTGGCGCAGCACACCCACGACGCCGGTGCCGGCCACCCGCTCGTGCCCGATTCCGAGCTCGTCCAGGCGGGCCTCGATCCACTCGGCCGTGCGGTGCTCCTGCATGGACAGCTCGGGGTTGCGGTGCAGGTGCACGTACTCCTCGTGCAGGGTCTGCGTGAGCTCCTCGTCCAGGCGGAGGGACTCGGGCAGGGGGGTGGGGGCGGTGCGGACGTCGGTCATCGTGTCCTCAGGGTCGGTTCGGTCGACGGTCGGGTCAGTAGTGCAGCTCGCTGGCCTCGGCCGCGGAGGGTGTGGCCTTCGGGCGGACGAGGTAGGCGATCACCACGGTGAGGATCACCGTCAGGGGCGTGCCCAGGAAGGACAACGGCGTCCACAGGGGCGCGAGCGCCGGCACCACGAGGAAGGCGATGGCGGCACCCACGGCCAGCGCGGTGACGGTGGTGCGCGCGGCCCGGTAGGACCAGATGGCCTGCACGGTCACGGCGCCGAGCACCGCCGGCAGGATGTACGTGCCCACCACGAGCATGACGTCCTGCGGCAGGAACGAGACCAGCCAGGTGCCCAGCAGTCCCACGAACGTGAACAGGCTGATCAGGTGGACGGTGGCGGCGCCGCAGATCGCCATGACGGCGGCGACGTCCCCCCGGGCCGTGCCGGGCCTGGCCCGGACGGCGTCCTGGGCGACGACGGCGGCCGGCAGGAGCTTGGAGGAGATGTTGCCGATCAGGAACGCCTGGTACATCGCGGAGGAGCCCAGGACGGGGAAGTAGGCGATCGGCTCCACGACCCACAGGACACCGAAGGTGGTGGCCACGAGGATCCAGGCGGTGAGGACCTGCTGGGCGGTGACGCCGAGGTCGGTGAAGAAGAAGAGCCAGGCGGGCCCGGCCAGGGACAGGGCCAGCCCGGCCAGCATGGTCCACATGCCGGTGCGGGAGGTGCTGCGGACGAAGCCGGTGAGGGCGGCCTGGTGGGCGGCGCTGGGACGGGCGGCGGGGGCAGTGGTGCTCATGGGGAGGGCTCCTGGGGTGCGGCGGGGTGCGGGGGAGGAGGCTCGCCTCAGGCGGCCGGGGCGACCAGGGCGACGTGCGCGAAGTACGCCGCGGCCAGCCCCACGAGGATCGAGATGCCGAGGGCCCACTCCTTGAGCCAGTCGGCCCGGAGCGTCCTGGCGGTCAGGAGCAGCAGGAGCATCACCCCTGCGGACACGGCGGTGGTGATCCACACGACGGGCGTGCCCGGGTTCTGCTTGGCGAGCTCACCGAAGGTGAGGCCCGCGAAGGCGCCGAGCACGGCCGCGGCCGGGATCACAGTGAGCACCACGGGGTTGACCTCGGAGAGCTTCGCGGAACCGCGGCGCAGCAGGGGGGTGAAGATCAGGGTGGCGAGGATCCAGCCGGCCCCGCCCAGGGACATGGTGATGAACGCGAGCGCGAACATGTGCTGGTCGTAGCCGGGCCCGCCGAGCGGGGCACCCGCGGACCCGGCGGCGATCCGGGCCGCGCCCGTCTCGAACGCGGCGGAGCCGATCAGGCCGATGCGCACGAGCACCGCGGGGGTGCCGAACAGGGCGAGCAGGGAGATCGCCACGATGACGACGGCCAGCGACGGGCCGACGGAGGCGATCGCACCCGAGCGGAACGCGGTCCGCAGCTCGGAGGCGGGGATGTCCAGGTCCGGGGCGGCCCGGCGGGCGGCGCGCACGTACAGGAAGGACTGGACCAGGATGATCGCGAAGACCCCGAGGGCGAACAGCCAGAGCAGGGGGTGGTTGGCGAGGGCGAGGATGTCCGTCGAGCTGGGATCGACGGTGCCGGTGAGGGCAGGGACGGGCATGAGGACCTCCCGGTGCGAGGGCGAGGGCGCCGCAGGCGCTGCGGCCCACCGGTCGGATCCGCATCACCGTTGACCGGGCGACCGGCGGACACTGCCACCTGATCGGCTGAATGCCCTCCATTAAAGCCGAGGGCCGGTTCATGAACGCCGCATGACGCGTTTCTGTCGTGACGGCGTGCGCCGGCGCTGCCCGGCCCCTGGATCAGGGGGCGTCCACCGTCCAGGTGAGCTCCGCCGTCGTGGGCCAGCGGTCGATCGTGCCCCGAGCCTCCCATGCCTCGTCCCGGGCCGGGTCCAGCGGCTCCAGGGCGAGGGCGCCGAGCTCGCCGTCCACCACGCGCAGGGTCAGCTCGAACCGCTCCCCCTCATGGACGAACCGGGCCCGCACCGGCCAGGTGAAGTCGTGCGGCACGGCTCGCTCCACCGGTGCGTCCTCGTCGACGACGAGCGCCAGCCAGTCCGTGAACGTCACCCCCGGCCTGTCCTCCACGGCGCGCAGATGCGGCAGCTGGCCCCGCAGCTCCGCCCCGCCCGGCAGGTGCCGCGCCCCCGGACGGGAGGGGTCCAGGAGGGCGGCGATCACGGCCCGGGCGTCCGCGGGCACCTCCATGAGCTCCAGGGTGCCCTCCGCCTCCGGGCCCGTGAGCGCGGCGACGACGGCGGCCTGCCGCGCCCCGGCCCGGGTGGAAGCGTTGGCGGCCAGCATGAGCAGCGCGCTCGCCCCCGCGAGGGCCCACCGCGGGCGCGGCACCCCCAGCCGGGCGAGGGCGCGGACGGCCCACGCATCCACCCGGCGGTTCAGCGGCGCGGCGGCGAGGGACAGCCCCGCCGTGGCGGCACCCCCGGCCAGCCCGGCCAGGTCCAGGCCCCGGCGGCCCCACCACCCGGGTGCGCGGCCCGAGGCCACCCGGGCCTGACGCAGCTGCTCCCGCAGCTCCGCCCCGCCGTACACCGCCCCCGCGGCCGCCACCAGCCGCTGCACGTCCTGCCGGCGTGCCGGGGAGCCGGCGTTTGGGTCCGGCAGCTCCACCCCGGCCCACAGGGCGGCCATCGCCAGCCCGTAGACACGGCCACCGGGGGCGCAGGCGCGGGGACGGAAGGTCAGGGCGTCGTCAGCGGGGGTCTCCATGCCTCCCATGCTGGCATGCGGCCCGGACGCGCCTCCACCGCCGCGGCCCGGCCGCCGTCGTGCGCGGTGCCCAGCCCCGTGCTCAGCCCTGCGCGCGCAGACCGCCCTGCCACAGGGCCGCGAACGGGGTGCGCCCCTCCACCGCCTGCGCGATGCCCGCCGCCACGAACCCCTTGGCCCGGCGCGCCGCCTCCAGGGGCTCGGCCCCCTTGGCCAGCTCCGCCGTGACCGCCGCCGCCAGCGAGCAGCCAGCCCCGGAGACTCCCGCCTCACCCACCTTCGGGGCGGCCAGGACCTCCTCGTGGCCGGCGTCCACGAACACGTCCACCGCGTCCGGGCCCGGCAAGTGCATGCCACCCTTGGCGAGCACCGCCGCCCCGGAGACCTCATGGATGCGGCGGGCGGCGGCCGTGAGGTCCTCCACCGAGCGGACGGCCATGCCGGAGAGCTGCTCGGTCTCGAAGTGGTTGGGCGTGACGAACGTGGCCAGCGGCAACAGCTCCGCCTTCAGCGCCTGGTCCGTGTCCAGTGCGTGGCCGGCCTCCTGGCCCTTGCAGATCAGCACCGGGTCCAGCACCACGTGGTCCCACTCCTGGCGGCGCAGCGCCGCGGCGGTGGTGCGGATCGTCTCCGGGGAGCCCTGCATGCCGAGCTTCACCGTGCGCAGCCGGCCCCGGTAGTCCTCCTGCACGGCCTCAAGCTGATCCTCGAGCACCTCGGCGGGCACGGGGAAGAAGCGGTGGTTCCAGCCGTCCTTCGGATCGAAGGAGACGATGCACGTCAGCGCCACGATCCCGAGCACGCCCAACTCCTGGAAGGTCTTGAGGTCGGCCTGGGCACCGGCGCCGCCGGTCGCCTCGGAACCGGCGATCGTGAGGGCGAGCGCGGGGGCGGAGAAGGTCTGCGGAGAGCTCATGGGGGACATCGTAGTGAGCGCCCCGGCGCGTCACACCGGCCGGTGCGGGGCCGCCGTCGTGATGGGCCTGGGGCTGATCGCACCGCGCATCAGGGCAGGACGCGGCCGCAGGCGCGGTGCGAGCATGGCCACATGATCCTCATCAACCTCAAGTTCACCGTGAAGCCCGAACACGCCGACGAGTGGATGGACGCCGTCGCGACGTACACCGCGGACGTGCGCGGCGAGGAGGGCAACCTCTTCTTCGAGTGGTACCGCCCCGTGGACGGCACGGACAACGAGTTCCTGCTCATCGAGGGCTTCACCGACTCCGGCGCCGAGGCCCATGTGGCCTCCCCACACTTCCAAGAGGGCCTGGAGGCCATGCGCCCGCTGCTCGCGCGGACCCCGCAGATCATCTCCGAGCAGGTCGACGCCGAGGGCTTCGGCCCGATGGGCGAGCTGCAGATCGACTGACCTCCGCCCCCTGCCGAGCGCGCCCACCCCTCGCCTGATCACCCACCCATCCCTCGCCTGACCTTCCCACCCCACCCCACCCCTCGCGCTCGCCCCCTCCCCACCCCTCTCTCCCACTCCGCCCTCATCCCGCGAACCAGAGAGTACGGCTGGATTCTTCGCGGATTTCCAGCCGTACTCTCGGGTTCGCGAGGGAGATGGGGGCGTGTGGGAGCGGGGGCATGAGTGCGCGGGGCGTGCGTGGGATGAGCGTGGGGGCGCGGCTCAGGTGTCGAGCGCTCGCGGCAGATACTGGGCGAGGTCATCGACCAGTCGCGCCAGCCCCACCGGCCCCAGCACGCTCGCGGTGACCCGCAGCACTATCCACCCCTCGGCCTGCATGCGGCGGTCCCGCTCGATGTCCCGCCGCCACTGACGCGGGTCGGTGCGATGGTGGTCGCCCTCGTACTGGATGCAGACCCTCTCCCGCTCCCACACCAGATCCACCGGCATGCAGGACCCGTCAGACAGTCGCACGAGGGGGTTCACCGCGGGCTCCGGGAACCCGGCCTGCACGACGGCGAGGCGCACCAGGGTCTCCGGGCGGGAGTCCGCACCGGGGCGGAGGAGGTCGAGGGCCTCCCGCAGACGCCGGGCACCGCGGCGTCCCCGGGCCTCCTCGACGAGAGCCCGCAGCTCCTCGACCGTGCAGCGGGGGTGAGCACCGGGCTCCCGCTGTCCGGCGGGGCCGTCGTACCGCTGCAGCAGGCTGTCCCCGGCGGCCACGAGGTCGTCCAGCCCCAGGCCACCCGCTGCCAGCGCCGCCCAGGTGGCGGCCGGCGTCGTGAGGGGGATGCCGCGGTGCACCACGACGGCCGCACGCGGATCCATCTCATGCCCGACGACGCCGCGGCGCCGGGGTGCGCCGCCCGCCTGACGTGGGCGGGAGAGGTGGATGGGGCCGCCCTCGAGTTCGCGGGGGAGCCAGATGCCCCAGAGTTGCGCGGCTGTCGTGTGGGAGGCGACGGTTCCGGGTGCCCGGGACTGCAGCGCCCGCACGAGGTCGGGGAGTCCGACGGCCCCGCCGGTCCGAACCCGCAGACCGTGGGCGGGTGCCTGCACGTGACGGCCGCGTAGCCGCCCGCGGGACACGCCGAGGTCCCGGGCCTGCGCGACGGTGAACAGCGGCGGCAGAGCGTCCAAGGGGCCGGGTGAGGAGGGCATGACCCCAGCGTGGCGGCGTGGACCGGTGCGGCGCTGCGGGGGAGCGCGGAACTGTGGAGGGGCGAGGTGTTGGGGCGGCCTGTGCAGGGGTGAAGGTGGGTGGGGGTGCGGGGTGGTGGGGGAAAGGGATGGCGAGGGGGGCGAGGTGCGGGGGCGGTGAGGTGCGATGGGGCAAGAGGAACGCGCAAGCACTCCTTCTCTTCCTCTTCCCTGCACGCGCTACGCACACCATGCGTGCATCGGCCCACCCCTCTCCCGCGAACCAGAGAGTACGGCTGGAATCTGCGGGGATTCCCAGCCGTACTCTCTGGTTCGCGGGATGTGGTGAGTGCGAGCGGGTGGGGCGAGTAGGGGTGGGAATGGGTGGGTTGAGATGAGGCGAGTGAGAGGGACATGCGGGGCGACTGTGATGGGCGAGGGGTGTGTCACCCTCAGCACCTCTCACCGCTTCGCCGCGTAGTACCGCCCCAGTGTCTCGGCCTTGAGCTCGGCGAACGTCCCGTCCGCCAGCGACGCACGGATCCGGTCCACGAGGGACACGGTGAACCGCTCGTTGTGGATGGACACCAGCGTGTGCGCCACCATCTCCTTGGCCTTGATCAGGTGCCGGATGTACGCCCGCGAGTAGTGCTCGCACGTGTAGCAGTCACATTCGGGGTCCAGTGGCCCGAAGTCCCGCCGGTACTTCGCCCCGGGCAGGTTGAACCGGCCGTCGCGCGTGTAGAACGCCCCGGTCCGGGCCACGCGTGTGGGGGAGACGCAGTCGAAGGTGTCCGCCCCGTTCTCCACGGCGGTGAACAGGTCGTCTGGCTCGCTGATCCCCAGCAGGTGCCGGGGCCGGTCCTCGGGCAGCTCCTGGGCGCACCAGCCCACGATGGTCCCCAGGTTCCCTTTCTCCAGCGCCCCGCCGATCCCGTACCCGTCGAACCCGTGGCGGGTCTCGGCGTCGAACTCGGCGGTCATGGCGGCCAGGTCCCGGCACGCTTTGCGCCGGAGGTCCTCGTACTGCGCCCCCTGCACGACGCCGAACAGCGCCTGGTACGGCCGGCTCGCCCGGGCGGTGGTGAGGCGGGCGTGCTCGTCGAGGCAGCGCTGGGCCCAGCGGCGGGTGCGTTCGAGGGCCTCCTCTTGGTAGCCGCGGGAGTTGTGCAGGGTGGTCAGCTCGTCGAAGGCGAACATCACGTCCGCGCCGAGGCGGTGCTGGATCCCCACGGACACCTCGGGGGTGAAACGGTGGCGGTCCCCGGTGAGGTGGGATGTGAACCAGACGCCGTCGTCGTCCACGTTGGCCAGGCGCTCCTTGCCGGGGGCGACGGCGTCGTCCGCGCCGGCACCGGAGGGGGCGTCGGGGCCCTTCATGTCGATGACCTTCTTGAACCCGGAGCCCAGGGACATCACCTGGAAGCCGCCGGAGTCCGTGTACGTGGGGCCGGGCCAGTTCATGAACGCGCCGAGGCCGCCGGCCTCGTCGAGCAGGTCGTCCCCGGGCTGCAGGTAGAGGTGGTAGGCGTTGGCGAGCAGCGCCTGCGCGCCGAGCCCGGCCATGGACTCCGGCAGCACCGCCTTGACCGTGGCCTGGGTGGCGACGGGGATGAACGCGGGGGTCTGGATCTGCCCGTGGGGTGTGGTGATGACGCCGGTGCGGGCCAGCCCGGCGCCGTCCGCGGTGGTGGCCGCCTCGCCCGTGGCCTCGGCCCGGTGGGTCACCTCGAAGCCGAAGTGCGAGGGGTGGGCGGGCGCACCGGAGGCGGGCCCCGGCGTCGGGACGGCGGGCGTGTCAGGCATGCTCTTCAGGGTAGTGGCGCCGCGGGGGCCGATCACGTGCCGCCCATGAGGCCTTCTGCCGTTCGGAGCGGCGGTGGTTGCGCACCGCGCCGACGCCGATGCCCAGGCCGATCACCACGGGCATCCAGATCCGGTTGTGCTCGATCACCACGAACACCCATTCCGGCAGCTGCCAGCCGGGCACGGGCAGGTGGATCTGCTGGAAGGTCGGGGCGGGCAGGTGGATCTGCTGGAAGGCCGGGGCGGGCAGGTGCACCTGCGGCACGTGCACGGAGGGCAGCTCCCAGTCGGGCAGCAGGCGCCGCAGCAGCGGGATGAGCAGGATCATGGCGATCACCCATCCGGCCTTGCCGATGCCGCCCAGGAGCGGGTAGGCCACCCGCTTGAGGGGGCTGTCCTCCATGGCCTGGCGGCGCTGGGCCCCGCGGGAGTCGGCCGGCGGGTCCAGCTCCGCCACGGTGTCCTCGTCCCGGTAGGTCGCCTCGACCAGCTCGCCGAGGCGGGTCGCCCGGACCCGCAGGCGGGCTCCGGTGCGCAGGGTGTCCGAGGGCAGCGCGGCCAGCTTGGTGATGGGGCCGTCCTCGGGGCGACGGGTGAGCGGCAGGTCGACGGAGCCGGTCTTCAGGTACCTCCCGACGACGGCGCCGTCCACGCGCACCTCCAGGCGCAGCGGCGGGGTGGCCCGCCATCGGCGGACGCGGGTGGGGAGGGAGGCGTCGGCGGGGGCACGCTCGAGGTCCTCGGGGGTCGAGGAGTCGTCGGCGGTGACGCCCTCCGGGACGGGCCAGTCCGGGTCCGCGGCGAGGAACTCGGCGTCGAAGCCCTGCCGCAGCTCGATCAGGCCGCGGTCCGGGTGGTCGAGGGTCCAGACCTCCACGGGTCAGCGGTTCCGGGCCGGGCGGAGGGCGCCGGCGATCGCACCGGAGAGCCGGGTCAGCAGCACCACGCCGATCGCGTAGATCCACGTGCCCGGGTTGGTGTAGATCCACAGGCCCACGAGGGCGAACAGGCCGGTGAGCACGGCGAACGTCCAGGCCGGCCGGTACACGACGGCGTCCAGCGCCCCGAGCACGAGGGGTCCGCCGATCAGCACGACCAGCAGCAGCACGGTGGCGGTGGCCGGGGCGGCCAGGGTTCCCAGCAGCAGGGGCAGCACGAGGTAGAGGAGGGCGGCCACGGCGTAGGGCCAGGCCTGGGAGCCGGCGCGCTCGGGCTCGGAGGACGAGGTGTCCTCGGCCCCGCCCTGCTCGCCCTCGGTCCTGCTGTGCTCCGTGCTGGTCTCCGCCATGCCGTCCAGGGTATCGCCCCGCTTGTGGCAATATCCCCGGCCCCTGGACCGAAGTGCTCATCCGCCGCTAGAATGGCAGGACGGGACGCGCTCCAGAGCGTCTTCCGTCCAACCGAACCCCCGCCGCCGTGCGGGGGTTTCGTGTGTCCGGATCAGGGTTCCCACACATAGGAGTGCGCAAGCACGGTGTCCAGTGAGGTCCCGATGTTCTTCATGCGACGCCTCGCTTCTGGATGTATCTCCTGGACGTGCCGCCGACGTTGTTCGAAGTAGGTCAGCACGTCGACCGCCTGGAGGAGCCGGCTCCGGTTGGACGGACCGAAGTAGATCGTGTCCAGGAGGTCGGCCAACTGGCCGTCCGTCAGGCCCTGCACTGATTCTGAGCGCATGCGCCGATGGGCCAGGCGGCTGTCCTCTCGAAGGTGATGGTCATCTGCGATCACCAGCAGGCCTCCTGAGACCAGCCTCCGGCGTCGGTGGACCCGGTTGAGAAGCTGACTGGACACCACAAGGTGGGGTTCGCGATCCTCCCAGCCAGGGCGTCGGCGCAGTCCTTCGGTTTTCACGCCCTGCAGCCCGAACCAGGGCGAGTGGCTGCAGATGAGCTCGACAACCTTCTGACTGGCCCATGCACGGATTCCTGGGGCCAGACCGGACCAGCCCTCGTCGCCCTGGAACATGGCATGGCCGTGGAACTCGAGTTCATCGGGTACATCGTTTGGGTGATCCGCCAGCAGCTGCTCATGCAGCTGGTCCAGGTTGCGATCGATCGCCCGCACCTGCTCGGCGTCCACCACCAGGCAACCGACGTAATAGATGCCGTCCTGCTGCTGCTCCGACTCGTCCAGGTAACAGATGCGCAAGAGTCTCGTCTCCTCCCGTGCGCTCCAGTGTTGACTCGCTCACCGCTCAGCCGAACAGGGTGCGGAAGTTCTCCAGGATCCGCCGGGCCAGGGGGGTGTCGCGGGAGCGGATGACGGCGAACGTGGCCTCGGCCTCGCCCTCCGGGAAGTAGCCGTGGTGGGCGTAGATCCTCAGCCGCTCGATCAGCCCGTCCTGGTCCAGTTCGGGGTGGAACTGGGTGGCGTAGCGGTGGCGGCCCACCCGGAACATCTGCACAGGGCAGGCTTCGCCGGTGGCCAGCAGCACCGCCCCCGGGGGCAGGTCGCGCACGGCCTCCTTGTGGCTCACATAGGCGGCGAAGGTGGACGGCAGGCCCGCCAGGAGCGGGTCTGCGGCGCCGTCGTCGGTGAGGGTCACGTCGATCGCCCCGGGCAGCTCCCGGTAGGTGGTGTCCACGACGCCGCCGGCGTGGCGGCCCAGCGTCCCGACGCCGTAGCAGCACCCCAGGAACGGCACCTCGCCGTCCGCGACGGCGTCCAGCATCCGCATCAGCTCGGCTTCCACGCCCCGCTGCACGGCAGTCTTGGACTCCTCCGGGTCCGATCCAGTGAACGGGCTGCCGGGCAGGATCACCCCGGCGACGTCGGCCAGCTCGGCCTCCCAGTCCACGCGCCCCTCGGCGTCACGGGCGGGCCGGTGGGCAGGGCCGCCGTCCGCGGGGCGGTCGGCGCGGTGGCGATCCACGGCGCGGTCCAGGCGCAACACACGCAGCTCGGCCTCGGTGAACCCGCCGAGCCGGCGCAGGGCCTCGAGCTCGGCGAGGGCGGCGTCGTCCTCGGGCCGGGTCTGGACCAGGAGGAAGGGGCGGGAGGGCGTCCCGGGGGCGGCGTCGGGCGTGATCATGCCCCACAGACTAGAGGCCGGTGTCGGATGCGCCACACCCCCGTTCCGTGGGCGGGGCCGGGCCAGGGGAGAATGGGATGCCGCTCCGCCCACCGCTCCGCCGTCTCCGAAGGGAGCCCCGCCCCGTGCGTCTGTCCGATGTGAACCCGTTCCCCGCCATGTTCACCATCGGCCCTGCGGACGGGGGCCATGAGGTCGGGTTGCGCGTGGGGGTCACCATCCTGGCCCCGCTGCTGCTCCTGCTCGCAGCCGAACGCATGGACCTGGCGATCTACGTGATCTTCGCGGCCTTCACGGGGATCTACGGCCGGGGTGAACCCCACAGCGTCCGCCTGCGCACCCAGGCGCGGGCGGGAGCGCTCATGCTCGTGGTGCTGGCCGCGGCCACGCTCGCCGGGGAGCTCGGCATCTCCGAAGACGCCGCCCCATGGACGCTCGTGGCCTGCACCACCGTGGTGGCCGGGGCCGCCAGCGTGGTCACCGGCATGTGGAACCTGCGCCCGGCCGGTTCCCTGTTCCACATCTTCGCCTTCGCGGCCGTTTCCTCCGTGCCGGTCAAGCCCCCACCCGTGGAGGGCATGCTCACCGCGGCCGCCGTGGTCGTCTGGGCGATGGCCATGGGCCTGTCCTCCCGTGCCGTGCCGAGCCGGCGCTCTCCGCTGGCCCGGCCGCCGTCGGACCACCCCGACCGGGCCCGGTGTCGCCTGATCCTGCTGGAGGCCATGTGGTACGTGATCGCCGCCGGCGCCGCCGGGGCGCTGGCCACCCTTCTGGCCGCCCCGCGCGGGGTGCACCACAACTACTGGGCGATGGTGGCCGCCGTCGTCCCCCTCGTGGGGCACTCCACCCGCTACCGGGTGAACCGTGGCCTGCAGCGCATCATCGGCACATTCCTGGGGCTCGGACTCACCGCGGTCATCGTGTGGCTGGATCCGCCGGTGCTGGCGGTGGTGCTGATCGTGGCGGTGCTGCAGGTGCTCGCGGAGGTCTACATCGCCCGGCAGTACGTGATCGCGCAGACGGTGGTGACGCCGCTGGCCCTGCTCTCCACCCTGCTGGTGGGCGTCACCGTGGGCGGCGCACAGAGCCTGGCCGACGCCGGTGCCCACGCCTCCCTGCGCGACCGCGCCGTGGAGACGGTGATCGGCGCGATCGTGGGCATCGTGTGCGTGCTCTACCCGTGGGCGTGGCGCCGCTGGGTGCGCCGCTCCCCGGACCCGGCCCGCGACCCCGCCCTCGCCTCCGGCAGCGTGGCGCGCCGAGTGAGGGGCCTGCGGGGCCTCAGGAGGCGGCCGCGTCCAGGGTCCGGGCCAGCTGACGCAGCGTCCCCAGCTCCCGGGCGATCCGCGAGTCCAGATCCGCGTCCGTGAGCGTCTGGGAGCCGCCGCGGCCACGCAGGTACAGCAGCTGCTCGAACCGGGCCCGGCGCCAGCGGTACTCGGCCGGCACATCCCGGGCCTGCAACGCCCGCGAGATCTCCCGCTCATAGAGCTGCGGCTCGTCCAGCTGCCGCTGGCGCACCTCCAGCACGCGCGCGGCCCGGCCCGGCTCGGAGGGGACCTCGTCGGCCTCCTTGAGCCGGGAGCCGAGGTTCGCGGCGGTGATGTGATCGCCCTCCTCGCGGAGGATCTGCGCGGCCAGCCCGAGCGCCGCCTGGATGGACTTCCAACGGCCCACGGCCCCGTCCCAGGGCAGGTTGGTCAGCAGGCCCAGCGTGGAGAGGGTGCCCTCGGTGTCCTCGTGGAGCAGGTACATGCGCTCGGCCATGCCGTAGAGGTCCTCCAGCTGGGACCCGGAGCGCAGGTTGAGCCCGTGCGAGAGGCGCGCGGCCGTCGTCGTGAGCTCGAGATCGTCCAGGTGACGCTGGCCCACGGCCACCACGCGGGCCTCGGGGGAGCCGGCGTCCACGGGGGAGAACGTGGTGTCCGGGGCCGCGGAGACCGGCTCGGGGCGGTCCGTGCGCACCCGGATCACGGAGCCGTAGGCGATGCGGACGTCCCGGCCGCCCTCGAGGGTGGCCACCACCACCGCGGGAGTGCCGAAGTCGTCCCGCACCACGCGGGTGCGGGCCACAGGCGGGGCGTCCTCGCCGCGCCGGGTGAGGAACGAGTCCCCGGGCTGCACCTCCTGGGCCTTCAGGTGCCGCAGGTATCCACCGATGCCGGCCATGTCAGCGCCCCCATCCCACATGGGCCAGAGCCTGGCGCACCAGGTTCCCTCGGCCGCCGATGAACTCGTCCTGCACGCCCTGGCCCAGAGCCTCCTCCGGGGTGAGCCAGGTCAGCTCGAGCGCGTCCTGGCGGGGGCTGCACTCGCCGGTCACCGGCACCACGTACAGCAGGGAGACGGCGTGCTGGCGCTCGTCCGTGAGGCCCGTCTCCGACGGCGCGGGGAAGTACTCGGCCACCGCGCACGGCACGATCGACGGCGGCAGCTGCGGGAACGCGAGCGGGCCGAGATCCTTCTCCAGGTTCCGCATCAGGGCCGCCCGGATGGTCTCCCGGTACAGCACGCGGCCGGAGACGAACGTCCGCTGGAAGCGGCCGGCCTCGTCCGCCACGTAGAGCAGGCCGATCTCGGAGACGTAGCCGAGGGCATCCAGCCGCACCGGCAGCGCCTCCACATAGACCATCGGCAGCCGACGCCGGGCCTCGTAGAGGTCCTCCTCGGACAGCCATCCCGGATTGGGGTCGGGGGTGCGCACGCTCATGCCCCCATTCTTACCGACGCCGGCCCCCGGGGCACACCGGAGACGACTGCTCAGCCCGGCTACGCTGACGCCATGCCCTCCTACCGTGCCCGCCTGGAGATCGGAGACCTGCTGCCCGGCCACCGGCCGGAGGAGGTCATGGACACCGCCGAGGCCGCCGTGCAGGCCACCCACGAGCTGGCCGCGAAGGACATCGAGGTGGTCGCACGGGTGCCACGCATCGTGCTGCGCTTCACGGTGCCTCCCTCCCACCGCCGGGCCGAGGACGAGGAGGCCGCCGGTGTGGCCGCCCGCATGGCGGAGGCGGTGGCCGGCGTCGCCGGGGTGGGCCGTACCGATGTGCTCCGCCGTGAGGGCGGGCGCTGGCTGCCCGTGCCCCTCAACGCCCGCTGAGGTTCCCCGCGCCCCGTTCCACCTCGCGCATCCACGAGCGGCGCACCACCACGGCCAGCAGCAGTGCCAGCGCACCGAAGGCCGCCGTCAGGCCCACCGCCGCGCTCGGCCGACCCCCCAGCGGGGCGGGCAGCAGCCGCGGCAGGGCCAGGCACAACAGCATCCACGCGGCGGTGAGGGCCGGTGCCGTCCAGCCGCGCCCGGTGAGCACCACGCGCAGGAGCACCGCGAGCACCACCAGCAGCAGCACCGTGGCCACCAGGCCGCTCGGGAACCAGGGCAGGTCCACACCCCAGGCGGCGAACACGGCCGCCAGCACCGTGGGCGCGCCCACGAGCACCACGGCGAACAGGGCACCCACGGGGCCGTCCTGCGCCGTGGCCGTGCGCCGGTCCCCGGCCGGCACGGCCGTGAGCACGCGCACCGTGCGCAGCATCAGGGCCAGGGCCATCAGCCAGACCACCACGTCCAGCCCCCACGGCACGAGCATCGCCAGCGGGAACCACAGCGCCAGCGCCGTCATGGCTCCGGCCACGTCCAGTCCCGTGGCGCGCTGACGGGCCGCCCCGCCCTGGCCCGGCCGCCACTGGTGCACCATGTGCACCGCGAGCGCCGCCCACAGCACCGGCCACACGAGCAGGTCCGTGGGGAACAGGGAGAAGACCGTGGTGGTGGCCCCGTACCGGCCGTCCTGTGCGGCCCGGTAGGTGCCGGCGTGCAGGGCGTCCAGGCCGGGGACGAACCGGAACAGTCCGAGGCCCCAGGCGCTGGAGAGCGTGAACAGCAGCCAGGCACCGGTGACGGCGAGCTGGCGGCGGCGGTCGGTGGCGGTGGCCGGACCGGTGGGGTCGGCGGCGCCGCCCTCGGCCGCATGGCCGGGGATCAGGGCGCGGCGGGCCGCGGCGGAGGAGGCCGGGCCCCTGCGGGAGAGGGCCTGCACGGCGGCGGCCTTCGTGGCCAGGCGGTCCCGGCGCCTCCACTCGGGCAGGGCGGCGCGGGCGCGGGCCAGCAGGGCGTCGTCGCTCAGGTCCTCCTCGGGGGTGGAGAGCAGGGGCCTGTCCTGGGGGGCGGGGACCACTTCGGGCCCGTCGAGCTCCCGGGCGGCGCGCAGCAGGGCCCGGGTCTCCCGGGCGCGGTGTTCCTGCCAGCGGCGCTCGATCTCGGCGGCCTCCTGCGCCGCCTGCTCCCGACGTCGGTCCTCGGTCAGGCGGGCCAGGGTGAGGGCCCGCTCGGCCGCCTGGGCGGGGTATCGGCGGGCGGCCTCGTGGACGCGACGGCGGGCCTCGGCTGCGGTCCGGGCGGCCTCAGCGGCGATCCGGCGGCGCTCGGCCTCGGCGGCGGCCCGTTCGGCGGCGATCCTCGCCCGTTCCCGGGCGCGGGCCTGCCGGGCGGCCTCGGCGGCCTCCTCCTCGCGGCGGCGGCGCTCGGCCTGCACCCGGGCCCGTTCGGCGGCGACTGCGGCCTCGTGGTGGCGGCGTTCCCGCTCGGCCTCACGGCGGCGTTCGGCTTCGGCGGCGGCCCGCTCCCGTTGGGCGGCGGCCTCACGACGGCGGCGCTCGGCCTCCTGCTGCCGGCGGCGGCGCAGTTCCTGGCGTCGGCGCCGGGCGAGCTGGGCGGCCTTGCGGCGGCGCTCCTGTTCCGCGGCGCGTTCGGCCCGGCGGGCGGCCTCCTCCGCGGCGGCGGTCTGCCCGGCGGCCGCGCCCGAGAGCCGGTGGAGCAGGTCGCTGAGGTCCCGGCGGTGACGTGCGGCCGCCTCGGGGGTGTCCGGTTCGCCGCGCAGCAGCCGGGTGTGGCGGGCGATGGCCTCGGGGGGCAGCTGGCCGGGGGCGGCGAGCGCCCGGCGGGGGCGCGCGCGGCGGGTGGGGGTGGGGCCGGCGTCGGGACGGGCGTCCTCACGGCCCTGGGGCGGGGTGCCGTCGGGGGAGGAGTTGTGGGAGGTCGTGGTCATGAGCTCCCCTCTCCTGCGGTCGGGACCGGACCCGCCGGGTGCGCGGTCTCAGCCCTGCAAGGGTACCGAACCGGTGGCCTCGGCTCCGGCGATCGTGGGCCGCTCCTGCAGCTGCGCGGGGGAGCGGAACACGTGGTGCTCGCCGGTCACCGGGTCCGTGAACTCGAGGGAGCGGGAGAGCAGCTGGAGGGGCCGGGAGAGGTCGTCGTCGGCGGCATCCAGCAGGTCCGGGTAGAAGGGGTCGAACGCGATGCCCGCCCCGAGCGCGGCCAGGTGGATCCGCAGCTGGTGGGTGCGTCCGGTGGCGGGGGAGAGCCCGAACCGCACCACCGTGCGCCCGGCGAGGGTGCCGGCGGAGGGGCCGACGTCGAGCACCTCGATCCGCGTCTGCGCGTTCGCCCCGGTGTGGGGGATGTTGGACCGGCGGGTGCGGACCCGGTCCCCGGCGCGTCGGCCGGAGGCGGCCACGGGGACGTCCTCGGTGATCGAGCGCAGCACGCCCTTGTCCTTGCGGATGCGGCTGCGCACGGTCAGGGGGAAGCGGCCCAGCCAGGCGTGCGGATCGGCACCCTCGGGGAGCGCGGAGACGGCCTCGTAGCGCTTGGTGACGGCACGCCGCTCGAACAGCAGGTGGTAGGCGCCGCGGGTCGCCGGGTCGCAGGAGAGCATCACGACGCCGGCCGTCGCCCGGTCCAGCCTGTGCAGGGGGACGAGGTCGTCGATGCCCAGCTCGTTGCGCAGCCGCACCAGCGCCGTCTCCTGCACGAAGCGTCCGCCGGGGGTGGTGGGCAGGAAGTGCGGCTTGTGGATCACCACGAGGTGCTCGTCCCGGTGCAGGAGCGTGTGCTGCACCGGCAGGGGCGCCTCGTGGGGGACGTCGCGGTAGTACCAGAGGTCCTCGTGGACGCCGAGCGGGGTGTCCGCCGGGATGGGGCGCCCGTGCCGGTCCACCACCTCCCCGCGGGCGAAGCGCTCGCGGATGCCGTCCGGGTCCACGTGGCCGAAGCGGTGGAGGACATGCCCCTGGACGGTCTCCCCGGGGCCGACGGTGGGCAGACGCAGGCGGGTGGCGTTGACGCCGTGGCGCGGGGGCAGCGGGGAGGGGACGGGCACGGCGTCATTGTGTCACCGCGCGTGGCGCGCGGCGGGCAACGCGCGGCGGGCGTAGATCCACTGCAGAAACGACCCCTCTGAGGCTGCTCGAGGCGCCCATAGGGGTCGTTTCTGCAGCAGATGTGCCGGGGCGGTCCGTCAGTCGTGGTGCACGCCCTGGCCGGTGGTCTCGTCGTCGGCGTCCGGGTCGGTGACGTCCGGCACGAGCACCACGATGTCCTCGGCGGACTCCGTGGACCCGACGGTCTCCCCCTCGGGGATCACCGCGCCCACGTCCGCGATCACCGTGTCCAGAAGGGCGCCGGAGGGCACCGTCACGTCGCCGAAGAGGATGGAGTTCCGCACGCGGGCGCCCTCCTCCACCACCACGCCGGGGCCGAGCACCGAGTCCTCGACCTCCCCGGCCACATGGGTGCCGGCGCCCACGAGCGAGCCGGAGATCCGGGCAGTCTGCTCGATCCGTGCGGGTGGGGCCGGGCGCGGGTTGGTCAGCAGCGGCCAGCCGGGGGAGTCCAGGCGCAGCCCGGTGCCGTCGAGGATCTCGCGGTGCGCCCGGTGGAAGGCGTCCAGGGTGCCGATGTCCCGCCAGTACCCCTCGAGGCGGTGCTCCCGCACGGACCCGCGCTCCACGAACGCCGGGATGATCGTCTCCCCGTAGTCGCCGAGGGAGCTGGCCACCGGGTCGCCGTCGTCGTCGGTCTCCTCGTCGTCCTCCGGTCGACCCTCCTCCCGGGCCACGAGCTCCTGCACCACGTCCTCCAGCACGTCGACGTCGAACACGAAGATCTCGGTGGCCACCAGCGAGCCCTCCGGGTCCTCGGGCTTGTAGTCGTAGCCGGTGACGGCGCCGTCGTCGTCCACCTGCACGACGCCGAAGCGCGAGGGGTCCTCGTCCGTCACCGTGGTGACCATGGTCAGTTCGGCCCCCGAGGCCCGGTGCCCCTCCAGCACGGGCCGCAGGTCCAGCTGGTAGAGGTGGTCCGCCGAGAGCACCACCACGGTGTCCGCGCCGAACTCGCGCAGCAGCGGCACCTGCTGGGCGAGCGCGTGGCCGTTGCCCTCCGCGAAGCCCTCCTCGGTGCGGCCCTGGGCGGGGGGCAGCAGGCGCAGGCCGTGGCGGGTGCCGTCCAGGTCCCAGGGGCGGCCGCCGGCCAGGTGCTGGTTCAGGGTGAACGGGCGGTACTGCTCCACGATCCACACGTCCTCCAGGCCCGAGTGCACGAGGTTGGAGAGGACCACGTCGATCAGCCGGTACTGACCGGCCAGCGGGGTCGCCGGCTTGGAGCGGGCGTCCGTGAGCGGGGCCAGGCGGCTGCCGCGGCCGCCGGCGAGCACGAGCGCGACGGTGCGGCCTTCGGGGTCGTTCGGGAACGGGTCGGCCATGGTGGTTCCTCCTCGGTGTCGGGGGCCGGCTCGGTGTCGGGGCCGGTGCTCTCCCAGAACCTAGCGGCTGACGTGACCGATGCCACGGGTCGGGCGACCGGGACGGGGCGGATCCGCTGCAGGAACGACCCTTCCGGGTGCTTGTGACGCCCTCAGAGGGGTCATTTCCGCAGCGGATCTCGCGGCCGGGGGCGGACGACGACGGCGGCGACGACGGCGGCCCGGTCAGCGCTGGCAGGTGCGGCACCACCACAGCTGGCGCTCGTCATCCTGCGGGGAGCCGAACTCCTCGAAGGTCACGGGCCCGCCGCAGCGCCCGCACGGGCTGTTCCGGTGCCCGTACACCCAGTACTGGGCACGACGCGCGGGCCTCGCCTCCGGGGCCGCCGCCCCGCCGGTCCCCGCGTCCGGGCCCGGGCGCGTGGCGTCGAGGGGGGTGCCGGCGTCGTCGAGGGCGGTGCCCGGCAGCCCGGGCGGGAAGCCGCGGTCCACCACGTCCACCCGCAGCCCGTAGGGGCCGGAAGGGTCCGCCCGGACCCCCGTGGTGGTGCGCGGCCAGCTCACGTAGGGGGCGGCCGGGGGGACGTTCGCGCGCAGCAGGTCCCGGGCGAGGGTGAGCAGCCCGGGGGCGTCCGGGACGGAGCCGACCGGCCGGTGGGGGTCCAGGCCGGCCAGCAGCAGCGACTCGCACCGGTAGATGTTGCCGATGCCGGCCACCACGGACTGGTCCAGCAGCGCCAGGCCCACTGGCCGTTCGGGGCGGGCGGTCAGGCGGCGCACCCCCTCGGCCAGCAGTCGCGCCCCGTGCGCGCCGCCGTCCCAGGCCGGGTCCAGCAGGTCCGGGCCGAGGTGGCCGAGCAGCCGGTCCTCGTGGGCGGTGGGCACCAGTTCGAGACGGCCGAGCTGGGCGCCGAGCAGCCGGTGCTCTCCGGTCTCCAGTACGGCCCGCACCTGCCAGCCGGGGGCCGCCCAGCGGGCCTGACGGCCGGTGACGAGCCAGCGGCCCTCCATCTTCAGGTGGGAGGCCAGGGTGTGGGGTGCGGCCGCGGACCCCGGCGGCGGGGTCAGGCGCAGGAGCAGCCACTTGCCCTGCGGCTCCACTGCGGCCACCGTCCACCCGGCCAGGCGTGCGGTGGCCAGGCGGGGCACGCGCAGGTCCGCGTGGGCCAGCGTGCGACCGGCCAGCACGGGGCGCAGCCGGTGCGCGGCACGGACCAGGGAGTCACCTTCGGGCATGCCCCGAACCTACCGGGCGGCACCGGTGCCGGACCTGCGGTCAGTCGGTGCGGGCCCGGTCCGGGAATTCGACCCTCTCCGCCCGGTACGAGAAGCCGTCCTGCCCCTGCGGGCCGGTGGCGGCGAAGGTGAAGCGCACCCGCTCCCCGGGCTGTGCCTGCCGGAACCCGTCGCCCTCGAGCGCGCTGAAGTGCGCCCAGCACCCGCCGGGGGTCGCCTCGGAGGAGAGCACACCCCAGCCCTCCTCCTCGTTCCAGGAGACGACGTGACCGTCCGCCCTCACCGGCTCAGCCTCCTCACTCGGCGGACGAGCAGCACGCAGAGAGCGGCACCGCCCGCCGCGCACAGCCCGACACCCGTCCAGAGCAGGGTCGCGGCCACGGGTCCGGTCGGGGCATCCGCGCGGACGGCCTCGGGCATGCTGCGGTACTCCTGCAGTGAGAGGACGCCTCCCACGGTGTACGCCATCACCCCCAGCGCGAGGAGCAGAACGCAGATCCGCCCGAGGCCCCACGGTGATCGCTTCATGCGTCTCCTCTTCTCCGTCGGTCCGGCTGCCCTGCCCCCCCTCCACACACAGCCTAGACATCCCGGGGACGAGGGCACCGGTGCCGCCTCAGCTGCGGAACCGGATCCCCGACGGGCTCGAGTAGAACCCGGCGGCCAGCATCGCCTCGGCCAGCGGCGTGCCCAGGATCGGCCCGCCGTTGAGCTTCTCGAGGCTCAGCCGCTCCGTCCTGGCCGCGCGCAGCGCCCACACGAGCGCCTCCGCGGCCGCACGCAGCACGGCGGGGTCCTCCTCGAAGCCCAGCAGGGTCCGGCCGCCGCGCTCCATGTACAGCACCAGCCGGCCCTGCACCAGCACGACGACGGCCCCCGCCTTCCTGCCCGGGCGGTGCCCCGTGGGGGCCACACCGTCCGGGCCGGGCGGCAGCTCGGGCCAGTCGAGGGCGGCCCCGTACGGGTTGGCCGGGTCCGTGGCCGCGAGCGCGAGCGCCGGCGGGGCCGGTGCCGGGTCCGTGGGGCGGGGTGTCGCGCCGGGGGGTGGGGCGATGGGCATGCCGAAGACGTCGAGGCGGGGGGCGGCGTCGTACGGGGGCGGTGCCTGGGCGGGGGTGTCGGCGTCATCGTCCGGGCCGTCCCGGTGGAAGGAGCGCAGGCGGTCCACCACGGCGCCGGTGGAGAACTGGGCGCCGCCGAGGCGCTCCACGAAATGCCCGCGCCGCACCTGCCCGGCGTCCTCCATGCGGGTGAGCAGCTGGTACTGGGCGGCGAACCCGCCGGGGACCTCCTCGGCGACCACGGAGCCGCGGGTGATCACCCCGTAGCGGTCCAGGAGGAGCTCGGCGGCGGCGTGGGCCCGGATGGTCGGGTCCTGCTCGGGGGCCGGCAGCAGGGACCAGCGACCGGCCGCGCGGGCGTGCTCGGCCGCGGAGAGCCCGCCGGTGCCCACGGGGACGCCGGCCGCGCCCCTGCCGGGGCCGGCGTCCCCGGCGGTGAGCCCGGCGTACCGGCCGCGTCCGCGCACCCCGGCCAGCCGGCCGCCCAGGCCGCGGCCCCCGCCGAGTCCACCGCCGGTGCGGGCGGTGCGGGCCCGCGGGGTCTGACGGCCGGTGCGGTGCGCGGTGCGGCCCTGGGAGAGCAGGCCCCGCAGGGGTGCGAAGGTGTCGTTGCCCACGCGGCCGGCCCACACGAGGTCCCAGAGTGCCTCGAGCACCTCGGGGGCGCGCGGCAGGTCGGTGGCCCCCTCCGGCGCGGCGTCCTGGCGGGCGGCCTCCTCCCGCACCCGTTCGACAAGCTGAGGGAAGAACCAGGCCCCGCCTCCGGCGAGCACCTTCAGCACGGCCTCCCTCAGGGCCGTGCGCGCCGCGGGGACGTCCTCGGGGGGCGCCTGCGGAGGCCGGAGGGTGAGGTCCACGGCGTCGGCGGGGTGCAGGGCCACCCAGCCGTCGTTGCCGGTACCGGCCCCCACCCCGGACCACACGTACTCGCCGGTGGCCAGCAGCTCGTCCAGCAGCCCCGGCGCGTAGTCGCGCACCCGTGCCGGCAGCACGAGGGACTCCCAGGCGCTCGCCGGCAGCGGCATCCCGGCCAGCTGGTCGAGCACGGTGGCCACCCCGTCTACCCCCTCGAGCGTGGCGGGGGAGGGCCGCCCGGGGCGGGGCCGCAGGTGCTGCCAGTCCGCGAGGAACCGGGCGTAGGCGGCCTGCTCCACCGGCTCCACCTCGGCCCGCAGCGCGGCCAGCGACCGCCGGCGCACCGTGCGCAGCACCTCCACGTCGATCCACTCGGCGTCCAGGCCGGTGGCCCCCGGCGTCCCGTCCGGGCGGTACGCGCCCTGGGAGACGCGGCGCTCGGCGGCCAGGCGTTGCAGCACCGGCAGCACGACGGCGCCGCCGAGTCCCAGCGCGGCCCCCGCCTCGGCCGCGGTGAACGGGCCGTGCGTACGGGCGTACCGGCGCACGAGGTCCCCGAGAGGGTCCTCCACCGGCTCGTGGAACGCGACCGGCACGCCCATGGGGATCGGTGCGCCCAGGGTGTCCCGCAGGCGGGCGGCGTCCTCGACCGCGGCGAACCGCTCCTGCCCGCTGGAGCGGAACCGGAACGCCCGCCCGGTGCGCTCGAGGTCGGCCAGGTGCCCGGCGACGGCCTCCCGGTGGGCGGCCGGGCCGGCGTCGTCCCCGGCCGTCCCACCGGCCTCACCCGCCTCGTCCCCGGCCCCGCCCCCGGAGGTCTCGTCCACCACGCGGGCGGCGGCCTCCTCGGGGGTGAGCGGGCCGACCAGCCGCAGCAGGTCCGCGACCCCCTCCACCCCGCGCAGGTGCCGGCCCTCGGCGGTGCGCTGCAGCTCGGCCTCCACCCGGGCGATCACCTCCGGGTCCAGCAGCTCGCGCAGCTCCTCGGTGCCCAGCAGCTCGGACAGCAACGCCGGGTCCAGGGAGAGCGCCGCGGCCCGCCGCTCGGCCAGGGGGGAATCGCCCTCGTAGATGAACTGGGCGACGTAGCCGAACAGGATGGACTGGGCGAACGGCGAGGGCGCCGCCGTCGTGACCTCCACTATCCGCACGTCCTGCGAGGCCACCCGGGCGGCCAGGTCCTTCAGCGCGGGCAGGTCGTAGACGTCCTGGAGCACCTCGCGCACCGTCTCCAGGATCACCGGGAAGCTCGGGTAGCGGCGGGCCACGTCCAACAGCTGGGCCGAGCGCTGCCGCTGCTGCCACAGGGGCATGCGCTTGCCCGGGTTCCGCCGCGGCAGCAGCAGGGCGCGGGCCGCGTTCTCCCGGAACCGGGCGGCGAACAGTGCGGACCCGCCCACCTCGGCGGTGACGATCTCGTCCAGCTCCTCCGGGGCGAACGCGAACAGCTCCGCCCCCGGCGGATCGGCGTCCATCAGCGGGATGCGCAGCACGATCCCGTCGTCCGCGGCCACCGCCGCCCCCGAGTTCGGCTCCAACCCGTACCGCTGGGCCAGGCGCGCCCCCACCGCCAGCGCCCACGGGGCGTGCACCGCCATCCCGTAGGGGGAGTGCAGCACCACACGCCAGTCGCCGAGCTCGTCCGTGAACCGCTCCACCACGAGCGTGCGCTCGGTGGGCAGCTGCCCGGTGGCCTCGCGCTGGTCCGTCAGGTAGGTGAGCAGGTTCTCCCGGGCCCACTCGTCGAGGCCGGCGGCGGCCAGGCGGTCGCGGGCGGCGTCCGGGTCGGCGTCGAGCTCACGCCGGAAACGCCCGACGGCGTCGCCCAGCTCCGCGGGGCGGCCCGCCGCGTCGCCCCGCCAGAAGGGCAGCTTGCCCGGCTGACCGTAGGCGGGCAGCACCAGGACGCGGTCCGCGGTGATGTCCACGATGCGCCAGCTGGTGGCCCCCAGCAGGATCACGTCCCCCACGCGGGACTCGTAGACCATCTCCTCGTCCAGCTCGCCCACCCGGCGCCCGCCCGAGCGGGCCGAACCGGCGTCCGCGGCGGACTCCCCGGTGTCCCCGGCCGAGGCGGAGCCCTCGGGGGCCTGTGCCCCCTCGGAGGCCAGGAACACCCCGAACAGGCCCCGGTCCGGGATGGTGCCGCCGGAGGTCACGGCGATCCGCTGCGCCCCGGGGCGTGCGGCGAGGGTGCCGGACTCGCGGTCCCACACCACCCGGGGCCGCAGCTCCGCGAACTCGTCGGAGGGGTACTTGCCGGCCAGCAGGTCCAGCACGGACTCGTAGGCCGAGTGCGGCAGCGCGGAGAACGGGGCGGAGCGGCGCACGAGGTCGAACCAGGCCTCGGCCTCGAGGTCCTCCACGGCCGCGGCCGCCACCGTGTGCTGGGCGAGGATGTCCAGGGGGTTCTGCGGGATGCGCAGTGCCTCGATGCGCCCGGCGACCATGCGCTCGGCCACCACCGCGGTGTCTACGAGGTCGCCGCGGTGCTTGGGGAAGAACACGCCCCGGGAGACCTCCCCCACCTGGTGCCCCGCCCGGCCCACCCGCTGCAGCCCCGAGGCCACCGACGGCGGGGACTCCACCTGGATCACCTGGTCCACCGCACCCATGTCGATGCCCAGCTCCAGCGAACTGGTGGCCACCACGCAGCGGATCTGACCGGTCTTCAGGGCCTCCTCCACGATCGCCCGCTGCTCCTTGGACACCGATCCGTGGTGGGCGCGGGCGAAGTCGGACACCGTCCCGGAAGCGGTGCCGGTCTGCCCGGCCACCTGGGCCGGTCCCGTCGCCGGGGTGCGGGTTCCCCGCCGGACCTCAGGGGCCCCGGCCGGGGTCTCCCCGCCGGCGGTGCCCAACCAGTCGGCGACGAGCTCACCGGCGGTGGGCGGGACGACGTCGTCGGTTGGGGCAGGTGCGCCCGTCGCCTGCGGTCCGGGGGAGGCCGGATCCCGGAACCCGGGCGCCAGGTCCGGGTGGTGGGCGGCGGCCGCGGCCTCCTGGCGGGCCTCCCAGATCTCGTTGAGCCGGCCGGTCAGGCGCTCGGCCAGGCGGCGGGAGTTCGCGAACACGAGCGTGGAGCGGCGCCGGGCCACCAGATCCACGATCCGCTCCTCGATGTGAGGCCAGATCGACCCGCCCACCGCGCCGGCCTCCGGGCCGGCAACCCCCTCGGCCGCTGCGGCGCTCGCGGGCGGGGCGGACAGGTCGGTCATGTCCTCCACGGGCACGGCCACGGTCAGGTCCCAGCGCTTCGTGGACGCCGGCCGGACGATGCTCACCGGCTGCACCCCGCCGAGGAACCGGGCCACCTCCGTGGCCGGCTCCACCGTGGCGGACAGGCCGATGCGCTGCACGGGCCGCTCCAGCAGGGCGTCCAGGCGCTCGAGCGAGACGGCCAGGTGGGCGCCGCGCTTGGTGCCGGCCACCGCGTGGACCTCGTCCACGATCACCGTGCGCACCCCGGACAGCGCCGAGCGGGCCTGCGAGGTCAGCATCAGGTACAGGGACTCGGGGGTGGTGATGAGGATGTCCGGGGGGTCCTGCAGCAGGCGGCGGCGCTCGGCGGCGGGGGTGTCCCCGGAGCGCACGCCCACCCGCACGCGCGGCACGGGGGTGCCCATCCGTTGTGCGGTCTGCGTGATGCCGATCAGCGGGGCCCGCAGGTTTCGCTCGACGTCCACGCCGAGGGCCTTGAGCGGGGAGATGTAGAGCACCCGGGTGGCGGAGACGTCCGGGTCTGCGGGCTCGCGCACGAACGAGTCGAGCGCCCAGAGGAAGGAGGAGAGGGTCTTGCCGGAGCCGGTGGGGGCGATCACGAGCGCGTGCCGCCCGGAGGAGATCGCATCCCAGGCACCCAGCTGGGCTGCTGTGGGTCCGGCGAACGCCCCCGTGAACCAGGTGCGGGTGGGCTCGCTGAAGCGTGCGAGGACGGCGTCGGCGTCGGGGGTGTCAGGCATGCGTGAGGGATCCGGTGGTCTGTGCGGTGTCCAGTGCGTGGGCGGAGACGTAGCGCTGACGTTGGGTGAAAGCGCTGCCCGGCCCTCGCGAGAGGTGGGGGACGGGGGCAGGCAGTGTCTTGTGATGGGGATGGCCGGGGCCGGAGAGCAGGAACACCTGGAACCGCCCGGCGGGGCCGTCCTGCTCGTCGAAGTCGAAGTACACGGCTCCCGGGCCCGCCGACCACTGGATCAGGCGAGCGATCTTCCTCTCGTCGCGGGAGGCGGACGCGGCCAGCACCCCTGCGTTCTGCAGGGTCCACTCGATGTTGTCGAACCGGGCGAGCACGCGGGGGATCTCCTGGTGGATCATCTGATCCGAGTAGAAGCCGAGCCGCTCCACAGGTTTGAAGAACCGTCCGGGCTGACAGATGTAGGCGGGAGGCGCCTCGCCCGACTGTGCACATAGTGCGGTGTAGATGGGCCAGGCGTCGCGAGCCGCCACCACCACCGTGTCGGCGGGCTGATGGGGAGACTCGCTGTAGAGGTCCGCCCACGATGAGTTCGCTTCTATCCACGCGGCGTAGTCCTCGTCCATGGAACGGGTGAGCTCGAGAAGGGAACGGACCTCGTGGGGGATGTCCACGTTGAGCAGGGAATCGTGGTGGGCGACCCTGTTGCGGAACTTGCGGATGCTCTCCAGCCGGGCGGTGACGTCTTTGCGCTGAAGACCCGAACGGTTCGGGAAGACCTGGTGGAGGGCCTCTCGCCACAGGTCGTCCGAGGAGAACAGGGACTTCCAGAAGCCGAAGGTCATGCCGGCGACGACCTGGTCCCGGTCCAGTCGCCCCTCCGATTCCAGTCGTGCGACCTGTCTCTGCAGCGGCTCTCGTGCGCTTTCGGGCAGGGCCGAACTCTGGAAGAACCACGGGATCCCCGTCCTGCTCTCCCTGGTGTGCGCCTGCAGGGCCTGATCGATGCGGTGCCGCAGCAGGACCTCGAAGTGGGCGATGACCGTCCAGCACTCCGAGGCCATCTCGTGGCTCCACCGGTAGAACTCGAGGGCGGCATCCGGATCCTGCGAACGATGCAGATAGGGCGCGAGCCGGCGCGGAGGGAGAAGCCCGAGAACGCGTTCAGCAGGTGTGCTCATGGTGTCGTGCCGTCCCCTCCGGTATGGTGTCGACTATACGAATGCCCCCCGGACGCCTCTCGCAGAAGCACCGGGGGGCTCTTCCACGCCTGCGCCGGCTCAGGCATGGTGGTAGGGCCGTCCGGCGGCGATCTCCTGGGCTCGGTAGACCTGTTCGGCGAGGATCAGCCGCACCAGTTGGTGGGGGAACACGAGCTGCGAGAGGGACCACACGCGGTCCGCGCGGGCGTGCACGCGCTCGTCCACCCCGTAGGCGCCGCCGATCACCACGACGACGGCCCGGCCGGCGTCGAACTGTGTCTGCAGGTGCCGGGCGAGCCCGGGGGAGTCGAAGCCCCTGCCGCGCTCGTCCAGGAGCACAAGGTGTTCGCCGGGGGCGACCTTCGCGAGGATCCGGTCCGACTCCTCGGTGCGGGCCGCATCCTCCTGGCGGGAGGAGTGGGGCAGCAGCTGCCAGGTGAGGTCCCAGGGCTTCTTCAGGCGCTTCTCGTAGCGGGTGATCCTCTCGGACACCCACGATTCGTGCTTCTTGCCAATGGCCAACACCCGGACGGACATGGCATCCATCATGGCACCGGGGGCGGACGGGATAAGCCCTCCCGCTGGGGCCTGTGCCCGGGGAATCGCTCGCTCCGGCGGCCCCGGAACGCCGGAAGCCCGGAGGCTCGAGGCCTCCGGGCTTCCGGACATCTGGCGGTGACGGTGGGATTTGAACCCACGGTACGGGGTTACCGTACACAGCATTTCGAGTGCTGCACCTTCGGCCGCTCGGACACGTCACCAGACCGCCACAGCCTACCTGAGCCCGGCGGTCCGGCCCAAACCGCTCGGTTCAGGCGTTCGGTGGCATCGTGCCCGGGTCCCGGTGGGCGGCGAAGAAGTCGGTCAGCAGGGCGGCGCACTCGGCTGCGCGCACCCCGGCTCGGACCTCCACGGTGTGGTTGAAGCGGGGGTCGCGCACCACGTCCAGCACGGAGCCGCAGGCCCCGGCCTTGGGGTCCCAGGCTCCGAAGACGACGCGCGGCACTCGGGCCAGCAGCAGGGCACCGGCACACATGGGGCAGGGTTCGAGGGTCACCACGAGGGTGCAGTCGGCCAGGCGCCAGCCGTCGTGTGCGCCCGTGGCGGCCCGGGCGGCGGCGCCGCGGCGCAGGGCCAGGACCTCGGCGTGGGCGGTGGGGTCGTGGTGCTGCTCGCGCTCGTTCCCGACGGCGGCCAGCACCTCGCCGTCGCCGCCCACCAGGACCGCGCCGATGGGCACGTCCCCGGCCCGGCCGGCGGCACGGGCGGCGTCCAGGGCCAGGCCCATCCACGCGTGCTCCTGGGCCGCCGAGGGCGGCGGGGACGGGGGAGTGCGGGGGCTGCTCACCGGGCCAGGGTATGCAACCGGGTGAGTCCGGCCCGCCCGGCGGCGCGGGCCGGGCGCGCCGTGGACCCGGGCGGTAGCGTGGGCGGCATGCGCGTTCATGTCGTCGATCACCCCCTCGTGGCCCACAAGCTCACCGTCCTGCGGAACCGGGACACCCCGTCCATGATCTTCCGGCAGCTCACGGAGGAGCTCGTGATGCTCCTGGCCTATGAAGCCACCCGGGACGTCGCGGTCGAGCAGGTGGAGGTGCAGACGCCGGTGGCGGCCGCCGTCGGGCGCACGCTGGCGCGTCCGCGCCCGCTCGTGGTGCCGATCCTGCGGGCGGGCTTGGGCATGCTTGAGGGCATGACCAAGATGGCACCCTCGGCGGAGGTGGGCTTCCTGGGCATGGCCCGCAACGAGGAGACCCTGGACATCGTCACCTACGCCGAGCGCCTGCCGGCGGACCTCACGGGCCGGCACGTGTTCCTGCTGGATCCCATGCTGGCCACCGGCGGCACGCTGGCCGAGGCGATCCACTTCCTCTACGAGCGTGGGGCGGCGCGGGTCACGTGCCTGTGCCTGCTCGCGGCGCCGGAGGGTCTGGAGCGGTTGGAGGCTCGTGTGGAGGGGCGCGAGGTGGACCTCTTCCTGGCTGCGGTGGACGAGCGGTTGAACGAGAAGTCGTACATCGTGCCGGGCCTGGGCGACGCCGGCGATCGCCTCTACGGCCTGGCCGAGTGAGCGCGGGGGCGGGGACGCCGCCCCACCGTCCCGTCCACTTGATGGACGATGCGCCCCTGGGCGTGCGGGGGGCGTTCCGTCTGCGGTGCTGCCCGAGCGTGTGATCGGAATATTCATTGCATAACTATTCCGATGATTCTCACCCCGCCGCGCATCGCCGCCCGTCACGCGCGATGTGATGCGGGACGCTGCATATCGCGACACCCCCGAGGTATGCGAGGGATGAAATAGTGAGTCTCCCCACAATGGACGCAGATTCGCTCACTATGTGGGACGCAGGCCTTCGATCGCCTTGCATCTTGCACCGCTCACGTCACATTCTTGTCACATGACGTCGCCGTCCTGCATCTCTGAGAAGGACGGCTCCTGGCTGGACAACGAGGAGTGGTGGTCATGAGTGGGTCGGCCGGATACGTGCACATCTCGGTGCGCAACGCGCAGCGCAGGGCATTCGCCTCCGGGCTCCGTCGTGGAGACCTGCGCCTGGCCGGTGGCACAGCCACCGCTCAGGACGATCCTTCGCGCACGGCCCCGAACACGGCCCCGACGCCGGTGCTCGCCGCCTCCGGCGTGCCCGGCCCGCAGGCCGTCTCCCGTGAGAACGAGGCCCGCGGCTTCGTCCTCTACGTGGGCATGGACGAGCTCGCCGCCTCTGCCGCCGGCACCTCCCTCACCCGCCTGGCCAACGAGCTGCGCCACTACGTGGAGGCCCTCGTACCCGGCTCTAGCTCGCACGCCGCCGTCGCTCTGGCCCCGGCCGGCGCCGAGGGCGACGACCTCGAGGTCGTCCGCCAGGTGCTCGGCGACCCGACCGTCCGCGGCGCCGCCCGCCCGGACCTGGCCTCCGCCCCCGCGCCGGTGTCCACCCGCCAGCCCGGTGTGCTGATCGACGTCTCCCGCCGTGAGGTCCAGCTCGACGGCGAGCCCCTGAACCTCACCTACAAGGAGTTCGAGCTCCTCGGCTACCTCGTGGACAACGGGGAGCGCACCGTGTGCCGCGAGGAGCTGCTCGAGGCCCTCTGGAAGGACTCGGACGAGGTGCCCAACGAGCGCACCATCGACGTCCACATCCGCCGCCTGCGGGCCAAGCTCGGCCGCCTGGCCTCCACCGTGCGCACGGTCCGCGGTCAGGGCTACCGTTTCTACCGCCACCCCGAGGTGGTCGTGTGGGCGGCGCCCGAGTACTCCATCTGAGCGGTGCCCCGGCCCCCTCCGTGTGCTGACCGGCGTGCGGAGGACGACGAGAGGAGCGCCGTGCGCGGCGACGCCAAGACCCTCATCCTCCTGCGCCACGCCACGTCCGGCTGGTCGGCCGGGGCCCCGGACCATGAGCGTCCGCTGGCCGAGAGAGGCCACGCCCAGGCCCCCGCGGCCGGCGTCTGGCTGCGCGAGCACGGCCTGGCCCCGGACGCCGCCGTCGTCTCCGACGCCCTGCGCACCCGGCAGACCTGGGTGTGGGTGGCCCGTGAGCTCGGCGATGACGCCCCCACCCCGTACCTCGACGCGCGCCTCTACGAGGCCGACGCCGCCGGTGCACTCGCCGTGATCAACGAGACCGAGGAGACGGTGCGGACCCTCATGGTGGTCGGGCACATGCCGTGGCTGCAGGACCTCGGCATCCGCCTGATGAGCCTGGAGTCGGACCAGGACGCCTCCCTGGCGATGGCCGAGCACCTGCCGCCCCTCGGCCTCCAGGTGCTCCGGGTGCCGGGCCCGTGGGCCGAGCTCGACGGCCGGGACGCTGCCCTCATTGACTTTGTCGTCCCCGGCACCTGACCCCGCACTCCCGTTCGAGAAACGGGGGCTCCCCACCCCACTCCCGTTCGAGAAACGGGAGGTGCTCGGACCGTCCCCGTGGGCGAGTCGGGGCCCTCCCCTCGCCCCTGGCCTCCCCGGAGACGCCGAAGGCCCCCACTCTTCCGAGTGGGGGCCTTCTTCGCTGTGCGCCCAAAGGGATTCGAACCCCTGACCTTCTGTTCCGTAGACAGACGCTCTATCCAGCTGAGCTATGGGCGCATCTTCCGTTCCGCCTCTCGGCGGCTCGAACTCGTAGAACACTACACGAGGTTCGCGCCGAATGCAAAATCGGCGTCAGGACGGGCCTTTCGCGCCCTCCTCGGGCCGTCGTGACTCCCGCCGGGAGGGCTTGGGCGCTCGGGTATCATGGGGGCACCGTGCGGCCACAAGGACGTGGCGCACCATCCGGGCGGGCTCTGCTCCCCGGATGTGCGCGTGCGTGGGTGGCAGGACGACAACGCCCAGGACCCCTAGGGGAGGACTCTCCACCATGGCTGACAACGCCATTCCCTCGTTCGCAGAGCGCGCTACGGAGCACGCCCCCACGGACTACGCTCGGCTGCGCGACTGGGTCGCGGAGATCGCCGAGCTCACGCAGCCCGACGAGGTGCACTGGGTGGACGGTTCCCAGGAGGAGTACGACCGCCTCGCGGACGGTCTCGTCGAGGCCGGCACCCTCACCCGCCTGAACGAGGAGCTGTTCCCGCACTCCTTCGCCGCCTTCTCCGATCCCGCGGACGTCGCCCGCGTCGAGGGCCGCACGTTCATCTGCTCCGAGAAGGAGGAGGACGCCGGGTTCACCAACAACTGGAAGGACCCGGAGGAGATGCACGGCATCCTCCAGGACGTCTTCCGCGGTGCGATGCGCGGGCGCACCATGTACGTGATCCCCTTCGTCATGGGCCACCTGGACGCCGAGGACCCCAAGTACGGCGTCGAGATCACCGACTCCGCCTACGTGGTCATGTCCATGCGGATCATGTCCCGCATCGGCCAGGACGTCCTCGACAAGATGTCCCGTGAGCAGGCCTTCTTCGTGCCGGCCGTGCACTCCGTGGGGGCGCCCCTCGAGCCGGGCCAGGAAGACGTTCCGTGGCCCTGCAACCCCACCAAGTGGATCGTGCACTTCCCGGAGGAGCGGGCCATCTGGTCCTTCGGCTCCGGCTACGGCGGCAACGCGCTGCTCGGCAAGAAGTGCTACGCGCTGCGCATCGCCTCCGTCATGGCACGGGACGAGGGCTGGCTCGCCGAGCACATGCTGATCCTCAAGCTGACCAACCCCGAGGGCAAGGCCTTCCACATCGCGGGCTCCTTCCCGTCAGCGTGCGGCAAGACCAACCTCGCGCTGATCAGCCCCACGGTGGAGGGCTGGAAGGCCGAGACCCTCGGCGACGACATCACCTGGATCCGCCAGGGCAAGGACGGCGAGTTCCGGGTCATCAACCCCGAGACCGGCTACTTCGGCGTGGCCCCCGGCACCGGCTGGTCCACGAACCCCAACGCGATGCGCGCCATCTCCAAGGGCAACTCGATCTTCACCAACGTGGCCCTCACCGACGACGGCGGCGTGTGGTGGGAGGGCATGACGGAGGAGGCCCCGGAGCACCTCATCGACTGGCAGGGCAACGACTGGACTCCCGAGTCCGGCACCAAGGCCGCCCACCCGAACTCCCGGTTCTGCACCCCGATCGACCAGACGGACATGTTGGCCGAGGAGTACTTCGCGCCGGAGGGCGTGAAGCTGGACGCGATCCTCTTCGGCGGCCGCCGCAAGACCACCGTGCCGCTGGTCACTGAGGCCTTCGACTGGGAGGACGGCATCCTCAAGGGCGCCACCCTCTCCTCCGAGACGACGGCGGCCGCGGCCGGCGCGGTGGGTGTGGTCCGCCGCGACCCGATGGCCATGCTCCCGTTCATCGGCTACGACGCCGGCAAGTACCTCGAGCACTGGGTGGAGGAGTCCGCCAAGGCGGACCCGGAGAAGCTGCCGCGGATCTACCTGGTGAACTGGTTCCGCCGCAACCGTGAGGGCGGCTTCGCCTGGCCGGGCTTCGGCGAGAACTCCCGCGTGCTGAAGTGGATCGTGGAGCGACTGGAGGGCAAGGCCGACGCCGCCGAGACCCCGATCGGCTACGTCCCCACCACCCAGGCCCTGGACCTGACCGGCCTGGAGATCTCCGGCGAGGACCTCGAGGACGCCCTCAAGGTGGACCCGGCCGAGTGGGCCAAGGAGGACGAGCTCATCGAGGAGTGGCTCGGCAAGTTCGGCGACTCCCTGCCGTCCGTCATCCGCGAGCGCTTCGAGGCGCAGAAGGCCCGCGTCCAGGCCTGACCCACCCGGCGGGATACCCTGCCCTCGACGACCGCGGCCCCCTCACCTCCACGGAGGTGAGGGGGCCGTCGCGTGTCAATCGGTGAGGCCGCTGCGGGAGGTGGCGCCGGGCGGCCCGGAGGGCGCGAGGGTCTGGGTGGAGGCGGGCAGCGGTGTGAACCGGCCGGTGTCGTCGTCGACGCTGGCGGTTTCCTCGTAGGCGAGGTCGGCGGCACCGTATTCGGGGTCGAGCTTCGAGCTGAGCAGGCGGGTGCCGGCGACGTTGCCCTGGTCGCCGACGTCTGCGGGGTTCTGGGAGGTGGTCCATCCGTGTTCCTGGGCTTGGGCGCGCACGTTCTCGGCGACCTGGCGGGCGACGTCCTTGTCCGTGACGGCGACCTCGGCGTCAGCGACCCATGATGGTGTGCGTGCGGAGGTGGGGCCGGGACTGATGCACCCATAGGTGACAGTCGTCTTCACGCCGGGTCTGCGGGCGTGTGGTCCATGATCAACTCGTACTCGACCGGCGTCAATCGGCCCAGGCGCACCTGCCGGCGGCGGTGGTAGGTCCGCTCGATCCAGGTGATGATCCCGGCCCGCAGCTCGTCCCGGGTGTCCCAGCCGCCTCGGTCCAGCACGTTCTTCTGGAGGAGGGCGAAGAAGGACTCCATAGCCGCGTTGTCCCCTGCAGCACCGACCTGTCCCATGGACCCGATCAGCCCGTGGGCGGTGAGGGCGTCCTGGAATAGGGTCGAGCGGAATTGGGCGGGTTCAATCGGTCGTTGCAACACCGGGTTGTTGGAGTAACTGTAGCTGCTCGGCGAATACCTCGGCCGGGGTCTTCCAGTTGAGGATTTTTCGGGGCCTGTTGTTGAGCGCGATGGCGACGGCTTCGAGGTCCTCAGCCGACCAGCGGGAGAGGTCGGTGCCTTTCGGGAAGTACTGACGTAGCAGCCCGTTCGTGTTCTCGTTCGTGGGCCGTTGCCAGGGCGAGTGTGGGTCAGCGAAGAAGACCTTGGTTCCGGTGTCAAGCGTGACCTGCGCATGTCCGGAGAGCTCTTTCCCACGATCCCAGGTGAGAGTCTTGCGTAACTGAACAGGCAGCGCTGTGAGAGACGTGCTCAGCGCAGCGTTCATCGCACCAGCACCGTAGCCGCCCAACGCGGGGCCGTTCTTCACGACGGGTTGCTCGCCCCATCCCGTCAGGCGGGGCAGATGCACCAACATAGTGGAACGGCTCGAGCGTTCCACGAGCGTCCCGATCGCCGACCGGCCCGTACCGATGATCAGATCACCCTCCCAGTGTCCGGGAACCGCCCGATCGGCGGCCTCGGCGGGCCGTTCGGACAACACGACGTCCGCGGTGACGTGACCCTGGGGTGTATTCCGTGACCGTTCCCGGGGTCGGCGCAGCGCCCGCCCAGTACGCAAGCAGGTGACCAACTCACGTTTCAGGCCGCCACGACCCTCGATGAACAGTGACTGGTAGATCGCCTCCGGGCTGATGCGCATGGATTCGTCATCGGGGAAATCGATGGTCAACCGGTGAGAGATCTGCTCGGGACTCCAGGCAAGCGACCAGCGACGATCCGCCCGATGCGGCTTGTTCAACCCTTTCCACGGCACCGGTGTCGGCCCATCAACCACGGTTCCGTCAGAACGGCGAATGTTGCCGGAGAGTCGCTCCTGCACATACTCACGCAGCACCACGTGAGAGACGAGTTTCGCAGTTTTCGGGCGCTTCGCGGCCTGTTGCGCTTTCCACTGTGCCACCACCGCCCGATACTCTTGTTTCCCGCTGCGGGTTG
>NZ_JAXFPG010000021.1:0-4044 GCF_034179925.1 Micrococcus sp. | reverse complement strand
CCCGTGGCCCCCGGCAAGGTCATCGCGGTCCACCTGGCCTACGAGTCCCGGGCCGCCCAGCGGGGGCGTCGTCCCCAGGAGCCGTCGTACTTCCTGAAGCCCGCCAGCTCGCTGGCCGGCTCCGGAGGTGAGGCCGTGCGTCCCGCAGGCACCGAGCTGCTGGCCTTCGAGGGCGAGATCGCCCTGGTCATCGGCCGCACCGCCCGCCGCGTGACCCCCGAGGAGGGCTGGTCGCACGTCTCTGGCGTGACCGCCGCGAACGACTGGGGCCTGTACGACCTCCGCCACGCGGACAAGGGCTCCAACGTGAAGAACAAGTCCGGGGACGGCTACACCCCCCTCGGCCCGGCCGTCATCAGCAGCACCGGCCTGGACCCGGCCGCGCTGCGCGTGCGTACCTGGGTCAACGGCACTCTCGCCCAGGAGGACACCACCGCCGAGCTCGCCTTCCCCTTCGGGCAGCTCGTCGCCGACCTCTCCCAGCTCATGACACTCGAGCCCGGGGATGTGATCCTGACGGGCACCCCGGCGGGCTCCTCCGTGGCCCAGCCGGACGACGTCGTCGAAGTGGAAGTGGACGCCCCCGGCGCCCCGGGCGCCCCGAGCACGGGCCGGCTCGTCACGCACGTGCGCGAATCCGCGCACCCGATGGCCCCCTACGGCGCCCAGCCCCGGGTGGACGACACCCAACGGGAGGAGGCGTGGGGGTCCCGTGAGGCCGCGGGCCTGCCTCCCCGCACCGACGACGACGGCACCCCCTCCCCCGTCGACGCCGACGGCCGCTACGTGCCCTCGGCCCCCACGCCGGACCGCACACTGCTCACGGATGAGCTGCGCGCGATGATCGAGCGGACCGCCGTCGCCACCCTCACAGCGCAGCTGCAGAAGCGCGGCATCCAGAACGCGACGATCGACGGCGTCCGCCCCCAGCACCCGGGCCGGCGCCTGCTCGGCTACGCCAAGACCCTGCGGTACGTGCCCCGGCGCGAAGACCTCGCCGAACGCTTCGGCGGCGGGTTCAACGCGCAGAAACGGGCCATGGACTCGGTGGAGCCGGACGACGTCGTGGTGATGGAGGCCCGCGGTGAGCACGGGGCCGGCACCCTCGGGGACATCCTGGCCCTACGCGCGCAAGTCCGGGGAGCGGCCGGGGTGGTCACCGACGGCGCCGTGCGGGACGCCGCGGCCGTCGCCGAGCTGGGCCTGCAGGTGTACGCCGGGGCCTGCCACCCGGCGGTGCTCGGACGCCGCCACCTCCCGTGGGAGGTCGGCGGCACCATCGCGTGCGGGGGCACCACGGTGCAGCCCGGGGACATCGTGATCGGTGACGACGACGGCGTGGTGGTGGTCCCGCCGGCGCTGCTCGTGGAGGTGGTCGAGGCCGCGCACGAACAGGAACTGCAGGACGCGTGGGTGCTCGAGCAGGTCCGGGCCGGGCGGCCGGTGGACGGGCTGTTCCCGCCGGACGCCGACCGCCGGGAGGAGTACCGGCGGTGGCGGAAGGAGCAGGACCGATGAGCGGGGCGGTGACCGGGGGCTCCAAGGCGGACCGTGCCTACGCGGCGATCCTGGAGGGCATCCGCGGGCAGCGGCACGCCCCCGGAGACCGGCTGGTGCTCGCGCAGATCGCCGCGGAACTGGAGATGTCCGTGGTGCCCGTGCGCGAGGCGATCCGCCGCCTGCAATCTGAGAGCCTCGTGCGGTACGAACGCAACATCGGAGCCACCGTGGTGGGCATCGACCCGGTGGAGTACCGGCTCACCATGGAGACCCTCGCCCTCGTGGAGGGCTACTCCACCGCCCAGTGCGCCCCCCACGTGACCGCCCAGGACCTCACCCGGGCCCGCACGGTGAACGACAGGATGCGCGCCCTCGTGGACGGCCGACGGGCATGGGACCCCCAGGCGTTCACCGAGCTCAACCACGAGTTCCACACCGTGCTGTTCGAACACCACCAGAACGAACACATCCTGGACCTCGTGCACCGCGGCTGGAACCGCCTGGCGGCCCTGCGCTCCTCCACGTTCTCCTTCGTGCCCGGCCGGGCCTCAGCCTCTGTGCAAGAGCACGAGGAGCTGCTGGGGCTGATCGAGGACGCCGCCCCGTTCGCCCGCATCGAGGCCGCCGCCCGCGCCCACCGGCTCAACACCCTGCACGCCTACCTGGACCACCAGGCCGACCGAGCCGAACCGGGCGACCGGGCCGAACCGGCCGACCGGGCCGACGTCGTCGCGCCAGCCCACCCCACCCCACCGACACCGCCACGCCCAGCTGAGGAGAGCACCCGATGACCGAGACCAGCCTCGAGTCCCGCACGCCCGCAGGCCTGCCGGAGAAGATCCGCCACTACATCGGCGGGAAGTTCGTCGACTCCCTCGACGGGGACGAATTCGACGTCCTCGACCCGGTGACCAACCGCCCCTACCTCCGCGCCGCCTCCGGCAAGAAGACGGACGTGGACCGCGCCGTCGCCGCCGCCAAGAAGGCCTTCGACCACGGCCCCTGGCCCCACATGCTCCCCCGCGAGCGCTCGCGGGTGCTGCACCGGATCGCCGACATCATGGAGAGCCGCGGCGACCAGCTCGCCGCCATGGAGTGCTTCGACACCGGCCTGCCGATCACGCAGGCCAAGGGCCAGGCCGCCCGTGCCGCCGAGAACTTCCGGTTCTTCGCGGACCTGATCGTCGCCCAGCACGACGACGCCTTCAAGGTGCCCGGCCGGCAGGTGAACTACGTGAACCGCAAGCCGATCGGCGTGGCCGGGCTGATCACCCCGTGGAACACGCCGTTCATGCTGGAGTCCTGGAAGCTGGCCCCGGCCCTGGCCACCGGCAACACCGTGGTGCTCAAGCCCGCCGAGTTCACCCCGCTCTCGGCATCCCTGTGGCCGGGCATCTTCGAGGAGGCCGGCCTGCCCACGGATGTGTTCACCATGGTCCACGGGTACGGCGAGGAGGGCTTCGCCGGGGACTCGCTGGTGAAGCACCCGGACGTGCCGTTGATCTCCTTCACGGGAGAATCCGGCACCGGGCAGCTGATCTTCGCCAACGCCGCCCCCCACCTGAAGGGGCTGTCCATGGAGCTGGGCGGCAAGTCCCCGGCCCTGGTGTTCGAGGACGCAGACCTGGACGCGGCGATCGACGCGACGATCTTCGGGGTGTTCTCCCTCAACGGCGAACGCTGCACCGCGGGCTCGCGGATCCTGGTGCAGCGGTCCGTGTACGACGAGTTCGTGGAGCGGTACGCCAGGCAGGCGGCCAACGTGCGCGTGGGTCTGCCCTCGGACCCAGCCACCGAGGTGGGGGCGATCGTGCACCCCGAGCACTTCGAGAAGGTCATGTCCTATGTGGAGATCGGCCGGTCCGAGGCGCGCCTGGTGGCCGGCGGTGGCCGCCCGGAGGGCTTCGAGGAGGGCAACTTCGTGCAGCCCACGGTGTTCGCGGACGTAGCCCCCGACGCGCGGATCTTCCAGGAGGAGATCTTCGGGCCGGTTGTGGCGATCACCCCGTTCGACACGGACGAGGAGGCCGTGGCGCTGGCCAACAACACGAAGTACGGGCTGGCCGCGTACATCTGGACCAACGACCTGCGGCGCGCCCACACCGTGGCGCAGAACGTGGAGGCCGGCATGGTGTGGCTGAACTCCAACAACGTGCGCGACCTGCGCACCCCGTTCGGCGGAGTGAAGGCCTCCGGCCTTGGCCATGAGGGCGGCTACCGCTCGATCGACTTCTACACCGACCAGCAGGCGGTGCACATCACCCTCGGCGAGGTGCACAACCCGGTGTTCGGCAAGCAGGAGCCGCCGGCCGACTCCGCCCGCTGAGGCAGTGGCCCGCCACCGCCGCGGCGCCCCGACATCCCACGACGCCGCCCGCTGAGGGGGTCGGAGCCCCGGCCCTCCTGGGCCCTCCTGCTCTCTGCGTTCCGGGGGCGAAAGGGGCCGGACATCCACCTGGGTTCCGGCCCCGTTCGCCCCCGGAGCGGGGGGGGGGGCTGGGCGGGGCCGGGGGCACGCGGGGGGCGGGGGGGGGGGGCGTCGCA
>NZ_JAXFPG010000020.1:0-138685 GCF_034179925.1 Micrococcus sp. | reverse complement strand
GGGGCCAGCGCTTGGGCGCCCTGCATGCGGGGGGATCCGCCCACCCGCGCGCGGCCCCCGCCGTCCTCCCCCCACCCCGAGACTGCATCTGTGGCGGCCCCCGGGCCGCCTGAGCCCGCCACTTCTGCAGTCTCGGCGCAGGGCACCCGCGGTCGGGGCCTCGGCGCACGCCTCACCACACCCCCAACCCCACCACCCGAACTCGGGAGTAAGGTGTCGCCCCACCCCGCTGGAGGGGAGGACCATAGGAGGCATGACCCATCG
Source organism: Micrococcus sp. (assembly GCF_034179925.1). Taxonomy (GTDB): domain Bacteria; phylum Actinomycetota; class Actinomycetes; order Actinomycetales; family Micrococcaceae; genus Micrococcus. Next base: position 138,421 of record NZ_JAXFPG010000020.1, on the reverse strand, counting down.
TGCCTCCAGCCCTGCCTCCACCCGCCCCTCGATGGACCAGGACCTCGTCCGCCGCCACGCCATGGCGCACGACGCCTCCCACTACCTCCTCGTCCCGGAGGCCGTCGCCACCCCGGAGGGGGAGGACGCCGTCGTCGCGCTGCTGCGCCAGGCCACCGCCTCCGGCCGCCCCCTCACCTTCCGCTCCGGCGGCACCAGCCTCTCCGGCCAAGCCCAGACCGACGGCGTGCTCGCGGACGTGCGCACCGCGTTCCGCACCGCCGAGGTGCTCGACGAGGGCGCCCGCGTGCGGGTCGGCCCGGGCGTCACCGTCCGCCACGTCAACGCGAAGCTCGCCCGCTACGGCCGCCGCCTCGGCCCGGACCCGGCCTCCGAGGGTGCCTGCACGCTCGGCGGCGTGATCGCCAACAACTCCTCCGGCATGGCCGCCGGCACCGAGCAGAACACCTACCGCACCATGGAATCGGTGCGCGCCGTCCTGCCCTCCGGGATCGTGCTGGACACCTCCCAGCCCGACGCCGACGCCCGCCTCCGCCACGACGCCCCGGACCTCCACGCCGGCCTGCTCCGCCTGCGCGACCGCGTCCGCGGCAACAACGAATCCGTGCGAATCATCCGCGAGCGCTTCGCGATGAAGAACACCATGGGCTACGGGGTCAACGCGTTCCTCGACTTCGACGAGCCCGCGCAGATCCTCGCGCACCTGCTGATCGGCTCTGAGGGCACGCTCGGGTTCATCTCGGAGGCGGTGTTCAGCACCGTGAAGATCGAACCGAAGGTCACCACCGGCCTGCTCACCTTCCCCACCCTGGCGGCCGCCACCGCGGCGCTGCCGGCCCTTGTGGACTCCGGCCTGGCCACGGTGGAGCTGCTGGACGCCCGGTCCCTGAGGGTGGCCCAGCGTTTGGGGTCGGTGCCCCAGGAGATCGCGTCCGTGGACGTTGACGGGCATGCCGCGTTCCTGGTGGAGCAGCGTGCGGACACCGACGCTGAGCTCAAGGACAAGGAGGCCGCCGTCCAGCGTCTGGCCTCCGGCCTGGACCTCGCCTCCGCGTTCGCCATGACCACGGACCCTGCCCGCCGTGCCGCCCTGTGGTCCACCCGCAAGGGCCTCTACGCCTCGGTGGCCGGGGCCCGCCCGCAGGGCTCCACCGCGCTGCTGGAGGACGTGGTGGTGCCCGTGCAGAACCTCGGGGAGACCTGCGCCGGCCTGCAGGAGCTGTTCGACCGCCACACCTATGAGGAGTGCGTGATCTTCGGCCACGCCAAGGACGGCAACATCCACTTCCTGGTGAATGAGTCCCTCACGAAGGACAGCACCCGCCTGGCGGACTTCACGGAGGACATGGTGGAGCTGGTCCTGGCCCAGGGCGGCAACCTCAAGGCTGAGCACGGCACCGGCCGTGTGATGGCCCCGTTCGTGCGCCGCCAGTACGGGGACGAGCTGTACGAGGTGATGTGGGAGGTCAAGCGCCTGGTGGACCCGGCGCAGATCCTCAACCCGGGTGTGGTGCTCACGGAGGACCCCACCCTGCACCTGCGGGACCTCAAGCCCACCGTGCCGATCGAGGTGGAGGCCGACCGCTGCGTGGAGTGCGGTTACTGCGAGCCGGTGTGCCCCTCCAAGGACCTCACGCTCACCCCGCGTCAGCGGATCGTGCTGCGCCGGGATGCCGCCCGGGCGGAGCAGACCGGGGATCTGGAGACCGCCGCGGCCATCCGTGAGGCCTACGAATACCAGGGCAAGCACACCTGCGCGGTGGACGGCATGTGCTTGACCGCCTGCCCGGTGGGCATCAACACGGGCGACCTCGTGCGCCGGCTGCGTGCCGAGGACGCCCCCGCCCCGGCGGAGGTCGCCTGGAAGGCTGCGGCCGGGCACTGGGGTGCGGTGACCCGTGGCGCCTCGGCGGCGTTGACGGTGGCCGGGGCGGTGCGGAAGGTGCCGGTGCTCGGTGGGGCGCCGCGCCTGGCCACCCATGCCGCCCGCGCGGTGGGGAACACGGACCTCATCCCCGAGTACCGGCCGGAGCTGCCGAACCGGGGCGGTGCGGCCCGCCGGGTCGGCGCCGTGGGCGCCGGGGCCGGGGACCCGGAGCTGGTGTACATGCCGGCCTGCGTGCACACCATGTTCGGTCCCGCCGACGACGACGGCGCCACCTCCGGCATCGGCGCCGCCGCCGCCTTCGAGCGGCTCCTGGAGCGGGCCGGCGTCGTGGGGGTGACCCCGGAGTCCGTGGGCGACCTCTGCTGCGGCACCCCCTTCTCCTCCAAGGGCATGACCGAGGCGAAGGAGCTCATGCGGGGGCGGCTGACGGCGTCGTTGGCGGCTGCGTCCCTGCGTGAGGACGGCACCCGCCTGCCCGTGGTGGTGGATGCGCTCAGCTGCACCGAGGGTGTGCTCAACGCTGTGGAGGCCGCCGGTGCCGCCGGGGAGGGCATCGAGGTGGTGGACGCGCTGACCTTCACCCGGGAGGTGCTGCTGCCGCGGCTGACGCTCACCCGCCCGGTGGAGTCCGTGACCGTGCACCCCACCTGCTCCTCGCAGCATCTCGGTGCCGCCGACGACCTCGTGGAGGTGGCGCGGGCCTGCGTGGCCGACCCCGAGGACGTGCACGTGCCCGTGAGCTGGGGCTGCTGCGCCTACGCCGGCGACCGCGGCATGCTCCACCCCGAGCTGACCGCCTCCGCCACCCGTGCCGAGGCCGCCGAGGTGAAGGAGCGCCCCACCCAGTGGTACGTCTCCGGTAACCGCACATGCGAGCTCGGCATGAAGGCCGCCACCGGGCACGAGTACCGCCACGCTCTGGAGCTGCTGGAGGTCGCCACCCGCCCGTGAGTGGGGGTGGTGTGTTGGAGGGGCGGGGGCGGGGGACCGTGGCAGGGGAGCCCGCCTGCCTCCTGCCCCCTGCATCGACAGTTCTCCTCCACATCGACCGTTCTTCTGTCGATGTGGAGGAGAACTGTCGATCGGGGCGGGGGCAGCTGTCTGTGCCCGTCCCGGGGCAGGGCCGAAGGGCTCTGGCTGCACCGGTGGTTTCTCCCTGCCCCGACGGTTTCTCCCCGCACCGACGCGGCCCGCCTCGGTTCCCAGAGAAACCGTCGGTTTCAGCAAGAACCGCCCACCCGGGAACACGCCCTCGGCCCACCGGAACCCTCAGCCCTGCAGGAACCACCCACCCAGGACCACACCGGCGGCCGGAGCGTGAGTGGTCCCCTGCAACGGGTGTACGCTCGGGACCATGCAGATGCGCACGCAGCACTCCCGCCTGCAGCACACCCGTCAGTGGTGGACCGCCTGAGGGCGGCCCCTCTCGCGCATCCGAACGCACCAGCCGCCCGCTCGCCGGGCGGCTGTTCTCGTCTCCGCCCGGGGAGCACAACCCCCGAAGGAGACCCCATGACCACCTCCCAGCCCGCCGCGACCCCCGCCCCGGCCCCCGCCGGCCCCGCAGCCGACGCCGGCTCCGCGCGCCTCGCCCCGGCCGACGTCGTCGAGCCCACCACCCTCGCCGAGGCCGCCGCGCTCGTGCAGACCCCTGAGCTGGCCCGCCCCGAGGACGGCCGCTTCGGCGAGTACGGCGGCGCGGTGCTGCCCCCGCCGCTGGTCGGGCCGATGCAGGAGGTCGCCGCCGCCTACGAGGAGGCCCGGCACGATCCTGAGTTCTACGCCGAGTACCGGCGGCTGCTGCGCGACGTCGTCGGCCGGCCCTCCCCTGTGACCGAGGCGGACCGTCTCTCGGACGCGATCGGCGGCGCCCGGATCCTGCTCAAGCGCGAGGACCTCAACCACACCGGCTCGCACAAGATCAACCACTGCATCGGTGAGGCCCTGCTGGCCAAGCGGATGGGCAAGCGCTCCCTGATCGCGGAGACCGGCGCCGGCCAGCACGGTGTCGCCCTGGCCACGGCCGCGGCCATGACGGGCCTGGGCTGCGAGATTCACATGGGGTCGATCGACATCGCCAAGCAGCACCCGAACGTGGTGCGCATGCGCCTGCTGGGGGCGACCGTCGTCGCGGTGGACCGGGAGGGCCGCTCCCTGAAGGAGGCCGTGGACTCGGCGTTCGAGGTGTACGCGGCGCACCCGGAGGACTACCTGTTCGCGATCGGTTCCGTGGTGGGCCCGCACCCCTACCCGACGATGGTCCGGGACTTCCAGGCCGTGATCGGCCGCGAGTCCCGGGCGCAGCTGCTGGAGCGGTACGGGGCGCTGCCGGCCGCGGTGGTGGCGTGCGTGGGCGGCGGCTCCAACGCGATGGGCGCGTTCACCGCCTACCTGGACGACGACGTCCGGCTGGTCGGGGTGGAGCCGGGCGGCCGGTCCGGGGCGCGCGGGGAGCACGCCATGACCATGGGCCACGGCCGCGACGGCGTGCTGCACGGCATGGCCACCCTGGTGCTGCAGGACGACGACGGCACCCCGGACCCGGTGCACTCGATCGCCTCCGGCCTGGACTACCCGGGGGTGGGCCCGCAACACGCCCGGTTCCAGCAGCTCGGGCGGGTGGAGTACGTGGCGGAGGACGACGCCGCCGTGCTGGACGCGTTCCAGCAGCTCACCCGGCTCGAGGGGATCGTGCCGGCGCTGGAGTCCGCGCATGCGGTGGCCCGGGCGATGCGTCTGGCCGCGGAGCTGCCGCAGGATGCCCGGATCCTCGTGAACCTCTCCGGCCGTGGCGACAAGGACGTGGACTTCGTGGCCGAGCGGCTGGGCATCGAGGGGGAGGCAGACCGCACGGTGCGCTGACGCAGTGCGCTGACGCCCGCGACGGCGACCGTCGCAGGCGGCCGGGAACGGGGCGGGGAACGGGAACGGGGCGAGGCCGACGCAGTGTCGGCCCCGCCCCGTTCCCGTCAGGCCTCGCCCTCGCAGGCAACCAGCGGGCCAGTGGATCAGTGGATCAGGCGTCCACGACCACCACGGTCACGAGCGGGGTGCGGCGGTAGACGCGGCTCATGTGGCGGGTCACGGTGTCCGCGATCAGCCGCTCGAGCTTCTCGATGTCGTCGATGTCCTGCACGGAGGACTTCGCGAGCGCGGACTTCACCTTGTCCGCGGCACCCTTGAACACGGCGGCGTCCTGGATGAAGCCCTTGGTCATGAACTCCAGGGGCTCGGCCAGCTGGTTGGTGTCCGGGTCCACGATGGCGACGACGGTCACGAGGCCGCCCTCCTGCATCATGCGGCGCTCCTCGAGGGTGCCCTCGGTGACCTTGCCGACGGTGTCGCCGTCCACGTACACCAGGCCGGCCTCGACCTTCCCGGACACGGTGGCCTTGCCGTCCACGAGGTCCACGGTGTCGCCGTCCTTGACCATGATCACGTTCTCCTCCGGCACACCCGTGCGGATGGCCAGCTGAGCGTTGGCGTGCAGGTGCGCGGACTCGCCGTGCACGGGCATCACGCCGCGCGGCTTGACGATGTTGTAGCAGTACACGAGCTCACCGGCGGAGGCATGCCCGGAGACGTGCACCTTCGCGTTGCCCTTGTGCACCACATTCACGCCCATGTCGGTGAACTTGTTGATGATGCCGGTGATCGAGGTCTCGTTGCCCGGCACCACGGAGGAGGCCAGCAGCACGGTGTCGCCCTTGTTGAGCTTGATCTGGTGCGTCTGGTTGGCCATGCGGCCCAGCGCGGCCATCGGCTCACCCTGGGAGCCGGTGGAGATCAGGGCGATCTTGTCGTCCGGCATGTCCTGCAGCTTCTTGAAGTCCACCACGAGGCCCTTGGGGATCTTCAGGAACCCGAGGTCCCCGGCGATGCCCATGTTCCGTACCATGGAGCGGCCCACGAAGGCGACCTTGCGGCCGGAGGCGTGGGCGGCGTCGAGCACCTGCTGGATGCGGTGCACGTGGGAGGCGAAGGAGGACACGATGATCCGCTTCGGGGCGGTGCGGAACACACGGTCGATGGCGGGGGTGAGGTCCCGCTCGGACACGGTGAACCCGGGCACCTCGGCGTTGGTGGAGTCCGTGAGGAACAGGTCCACGCCCTCCTCGCCCAGGCGGGCGAAGTGACGCAGGTCCGTGAGGCGGTCGTCCAGCGGGAACTGGTCCATCTTGAAGTCGCCGGTGTGCAGCACGAGGCCGGCCTCGGTGCGGATGGCCACGGCCAGGGCGTCCGGGATGGAGTGGTTCACGGCCACGAACTCGAGCTCGAACGGGCCCGTCTGCTGCTTGTCCTCCGCGCCCACCTGGATGGTCGTGGGGGTGATCTTGTGCTCCTGCAGCTTCGCGGAGATGAACGCGAGGGTCAGCTCGGAGCCGATCAGCGGGATGTCCGGGCGCTCCTTGAGCAGGTAGGGGACACCACCGATGTGGTCCTCGTGGCCGTGGGTGAGCACGATGCCCACCACGTCCTTCAGGCGGTCCCGGATGGAGGAGAAGTCCGGCAGGATCACGTCGATGCCGGGCTGGTGGTCCTCGGGGAAGAGCACGCCGCAGTCCACGATCAGGAGCTTGCCCTGGTGCTCGAAGACGGTCATGTTGCGGCCGATCTCCCCGAGGCCGCCGAGCGGGGTGATCCGCATGCCGTTGGCGGGCAGGGTGGTGGCGCCGGCGCCCTTGGGCTTGCGGCCGGAGCCGCGGCGTCGGGTGTTGTTGCGCTGGGAGGAACGAGTCAAAGGATCCATGCTTTCGTCGATGGGGTGGAGCGGGCGTGCGCGCTCGACGTCGAGGGGCACGCGGGTGCCGTCCCGCACGGGCGCCGCGGAGGGCGCGCACGCAGGGAACTGGCGAAGTCTTCGTCTAGACTACGGGGTTTTCCCTGCGCCCGGGGCCTGACAGTGGCTCAGCCCGACGCCGGCTCAGCCTGACAGCGCCTCCGCGTGACGGCGTCCCACCCCGACGCCGGCCCCGCCCGACAGCACCCCACCCCGCGGCTGGCCGCAGGCCGCGCGCCTCACGGCCGGCCACAGATGAGACAGATGAGGCCGTGTCAGAGGATCCCCTCGGCCTTGTCCAGCTCGGCCTTGCGCGGGAAGTACCAGGCGAAGAGCTCGCGCAGGCGGTCGGACTCCGGGCGCGCCCAGTCCCGCATGATCTCGGAGGCGAAGGCGATCGCGGTGATGGGGCGGGCGCCGGCGGCCTCCACCCGCCGGAGGGCGGCCTCGTGGGAGACGGTGCTGATACCGCCGACCCCGTCCTCGAGGGGGTAGACCTCGTAGCCCTCGGCCAGCATGTCCAGAGTGGGCTCGGCCATGCAGACCTCGGTCCACAGTCCGGCGATGACGACCTTCTTGCGGCCGGTGGCCTCGATGGCCGCCCGATACTCGGCGTCCTCCCACGCGTTCACCCCGGTGCGGTCGATCTCCGGCATGTCCTCGCCGAGGGCCTTCTTCAGCTCCGGCTCGGTGGGCGGGTTCACCCCGAGGTCCACGCCCACGGTGGACAGAACCACGGGGATGTCGTAGGCGGCGGCGATGCGTGCGGCAGCCTCCACGTTCAGGTTGATCCGTTCCCGGCTGGCGGAGGTGACGGTCTCGTACTGGGTCTTCTGGAAGTCGATGAGGGTGAGGACGCAGTTCTCGGGTGTGAGCAGGTGGTCGGTGGCCTGGTCGCGCACGGGCTGAGGGTGGGTCTTCTGGCCGGACATGGTGATCCTCCTCGGTTCTTCACGGGACGGAGCGTCCCGTGAAGGAAGTATCACCCCGAGGGTGGACGCCGGGACAGGGCCCGCCCTCCGCGGATCAGCCCCTTCCGGTTCGGGCGCTCGCGGCGGTGCGCGCGGCCAGTGCCGTGGAGGCGTCCTCGTCCAGCACGGCCGCCGGGTGGGGGCCGGCCGAGCGCAGAGCAGCGGGGTCCAGCTGGGCGAGCAGCCCGCCGGCCACGAGCACCGCGTTGCCCAGGGTGAGCCGGTCCAGCATGCCCGCGTCGGCCAGGGTCCACGGCCCGGGCACCCCGGCCTCCGCGCAGGCCTGCCCGAGCGCGCGGATCTGCGTGCCCAGGAAGGCGAGGCCGTCGTCGTCGCCCACGTTCACGCACAGCACCCCGCCGGGGGTGAGCAGGGCGAGCAGCTCGCCCAGGAACCCGGCGCCAGTGAGGTGCTCGGCGGTGCCCTCCCCGGTGTAGATGTCCAGGACGACGGCGTCGAACGTGCCGGCCTCGGACTCACCTTCGAGGGGGTCGAGGAGATCGTCGACGGCGGCGCGCGCGTCCGCGGTGACGCTCACCAGGTCCGTGCCGGCCGGCAGGGGAAGGTGCTCGAGCACGAAGTCCACCAGCTCCGGGTCCAGGTCCACCACGGTCTGAGCGGAGCCCGGGCGCAGGGCCTGCACTCGGCGGGGCAAGGTGAGGGCCCCGGCGCCGAGGTGCAGCACGGTCAGCGGGGCGCCGGTGGGGGCGGCGGCGTCGAGCACCGCGGCGATGCGCCTCAGATACTCGTAGCGGACCTCCTCCGGGTGGTCCAGGTCCACATGGGACTGCACGTGCCCACCGATCTCCAGCACGACGCCGCCGAGCTCGTCCGGCAGGATCCGCGCCTGCTCCCCGGAGACGGTGAGGTGGATGGTGCGCGGTGTGGGGGAGGGGGCGTTGTTGTGGTGGGCCATGGGGCCAGTCTCCCTGACACCGAGAGAGGGGGCAGCGGCGGGACCGTCTGTTGTGGTCCGGGCCGTGTCCTCAGGTCCCCGTCCTCCGCCGGCCCCGCCGCAGATCCGCTGCGGTTCCAACCCTTCTGGACCGCGCAGACGGGCTCAGAAGGGTCGGAACCGCAACGGATTCTCTCGGGGGCGAGCGTGGGGAGGGCAGGCCGGTGGGCCGATGACGGATGTGACGTGAAGCGCTGAGGGTGGACTGTGAGAGGTGGACACGTCGTCTGGGAGTCCGTTAGACAGAGGGAGGCCCCTTGTCTGCTTCAGCCGCATCGGGGCCTGTCACCCGCCACTCGCCCCAGATCGAGGTCCCTCCCATGAAGAAGTCCGTCGCCGGCCTGTCCCTGGTCGCCGCCCTCTCCCTGTCCGCGTTCGCCGCTGCCCCGGCGTCGGCGGTGTCCGCTCCGAGCAACTGCACCGAGGCCTACGAGCGCGGTGTCAGCAACATCCCCCAGGGCCACCCCTGGTACAAGCTGACTCTGGACCGTGACAAGGACGGCATCGCCTGCGACAAGCCCTCCCCGAAGTACACCAACCTGAAGCGCCTCGACGTCGCCGCTCCGGCTGCCCCCGCTGCGCCCGCCACCCAGGCCACCCCGGCTGCGCCCGCCACCCAGGCCACCCCGGCTGCCCCGGCTGCCCCCGCCGCGCCGGCCGCCCCGAAGGCGCCGACCGCCGCCCCGACCACCCAGGCCGCTGCTCCGGTCGCCCCGACCACCCAGGCCGCCGCGCCCACCGCCGAGGCCCCGCAGGTCGCCGTGGTGCCCCAGGGCGCCGCCGAGACCGGCGAATCCGGCCTTGCCGCCGGCCCGATGCTCGCCGTGGGCGCCCTCGCCCTGGCCGCTGTGGCCGGCGCGGGCATGACCGCCCGTCGCCGCCAGGGCTGACCTGCACGGGGACCGGCGCAGATCCTCCGTATGAGCAGTCCCCGACCGGTCCACCGCGGCCGCCTTCTGGTGGCCGCGGCGGCCCTGTGCCTCTCCACAGCCGGCTGCAGCACCGCCGGCACCGCCCCGGGGCCGGAACCCGCCCCCGAGGCCTCGGCGACGACGGCACCCCCCGCCGCGCCGCCGCCGTCCACGACGCCGTCCCCCTCCTCCCCGCGTGTCACGGCCACCAGCCCGGCGGCACCCCGCCCGGGGACGTCCCTCCCGGCGACGGCGGCCGCCGCGGCGTCGTCCACGCGGGCTCCGGCGCCCTCTGCCTCGGTCGACCCCGACGCCACCGCTCGGGCCCGCGAGCTCGAGGCCCGACTGGAGCAGGCCCGCGCACAGGCCGCGGCGTCGTCGTCTGCCTCACCCTCCGCTCCGTCGACCGTCTCGGTTGGCCCTGCCCTGCCGGCCGTGCTTGCCCCGTCCCGCCCGTTGCGGGTGCGGATCCCCTCTGTGGGGGTGGACTCAGAGCTCATGGAGCTGGGCATCCAGGAGGACGGGACCGTGGAGGTGCCTCCTCCGGGGCCGGGCTCACCGGCCGGCTGGTACCGCCACTCGCCTACCCCGGGTGCGCGCGGACCTGCCGTGCTCCTGGGGCACTCCAACAACCGTGGTGACGGTGTCTTCGATCGACTCCCTGCGCTGACCCCAGGGGAGGTGGTGCAGGTGGACCGCGCCGACGGCAGCACCGCGGTGTTCGTCGTGGACCGCGCCGAGGACTACGGCAAGGACGGCTTCCCCACCGAGCAGGTGTACGGGAATACCCTGGGGGCTGAGCTGCGGCTGATCACCTGCGGCGACTACGACCCCTGGACGGGCCGCTGGAACGCGAACCACGTGGTCTACGCATCCCTCGCGGGCTGACCCGCGCGCATCCCCGCTCCCATCCCAGCCGCGCCCCGCTCCCGGGGATCTGCTGCGTGCTCGCGGCCCCGCAGATCCGCTGCAGTTCCAACCCTTCTGGACCGCGCAAACGAGGTGAGAAGGGTCAGACGTGCAGCAGATCCGCTCGTAGACTTCGCCGGTGACCGCCTCTCCCGCTTCCGCCCCCGGCCGGCCCGCGCCCCACGACGGCGCCCCCGGCCTGCGCAGGGCCCTCAAGAACCGCCACATCCAGATGATCGCCCTCGGCGGGGCGATCGGCACGGGCCTGTTCTTCGGCTCCGCCGAGGCCATCTCCCTGGCCGGCCCCGCCATCCTGCTCGCGTACCCGATCGGCGGGCTCGTGATCTACCTGGTGATGCGCGCCCTGGGCGAGATGTCCGTGGAGGACCCGCACGCCGGGGCGTTCAGCCACTACGCCTACCGGCACTGGGGCCGGCGCGCCGGCTTCGTCTCCGGCTGGAACTACTGGTTCAACTACGTGGCCGTGTCCATGGTGGAGCTGGCCGTGGTCGGCGCCTTCGTGAACTACTGGCTCCCGGGGGTGCCGCCCTGGGTGAGCGCCGCCGTCGTACTCGTGCTGATCACCGCCGTGAACCTCACCGGGGTGCGCGTGTTCGGGGAGGTCGAGTTCTGGGGGGCGCTGGTGAAGGTCGCCGCCGTGCTCGGGATGATCGTGCTGGGCATCGTGGTGATCGCCGCCGGGATCCCCGGCCAGGACGGCCTGATCCCCTCCGTCACCCACCTGTGGGACCACGGCGGATTCCTGCCCCAGGGCCTCATGGCCCAGACCCCGGACGGCGCCTGGGTGGGGCTGCTCATGGCCTTGGTGGTCGTGATGTTCTCCTTCGGCGGTGTGGAGCTGATCGGCATGACCGCCGGCGAGGCCGAGGACCCGCAGCGCAGCATCCCGCGGGCCGTGAACCAGGTGGTCGTGCGCGTGCTGCTGTTCTACGTGCTCGCCCTCGGTGTGATCCTCTGCGTGATCCCCTGGGACCGCATCACGGGGGAGACCAGCCCCTTCGTGGAGATCTTCGACTCCGTGGGCATCTCCGTGGCCGCGCACCTGCTCAACCTCGTGTGTCTGACGGCCGTGGTGTCCGTGTACAACTCCGGCCTCTACGCCAACGGCCGCATGCTGTACGCGCTCGCCCACCAGGGCAACGCCCCCGCGTTCCTGGGCCGGGTGAACCGCCGCGGGGTGCCGGTGAACGGGGTGCTGGCCTCGTCCGCGGTGACGGTGGTGGCCGTCGTCGTGGTGTTCCTGTGGCCGGAGTTCGCGTTCCAGTACCTGATGTCCATCGCGCTGATCGCCGGCATCATCAACTGGACCATGGTGATGCTCACGGAGCGGCGCTTCCGCCGCGCTCTCACCCCGCAGGCGCGCCGTGGCCTGCGGTTCCCGCTGCCGGGCGGGGATGTGGCCACGTGGGCTGTGGTCGTGTTCCTGAGCGCCGTGGTGGTGCTGATGCTGTTCTCGCCGGCCTATCGGGTGGCGGTGTTCCTGGGCCCGGTGTGGCTCGGGATCCTGCTGGTGGCCTCGACGGCGGCCGGGCGGCGTGCGCGCAGTGCGGCGTCTGCGGCGCCGGCCACCCCGACTCCCACCAGGTAGAGCACCACGTCTGTCCCGTCGAAGCCGCGCCCGAGCACGAGCGCGGCCGGGGCGAACGCGTCCGCGAGGCGGGCCGGCACGCCCGTGAGCTGGAACAGCTCCACCGCCAGGCACACGGCGAATGCGGTGCCCGCCACGGACATGCTCCGCCAGTGTGGCGCCAGGATCCCCACCGCCACGTACACGGCCACCGCGTAGAGCGCGTCCCCGGCCGGGCCTGTCCATGCCCCGGTCAGGGCCAGGCGGATGGTCAGTCCGAGGGCCACGGTCAGCACGCCGGCCAGGGCCAGGGCCCCACGACGACGGCGGCGCGCCGCCACGGTGGGATGCGCGCCTCGGGAGTCGGGGGCAGGTGCTGGTGCTGGTGCGGCTGCGGGGGAGGCGGGGAGCTGCTCGGGCATGCGTTCACCCTAGGCGGGGCCCGCGCCTCCTGTTGGCGCGCCTCCTCACGGCCTGCCTCCTGTCGGCTCGCCTTCGCCAGGGCCCGGCCGCCCCAGCTGCCTCCCAGGGCGTGAGCGTAGGGTCGGCTGCACCTTTTTCCCGAGCGCAGGAGGATCTCTCATGGACCGACGTGGAGTCCTGGCCGCAGGATCTGCTGCCCTGGCCGGCCTGATGGCCGCCTGCGCGCCCCCGCCGCAGGACGCCCCGGCCACCGGGAGCGCTGCGCCGGACCCCACCACGCCCGCGCCCTCCTCCTCGGCGTCCGCCACGCCGACGCCGTCCCCCACCTTCACGGACACGGACGGTCAGCCCGCCCCGAAGCCGGCCGGCGCCCCCGTGCCCTGGAGCGACCCCACGGCGGTGCCGCACCTGTTCGTGCACGCCTGCGTGGTGGACCCGGCCCGCGGCTTCGGCACCTCCGCCATGGCCGAGGGCAACCTCAACTACAAGATCACCGTGGCGGAGTTCAAGAGGATCCTGCCGCGCCTGTGGAGCCGGGGCTTCGTGATCGTCTCCCCTCACGAGCTGTACGAGACCCTCCCGGACGGCACCATCAAGGCCAAGACCATCATGGTCCCGGAGAACCGCACGCCCCTGCTGTTCTCCGTGGACGACCTCAACTACCCGGCCCACCAGAAGGACGCCGGCCTGGCCACTCGCATGCTCGTGGACACCGACGGGCGGGTGCGCACCGAGTACGTGGACGCGGACGGCACCGCGCACATCGGCGCGCACGATGTGGTGCCCGTGATGGACGACTTCATGGACAACCACCCCGAGTTCAGTCTCACCGGGCATCGCGGCGTGTCCGCGCTGACCGGCAACAGCGGCGTGTTCGGGTACCGCAGCTCCGTGTCCCTGCACGCGGACTCCCCGACCTTCGCCGAGGACGTCAAGGCCGCGACGGCCGTGGCCGAGGCCATGAAGGCCACCGGCTGGGAGTTCTCCTCCCACTCCTGGAGCCACCATGCGATCCCCAAGATGTCCCTGGCGGAGCTGCGCGAGGACTGCGACCTCTGGGAGAAGGACGTGCAGCCGATCCTCGGTGCCACGGATCTGATGATCTTCCCCTTCGGCTGGGACCTCGTGGGCACCGGCACCTATGAGGGCGCGCACTACCAGGAGCTGCATTCCCGCGGTTTCCGCGCCTACTTCAACGTGAACCCGGGCAACTACACCTGGGGGCAGTTCTTCCCCGCCTACTGGCGTGGGGCCCGGATCAACGTGGACGGCATCACCATGGGCCGCACGCTCCGCGGGGAGGCCGACGTGCTCACCCCGTTCTTCGACACCGCCGAGGTGGTGGACCCGAGCCGGCCGCCGTCGATCAGCGCCCCGGGGTACAAGTACGTCTCACCGTTGGGCTGAGCCCGCCTGCACGAACTGGCCGGGGCGGGCCGCACCCGTCAGAATGAGGGGCACCCGCACCGACCAGGAGGACCAGCATGACCGCCGAGACCACCACTGAGGCCCGTTGGCTGGCCGCCTCCGGCCCGTTCACGGAGGTGGTGCGCGGCGTCGCCGACTGGGAGGCCCCCACTCCGTGCGAGGGCTGGTCCGCCCGGGACCTGCTGGACCATGTGATCACCTCGCAGCGTGACTTCGCCGCCCGTCAGGGCCGGGAGGTGCCGGTGTTCGACGGCTCCCGTTCTCAGCTGTCCCTGCAGTGGATCAAGCACGAGGCCGCGATGTCCGCGCTCGCCGGGGACGAGACCTTCATCGACGAGACCATGGACACCGCCACCGGTCCCATGAGCGTCGGCGAGGCCCTGGTGCACTACTACGGCTTCGACCTGCTGGTGCACCGCTGGGATCTCGCGCGCTCGCAGGGGCGGCAGGAGTCCTTCACCGAGGAGGAGATGGACCGGGTGGAGGCGGTGCTGGACAGCTTCGGCGACCAGGCCTACCAGCCGGGCATCCTCGCCGGCCCGCTGCAGGCCCCCGCCGGGGCCGGGCGTCAGGAGCGCCTGCTCGCGCGCCTGGGCCGCCGCGCCTGATCGACGCCGGCCCCTCACCGGAGCCGGCCCGTCACCGGACGACGACGCCGGCCCGCCCGATCCGGGCGTTCACCCTCTCCGGGTTCTCACACCCCCGGCCGGTGCCCGAGGCGGACGCCTTCCGGTCCGTGTCCGTGGTGCAGGTGCCCCGCTGTGTGGCCGTGGTGCAGGTGCCCCGGCAGGTGCCCGCACGGGTGGGGAGGGGGTACCGCCTCCTCCAGGAGGAAGGAGCGCGCGGCGGCCAGGGCCACGGGCCGGGCCGTGTAGTGGGCCCACCGGCCGCGCTGCTCCCGGGCCAGCATGCCGGCCTCCACGAGGCGCTTGAGGTGGTGGGAGAGGGTCGGCTGGGAGATGCCGAGGGCCTCCGGCAGGTGGCAGGCGCAGGCCGTGCCCTGCGGGGCGGCGGTGATCAGCGCGAGCAGCCGCACCCGGGTGGGGTCGGCGAGTGCCTTGAACACCGCGGCCAGGCCGGCGGCCCGCTCGGCCGGCATGAGCTGCTGCGCGTGGGTGTCCGGTGCGCAGGTGTGCGCCGGGGAGGCAGGGGAGGGGGCGACGTCGTCGTCGGTCTGGGCCATGGCGCCCAGCCTAGCGTCCGGGCCCGAGCTCGCATTGACGGGCGTCGATATGGGGTGGCAGGATCGGCCCGCTCCTGCCCCCGTCCTCGAGAGGCGCCCGTGGCCCGCTCCCCGTTCCCCGCCCCCGGCACCGCTCCCTCCCGGGACGACGCCGGCCCCACCCCGGACGCGCCTGTCGCCGCGCGCCTGTCCCCCCTGGACCGCTGGCTGCCGGTGTGGATCGGCGCCGCCATGCTCGTCGGCCTGCTGCTGGGCCGCCTGGTTCCCCGGCTCGGGGAGGCGCTGGCCGCCGTCGAGGTGCAGGGCATCTCCCTGCCCATCGCCCTGGGGCTGCTCGTGATGATGTACCCGGTGCTGGCCAAGGTGCGGTACGACCGCCTGGACACCGTCACCCGGGACCGCCGCCTGCTGGTCACCTCGCTGCTGCTGAACTGGGTGCTCGGCCCGGCGCTGATGTTCGCGCTGGCCTGGCTCTTCCTGGCGGACCTGCCCGAGTACCGCACGGGGCTGATCATCGTGGGCCTGGCCCGGTGCATCGCCATGGTGATCATCTGGAACGACCTCGCCTGCGGGGACCGGGAGGCTGCCGCCGTGCTCGTGGCCGTGAACTCGATCTTCCAGGTGATCGCCTTCGCGGCCCTGGGCTGGTTCTACCTGTCCGTGCTGCCCGGCTGGCTGGGCCTGCCGCAGGCCGCCCTGGACGTCTCCCCGTGGGAGATCGGGGCCTCCGTGCTCGTGTTCCTCGGCATGCCTCTGGTGGCCGGCTGGCTCACCCGGCGGGTGGGGGAGCGCACCCTCGGCCGGGAGGGCTACGAGCGGCGCGTGCTGCCCCGCCTGGGCCCGTGGGCGCTGTACGGCCTGCTGTTCACCATCGTGCTGCTGTTCGCCCTGCAGGGGGAGCAGATCGCCTCGCACCCGGGGGACGTCGCCCGGATCGCGTTGCCGATGCTCGTGTACTTCGCCGTGATGTGGGGCCTGGGCTACGCGCTCGGCCGCGCCCTCGGCCTGGGGTACGAGCGCACCACCACGCTGGCCTTCACTGCGGCCGGCAACAACTTCGAGCTGGCCATCGCCGTGGCGATCGCCACCTTCGGCGCGTCCTCCGGGCAGGCTTTGGCCGGTGTTGTGGGTCCGCTCATCGAGGTGCCCGTGCTGGTGGGTCTCGTGTACGTGAGCCTGTGGCTGCGCCGCCGCTTCCCCCACCGCCAGGAGATCTCCGCATGAGTGCCGCATCCGTCCCCTCCGTGTTGTTCGTGTGCGTGAAGAATGGCGGCAAGTCCCAGATGGCCGCCGCCCTGATGCGGCTGGAGGCCGGCGACGCCGTGCAGGTCCACTCCGCGGGCACCGCACCGGGCACGGCCCTCAACGAGGCCTCCCGGGCCTGCGTGGCAGAGGTGGGCGCCGACTTCGACGGCGAGCACCCCAAGTCGGTGGACCCGGCTCTGCTGGACTCCGTGGACCGTGTGGTGATGGTCGGCACGGAGGCCCGCCTGGAGCGGCCGGGCGCGGCCCCGGTGGAGGTCTGGGACACCGATGAGCCCTCCCTGCGCGGCATCGAGGGGCAGGAGCGGATGCGGCTGATCCGGGAGGACCTGCACGCCCGGGTCCGGCGGCTGGCCGCCGAGCTCACCGCCGGTGCCGGAGGGCGCGGTGGCTCCGCGGTGGGCGGGGGTGCCCCGGCAGGCGACGGCGCCAGCCGCGCTTGAGAGGAGGGGCGCCATGAGCGAGAGCGCCGGATTCACCGAGGCCGCCCCGGACCTGCAGCCGCGCACCTGGTACGGGATGCCCGCCTACGCCCGCGGCAAGGACGTGATGGTGTTCCTGCAGGTGTCCAGCAAGTTCGGCGTGCGGTACACCACCCTCGGGTTCAACGAGTCCGCCGCCCTGGACGAGGGGGACATGTGGCCCACCTCCTTCGCGGTGCGCGAGCTCACCGGTGAGGTGCGTGAGCGGATTCGCCAGCTCGTGCTCCGGGCCGCTGGCTGAGGCCGGGATCCGACTGCCTGGGGCGACCCGGCCCTGGGGCGATCCGACCCCGGCCAGCAGAGTTCTCCCCACCTGTGGACAACTCTGGGGACAACCCTGTGGGTCGCGGTGGACGGGCTGGGGATGACGCCGGCCGGGCGGCCCAGAAGGTGTCGGGCGTCAGAGAGCGTCAGGCGTGGCCGAGCCACCAGTCGGACTCGTCGTGGGCGTCCGCAGGTGGGGCGGGGGCGGCGTCGTGCACCTGCTCGTGGAGGCGCTCCATGCGGCGGTCCAGGTCCGCGGCCACCCGGGCGGCCTCGGCCAGCTCCGTGGTGATGGAGGCGGGGACGTCGCCGTCGAACTTGTAGTTGATCTTGTGCTGGGTGGCCGCCCAGAAGTCCATCGCGATGGTGCGGAACTGCATCTCCACCGTCACATGGTGCGTGCCCGAGGTGAAGTGCACCGGCACCTGCACCAGGCAGTGCAGGCTGCGGTAGCCGCTGGGCTTGGGGTGGCGGATGTAGTCCTCCACCTCCAGCACACGGATGTCCGGCTGGGAGGTGAACAGGCGGAACACCCGGTACACGTCCGCGCAGAAGCTGACCACCACGCGGGCTCCGGCGATGTCCGTGATGCCCGCGCGCAGCGCCTCCAGCTCCAATGGCACCCCGCGCGCGGAGGCCTTGCGCAGCAGGGACTCGGGGGACTTCACCCGGGTGGCGATGTGCTCGATGGGGTTGTACTCGTGCAGGTGTGCGAACTCGTCCTGCAGCACCTCCAGCCGGGACTCCACCTGCAGCAGCGCCGAGCGGTACTCGAGGTCGAAGCGCTCGAAGTCCACCCGCATGGTCTCGAGGGCGCGGGCCGTGGCCGGGGGCAGGCGGGTCAGATCCGAGAGCGGGCTCACCGTGAGCGCCTCGAGGTCCGTGGAGGTCGCTGCACCGGGCACGCCGAGTGTGCCGGTGGCCTCAGCGGGCGACGGCGCGGCGTGGTCCACGTCACGGAGCATGCTTCGACTCTAGCGGGGCATCCTGATGGGCGCCTGAGTCGTCCACAGGCGGGCCATCCTGGCCGGGTACACCTGGGGTCAGCTGGTGGGGCTGTCGTTGACGACGTTCAACGCCGTGCGCTCCACGGATGAGCGCGTGGCCCAAGATGAGGCCGGTGTGCTGCACCGAAGGCGGGTGCGTGATTCTACGACCTGCGATTCCGTACAGACATGGCTCCGGTCAGAAGAAAACCGGCGCCTAGAACGAATGCAGCGATCATCCCAGGGGTCCCAGAGATGCTGATGTTATGGGAATCCGAAACGTACCCTAGGGAAGCTATATATACGAGGGTGGCAGCAAGACCCCCACCGCATAGTCCAGAAATAAAGGTCCAAGCCTTTGAGCTAAGCATGTTCGATCGCTCCTTATGGTATTCAGTTGCAGAGGTTGAAAACATATCCTGCGATGAGGGTGGCGCTGGCAGCTGAGAAGGCAAGGCTATTCAGCGTGTGATGACTGCTGTTTCTTACCCCCCCCTGGCCCCGCCCGGTTGCACCGGAACTGAGCTTCCTTGGGTCCTCATCTATCTTCCCACACAGTGGCGCCTCAGTGCCGCGTGTTACTCCTGTGTGGCGGATACTCAACCAGGATCGAGCTGCCTGCCTGTCCCGGTTCTGCTGGCCCTCCCCCTGGCGCCTCTGGCCCTGCCGACCCCGGCTGGCTCCCGTGCTCAGCAGAGCGTGTTCCAGGGGCAGCAGCGGCAGCCCTGCGGTGTGGAGGGGTGTTGAGACAGCCCCGGCGGCGCACATGAGACGGGCGACCTGGTCCCGGCCTCCTTGCCAGCCCACGCCGACCAGCGGGGCTGCCACCCGGATCGAGTGTGAGCGAGGCCCTCCCTGGGTGGCTTGGCGTTCGAAGACCATCCGCACGGCGCGCTCACGCAGCTCGGGGCTGTACTTCTTGGGCATGTTCCGATTCTTCTTCAGTTGGATCGGAGCGAAACCCAGGGCGCTTTAGTAGCAGGCGTCACATGTCTGTATTCCACATTGTGGTCCCGGCTGCAGAACCATCTCGGCGGTGGAGTCAACCCCTACGAATGACGGTCTCCAGCGATCGCTTGATAGCAGCGCTGTCACGCGGACGCAGGTTCGCCCTGTCCGCGGGCCCGTCAGAGGTCCGCGTCGATCTCGTCCTCGTCCTCGTCGCGGCGGTGTGTCGGAGTGTGCAGGTTGTTCACGTGCAGGGGATCGTCGATGTTGTCCGGGATGGGCCGGACGCACTGCCACAGGCCGTCGATGTGCTCGTGGAGGGTCTCCGTGATGGTGGCCCACATCGGGTCGAGGACGAAGTCGATGCCGGATCGTCGCGCGTGCTTTGCGGCGGGGACGAAGTCGCTGTCCCCGGAGATCATGATGATCTGGTTGACGGGATCCGTGGCGGCCAGGGCGGCGATGTCCAGGCCGATGCGCATGTCGACGCCCTTCTGGGTGATGTCGAGGTAGAAGTCCTGTTCGGTGAGGTCCTCGATGCGGAGGTCGCCGCGCAGGAGCTTCTTCAGGGGCGCTGACTTGAGCTGGTACCCGGACTGCGTCTCGAGGTTCTCCCCCCGTCGAAGGGCCACCTTGCGCTTCTTGGTGAGGGCGGCGTGGAAATCGTTCATCCACGCGAAGTCCTCGGTCTTGCCGAGGTTCACCTGCGACCGGGTCAGCGGGTGGTAGATGACCTTGTCCGACGGCGGGCAGTCGTAGTAGAAGATCCGGTACAGCCGGGATCGGGTCTTGCGAGTATGCCGCCGACAGTACTCCAGCAGTTCGCTGGCACGGTCCTCCGGTGTCTTGTGACCGAACAGGCGTGCGGCGCGCCTCCGGTAGAAGCCTCCGTCCACCAGGATGGCGGTCACGACTTCGGTGCGCACGGGGAATGCGGGAGATCGAGGCCCCGGAGAGACGAACGTGATCTCCCGCAGACCGGGCGTGACACGCCTGGATGCGGGTGGCTGCGGTACCGGCACACTGCCTCCTGAGATGTGGAAAGCTCCCGTCGTCGGCGCTCCCAGGATCAGCAGGGAGGTCCACGGCGGGAGCTGATAGCCCCAGATTCTAGGCGTAGGGCGAGCAGGGATCAACCGCAGTGAGGGGCGGGCCATCCTGGCCGGGTGCCCGCCTCGCGTGCCTAGGGTGGTGGCATGTCTGCTGAGCCCCGCCCCTCCCGACCGCTGCTGATGACCCTCCGCCCCGGCGGGGCCGACGACGCCGCCCTCACCCAGGTGGCGGACATCCTCGCGCAGGCCTTCCTCACGGACCCGTACACGCTCTCCACAGTGCCGCCCACTCGGCGCCGGCAGCGCCTCGCCGAGCGCTTCGCCCGGATGGCGCAGTCCTGCCTGCACCACGGCGCGGTGGACATGGCCGTGGACCCGGACGACGGCACCGTGCTGGCCGCCGCCCTCTGGGACGGGCCCGAGGCGCCCCGCGGCGTCAGCGTGCCCGGGCTGCTCGCGCAGGCCCCGTGGCTGCTGAGGGTGCACGGGCGGCGCACCCTGGACCAGATCCGCACCGACGCGGCGTGCGAGCAGGCCCGCCCGAACGAGCCGCACTGGTACCTCAAGGACCTCGGCACCCTGCCCGCGGCCCGTGGCCGGGGTGCCGCCTCCGCGATCGTGCGCCGCCGCCAGCGGGACGCCGGCGGCCGGGGCATCTACCTGGAATCCTCCACCCGCGCGAACGTGCCCTTCTACGAGCACCTGGGTCTGCAGGTGCTCGGGGACGTGCCCGCCCCCGGTGCACCCGAACCCCTCACCGGGATGTGGTGGGCGCCGTGACGCCCCGGCAGGACGGGCCGCGGTACGTCGTCGCCGTCGACCAGGGGACTACCTCCACCCGGGCCGTCGTGGTGGACCACGGCGGCAGGATCGTCGCCACCGGCCAGCAGGAACACCGGCAGATCCTGCCCCGGGCCGGGTGGGTGGAGCACGACCCGATGGAGATCTGGGCCACCACCCGTGAGGTGATCGGCCAGGCCCTGGCCCGCGCGGACATCACCCGGCACGACGTCGCCGCCGTCGGCGTCACCAACCAGCGGGAGACCACCGTCGTGTGGGACCGCACCACCGGCCGGCCCGTGCACAACGCGATCGTCTGGCAGGACACCCGCACCCAGCGGATCTGCGACCGCCTGGCCGGCGACGACGGCCCCGACCGCTACCGGGACCGCACGGGCCTGCCCCTGGCCACGTACTTCTCGGGCCCGAAGGTCGCCTGGATCCTGGAGAACGTGGACGGCGCCCGCGAAGCCGCCGAACGCGGGGACCTGCTGTTCGGCACTACGGACTCCTGGGTGGTGTGGAACCTGACCGGCGGGGTGGACGGCGGCGTGCACGTCACGGACGTCACCAACGCCTCCCGCACCCTGCTGATGGACCTGCACACCCTCGACTGGGACGAGCAGATCGCCGCGGACATGGGCATCCCGACCTCCATGCTGCCGAGGATCGTCAGCTCCTCCGAGGTGGTGGGGGCGGCGTCCTCGCAGTCCCTGCTGCGGCACACCCCGATCGCCGGGATTCTCGGGGACCAGCAGGCCGCAATGGTGGGGCAGGCCTGCTTCGAGCCCGGGCAGGTGAAGAACACCTACGGCACCGGCAACTTCATGCTGATGAACACGGGGCAGGAGCCGGTGCGTTCCGAGCACGGCCTGCTCACCACCGTCTGCTACCGGTTCGGGGACGAGCCGCCCGTCTATGCGCTCGAGGGCTCCGTGGCCGTGACCGGCTCACTCGTGCAGTGGGTGCGGGACAACCTGCGGATGATCGACTCCGCCCCGCAGATCGAGGAGCTCGCCGCCGAGGTGGAGGACAACGGCGGGGTGTACCTCGTACCCGCGTTCTCCGGCCTGTTCGCCCCGCACTGGGATGCGGCGGCACGCGGCGTGGTGGTGGGCCTGACCCGCTTCGTGACCCGCGGGCACCTGGCCCGGGCGGTGCTGGAGGCCACCGCCTTCCAGTCCCGGGACGTGCTCGACGCGATGGACGCCGAGGCCGGTGCCGCCGTCACCGCGATGGCCGTGGACGGCGGCATGGTGGCCAACGACACCCTGATGCAGTTCCAGGCGGACGTGCTGCGCGTGCCCGTGGTGCGCCCGCAGGTCACCGAGACGACGGCGCTCGGGGCCGCCTACGCGGCCGGCCTGGCCGTGGGGTTCTGGGCGTCCACGCAGGAGCTGGCCGCGAACTGGCGGGAGGACCGGCGCTGGGAGCCCGCGATGGACGCGGACGAGGCCGAGCGCCGCCTGCGCCTGTGGCGGCGGGCCGTGGAGCGGGCGAAGGGCTGGATGGACGAGGACGCGCAGGCGCTCGCGGGGGAGTGAGACCGGGGCGTGCTCGCCCCCGGACGGTCGACTTTCGTTCACCTTCCGTTCATGTCAGAATCGAGGGCTTCCCCGTCCTGCTCGTCACCGAGGTCCCTCCATGCCCGCGATCCCCTCGCTCCGCGCCGCCCTCGGCACCCGTGCGCTCGGTGCCGCCCGCACGGCCGCAGTCGCCCGCGTGGCGGAGGCCGCCGGCGTCGTCGTACGCGGCCGCAGGCCCCGGCGCACCGAGCCCGCCCCCGGCACGCTCGCCCGCACCGGCTGGTGGGTGGCCGGCACCCTGCCCCTGCTGGGCTGCCTCACCTCGTTCCCCATCGGCGCCTCCAAGCCCACCCTCGTGATCCCCGGCGTCGGCTACCAGGGCGGGTTCACCGCAGGATGGCAGCACGCCCTCAACCAGCCCGCGTACTTCACCTGGGTCTCCAACGCCCTCGTGGCCGCCACCTCCCTCACCCTCGCCGCCCGCCGCACCGCACCCACCTCGGACGCCTTCTGGGCCGCCCGCACCGCCGGGCTCGGCTCCGTGATGGTCACCGGGATCGTCTACAACGCCGCCCTGCGCGGCATGGAGCAGAACACCCTGCTCTACCGCGCCAACGACGCCGTCCAGCACGTGGTCAACCCCGTGCTCGCCCCCGCCGTGTGGGCGCTCGCAGACCCGCGCGGGCAGATCACCGCGCGCCGGGCCGGACTCGCCGCCGTCCTGCCCCTGCTGTGGACCGCCGCGACGCTCGTGCGCGGGGCCCGGATCGACTGGTACCCCTACCCGTTCCTGGACGTGCCCAAGCTGGGCTACCGGGGTGTGGGGGCGGCGCTGTCCGTGGTGCTGATGGGCTTCACGGGCCTGCTCGGGGTGCTCGGCGCCGTCGACCGCCGCCTCGGGCAGGGCTGAGGGCGGGGCTCGGGCAGGGGTGAGCGTCCGGCCCCGGCAGGGGTGAGCGCCCGGCTCAGTCCTCGCCGACCCACTCCCGGCGCAGCAGCCCCATCACGTGGGCGTCCACCCAGCGGCCGTCCTGCCACAGGGCCTCCCGGAGGGTGCCTTCCACACGGAAGCCGAGCCGCTCATACACGTGGCGGGCGCGCGGGTTGTGGGCGAACACCTCCAGGCTCACCCGGTGCAGGCGCACCGCCCGGAACGCGAAGTCCAGGGCCATGGTCAGGGCCGCCGTGCCCACCCCGCGGTCCCGGGCGCCGGTGATCCATAGCCGCAGCGCGCAGGAGCGGTTCGGCGGGTCGAGGTCCATGAGGATCAGCTCCCCGACGACCTCCCCGTCCGTCTCGATCACCCACACCAGACGGTCCTCGGCCACCGACCACGCCTCGTAGACCTCGGCCAGGTCCTCGGGGCTGCCCCAGGGCTCGGCCCGGCCGGCGACGACGTCCCCGGCCCGCTCACGCGAGTGCGCCGACCCGGTGAGCAGCAGGGTCTGCTCGTCCCGCATGAGCTCGTAGAGCCGGGCGGCGTGCTCGGCCCCGGCGGGGCGGAGGGTCACGCGGCCGTCGGAGAGGGCCTCACCCCGGTAGAACCGGGCTTCCGCATGGGAGGTCTCCGCGGGGGAGAGGTCCGCCGCGTCCGGGGCGTCGGGACTGTCCGGGACGCCGGGACTGTTCGGGGCCGCGGCGGCGGCGCTGCCGGGGCGTGCCATCAGCCCTGCAGCCGGCGCAGCTCGACCCGCTGGCCACAGGCATGGGAGGCGCGGGCCGCCAGGGCGCGTGCGGCGTCGTCGTGCGCGGCCTCCACGATCCAGAACCCGCCGAGGTGCTGGTCGGCGGCGGCGAGCGGGCCCTGGGTGTGGCCGCCCGGGGCGTGCCACACGGTGATCATGCACTGGCTCATGCGCCCATCCCAGCACACTCCACGACGCCGGTCACCCCCGGTGGGAGGGAGCGTGGGGCTGACGTGGGGGCGTGGCCGGGCCGACGCCGCGGCCGAGAACCCCGGCCTCCGCACGCGGAGCTCGCCGAGACTGCAGAAGTGGCGGCTTCGGGCGCGGTGGAGACCGCCACTTCTGCAGTCTCGGCGAGGCGGGCCCACCTCCCAGCGCTTCTCCCTCCCAGCGCTTCTCCCGGCGGCCCCACCTCTCGGCGCTTCCCCCTCCCGGCCCCTCGCGGTCCCCGCCCCCGGTGGCGCTACCGTGGTGGGGTGAGCCAGACCTCCTCATCCTCCTCCTCATCCCCCATGCCCCGCCCGGCCGTCGCCGGCGACGCCGACCACGGCGCCCGCGTCTCCTCGATGTTCGACGCGATCGCCGGCCGGTACGACCTCATGAACGCGGTGATGACCTGGGGCCAGGAACCGCGGCTGGTGCGCCACACGGTGGCCCGGGCCAACATCCCGACGCGCGGGCGCGTGCTGGACCTGGCCACCGGCACCGGGGACATCGCCCTGGAGATCCTGCGCCAGCACCCGGACGCCACGGTGGTGGGCGCGGACTTCGCCCCCCAGATGATGGAGGTCGGGCGCGCCCGGCCGGGCGGGGACCGGGTGGAGTGGGTGGAGGCCGACGCCCTCGACCTCCCCTTCGAGGACGCCTCCTTCGACTCGGTGACGCACGGCTACCTGCTACGCAACGTCTCGGACATCCCCACGGCGCTGGCCGAGCAGTTCCGCGTGCTGCGCCCGGGCGGCTGGGTGGCGGCCCTGGAGACCTCCCCGGCCCCGGACGACTTCCGCAAGCCCTTCACGAGCTTCTACATCCACCGGGTGATGCCCCGCCTGGCCCGGCTGATCGCGGACGAGCCCGCCGCCTACGAGTACCTCTCCTCCTCCACTCGGGCGTTCCGCACCCCCGTGGAGGTGGCGGATCTGTTCGCCGAGGCCGGGTTCGTGAACGTGGGCCACGAGCTGCACATGGCCGGCACCCTGGCCATTCACTGGGCCATGCGGCCGGTGGAATGAGTACCCAGCGGTAGCCTCTGTGAGGACCTTCCTGGCTCACAGCTGACCTCTCCTGGGCTTGTCCTGCATGCCGCCCCAGGGTGTCCTGAGTTGACCTAGGCTGACATGGGCGTACCATTCCTGCAGCATGGTTCATCGCACAGTGTGCCACGGTGCACGACGCGCGGACCGTCTCCCCGGGGAGTCGCATCCCACCACAGGCTGCCCGGGGGTGCTCCACAAGGGCCGTGAGGGTTCGGGCTCCGAAAGCCCACCTGACCAGCCCTGACGGAGGGCGCGAGTCTGCGCTTGACCCTGACCGACCGTCTGTGAGGACCCTGATCCCGTGACCTCCATCCAGAACACTGTCTCCCCCACCTCCATGAGCGAGCTGCGTGAGGCCCTTCCCCGCCTCACCCACCCGGACGGCGCCCCCGTGCGCGTGCTCGTGGCGGACGCCGAGTCCATGGTCGGCGACCTGCTCTCCATGGGCTTCTCCCTGTGCGGCTGGGAGGCCCAGCTCGCGCACGACGGCGCCGCCGCCGTCCAGATGGGCACCCAGCGCCGCCCGGACCTCGCCGTCCTCGACACCGACCTGCCGGAGTCCGACGGCCTGGAGGTGATGGCCCGCCTGCGCGCCCACTGGCCCGAGCTGCCGGTGCTGATCCTCTCGGCGCAGGCCGAGCCCCAGGACCGCATCGCCGGCCTGGCCGCCGGGGCCGACGACTTCGTGGCCAAGCCGTTCGCGCTGGAGGAGGTGCTGCTGCGGGCCCACCGCCTGGTGCAGCGCTCCGGCATGACCGCCGCCGCCGGCGAGGAGCTTGTGGTGGGGGACCTCGTGATGAACACCCGCACCCACGAGGTGCGCCGCGGCGGGGACCTGATCGAGTTGACCGCCACCCAGTTCAACCTGCTGAAGTTCCTCATGGCGAACGTGCGCACGGTGCTCTCCAAGGAGCGCATCCTGCAGGACGTCTGGGGCTACGACTTCGGCGGCCGCGCGAACATCGTGGAGCTCTACATCTCCTACCTGCGCAAGCGCGTCGACGCCGGCCGGGAGCCGATGATCCACACCGTGCGCGGCGCCGGCTACGTGATCCGCCCGGCCGTCTGAGACGCCGGACGTCTCCTGAGGCTCTGGCCACCTCCTGAGGGGTCGGGCGGCCGGCCCCCCCGGGGGGGCGCCCCCCCCCCCCCCCCCGCCCCCCCCCCCCCCACCCCCCCCCACCCGGGCCCCCGCGTCAGTCTGCGGGGGCTCGGCGCTGCACCAGCCGGGTGAGCCGGTCGAGGGCGGCGGGGCCGGCCGTCCAGCGCAGCCAGTGCAGGGGCACCTCGGCTGAGCCGAGCTCCGGCACCAGGGCGAGGTCCGGGTGGGTGCCTTCGAGCACCCGGGCGGGCACCTGCGCCGTCGGGAGCATCCCCCAGCCCAGCCCGCAGCGGACCGCCGTCGCGTAGGCCCCCACGGAGGGGACGTGGTGGTGCGGGGGCGAGGGGACGGCGTCCTGCCCTCGGGAGGCCCGTGCCAGCACCTGGTGCTGCAGGCCATCGCGCATCCCGTAGTCCACCACCGGCAGCGAGCCCAGGCGGAGGCGGCCCTGCCCGTCCCGGTAGGTGTCCAGCAGGAAGCGTGTGGCCACGGCGTGGTAGCGCATGGTCCCCAGCGGCTGCACGGTGCAGCCGGTCACGGGGGTGGGGTCCTCGGTGACGGCCGCCGCCACGGCCCCGCAGCGGACGAGGTCCGCGGTGTGCCGCTGATCCTCCACCTGCAGGTGGAGCACGACGTCGTCCCAGGTGGCCGCCTCGCGCAGCACCGGCGTCCACCAGGTCTCCAGGGAGTCGGCGTTCACGGCGACGGCCAGGCTCATCCGCCCACCCGCGCCCCGGCCGAATGCGGAGAGCGCCTCGTCCTCGAGGGCGAGGGTCTGCCGGGCCAGGCGGAGCATCCGCTCCCCTGCAGCGGTGGGGCGCACGGGCACGGTGCGGCTGAGCAGCACCTGCCCGACCTGCCGTTCGAGAGCCTTGATGCGCTGGGAGAACGCGGAGCCGGAGATCTGCAGGGTGTCCGCGGCGGCGTCGAAGGTGCCGTGGTCGACGGCGGCGGCCAGGGCACGCAGGTGGTCCGAGTTCACGGGGGCGAGCCTACCTGCGGTCTGAAGGAAGGCTTCAGATCCTGAAGGAAACTGCGCTGGAACGGATCCGCCCGCAGCCCTAGCCTCGGTGCCCGTGACCGCATTGACCTCCGCCTTCTCCGCCGGCTTCCTCACCTACCTGGCCCTCGTGGTAGCCATCGGCGCCCAGACGCTGTTCCTGCTGCGCCAGGTGGTGCGCCGTGAGCATGCGTGGACCGCCCTGGGCGTGTGCTTCGTGGCGGACATCGTGCTGCTGGCGGTGGGGGCCGCGGGCCTGGGGGTGGCCGCCGAGTCCGCGCCCTGGCTGGTCACGGCCATGACCGCCGCCGGCGTCGTGTACCTCGTGCTGTTCGCGGCGGGCACCCTGCGCTCGGCGGTGCGCGGCGGGCGATCACTCTCCTCGGCCGCGGCCGCGGAGAACCCGGAGATCGGCCCGTCCGAGGCGGACGTCGTGGCACTCACCGGTCGCCTGCCCGTGATCGACCCGGCCACCGGCCGCCTCCCCGGGCGCGACGGCGGCACCCCCTCCCGCGGCCCGCGCACCCCCGCCGGGGGTCCGGTGCGGCCAGCGGCCGCGGCGCGCCCCTCCCGGGGCACGACGGCGACCCTCACCCGGGTGCGCCCGGCGGCCGGCGTCGTGGCCCGCCCGCAGGCCTCGAAGGTGCGCGTGGTGCTGCTGGCGCTGTCCGTGTCCCTGCTGAACCCGCACGCGATCCTGGACGCCGTGGTGATGATGGGCACCTTCGCCCAGTCCTTCGGGGAAGCCACGTGGAGCTACGCCGCCGGTGCGATGGCCGCCTCCGCGGTCTGGTTCGGCGCCCTCGGCTGGGGCGGGGAGAAGCTCGCCCCGCTCATGGACTCCCCTCGCGTGTGGCGGGCCGTGGACGCCGTGGTGGGCGTGCTCATGCTCGCCCTCGCCGTGAAGCTCGGCCTCGGGCTGCTCTGAACCCGCCCCGGCCGGGTGCGACCCTGCCGGGAGCGACCCTGCCGGGTGCCGGCCGGCGTCGTGATCCGGGAGGGGCCGCCGCGCTCACTAGGCTGAATCGGTGAGCTCCCTGCTGCGCATCCTGCGCTTCGTCCCCGACCTCCGGCCCCTCTACCTCGGCATCGCCGCCAGCGGCGTGCTCATGGCCGCGTTCGCCCTGGTCACCCCGTTCCTCATCGGCGCGGCCGCAGACCACATCGTGGAGGCCGTCGCCGGACGCGCCACCGTGGCAGACACCGTGCGCGCGGTGACCTGGCTGGCGGCGGTGTTCCTCGCCGTCGAGCTGGCCTCCACCGCGGTGGTGTCCGTGGGCGGCTACTGGGGCGACCTCATGGCCGCCCGCATGCGCACCATTCTCTCCTCCCGGTACTTCGACCACCTGCTGCACCTGCCGCAGCGGTACTTCGACACCGAGGTCACCGGGCGCATCACCAACCGGCTGAACCGGTCCATCACCGAGCTCACCCAGTTCCTGAACTTCTTCGCGAACAACGCGTTCACCATGCTGCTGACCACCGCCGCGGTGCTCGTGATCACCGGGTTCTACTGGTGGCCGCTGGCGGTGCTGCTGGCCGTGGTGTTCCCCGTGTACATGTGGCTCACCGCCAAGACCTCCGCCCGCTGGCAGGTGTGGGAAGGGGAGAAGAACACCGAGGTGGACATCGCCTCCGGCCGGTTCACGGAGGTCGTGGCGCAGATGCCCGTGGTGCGCGCCTACAACCGGCAGGACACCGAGCTGAGCGGGTTCCGGGAGCGCTTCGGGCGGACCATCGGCATCACGCGGGCGCAGTCGCGGTGGTGGCACTCGATGGACGCCGCCCGGCGCGTGGCGCTGAACCTGGTGTTCGCCGGGCTGTACCTGATCGTGTTCGTGCGCACCGCCCAGGGGCACTTCTCCGTGGGCGACATGGTGATCCTCCTGCAGCTGATGACCATGGCCCGCGAGCCCATCTTCTCCATGAGCTACCTCGTGGACTCCGCCCAGCGGGCGGTCGCCGGCTCGAAGGACTACTTCGCCGTGCTGGCCGAGGAGCGCGAGGAGCAGGCGCGCGGGGACGCGGTGCGTGGGCAGGCGGTGCACGGGCAGGCGGAGGTGGCCGGCGCCGTCGTCGTGCCCCGCCGGGGCCCCACCCCCCACGACGACGGCGGCACCGCACCGGCCGTGCGCTTCCAGGGCGTGCGCTTCGCGTACGAGCCCGGGGGCGAGGACGTGCTGCGCGGGGTGGACTTCGAGATCGGCCGCGGGGAGAAGGTGGCGCTCGTGGGTGAGTCCGGCGGTGGCAAGTCCACCGTGACGAACCTGCTCATGGGCCTGTACCCGGTGTCCGAGGGGCGGATCGAGGTGTTCGGGCAGGACGCCGCCGCCATGGACCTGCGTGTGCTGCGTGAGCAGATCGCCACCGTGTTCCAGGAGCCCAACCTGTTCTCCGGCACCGTGCGGGAGAACATCGCCTACGCGGACCCGGATGCCTCGGACGAGCGGGTGCGCGCGGCGGCGCGGGCGGCGTTCGCGGACGGGTTCGTGGAGGGCTTCCCGGACGGCTACGAGCAGCTGATCGGCGAGCGGGGGCTGCGCCTGTCCGGCGGGCAGCGGCAGCGGATCGCGGTGGCGCGGGCCGTGCTCAAGGACGCGCCCATCCTGATCCTGGACGAGGCCACCTCGAGCCTGGACACCAAGTCCGAACGGCTCGTGCAGGCCGCGTTGGATGAGCTCATGGTGGGCCGGTCCAGCCTGATCGTGGCGCACCGGCTCTCCACCATCGCCGCGGTGGACCGGATCGTCACCCTGCGCGGCGGGCGCGTGGACGAGGTTGGCACCCCGGCCGAGCTGGCGCAGACCGGCGGGATCTACGCCCAGCTGCTCCGGCTGCAGCAGGCCGGGACGAAGGAGGCCAAGAAGCTGCTCAAGGAGTACGGCATCGCAGGATGAGGGCGAGGGTGGCTGCCACTCGAGGGATCTGCTACGAGAACGACCCTTCTGAGGGCCTCCAGAGCCGTCAGAAGGGTCGTTTCTGCAGCGGATCGTCAGCGGGTGCAGACGGCCCCGCCCCTGCCGGATCAGTCGCGCGGGGTCAGCAGCACAGAGACGCCGCGGCCGTCCGCATCCTTGCCGGAGGCGGTGATCTGCCCGCGGGCGTTCACGGCGGTGGCATCCAGGAGCGTCCACCCCGCCGGAAGCCCGCCCACCACGGTGTTCAGGTCCACGGCGACGCCCTCGCACCAGACGGTGGCCGCCCCGCCGAACGAGGTGTTGCCGCGGAACTTCGCCCCGTGGCCGACCACCTCGCCGCGGGCGTTGACGCCGTGGGCGTCCGAGAACCTCCAGCCGGTGTCCGCCAGGGCCTGCGGTCCGGCGGCGGTGAAGGACACCGCGGTGGCGCGGCCGTCCTCGGTGCTGGCCTCGCCGACCACGTGGGAGCCGTGCACGGCGGCGGCGTCGGAGGTGCCGTGGTCGAACAGCGCGCCGAGGTCATGGGCGCGGCCGGCCTTGTCCCAGAGGGCCGCGTGACGGTGGGCGTGGGCATGGCGATGGCCGCCGTGGTCGCCGTCGTGGCCCTCTTCCTCGTGGAGGACGCGGCTGTGGCCCACCACGGTGCCGCGGGCGTCCACGGCGAAGGCGACGGAAGTGGCGGTGAACGTCCCCTCGCTCGCCGACAGGTGCGGCAGGTGCACGGTGCCCTTCTTCGACCAGCGGGTGGCGGCGGTCTCACCGGCGGCGTTGCGCTGGGAGCCGACCACGTCCCCGCGGGCGTTGACGTCATTGGCCACGCCGGAGTCACCGAGCAACCGCAGCCGGCCCGAGCGATCCCAGACGGCCGGCTGGCTGCGCTCCGGGGAGGCGGCGAACACCTCGCCCACAGCCACGCCGGCGTTGTTCATGCCCAGGACCCGGCCGAAGGTGCTGCCAGCGGGCACCGCGAGCAGTGCGTCCACCCCGTGGCGGGAGGTGTAGGGCAGCTGCGGGCGGAAGTCCGGCCCGGTCGAGGCGGTGCCGCCGACGATGCCCGAATCGGTCAGTGCGGTGGGGCGGGAGGTGCGGCCTCCGGCGTCGCCGACCTGCTCGGCCGTGTACCCGGAGCGGCACATGGCCTGCCCTGCGAGGGAGAGCCTGGGGGCGGAGGCCGAGGCCGCAGCCGAGGTGGCGGACGGGCCGCGGCCGGCGGCGTGGCTGGAGGGGGCGGCCGAGGCGACGCCGGCGTTCAGCAGGGTGGTGAGGGCCAGGGCGGCGGTGGCTGCGGATGCGATGGTGCGGGGATGCATGGAACGTCTCCATCTCACATGAGAATCAGTATCAGTAAGACGGAAGGGTACACGCACCCATGTGGGGGAGTGGATCGCGGGGATCCGCTGCGAGAACGACCCCTCTGAGGCCTCGCAAAGGGCTCAGAGGGGTCGTCTCTGCAGCGGATGTTCGTGCAGCGGGCGGTCAGCGGAACATCAGCGGCTCTCGGCGGCAGCGGCCACCGCCGCGATCTCCGCCACGCGGTCCCGCACCAGGAACCAGCCGCCGATCAGCGCCGGCACCACCACCACGAGCGAGGCGAGCGTGAACGTGCCCACCGGGTAGTCCAGCGCCGTCAGCACCAGCACCGCCGCGAGGAACACCAGCACCGCCACATCCGCAGCGATCCCACCCGGTGCCCGGTACGAGGGGCGCTCCATCTCCCCGCGCCGGCACAGCAGCAGGAACTTCAGATGGCTGGCGCAGATCGTGCCCCACGTGGCCACCACACCGATTGCCACCACATTCAGCATGATCTCGAACGCCAGCTCCGGCACCACGAGGTTCACCATCACACCCACCATGGCCACGGCCGCGGTCATGGCGATCCCGCCCCACGGCACACCCGAACGGGTCACGGAGCGGGCGAACTTCGGCGCGGACCCCGCCACCGCCATCGAGTGGATGATGCGCCCCGTCGAGTAGATGCCCGCGTTCATCGAGGACATCGCCGCGGTGATCAGCACCAACTGCATGATCGGGGCCGCGTAGTCCACGCCGATCGAGTCGAAGAACGTGACGAACGGGGACTCGCCCGCCGAGTACGCACTCGCCGGCATCAGCAGGGACAGCAGCAGCACCGAGCCGCAGTAGAACAGGACCACGCGGAACAGGATCGAGTTGATCGCCCGCGGCACGACGGCGGCGGCGTCCTTGGTCTCGCCGGCGGCGGTGCCGACCAGCTCGATGCCCATGTACGCGAACACCACACCCTGGGTCATGATCACCGCTGGCAGCACCCCGTTCGGGAACCAGCCGCCGTTGTCCGAGATCAGCGCGAACCCGGTGGGTGTGCCCGTGGGGGTGCCCACGAGGACCATCACCGTGCCGATCACCAGGAACGCCACCAGGGCCAGCACCTTGACCAGCGCGAACCAGAACTCCATCTCGCCGAAGATCTTCACGGAGATCAGGTTCAGGGACACCACGAGCACCACCATGGCCAGCGCCACGATCCACTGCGGGATCTCCCCGAGGAACGAGAGGGACGTGTACCGCCCGAACCAGGCCACGTACAGCGCCAGCGCGGTGGCCTCGGCCACCGCCACCATCGCCCAGTTCAGCCAGGACAGCCAGCCGGAGACGAACGCGGCCTTCTCACCGAAGAACTCACGCGCGTAGGAGACGAACGAGCCGGCCGAGGGGCGGCGGACCACCAGCTCGCCCAGGGAGCGCAGGATCAGGTAGCCGAAGAACCCGCAGATCGCGTAGAGGAGCACCAGGGAGGGGCCTGCCGTGTGCAGACGGCCGCCGGCACCGAGGAACAGGCCCGTGCCGATCGCCGAGCCGATGGCGATCATCTGCAGGTGGCGGGGGGAGAGATCCTTGTGGAGGCCGCGGTCCTCCGCGGCGATCAGGGCCTCGGGGGTGTGCTCCGGGGCGGGGCCCGGCGGGACGGAGGAGGCAGAGGAAGCGGGCGCGACGGGCCCGGCCACAGTCGTGGGCATCAGGAGACTCCGAGAGGGAACGGACGGAGACGACGTCCGTCGAGGAGCGGGGGTGGCGCAGACGGAGGACGATCGACCGCACGGCAGATGGGCAGGGGTGGGCCCGGGGCGCGCGCGAGGGGCGGGGGTGCCCCCAGTATCACCGATCCGGGAGGGCGCTGGTGAATCTGTTGCAGGAATGACTCCTCTGACGGTTCTGACGGCGGTCAGAGGGGTCGTTTCTGCGGCGGATCGCCGGGCAACGTCACGTCTCGCGGATCAGCACGAGTCCGCTCGCCCCACCGCGCGGTGACTCCTGCACAGGCCCCCGCCTGTGGACACGCGGAGCGGGGCCGCCTCACTCACGGCACGCTGGGGGACATGCGCAGACCAGGACCCTTCCCCGAGCACCTCAAGGGCCGTGTGTTCTCACGCGCCCAGGCGGCGGCCGCAGGGCTCTCCGCCTCGCGGCTGCGCAGCCGGGACGTCCGGCGGGTGCGGCACGGCTGGTACCGATGGGTGGGCCTCACCCCACGCAGCATCCCACCCCTCGTCGCCTCCGCCGTGGAGGCCGCCCGCGCCGAGGAGATCGCCCGACTCCAGGAGATCTGCACGCGGTACCCGGACGCCGTCGTCACGGGGGAATCGGTGGCGAGACTTCAGCGCTGGCCTCTGCCGGCCGACGTCGCCACCCGGGTGCGTCCCACCGTGCTGCGCCCCCGCGGCCGCCGGGCGGTGCCGGACGAGGACGTCGTGACCCGCACCGTGGACCCGTCCCGCGTGATCGTGCGGCGTCCCCGGCCCCACAGCGTCCCGGAGGCCTCCTTCCCAGACGCGTGGTTCCACCTGGCGCCGGTGCTGGAGCCCGGCTGGCTCGTGACCGTGGGCGACCACCTGGCCCGCCGCTCGGACACCCGCGGTATCCGCGCCCTGGCCGGGCGGGAGGACCTGCACCGCGCCCTGGAACGCCACCGCGGGGAGACGGGTGCCCGGCGGGCCCGGCAGGCGCTCGCGGTGGTCCGGGAGGGCTCGGACTCGCCGCCGGAGACGGAGCTTCGGTTGGCGCTCGTGGCCGCGGGACTGCCGGAACCGGACCTGCAGATCGAGCTGTGGGACGCCGACTACTCGATCTTCCACCCGGCCAGCGCGGACCTGGGGTACTGGAGGTGGAAGATCGCTGTGCAGTACGAGGGCAAGGGGCACGACGGCGCCGCGCAGGTGGGCAAGGACACGCGCCGGGACGCGGTGTTCCAGCGGGCGGGGTGGATCGTGATCCGGGTGGCCGGCCCGGACCGGGCGCGGGGGTTCGTGGAGACCGTGGAGCTCGTGCGGCGGGCCATCGCGCAGCGGCAGGCGTACGCCCCCGCGCAGCCCTGGTGAGATCTGCTGCAGAAACGACCCCTCTGGCGGCCTCAGGTGAGCCCAGAAGGGCCGTTTCCGCAGCGGATCGGTGGGCGGGGTGGGCATAGCGCGGAGGGCGGGCGGATCGCGGTGCAGCACGAGGGCCGAGAATGGTGCGGTGACCTCCCGCCCCGCCTCCTCCCTCGCCGGCACCGCCTCCGCTCCCACCACCCGGGTGCGCCTCGGTCTCCTCCTCGACGCGTCGGCCGCCCCGCTCGACCCGGTCGCTCCGCTCGGCCCCGCAGCGCTCGCGGCCCGGCTCGACACCGCCGCCCTCGCCGATCGGCTTCATGCCGAGTACCCCGGCCTGGACTGGGAGGTGGATCTGCGTGAGGAGCGCCTCGGGGACCCGGACGACGACGCCCTCGACCTCCTCGAGGTCACCCGGGACCGCATGCTGGACGAGGACTGGGACCTGGCCGTCGCCGTCACGGAGCGGCCGCTCGTCCAGGGCCGGCACACGCGAGCGGAGCAGGTCTCCCCGGGGCATGCGGCCGGCGTCGTGTCCCTGGACCACGCGGACGAGTCCGCGCTGGACGCTGTGGACCGGGTGGTCGGCTGGATCCTCGGGCTCGACCCGGACGACGCCGTCCCCTCCTCCGCGGACCGCGCGGACGCGGCGCGCTGGGCCCGCCAGCTCGCCGCCGACGTCGAGACCCGTGCCGGCGAGTCCGGGGCCTCCTACGCGGCGCGGGTGGCCGCGTCCAGTGCGCGGCTGATCCTGGGGACGGTGCGGGCCAACCGCCCGTGGACGGTGGCGTTGACCTTGACCCGGTCGATGTCCACGGCGCTGGCCACGGGGGCGCTGACCCTGATCACCACGGACCTCTGGCTGCTGTCCGCGGAGTACTCGCCCACGCAGATGGGACTGGTGGGGTTGGTGGCGGTCGCTGCGGTGACGGTGAGCCTTGTGGTGGGCGCGCACCTGTGGGAGCGGCCGCGGCGGGCGTCGGAGCGGCAGCAGGTGACGGTGTTCAACATCGCCACGCTGCTGACGGTGCTGATCGGGGTGGGGGTGCTGCACGTGCTGCTCATGCTCGTCTCGCTCGGCGGGGCGCTGCTGCTGGTGGACGCGGACGTGTTCGCGGAGGTCACGGGGGAGCCGGCCACGTGGGTGCAGTACGTGAAGCTGGCCTGGTTCGTGGGCGGTCTGGCCACCATCGGCTCGGCCCTGGGCGCGGGCCTCGAGGACGACGACGACGTCCGCGACGCCGTGTTCACCCGCGGCGCCTCGCGCTGAGGTCGGGTCGGGGGCTCAGACGTCCCGCGCCCCTCGCGCGCTGGGCCCGGACACCCCCGCACCCCGGGCCCGCCGCTGCGGGGAGCGGCGGGCCCGGTTCGGCGTGGGCCTCGAAGGCCGCCGGCCTCAGAGGGAGGCCAGCCCGCGCACGGGGCTGAGGCGGGCGGCGCGCCGGGCCGGGAGCAGGGAGGCCAGCAGGCCCGCCCCGGCCGCCACCGCCACGATCAGGGCCAGCTCGGCCCAGGGCACGGTCACCGGGACCAGGGCCTCCCGGCCGAGGCCCTCCATGAGGGTCCCGAGGACCAGCTGGGAACCGGCCCAGCCGTAGAACACGCCGAGCGCACAGCCCAGGGCGGCGGCCACGGCCGCGATCAGCACCGCCTCGATCGCGATCATCCCGCGCAGCCCGCCCCGCGTCAGCCCGAGGGCCCGCAGCAGCGCGTTCTCTCGGGTCCGCTCGATCACGGACAGGTTCAGCGTGTTGGCCACGCCGATCAGCGCGATCAGCACAGACGCGGCCAGCAGCGCCACCACGATCCACAGCAGGGAGTCGATGACCTGCGCGTACATCAGCCGCTCCGGGGCGCCGCCGCCGATCATCTCGGAGCCCGGGCCGGCGGCCGTGGACACCCGGTCCACGAACCCCTGCAGTCCGTCCAGGGAGACCTCGCCCGCCGCGGAGACCAGCAGCAGGGCGGGTGTGTCCCGCACGGCGGAGACGTCCAGCTCGGGGCCGAGGACGGGCTCGAGCTCGGCGCGGCGCTCGGCCGCCGGGACGCCGGCGGTGCGCACGTGCTCGGCGGTGGCGGGGCTGAGGAACACGCCATCGCTCAGGCCGGAGCCGCGCACGGAGGTGAGGTCCTGCACCCGGCCGTCCACCACCACGGTGGTCTGCGGGTCGGACCAGGAGGGGGTGTACACGGTGCCGTCCGCGCCGAGGGCGTCCCCCTGGCCCTGCGGGGCGGCGGCGACCACGGCGCGCAGCCCCTCCGGGCTGACCTCGTAGACGGGGGTGCCGGAGGCGGTGGTGCCCACGGGGGAGGCGGCGACGGCGGCGTCCACCTCCGCCAGGTCGGTCACCGCGGCCACGGCCTGGCGGGCGTCGGACCCGGTCGGTAGGGAGACCACGAGGTCCACGGGGTAGCTCTCGGCCAGGGCCTCGCCGGTGAGCTGCTGGGTGGTCCGGCCGCCGGTGATGAACAGCGCCACCAGGGTGGTGCCGATCAGCAGGGCCGCGGCCGTGGCGGCGGTGCGGGAGCGGTGGCGGGTGGCGTTGAGCCCGGCCAGCCGGCCCGGCACGCCCACGGGCCGGGCCAGCACGGCCGCGCCCCGCACCGCCGCCGGCACGAACAGTGTGGCCAGCATCAGCACCCCCAGGAAGGAGAGCACCCCGCCGCCCATCGCCGCCAGGAACTCGCCCTCCAGGGCGCCCCACACCATCAGGGCGGTGCCTCCGGCGGCCAGCACGGCCCCGACGGCGGTCCGCAGCCGGCCGGCGCGCGAGCGCACCTCGGTCTCGGTGCGGGGACGCAGCGCCTGCAGCGGCGCCACGCGGGTGGCCGCGCGGGCCGGGCCCACGGCGGCCACCACGGCCACGGCGGTGCCGACCAGGGTGATCAGCACCAGCGCCAGCGGGTCCGCGGCGAAGGTGAGGCTGTCCACGCCGAGGGCCGCGCGGGCCAGGGCGGCGACCGCGGCCAGCAGACCGAGGGCCGTCCCCACGCCCAGGACCGCCCCGAGCAGTCCGGCGGCCAGCGCCTCGACCAGCACGGACCGGTGGACCTGGCCGGAGGAGGCCCCCACCGCACGCAGCAGGGCGAGGTCCCGGGTGCGCTGGGCCACCAGCACCTGGAAGGTGTTGGCGATGACCAGCCCGGTCACCAGCAGGGCGAGCACCGCGAACCCGCCGAGCACCCAGCCGAACAGGTCCGTGCCGCCGGAGAGCTCCGCGAGCCGGGCACGCACGGCCTCGTCCGGGGTGCTCACATCCGCGGGGACAGATCCCACGGCGGCCGACACGCGCTCCTGCACGGCCTGCACGTCCGCCCCGGGGTCCAAGCGCAGCAGGACGGCGGAGGCGTACGGGGGCAGATCCGCCGGGTGCAGCCCCTCGACCAGGGCGGCACCGGCCCAGAGCTGGGTGCCGGCGGAGAGGGAGGGGTCCGGGGATGCGGAGACGACGCCGGCCACGGTGGCCTGGGCCGTGCCCGCCTCGCCGGCGCTGAGGCTCAGGCGGTCCCCGAGGTGCAGGCCCAGCCGGTCGGCGGTCTTCTCGTCCACGGCGACGCCGGAGCCGTCCTCGGGGGAGGGCAGGGCGCCCTCCCGCACGTGCACCCCGGCCAGGCCGGGATCCTGCGGGACGGCCAGAGCGAGGGCGAAGCCCCCCTCCGCACGCCCGTCGGCGGTGGTGAGGTCCACGGAGGTGGGGGCGACCGCCCAGGCCTCGGCGACGCCGTCGACGCGGCCCAGGGGGCCGGGGGCCGCCGGGGTGCCGGCGAGGGACCCGAGCGCCTGCCAGGGGTCCGGGCCCTCAGCCGGCTCGGTGCTGGACGAGTCGGTCGAGCGGGGCAGCACCACGAGGTCCGAGGAGGCGTAGACGGCGCCGAGCGTGGTGCGCAGAGTGGCCTGCGCCGTCGAGCCGACCAGGGAGGCAGCGGCCAGGAAGCCGGTGCCGATCAGCACCGCCAGCACCACTGCGAGGTAGCGTCGAGGCTGCGTGCGCAGCTGGGACAGGGCGACGGTCAGCACGGCTCAGGCCTCCCGTCCGGACAGGGCGGCCAGGGCGGTGGCCACACGCTCGGCCGTGGGGGCGTGCAGCTCCCCGGCGAGGCGGCCGTCGGCCAGCAGCACCACGCGGTCGGCGGAGGCGGCGGCCACCGGGTCATGGGTGACCATGATGACGGTCTGGCCCATCTCCCGTGTCGCGCGGCGCAGCAGGCCCAGCACCTCGGCCCCGGTGGCCGAATCCAGATTGCCGGTGGGCTCGTCCCCGAACACCACCTCGGGGCGGGTGAGCAGGGCGCGGGCCACGGCCACGCGCTGCTGCTGGCCGCCGGAGAGCTCGTGCGGGCGGTGGGTGAGCCGGTCCTCCAGGCCCAGGGCGGCGACGATCTCCGCGAGCCACGCGCGGTCCGGGGTGCGGCCGGCCAGTTCCAGGGGCAGCAGGATGTTCTGCTCGGCGGTGAGTGTGGGTACCAGGTTGAACGCCTGGAACACGAAGCCCACCCTGTCCCGGCGCACACGGGTGAGGGCGGCGTCGTCCAGGCCGGTGATCACGGTGTCCCCGAGGGTCACGGTGCCCTCCGTGGGGGTGTCCAGGCCGGCCAGGCAGTGCATGAGGGTGGACTTGCCCGAACCGGAGGGGCCCATGATCGCGGTGAACCGGCCGGCCTCGAAGTCCACGTCCACCCCACGCAGGGCGTGCACGGCGGCCTCTCCGGTGCCGTACACCTGGACGAGGCCGCGGGCGGAGGCGGCGGGCGGGGCCGTGCGAGCGTGCTCGGCAGGGGTGGGGGCAGCGGCGGAGTGCGCGCCGGCGGGAGTCGGGGTGGTGTCCATGGCTTCAGCCTGGCCGGAGCACGCCCGCAGCGGATCGGCCCGGGGGGTGAACCTGTGGCGGCGGGGATCATCCCGGGGGAGGAGCCCCACGGCGGGCGGATGGGACCGGAGTGGGACAATGGCCCGCATGAGAGCGGACGCGCGGGCCAACCGGCAGGACCTCGTGGCGGCGGCCGCCCGGCTGATGGGCGAGCAGGGGTCGGCCATGTCCCTGCGCGCCGTGGCGCAGGCAGCCGGCGTGGGCGTGGGCACGCTCTACCGGCACTTCCCCACCCGCCGGGACCTCGTGACCGCGGTGATGGACCATGTGGAGGCCCGCCTGGAGGCAATCGTCCAGCGCTTCCTCGACAGCGCCGACACCCCGGCTGCGGAGGACGCCCACGGAGGCGACGACGTCGCGGCCCACTGGCATGCGATGGCCCGGGAGCTCGGCGCGGAGAACCTTCTGGCCCTGCTCGCCGCCCGGGACGACATGAGCCCCGAGGAGTGCCCGCCGCCGGAGCAGGTGGACGCCGTGGAGGAGCGGGTGCTCGCCCGGGCGCAGGCCGCCGTGGACCGTGCCGCGCGGGCCGGACTCGTGGCCGCCGGAGTGAGCGGGGAGCAGTACCTGGCCGGGGTGCTCACGGTCACCCGGCCGTTCCCGCTCTCGATCGAGGGCCGGAACCGGGCAGACCGGGAGTGGCTGCTGGAGGTCTTCCTCCGGGGCCTGCGGGCCGACTCCCGCTGAGGCTTCAGCCCCGGGTCCCGGCGGGGGCCGCCACCGTGTGGACCACCACGCACACCAGCACGGTGGCGGCGAGGGCCAGCAGCAGCCGGGGCATCGCCGTCAGGTCTGTACCCAGGGCGAGCACGAGCATGGTGAGCGCCGCAGTCACCAGGCCGGCGAAGAATGTGAGGCACTCGACGTCCTGGGCGGCCTGCTCCGCAGCCGGGGAGGCGGGTGCTGGGAAGGTCTGTGGCGGCGTGACGGTGGACATGGGGCCTCCTCGGCGGGTCAGGGGAACGTCGTCCGTCGGGGGAGGCGGAGGCGCCCTGCTCTTCCCTTCAGGGCGCCTCCAGACCCGACACCACCAGCATCCCGTGCACGCGCTCCGGCTGGGAGCCTCCTGAGGATGAACCTCCACGCGGTCAGGTCATACCCAGGGATGAGGGCGGCTGCCCGATGGTGCCGTCCGGCGGTGCGGCCTGCCGTCCGCGGATGCCGCCCAGCTCAGAACTGCACGAGCCCGGTGCGGTGCGCCGTGAGCACCGCCTGCACCCGGTCACGGGCGCCCAGCTTCGCCAGCACCCGCCCCACATGGGTCTTCACGGTCGCCTCGGACAGCACCAGGTGCGCGGCGATCTCCAGGTTCGACTCCCCCTGGCCCATGAGGGTGAGCACCTCCCGCTCCCGGGGCGTCAGGGAGTCCACGGCGGCCCGCTCCTCCGGGCAGCGGCCGGCGTCCGGGCGGAGCCGGGGCGCCATGTGGGCCAGCAGCCGGCGGGTGGTGGAGGGGGCGATCACCGCGTCCCCGCGATGCACCGTGCGGATCGCCGTGAGCAGCTCCTCCGGCGGGGCGTCCTTGAGCAGGAACCCGCTCGCCCCTGCCTCGATCGCGTCCAGCGCGTACTCATCGAGGTCGAAGGTGGTCAGCACCACCACCTTCGGGGCGTTCGGGCGGGCCAGCAGCGCACGCGTGGCCTCGATCCCGTCCATCTCCGGCATGCGCACATCCATCAGAACGACGTCGGCCCCCGCCACCGCCACGGACCCGGCCGCCTCCCGGCCGGTGGCGGCCTCGGCCACCACGGTGAGGTCCGGCTGGGAGCCCACGAGCATCGCCAGCCCCGAGCGGATCAGGGCCTGGTCGTCCACGAGGGCGACGCGGATGGGGGTCTCCTCGGAGTTCATGGGATCCTCTCGGTGGGCCGGTCCAGGCGGTGCGGTTCAGGCCTCGGAGTAGGGCAGGTGGGCGGTCACCCGCCACCCGGCGCCCACACGCGGACCCGACTGCACCGTACCGCCGAACAGGCCGACGCGCTCGGCCATGCCGCGCAGACCCTGCCCCGCGCCCACCGGCGCGGGGGTGCGGCGGGGGCCGCCGCCGTCGTCGTCCACCTGGATGCGCAGGCCCCGGCCCGTCCACTCGAGCGTCACGAACGCCTGCGCCCTCGGGCCGGCATGGCGCAGCGTGTTGGTCAACGCCTCCTGCACCACCCGGTACGCCGTCAACTCCCCGCCCTGCGGCAGCCGCCGGCGGGCGGTGCCCTGCTCCAACAGGGAGATCTCCAGCCCGGACAGCCGCAGCGTGGCCACCAGATCCGGCAGATCCGCCAGACTCGGGGCAGGGCGCGGGCCCTCCCGCCGGGCCGGGTCCCGACGGCCCCGATCCGAGCCGCCCACCGGCTCCGCAGGCCCCCGCAGCACCCCCAGCAGCTGCCGCATGTCCGCGAGCGCCGAACGCCCCGTGCTGCCGATCGTGCCCAGGGCCTCCACCGCGGACTCCGGGCGGACAGCGCCCGCGTACCGGGCGCCGTCGGCCTGGCTGATGATCACCTGCAGGGAGTGGGCCACGATGTCGTGCATCTCGCGGGCGATGTGGCTGCGCTCGTCCGCGGCGGCCAGCTCCCGCTCCTGGCGGGCCTGCACCTCGAGACGGCGGGCCCGGTCCGCGAGGGCCTGTACGGCCAGGCGCCGGTTGCGGACCATGTCCCCGAAGGCCCAGGCGGTGAGCGTCGCAAGCCCGCAGGTGACGGCCATGATCGTGCTCGCCAGCGGGTCCGCGGGGGAGCGGATGCCCAGCCCGTCCGGGGTGAGGACCTCCACCGGGAACAGCCACACCTTCAGACCGTTGAGGGCACCCCCGGCGAGCCCGGCGAGCAGCCCGGCCAG
Organism: Micrococcus sp.; assembly: GCF_034179925.1. GTDB lineage: Bacteria > Actinomycetota > Actinomycetes > Actinomycetales > Micrococcaceae > Micrococcus. The sequence continues at coordinate 96,074 of NZ_JAXFPG010000020.1, read as the reverse complement.
GGACGCCCACCGCGGGGCGAGGGCCGCGAGGTTGTAGACCGTGGCCGGGACCATCACCAGGGCGGGGCTGAGCTCGGGGCCGAAGAGCAGGTGCAGCACCCCGCCGAGCACAGCCACTGCGGCCGCAGCCACGGGGGCGCGGCGCCGGCCCGCCCAGGAGCCGGCGAGCAGCAGCTGCGCGGTGACTGTCCCGAGGCTCTGCACGGGGGAGGAGGTCAGGGGCGTCGGGGTGACCATCCCACCGAACACGAGCCAGGGGCCGCCCACCAGCGCCACGCACAGCATCAGGGCGACGACGACGTCCGTGCGCACCGGGTGCCGGCGCAGTGCCTCGTCCAGGCGGTGCAGGGGGTTCATGCGTTCAGACTAGGCGTACTCGGCCGGACTGCCTCCGGCTCAGCGAGGTCGGGAGGTGAGCAGCCCCTGTTCCTCCGCCCACCGGCGGAATCCGCCGCGTGGGAAGGGGAGGCGATACTCCCCCATGATGAGGTCGTCGGCGAGACTCTCCACCAGCGGGACAGTGAGCTGGCCTTCCCGGATCGCGTGGCAGAGTAGACCGAGGGTGCCCGTGCAGTCGAGGTGCTCCTCCTTGGCGAGGCGGCGAGGGACGTTGTCGTCGATGACGATCCGGTGGCCTCGCACTCTCCCCAGTGCGAGGACTCCGCATTCCCCTCTGTTCCTGCCGTCCTCCACCAGGTGCTCCTCATAGGCGGCGAAGGCGGCCAGGTATTCCAGGTCGTCGCTGCGGTCCACAACGATCCATTCGGCGGTCAGCACCTGCTGGAGGACCTGGTGCTGGTGGCTCTGGTCCTTCAGTTCGCGCTCGACGCTCTCGGGAATGACCACCCTCCCGCGCGTCAGGAACTTCAACACCCCCAGCCAGTTGTTCAGGGTGAAGTGTCGGAGGGGACCGGTGTCGAAGACATAGGTGACCTCCTCCTCTTTCACGACACGTACTCCCAGAGCGCATGCTCCTGGCGCGCAGGCAGGGGCGGGAGGTCTGCGTGATCGAGTGTCCCGCCGAGCAGGCCGAGAGCCCGCTCTGCAGAGAGGAGCTCCTCCTTGTAGAGGCGGAGCACATGCTTCTGATACATCCGTGGCTGGGTGGTCCCCTCCATCTCATCGGAGGGGTAGAGGTCGTGCTCGATCATATCCGCCCGTGTGGTCTGGGTGGAGCGGACCTCATTGGCTGTCGAGGGATTGACGAGGTCCAGCTCCTGCAGGCGCCGCGCGAGGGTCGACATGTCCACATGGAACTCTCCGGTGATCTTCACGGCGGCATCCCGAACGCTCCCGGTGCGGGTCTCCTCCTGCCATCCCTGCACCAGGGTCTGGCTGGGCAGGAGCACGGCCCGTGCGAACCTGTCCAGGGTGCCTTCAACGTCCCTCCCGGAACGGGCGGTGCGCCAGTCCACGGTGTAGTCGTCTGCGATGAGGTAGTGGCCCAGCTCGTGCAGGGCCGAGAGGCGTCGTCGCCCGACTTTCGAGGCCGAGTTGACGATGGATATGCCCCCTCGACGCAGGAGCATGGTGCCGGCGTCCGCCGAATCCGCACCGAAGTCCTGCGAGAACACCAAAAGGCCGATGGTCGCCATGCGGTCCTGCAGATCCCTTGCGGGCTCGCCCTCCCGATAGCCCAGCTCTCGGCGCGCCGACATCGCCATGGTTTCGGCGTCGTCCTCTGTCTCCGGACGCTGCCATGCCTCCCTGTCCGTGAACGCGTCGAACGGACGGAGCCGGTGGAGGAACTCGACGTCGGCGGCCACAGCGGCCAGGAGGTGGTCGACGGCGGAGTCGGCAGTGTCCAGACCCTGAGCAGAACGGTGCGACGCCAGTGAAGGGATCTCCGCAGAGAAGAAGGCCTGCATCCGGGTGTTCAGAGTGTCGGCGATGGCAGCGAGTTCGAGTGCGGTGAGCTTCCGCTGGCCTGTCTCGACGCGGTTGATCATGGTCCGATCGAGTCCAACGGCCTCGGCCAGGGCCTGCTGGCTGAGTCCTTGCCGTTCCCGAGCGGAGCGTATGCGTGTGCCGAGCATCTGGGGGGTCAGCTGCACCATGTGTGCGATTCTCGCACACATGGTGCAGCTCTGTGTGCTCACTGCCCCCGCGGCCAGCGTAGTGGGCCGGCGATCCCCGACCTTCGGGGGAACCGCTGCCCTGGGGGCGAGGATTAGCCTGAGGGCATGATCCGCGTCCTCGTCGCCGACGACCAGCAGCTGATGCGCACCGCCCTTGAACACTTCGTCTCCACCGCGGAGGACCTCGAGGTGGCCGGCAGCGCCGCCGACGGCGAGGAGGCGGTGCGCGTGGCCCGCCGGGTGCGGCCCGACGTCGTGCTCATGGACATGCAGATGCCCCGCCTGGACGGGGTGGGGGCGACGGCGGCCATCACCGCGGAGCTGCCCGACACCCGGGTGCTGGCGATCACCACGTTCTCCTCCGAGCAGTACCTGGTGCCCGCCCTGCAGGCCGGGGCCTCCGGCTACCTCGTCAAGGACGCCCCGCCGGCCGAGGTGACGGAGGCCATCCGCCGGGTCCACGCCGGGGACGTGGTGTTCTCCCCGCAGGTGGCCCGGGACCTCATCGACGCCGCCACCGGCGGGGAGGAGCGGCGCACCGGCCCCGCCCCGCTGCCCGAGCACGAGCAGCTCACCGAGCGGGAGCGGGACGTGGTGCGCGAGCTCGCCCACGGCTGCTCCAACGCGGAGATCGGCGCGGCCCTGTTCGTCACCGAGGCCACCGTGAAGACCCACATGGGACGGATCATGGAGAAGTGGCAGGTGCGGGACCGCGTGCAGGTGCTCATCAAGGCCGCCCGTCACGGGCTCGTGGAGATCGGGTGACCCCCGCGACCGGCGGGGCTGGGACCCGCACCCGCGGAGACGGCGTCGTCGGCGCTGAGGTCTCCGAGGGGGCGCGCCTGCCCCGCCTGCTGCAGGCCGAACCCGTCAGCCGCCACACCCGGATCGTCCTGTGGGTGCTGGCCGGGCTGATGCTGGTGCTTGAGATCGTCATCTTCGTGTTCGAGCCCGCCTTGGCCGCTTGGTTCGCGGAGGACCCGGCGGTGCAGGCCGACCCCGCGGCCGCCGATCTGACCTCCCTGGAGCCCCGCACCGGGGTGGGTCTGGTGATCCGGGTGGGCCTCGTGGTGGTGGGGGTGGTGGCCACGCTGCTGTTCGCGTGGCAGCCCGCCGTGACCGCCGCCCTGGTGCTCGGTGCCAGCGCCGTGGCGCTCCTGGGACTGGTGGGGCCGGACCACCCGCAGCTCCACCCGCTCTCCTTCAGCGGCGGCTGGGTGCTCGGCGCGCCCATGGTGGCTCGCTACGCCCGCCGGCGCTTCGTGTGGACGGCCGCCGCGGCGCTCGTGGTGCTGGTGGTGGCCGCGGAACTGCTCGTCACCCCGTCCGCGGGCTCCGTGGATCTGACCTGGGCCGCTTCGACGATGGCCGTGATCGCTGCGCTGCTCGCCCTGCCGGCCCTGCTGGTCCGCCGTGCCCGGCACCAGGCCCGGGACCGGGTGGCCGCCCTCGAGGCCGCAGCGCGGCGGGCCCGCCAGGCCGCCGAGGCGGAGCGGCAGCGGATCGCCACGGAGCTGCACGACGTCGTGGCGCACGGGCTCACCGTGATCTCCATGCAGGCGGCCATGCTCCCCACCCTCACGGACCCGGCGCGGCGCCGCGGGGCGGAGGAGGCCATCGAGGGGGCCGCCCGGCAGTCCCTCGTGGACCTGCGCCGCATGCTCACCGCGCTGCGGGGTACCTCCCGCAACGAGGGCACCGGAGAGCCCGACGACGTCACGGACCTGCCCGCAAGGGTGGCCGAGTTCCGCGGCCGGCTCCGGGCCGCCGGGTACACCGTGTCCGGGGAGCTGGCCGGGCTGGAGGAGCTGCCCGAGTCCCTGCGGCTGACCGTGCTGCGCGTGGCCCAGGAGGGCACCACGAACATCCTCAAGCACGGCCCCGGCGCCGGCGAGGTGGAGATGTCCAGCCGGGTGGACGGGCGCGGCCGGCTCCGGCTGCGCCTGGTCAGCCCGACCGCCGGTGAGACCGGCCGCATCCCCGCGGGGGCCGGGCACGGTGGCCGGGACGGGGTGCGCGAGGCCCGGGAGGCAGGCCGCGAGACCCGGGGCGCCGGCCCCGAGGCCCGGGAAGGCGCAGGCAGGGAAGGTGCGGGGCGGCGTCGTGCGCTGCCGGCCTCCGGGTTCGGCCTGGCCGGGATGGCCGAGCGGGTGAGCCTGTTCGGCGGGTCCATCTCCGTGGGTCCGGACGGGGACCGCTGGGCGCTCGAGGCGACCCTGCCCACCCGCTGAGCGCGCCGCCGTCGGGAACCGCTGCACGGATCCGCTGCGAGAACGACCCCACCGGCCGCCGAACACGAGGGCAGAGGGGGCGTTCTCGCCGCGGATCTGCGCGGGTGGGGGGCCAGCGCTCAGCGCTGCAGCGCCACCGTGAACTCCTCGCCCGGGTGCAGCGTGCGCTCCTGGCCGGCCACCACCATCGGCACCTCGTGCCACATGCCCTCGCCCGCGGTGACCGTCACGTTCTCCTGGGTCATGTGGATCACCACCGGCTGCTGGTGGTACCGGATGGTGAATCGGGCCCCCGGCAGCTGGGAGGGCAGCCGCGGGTCCAAGCGGACGACGTCGTCGCGCGTCTCCAGGCCCGAGTAGCAGCGGATCACCGTGTCCACGGTGCCGGCCATCAGGCCCAGGTGGATGCCCTCGCGGGTGGTGCCGCCCTGCGTGTCCGACAGGTCCGACTCCAGCGCCTCCGTGAACAGGTCCCAGGAGCGGTCCGGGTCCGTGCGCGCGGCCACCCACGCATGCACCAGACGGGACAGCGTGGAGCCGTGCGTGGAACGCGCCTCGTAGTACTCCACGGTGCGCTCGAGCGCCTCCTGCGGCAGCTCGTACCCCATGCGGCCCAGGATCGCCTCCAGCTCCGACCCGGAGAACAGGTACGGGAGCATGAGCGTGTCCGCCTGCTTGGAGAGCTTGTACCGGTTGGTCGCATCGCCCTCGGACTGCAGGATCAGGTCCATGCGGCCGATGTTCCCGTACTTCGCCCGGTACGCGTCCCAGTCGAACTCCAGCAGGTCCTGGTACCCCTCGAACTGCGCCAGGATGCCCGCCTCCGGGCCCTCCGTGAAGAACGGCACCGTGAGCTTCGCCGAGATCTCCTCCCAGCGCTCGATCTCCTCCTCGGAGATCTCCATGACCTCCACCAGGCCGTCGTCCAGGGTGTCCAACCAGCGGATCAGGCGGGCCGTCTCCGAGAGCACCCAGGACGTCAGCACATTGGTGTACGTGTTGTTCCGCAGGCCCGACCCCGGGGTCTCCGGGTAGCCGTCGTGGAACTCGTCCGGGCCCATCACACCGTGGATCTCGTACCGGCCGGTCTCCGAGTTGAACAGGGTCATGGACGTGAAGAACCGGGAGATCTCCACGAGCATCTCCGCGGCGTAGTCCGAGATGAAGCTCGCATCCTTGGCGATCTCGATGTACCGCAGCACCGAGTACGCGATGTCCAGGGAGACGTGCCGCTGGTTGTGCGAGTTGTCCGGCATCCACATGCGGCTGCGCGGGTTCCACAGCTCCGTGGGCGTCTCCTCGCGGCCGTCCGAACCGGCCTGCCACGGGTACATGGCCCCGGCCCAGCCCTCGGCCTGCGCATTGGCGCGGGCCTCGTTGAGGCGGCGGAACCGGTACATCAGCAGGCCGCGGGTGATCTCCGGGCGGCGCAGCGTCAGCATCGGATACACGAAGATCTCGTCCCAGAAGATGTGCCCACGGTAGCCCTCGCCGTGCAGGCCGCGGGCGCCGATGGAGGCGTCCAGGTCGCGGCGCTTGCCGAACGCGGTCTGCAGCACGTGGAACGTGTGCAGGTTCAGGGCCAGCTGCTGGCGCAGGGACGCGCCGTCCTTGCCCTCGGTGACGGCGGAGCCCACCGACGCCGAGCGGCCGGCGTCGAACCGGGGGGAGACGAACTCCTCATCCTCCGCCAGGACCGCCGAGGAACGCCGCTGGTTCCGGTGCTGCTCGGCCAGGTCGATCCGCACACTGAACCGGTCCCAGTTCATGCCCCACCGCTGCTCGTGCAGGGTGAGAAGGTTGCGGAAGTTCTGCGCCCGCTGGACGGTCTTCACCGCCGACTCCCACACGGACGCCTGGGCGTGGTCGTGCGTGGTGGCCACCGCGGCGGTCTTCTCCAGCACGAGCGGCACCCCCTCCTCGATGTGGAGGCGGATGTCCTGGCCGGCCACGAGGTCGGACTCGTCCACGGGGCGGCGGATCGGCTCGCTGTGGCCCACCGGGGCCATCTGCCGGGTGCGGGTGGCGACGGCGATGTGCACCCCGGACTGCGAGGTGACGGTCTCCAGCACCACCGTCTCCCCATCCACCGCCGTGGCCCGCACGGGCTCGAGGTGGCGGTTGGCCAGGGAGCGGTCGTCCGAGACGTTGAGGTTCGCCACCCGCCCCTCAATCATCGACCGGACGGTCAGGTCCCCCGACCAGTTCTCCGCCACCACGGTCAGCTCGATCGCCGCCAGGTGCCGGTTGGCCAGGGACTGGAACTGGCGTGTGGACAGCGAGGTGCGCCGGCCTTGCTCGTCCTCGAACGTCATGGTGCGCGAGAGCACGCCGCGGCGCAGGTCCATCTCCTGCACGAAGTCCACGAGGTTCTCATCACTGGGCAGCAGCGGGCGCCCGCCCCGCGGGATCACCACCAGCGGCGTCCAGTCCTGGATGTTGACCATGTGCTCGGTCTCCACCTGCCGGCCCTGGACCATGGAGGTCAGGCGGTTGAAGACGCCGGCCAGGTACGTGCCCGGGTAGTGCACGTCCGTGATCACGGAGCCGGGGATCGACCCGCGCGTGCCCCAGTACCCGTTGGCCAGGGTGCACAGCACCTCACGGGTGCCCTCCTCCGCGGGGTCGAACGAGTCCCAACGCAGCACCCAGGCGGCGTCGAACGGGGTGGTGGTGCGCTTGTCCAGAGCGAGCGTGCCGAAGTCCTCCACCACGATGTGCGCGCCGGCGTCCTTCAGGCGGGCCTTGCCGTGCTCCGGCTCCCGGTTCACGCCGATCACCAGGCCGAACCGTCCGGCCGCGGCCGCCTGCACACCTGAGACCGCGTCCTCGAGGACCATCGCGTCCGCCACATCCACCCCGAGCTCGCGGGCCGCCTCCCAGAACATCGCCGGGTCCGGCTTGCCGGGCAGACCGCGCTCAAGGGCGGTGTGGCCGTCCACGATCACCGGGAAGAAGTCCAGCACCCCGCCGGCGGAGAGCACGGGGCGGGAGTTCTTCGAGGAGGTCACCAGCGCCACCGGCACCCCCTTGTCGCGCAGCTTCTCCAGCAGGTCCAGGGCCTCCGGGAACACGCGCACGCCATCGCGGGCGAGCACCCGCTCGAAGTACCCCTGCTTGCGCTCGGCCAGTGCGAGGACGGTCAGCTCGGGGCGGGTGGAGGCGGCGTCGTCGTCGGCCTCGGGCACTGCGAGCCCGCGCGAGGCGAAGAAGGAGCGCACGCCGTCCTCCCGGGGGCGGCCGTCCACGTGGTGCAGGTAGTCGATGCGCGCGTCGAAGGGGCGCAGCGCCTCCGGGTCCGCGACGACAGCGGCCGCGTTGACCGGCAGGGCACCCACCTGCGGGAGGGCCTCGTCGAACAACTCCTTCCACGCCGCCGCATGTACCCCGGCGGTGTCCGTGATGACGCCGTCCATGTCGAAGATCACGGCGCGGTAGCGGCGCAGGCGGTGGCGGCGGGCGTTGCGGTCCTGCTGCTCGGCGGGGGTGAGGGTCTGGGTCACGGGTGGCATGCCTTCGCTTCGGGGAGACGGTGGAGGGGGCCGGGCCGTGCCGCGTCGGTGCGGTGGGCCGGCGGCGCTGCGTGCGGGGCGGCGGGGCGGCCGGGGCCGCAGGCGGGGCGCGTTCGGGACCAGCCTACGGGGCCGGGGTGCCCGGTCGGGAGGGGGTGGTGTTCTGCCCTCCGCCTCGACAGTTCTCCGGCATCTCGAACGGAGAACGGTCGATTTCGCGGAGAACGGTCGATCCTGCGGCGGAGCAGGGCGGGGGCGGGGCAGAGCAGGGCAGGGCAGGTCGGGGGCGGTGGGTGGAGGCCCCTCACCGCCGGCGCAGCAGTGTGAGCACCTCGGCGTGCCGGGTCTGGGGGAACATGTCGAACACCTGCAGTCGGTCCACCCGGTAGGCGGGCATGGCGGCGAGGTCGTGGGCCAGCGTGGTCGGGTTGCAGCTCGAGTAGAGCACGGTCGGCACGCCGGAGGCGTCCAGGGCCGTGGCCAGCTCCGGTCCGATGCCGCGCCGCGGCGGGTTCACGACGACGACGTCGGGCACCTCCCGTTTCTCACACGGGAGCGCTTGGGGAAGCTCCCGTTTCTCGAACGAAAGCGCCTGGGTGGCGTCGCCGGGGGAGAAGTGGGCGCGGTCGGCCAGCCCCAGCTCCCGGGCCGTCTCCTGCGCGGCCGCCACCGCCTCCGCCGAGGACTCCATGCCCCACACCTCGTGCACCCCCGCGCGGGCCAGGTGGAACGCGAACCCGCCCACCCCGCAGTACAGGTCCCACGCCGACGCCGGCGCCCCACCGCCGTCGCCCATGCCGCCCTCAATCCCGGCGTCCTCGCCCGCGCCGCCGCCGCCCTCCGCTCCCGCGTCCTCGAGCCGGCGACGGCCCGTCACCCAGTCCGCGGCGGTGGCGTACAGGCCCTCGGTGACCTGCGTGTTCGTCTGGAAGAACCCCTGCGGGCGCAGGCGCAGGCCGATCCCGTTCAGCTCCATCCGCAGGGTCGGCCCGCCGGCCAGCAGGATCTCCTCGTCCCCCTCGGGCAGGGCCACATGCTCGGGCAGCAGATTCGCGGACACCACCGCCGCCGGCGTCCCGCGTGCCGCCAGGTCCGCCAGTAGCCCCGGCACCGCGCCGCGCAGCGCATCCAGCTGCACGGTCGAACGCAGCACGAACCGCACCATCGCCTCCCGGCCCGGGGAGAGGGTCACGATCACGCTCTTGAGCTCCCCGGTGCGCGCGGCGACGTCGTAGGGCTCCAGCCCGGCCGCCGTCACCGCCGCCGCGCACGCGTGGAACACGCCCTCCATGCCGTCCAGGTAGAGGCCGCAGTCGCGCAGGTCCACGCCCGTGCCGTCGTGGTGCCTGGGGTGCTGGCGCGGGTCCAGGATCCCCAGCCGGGGGGCGACCGCCGTGCCCGTGGCCACCAGCTTGGCCTTGTTCCGGAACCCGGACTCGGGCCCGGTGAAGGGCTCCTCCACGCGGGTGTCCGGGTCCAGCACGTCTGCCAGCGCCGCCAGCACGGCGGCCTGCATGTCGGCGGTCTGCCGCTCGTAGGGCACGCCCATGAGAGGGCAGGAGCGGCACTCGCCGGCGTCGAAGTGGGGGCACTGCACGGCGGTCCCCTCAGCCTCGGGGGTCCGCGACGAGGTCCGGGCGGCCCAGGCGCTCGGCCAGCTGGGCCAGGGCGAGCTCGCCGGCAGCCGCGAGCTCCGGGTCCACGTCCGTCACGAGGGCGTTGAGCACGGGCAGGGCGGACTCGAGGTCCTCGGTGCGGGCCAGGGCGCCCAGGGCGGCGGCCGCCGCCTCCCTGACCTGCGGGTCCGGGTCCCCGACGGCGCGGCGGAGCCGGTCCACGAGCGGCCGGTCCACGGCGGCGTCGGCACGCAGGGTCTCGGCGTGGCCGGCCAGCACCAGCAGGGCAGCGGCGCGGACCTCGGGGTCGGGGTCGTCCAGAGCTGCCACGAGGGCCTCGCCGGCCCGGCGGTCCCACACCAGCCCGAGCGTCAGGGCGCCGGCCGCGGCGGGGGCGAGCTCGCCGTCGTCGCCGAGGATCTGCCGTGCCGCCCCGGAGGTGACGTCCTGGGGCGTGGCCGTGCCCCGCAGCAGCCGTGCGGCCACCTGCGCGACGGCGGCACGCCCGCGCTCGGCGACGGCCTCGTCCACACGGCGGGCCAGGCGGGTGTGCGGGGTCTGCCGCTCCGCGGGCAGGGGGAGGGGGTCTGGGCGGCTCATGCCCCCCATTCTCCCGTCTCCGCAGGGGCCGGGTGCACCGGCCGGGAGCCTGTCCGTGCACTGTCTGAGAGGGAGCTGGCAGAGTCATAGGCAGCGCGTGACTTAGAACACATGAAGGCTGCTTCCGGTGATACGTTCGGAAGCATGAACCGCACCGGATCCCTGTCCCTCGACATCCGGGCGGACCACTTCGACCACCCCTCCGGCCTCGTGGACGCCGGCACCGTGGTCGGATGGATCGACAAGGTCGGCTACGCCGTGGCCGCCTCGTGGTCCGGCACCTACGTGCGCGCCCGCTACATCGGCACCATGCAGTTCTCCCACCCCGTGCCGGTGGACACCCGCGTCACGGTGCAGGGCCGGGTGGTGCGCACCCACGGCTCCTCCATCCACGTGCAGACCCGCGTTCTGCTGCCCGAGCTCCTCGACGACGACGGCGCCCCCCTCGTCGCCACCGCCTCCATCACCGTGTACGGGGCAGAGGTGGGCGGGCAGCCCAGGGACGTGCCCGCCTGGATGCCCTCCACCGCTGGGCAGGTCGAGCGGGACCGCCAGGCCCGCCGCTCCAGCGTCGCCCGCCGCACCGTGGAGCGCGCCATGAACCGCCTGCCCTTCCCCGAGCCGGGGGAGCAGCACGAGGAGATGACCACCCTCTCCTTCCTGGCCCCCGCCGCCGAGGCGACCGCCGGCGGCACGGTGAGCGCCGGTGTCGTGCTGCGCTGGCTGGACGAGGCCGCCGGCGTGTGCGCCGCCCGCTGGACCGGTGAGGAGAACGTGGTGGCCGTGTTCGCCGGCGGTGTGCGCCTGGACCGCCCCGTGCACGTGGGGGACCTCGTGCGGGTGGACGCCCTGCTGGTGAACACCACCGACCGCTCCATGCATGTGGCCCTGCGCGTCCACGCCGGCCCCCGCAGCAGCCGGCACCCCGAGCGGGTGGCCCACTCGATCGCCGTCATGGTGGCCCGCGGTGAGGACGGCCACGCCGAACCCGTGCGCCCCTGGACCCCGGCCGGCCCCGAGGCGCGGCAGCTGCAGGCCGCCGCCATGGACCTCGTCCGGCTGCGCTCCCAGGTGGGCGCCGCCTGGACCAGCGTGCCGCCCACGGTGCGGGGCCGCGACGGCCGGGATGGGCCTCAGTAGAATCGCAGGATGAACCGCCTGGGCCGTCTGCGCACCTCTGTCCCCGCCGTCCCCCTGCGCGCCATCGCCACCCGTGCCGCCGTGGCGTACGGGCTCTGCGTGGGTGCGGCCCCGGTGGTCGCCGCGGTCGGTGTTACCGCGTACGACGTCGTCAAGCGGCGTGGGCGCCGGCGTCGCCCCGCGCAGCGGCCCGGCACCTTCGAGGCCACCGTGGGCGCCTCCACCCTGACGATCTTCACCTCCGGCTCGGACGTCTTCGACGACATGATCGCCTCGATCGACGCGGCCCAGGAGAGCGTGAAGCTCGAGACGTACATCTGGAAGGCCGACGCCACCGGGCAGCGGTTCCTGGACGCCATCAACCGGGCGGCTGCGCGCGGCGTGCAGGTGTGGGTCAGCTATGACGGCTTCGGGAACCTCGTGGTCCCGCGCCGCTTCTACCGGCAGTTCCACCCCGAGGTGCGCGTGTACCGGCTCCCGGCGTTCGCGCGCCCCTTCTGGCGGGGCCTGGTGCGGCACAGCGGGTTCAACCACTCGAAGATCCTCGTGGTGGACGGCCGGGTCGGCTACGTGGGCGGCTACAACATCGGCGACGAGTACGCCTGCGAGTGGCGCGACACCCATGTGAAGGAGGAGGGCCCGGCCGTGTGGGGCCTGGACCACTCCATCAGCCAGGTGTGGAACTCCGCGCACCGGGGCGAGGAGCGGATGCAGTGGATCGAGCCGCTCTCCTGGGAGCCGGTGGTGACGGTGTCCGCGAACCTGCCGCTGCGGCTGACCTACCCGATCCGCACCGTCTACCTCAATGCGATCGACCGCGCCCAGCGCCACATCTACATCTCCACCCCCTACTTCATCCCGGACCGCCAGGTGCTCGATGCCCTCAAGGACGCCGCCGGCCGTGGGGTGGACGTGCGTGTGATGATCCCGAAGGACTCCAACCATGTGGTGGCCGACTGGGTGTCCCGCGGGTTCTACGCGGAGATGGCGGAGGCTGGGATCACGGTGGTGCTCTACGCCGCCGGCATGATCCACGCCAAGACCGCCACAATCGACGGTGAGTGGTCCACGGTGGGCACCGCGAACATCGACCGCCTCTCCCTCAGCTTCAACTACGAGACGAACCTCTCCGTGGTGGACCGGGACTTCGCCGCCCGGATGGAGGAGATCTTCGAGGCCGACTCGGCCGTGTCCGAGGTGCTCTGCTCCCCCCGTTGGCAGGACCGGCACGGGCTGGCACGCGTGGTGGAGACCATGCTGCGCCCCCTGCGCCCGCTGCTGTGAGCCCCCGGGGCCGAGACCGGGGCCCGGGCCGGGGGCGGCGGCGGTGAGCGCCGCCGTCGTGGGTCTGGCGGTGGTGGTGGGCCTGCTGCTGGGCCTGATGGGCGGCGGCGGGTCCATCCTCACCGTGCCGCTGCTGACTCTCGTGGCCGGCATGGACCCGAAGGAGGCCGTGCCCGGCTCCCTGGTGATGGTCGGGGCCTCCTCCCTGGTGGCGGCCCTCGTGCACGCCGCGCGCGGGGCCGTGGCCTGGCGCATCGGGCTCACGTTCGGGGCCGCGTCCATGGTGGGGGCGCTGGCCGGCGGGCTGCTGGGCGGGCGCCTGCCCGGGCCGGTGCTCATGGTCGGGTTCGCCGCCGTCATGCTGGTCAGTGCGGTGAAGATGATCCGCTCCGGCCGGCGAGCGGCCTCCCGGGGTGAGGCCGACGACGCCGACGACGGCGGCCCGGTGCCGCTGGCCCGCGTCCTCACCCGGGGGGTGGGGGTGGGGCTGATCACCGGTGTGGTCGGGGCCGGCGGCGGGTTCCTGATCGTCCCGGCGCTCGTGCTGCTGCTCGGGCTGCCCATGGCCACGGCCGTGGGCACAGCCCTGCTCATCATCGCGATGAACTCGGCCATGGGCCTGGTGGGCCACCTCGGGGCGGCGCGGCTGGACTGGGCCCTGCTGGGGCCGGTGACGGGGGCGATGGCGGCGGCCGGCGTCGTCGGGGTGCTGATGGCGCACCGGGTGTCGGGGTCCGCCCTGAAGACCGCGTTCGGCTGGTTCGTGTTGGGCATGGGCGTGCTGCTCCTGGCCCAGCAGGTGGTGCAGCAGGTGGCCGGCACACTTCGATGACATGTGCCCGCACAGCATCGAGTGGGCATGCTGAGCGCGGCCTAGCATGGCCTCATGCGCATCGCACCCGCAGCTCTTCGTCGCCCCGCACTCCTGTCCCTCGCCCTCGCCGGCACACTGGCCCTGTCCGGGTGCTTCGGCACCGACACCCCCGAGCCCGCCGAGACGTCCGCGTCGTCGGTCTCTCCGACGTCCGCTCCCTCCACCAGCTCCGCCCTGCCCAGCACGGCGGCCTCCTCGAGCGTTCGCCCCTCCGCGTCCGCGACGTCGAGCACACCCTCCGCGTCGGTCGCCCCGACCACGAGCGCCGCCCCCACCTCGGCAACGCCGACCGCTGCGCCCTCTACGTCGGCCGCGCCGACCCCCTCGGCACCGTCGTCGACGGCGTCCGCCTCACCCGGCATGACGGGTGCGGCTGGGGCCTCCACCCCGCAGTGCTCGGGCCTCACCGGTCCGGAGGCCCTGGGGGCGGCACGGAAGAAGTCCGGGACCTCTGGGCCCTTCTCAGAGAGGGAAGCGGACTTCAGTGCCTACGACGACTGCGCTGTGCTCTCCGCCATCGGGGAGCCCCTTGGTGGCACGGCGGCATCAGCGATGGACGTCCACATCTTCCACCACGGCAAGTACGTCGGGAAGGTGTCCGAGAAGCTGGAGGGGGCGTCGGGGGTCACTAGGGTCGACGAGGACACGGTGCAGCTGTACTACGTGTTCTCCCTCCCGGGCGAGACCACCGCGGAGGCTTCGGGCCGCACCACCGCCACCGTCTCCTGGGACGCTGCCGCTGGCGGCCCGGTGGAGTCCGGGAATCCGGGGGCGGACATGGCCGCAGCCAGTGCCTCCGCCTCGGCGCAGCCCTCGGCCACCGGCGCTGCCGGGGGAGTCTCCAAGGACGAGTTCTACATCCTCTCCAACAGCGGCGGCACCGGATTCTGCATCGGCTCCGCGAAGCGGGTGATGTGCTTCGGGAAGCACGACAACGCGGCGATCCTGCCGGCCACGGGCGCTCCCACCAGGATTCCGGACCTCCAGGCCGCCTTCCCCGGCATGCCCATGGGGCTGGAGGGCCCGCAGCCGAACAGTGTGGAACTGGCTCCCGGGCAGTCCCACACGCACCGTGGGATCACCTGCACCGCCACCGTCGCCGGGTTCGACTGCACGAACACCACGACCGGCGCCTCCATCAGCGTCGCCGGGCCGAAGATGAGCTCCACCCGTCCCACACGCTGAGCCCGCGCATGTGATCTCACGGCCGCCGGACGGCGGCGTCGTCGACGCGCGGTACCCCGTCCGGGGCCGGGCGTATCCTCGTAGAGCGCGCCCCGCCGTCGTCGGGCGCATCCCCGCCCCGTCTCCGAGGAAGCCCATGCTCTGGACCCTTCTGCGCCGTCACCTCCGGCCCGCCGCCGGCGCCGTGGCGGCGGTCATCGTGCTGCAGCTGATCAGCACGCTGGCCATGCTCTACCTGCCCAGCCTCAACGCCCGGATCATCGACGAGGGCGTGGCCCTCGGGGACACCGCCCGGATCTGGGAGATCGGCTTGGTGATGCTGGGCGTGGTCCTCGTCCAGGTGGTCGCCGCGATCGCCGCCGTCTGGTTCGGAGCGAAGGCCGCCATGGGTGTGGGCCGGGACCTGCGCCGGGCCGTCTACACGCGGGTGGACGCGTTCTCCGCGGAGGAGCTGGGCCGCTTCGGCGCGTCCACGCTCATCACCCGCGGCACCAACGACGTCAACCAGGTGCAGATGGTCACCCTCATGGGCCTGAACTTCATGGTGGCGGTGCCCATCATGGCCGTCGGCGGCATCATCATGGCCGTGCAGGAGGACCCGGGCCTGTCCTGGCTCGTGTGGGTCTCGGTGCCGGTGCTGTTGGTGATCGTCGGCTGGATCGTCGCGCGCCTGATGCCCCTGTTCCAGCGCATGCAGACGAACATCGACGACGTCAACGGCGTGATGCGCGAGCAGGTGATGGGCATCCGTGTGGTCCGCGCGTTCGTGCGCGAGGAGCACGAGGCCGCCCGCTTCACGGACGCGAACGCGGCCCTGACGGACACCTCCGTGCGGATCGGCCGGCTCTTCGTGCTGCTCGGCCCGGTGATCACCATGATCCTGCACCTGGCCACCGCGGCCGTGCTGTGGTTCGGCGGTCAGCGGGTGGACGCCGAGCTCGTGCAGATCGGCTCCCTCACCGCGTTCATGCAGTACCTGCTGCAGATCCTCATGGCCGTGATGATGGGCACCTTCATGATGATGATGCTCCCGCGCGCAGTGATCTCCGCCCGCCGCATCGGCGAGGTCCTGGACACCGTCCCCACGCTCGCCGAGCCGGTGCACCCGGTGGTGCCCGCGCGTCGTGAGGGCCGGGTGGAGCTGCGGGACGTGACCTTCGCGTACCCCGGCGCCGAGGCGCCCGTGCTGGACGGGGTCAGCTTCACCGCGGCCCCCGGCACCACGACGGCGATCATCGGCTCCACCGGCGCGGGCAAGTCCACGCTGGTGAACCTCATCCCGCGGCTCTACGACGCCACCGGCGGGCAGGTGCTGATCGACGGCGTGCCCGTCACCGAGCTGGCCCGTGCCGAGCTCACCGCGGCCGTGGCGATCGTCCCCCAGAAGCCCTACCTGTTCTCCGGCACCGTCCGGGAGAATATGCGCTTCGGCGCCCCGGAGGCCACGGACGAGCAGATCTGGGCGGCCCTGACCACCGCCCAGGCAGCGGACTTCGTGCGTGAGCGCACCACCGGGGAGGGCGAGGAGGCGGCCACGGGCCTGGACTCCCGGCTCTCCCAGGGCGGTACGGACGTCTCCAGAGGCCAGCGGCAGCGCCTGTCCATCGCCCGCGCCCTCGTGGCGGCCCCGCGTGTGCTGCTCTTCGACGACTCGTTCTCCGCCCTGGACGTCACCACGGACGCGCGCCTGCGTGCCGCCCTGGACCGTTCGGCCGGGGACGTGACGCGCATCGTCGTCGCTCAGCGGGTGGCGACCATCGTGGACGCCGACCAGATCGTCGTGCTCGAGGCGGGCCGCGTCGTCGGGCGGGGCACGCACGCCGAGCTGCTGGCGTCCAACAGCACCTACCGGGAGATCGTGGACTCCCAGATCCGTGAGGAGGAACTGGCGTGAGCGATCAGCTGACCGACGCGGAGATCGTCGAGCTGCAGGAGTCCGGTGCCGGCGGCGACTGGGGAGGCGGGCCGAGCCGCCGGGCGAAGGCGTTCTGGCCCTCGGCCAAGCGCCTGCTGGGCCTGTTCGGGGCGGACCGGGCCGGGCTCGCGGTGGTCTCTGCGCTCGTACTCGTGGCCGTGGTGCTCAACGTGTGGGCCCCGCATGTGCTGGGCCGGGCCATGGACGTGATCTTCGGCGGGGTGATCTCCGCGCAGATGCCCGCCGGGGCCTCCCGCGAGCAGGTGATCGAGGGGCTGCGCGCCGGGGGCCAGGGCCAGGCCGCGGACATGCTCTCCGGCATGGATTTCACCCCGGGCGCCGGGATCGACTTCGCGGAGCTGGCCCGGCTGATCCTCACGGTGCTGGCCATGTACGTGGTGGCTCAGGCGTTCGTGTTGCTGGCGGGGCGCGTACTCAACGACGTCGTCATGCGGATCGTGTTCCGCTTGCGCCAGGACATCGAGGCAAAGCTGAACCGGCTGCCGCTGAGCTACTTCGACACCCGCCAGCGCGGTGACCTGCTCTCGCGCACCACCAACGATGTGGACAACGTGCAGCAGGCGCTGCAGCAGGCGTTCGTCACGCTCGTGTACTCGGTGCTGATGATCATCGGGATCGTCGGGATGATGTTCTGGCTGTCCTGGCAGCTCGCGTTGATCGCGCTGATCGCGCTGCCGGTGGCGGGCGTGGTGGTCGGGGTGATCGGCAAGAGGAGCCAGGCGCTGTTCACCGCGCAGTGGCGGGAGACCGGCCGGCTCAACGGGCACATCGAGGAGTCCTTCACCGGGCATGAGCTGGTGACCGTGTTCGGCCGGCAGACGGACATGGCCGAGCGCTTCGATGAGCGGAACGAGGAGCTGTACCGGGCGGCGTTCAGGGCGCAGTTCTACTCCGGGATGATCATGCCGATCATGCAGTGGGTGAACTGGCTGGGGTACGTGGGGATCGCCGTGGTGGGCGGGCTGCGCGTGGCCAACGGCCAGATGACCCTCGGCGCGGTGACGGCGTTCATCCAGTACTCCCGCGAGTTCAACCAGCCGCTGGGCCAGGTGGCGGGCATGTCCAACATGCTGATCTCCGGGGTGGCCTCGGCCGAGCGGATCTTCGAGCTCCTCGACGAGCCCGAACAGACCCCCGACGCTCCCGTTCGAGAAACGGGAGCCGCCCCGGGCACTCCGGTGCACGAAACGGGAGGCACCCCGGGCACTCCCGTTCGAGAAACCGGAGCCTCCCCCAGCGTTCCGGTGCGAGAAACGGGAGGTGCGGGCGCCGTCGTCGGGCATCTTCCGCAGCCCGTGCGCGGGCGCGTGGAGTTCGAGCACGTGCGCTTCTCCTACACCCCGGAGCGGCCGCTGATCACCGACCTGAACCTGGTGGCCGAGCCCGGGCAGACCATCGCGATCGTGGGCCCCACCGGCGCCGGCAAGACCACGCTGGTGAACCTCGTGATGCGGTTCTACGACGTCGACGCCGGCCGGATCCTCGTGGACGGCGTGGACACCCGCACCGTGCCGCGGGCCGAGCTGCGCGCCGCCACGGGCATGGTGCTGCAGGACGCGGTGCTGTTCGGAGGGACCATCCGCGAGAACATCCGCTACGGCTGCCTGGAGGCCACGGATGAAGAGGTGCTCGCGGCGGCGCGGGCCACCTATGTGGACCGGTTCGTGCACACCCTCCCGGACGGCTACGACACGGTGATCGAGCAGGACGCCGCGAACGTCTCCGCCGGCGAACGCCAGCTCATCACCATCGCCCGGGCGTTCCTGGCGCAGCCGTCCATCCTCATCCTGGACGAGGCGACCTCCTCCGTGGACACGCGCACCGAGGTGCTGGTGCAGGAGGCGATGGCGGCGCTGCGCTCGGACCGGACCAGCTTCGTGATCGCGCACCGGCTCTCCACCATCCGCGACGCGGACGTCATCCTCGTCATGGAGCACGGCGACATCGTGGAGCAGGGCTCCCATGACGAGCTGCTCGCCGCGCGCGGCGCCTATCACCGGCTGTACATGAGCCAGTTCCGCGGCGGGGAGGACTGACCGGGCCGAGGCCGAGTGCGGTCGGCGGAGCCGCGGGGCCGGGGCGCAGCGGGGCGCTGACCCACGACGACGGCGGGCCCGCCCTGGTGGCGGCGCCTCCCCTCCCGCGGTGGCGGGGGAGGGGAGGCGCCCGTTTCTTGCACCGGAGTGCTGAGGGAACCTCCCGTTTCTCGAACGAGAGTGCCCGGAGAACCTCTCGTTTCGTACACCGGAGCGTCGGAGGGGCCACCGTCGGGATGCGCTTCCCTGTGGTGGCGGGCGTAATATATGAAATATCTGAGAAATTTCTTGACGCCTGATCGGGTAGCCCCCTACTGTGTGAGGCGGCTTCATTGAGGTTAGAAGCTTGAGGAGGGTCATTATGGGTGTGAAGCAGTGGAGTCGGTTTCCCTCCTGCTGTCGGGCACCTATGGCTATTGCTACTACCCCTACTGAGGCTCGGCCGCCCATGACGTCACGTATCGCGGCGGGAATCGCCCTGGCGGCGGTGGCCGCCCTGGCCCTCACGGCGTGCGGGTCCGCTGACCCGTCGGCGGTCGAGGCGCTCGAAGGATCGCCCGCCAACGCCGCTCCCCCTCACGCGTCTGAGGGCACATGGGACCCCGCCGCCTGGGTTCCGACCGAGAAGGTCGAGCGGAGGATGACGGACGAGGCCGAGCGGGAGCGCTGGTATGAGGCGAACAAGGCGCGTGAGGCCGCTGGCCTCGGCCTTGTCGACCCCCCGCCGGTCACCCGGCGTGGGTGGGCCTCCTCGACCCAGGAGCACGAGCGGTGGGTCGCCCAGTGCATGAGGGAACGTGGCGTGCCGGCCACGTATGACGAGGTGCGAGGCGGCATCGCCTGGGACGCGCCACCCGAGTCCCAGGAGGAGGCGTACAAGCTGGCCAGCTGGTCCTGCTCGTTCACCTTCCCCGTGGACCCGAGCCTGTCACAGGACTGGTCCGAGGCGCAGCTGCGGCTGGCATACGACTACTGGGATCAGTACGCCATCCCCTGCCTCGAGGGCCATGGGCTCACGGTGGACAGGTCCACGCAGCCGTCGAAGGAGGCCTGGGTGGCGGCCTTCCACACTTCGGGGCGGATCAGCTGGTGGCCGGTCCAGGACTCCCTCGTCGGCCTCGACGACGCCCGCTACGCCGAGATCACCGCGACCTGTCCCGAGCTGCCGCCACAGGACGTCTTCTGGGGAACGGCCCCATGACCCGCCCCGCCCGCTGGGCCGCCCTCGTCCTCGCGGTGGTGCTCGTCGCCGCCCTCGCCTTCTGGGCTGGCCGGGTCACGCTCACCCCGCCGGCCCAGGCCGAGCAGCGTCCATCCGAGGACGCCGTCGTCACCGTCGCCGAGCAGGAACTCGGCCGCGTCATCACCCTCGGCGTGTCCGTGACCCGCGAGCAGGCGCCGGCCGCCGTGAACGCGCTGTCCGGCGTCGTCACCCGGGCCGGGCAGTCCGGTGAGGTGGCCGCCGGGGATGTGCTGTACGCCGTCGCGCAGAAGCCCGTGATCGCCGTGCAGGGTGAGCTGCCTCAGTGGCGGGCCCTCGGCGAGGGCGCCACCGGCAGCGATGTCACCGCGTTCCAGCGCATGCTCGCCGCCACGGGGACGACGGTGAAGGCCACCGGGACCTGGGACGAGGCCACCGCCACGGCCTGGAACGCCTGGCTCACCACACGGGGTTACCCGGCCGCGGACACCGTGGAGCTGGGCCAGCTCGTGGTGCTGGAGTCGCTCCCCATCGCGCTGAGCGTGGACGCGAGGGCCACGGCCGTCGGCGGGATGCTCGCCGGCGGCGAGACCATCGTCGCCCGCCCCGGTGATGAGCCCACGTTCGCCATCGAGGTCAACCAGGACCAGGCCGCCATGATCCCGGCCGGTACCGCGGTGACGGTGCCCCACGGTGGGCACACATGGCAGGCCGTGGCCGGCGAGTCCACCGCGGACGAGCAGGGGGTGATCCGCATCCCCCTGACCTCTCCCGACGGCGGGGTGGTCTGCGGCGCGGACTGCGACTCCCTGCCCGCCGAGGCCTCCACCTCCCTGCTCTCGAAGGTCAACGTGGTTCCGCCCGTCACCGGGCCCGTGGTGCCTGTGTCCGCGCTGCGGACCCAGCCGAATGGCTCCGTCAACGTCACCGTGGTGCGCGGGGGCGCCCCGGAGGAACGCGCCGTCACCGTCCGTGGCTCCGCCGACGGCCTGGCCGTGGTGGACGGCGTGGCCGCGGGGGAGACTGTGCGCGTGCTGAACGGCGCGCCGTGAGTGCGGAGCTGTCCGTGGCGGACCTGCGCTTCGCGTACACGCGCGGAGCGGAGGAGCTCTTCGACGGCCTGACCCACCGGTTCACCCCCGGGGCCGTCACGGCGCTCACCGGCCCCTCCGGGCGCGGCAAGTCCACGCTGCTGTACGTGCTGGGGCTCATGCTCACGCCCTCGGGGGGCGTGGTGCACCTGGGCGACGTCGAGGCCTCCGCCCTACCGGACCGAGGCCGGGCGCGGCTGAGGGCCACATCCATCGGGTTCGTGTTCCAGGATTCCGAGCTGGACCCGTCCCGGCCCATCCTGGACTCAGTGGTGGAGCCCGGACTCTACGCCGGCCTGCCCCGCCGCGAGCTCGAAGATCGTGCTCGGAACCTGCTGGAGCGGTTCGGGCTCGGGCACCGGGCCGAGCACCGGCCGGGCCAGGTCTCGGGCGGCCAGGCCCAGCGCGTGGCGGTGTGCCGGGCGCTCGTGAACACCCCGGCCGTGGTGCTGGCCGACGAACCCACGGGCAACCTGGATCCGGACAACGCCGCCCTGGTGCTCGACGCGCTGGCCGAGACGGCCGCCGAGGGACGCACCGTGGTCGTGGCCACGCACGATCCGGCCGTCGTCGCCCGCGCGGACGAGGTGGTGCGACTGTGAACCCGGAGGTCCGCCCGTGAACCTGAGAACCCTGCTGCGCGAGGCCGTCACAGCCGCCCGTACCTCACCCGTGCCCTCCGCGCTCGTGCTGCTGGTGGTGGCCGCCATGTGCTTCGCCGCCGTCGCCACGGTGGGCCGGCAAGCCGCCACGGAGGCCGCTGTGGCCGCGGAGCTCTCCGGGCCGGCGGCGCGCGTGCTCACCGTGACGGACTCGGGAGGCACCGGATCCCTCACGGGTGCCACCGTCGCTACCCTCGCCGGTCTCGACACCGCTGAGGCGGCCCTGGCCCGTGACATCCCTGTGGACACGGTCAACAGCGCCATCGGCCCGGGCGGCACGCGTGTGGCGGTGACCCACCTGGTGGGCACCCTGGACCGTGGCATCGAGCTCACCCGCGGCCGTCTGCCCGGCCCCGGGGAGGTGGTGGTGCCCGAGGCGAAGCTAGCCGAGCTGGGCCTGGCCCAGCCCTCTGGGGCGTTCGAAGCCGCAGACGGACGCCAGTGGGCTGTGGTGGGCGCGTTCCAGGCGCGCACTCCGTTCGACGATCTCGACGGGTACGCGCTCGCCGTGCCCGCCACCCCGGCCTCCCTGGTGGTCCAGCAGGTCCGCGTCCTGGCCCCGGACACCGCCGGCACCCGCGCCATGCAGGATTCCGCCCTGGCTGTGATCGACCCCGACCCGCGCTCCTCGCAGGTGCAGCCCGCGCGGGCGCTGGCCGCCGGCAACGAGACGATCACCGGGGAACTGGCCGGGCTCGGCCGGTCCCTGCTGCTGCTCATCCTCGGGGCGGGCGCCTTCTTCGTGGCGATCGTGGTGCTCGCCGACGTGCTCATCCGTCGCCGTGACCTCGGCCGCCGCCGCACCCTGGGCATCGGCCGCGCGGACCTCGTGCTGCTCGTGGCGGCCCGCACCGCCGCCCCGGCGATGCTCGGGGCGGCGGTGGGCGCGGGGGCGGGGTACGGCGTCGTCATGGCGCAGGGGAGCGTTCTGGGGCTGGACTTCGTGGCGGGCGTGGCTGTCCTGGCAGTTCTCACCGCCGTGGTGGCGAGCCTGCTCCCGGCGGCCTTCGCGGCCTTCCGGGACCCGGTGCGGGTGATGCGCACCGCCTGACCCCTCCCGCGGTGGCGGTGGAGGGGGGAGGCGCCTGTTCCTCGCACCGGAGTGCTCGGGGAACCTCCCGTTTCTCGAACGGGAGCGGGTCCGGAACATCCCGTTTCGTCCACGGGAGCGTTCAGGCGCCGGGGGAAGCCCCCGTGGGGCTCAGCGGGTGTACGGCACGCGCTCCCAGGTCAGCAGCTCCTGCACCGGGTTCTTCCCCCTGCCCGCGGACTGCGGGGCCACGGAGAACCGGGTCCACTCGTTCGACGTCGCCGCACCCTCCACGGTGATGCGCTGCAGGTTCGCCACCGGCGCCACCCCGTACACGTCCAGCCACGGGGAGCCCGCGGCCAGCGGGGCGTCCGCGGTGTACACGTGGGAGTCGCCGTTGATCAGGTACACCGGCCCGTCGAACCCGGCGGAGAGCTCGGCGATCAGCCGCACGGTCTCCCGGTACGGCTGGAACCGCTCGGCCGTCTCAGCAGGCACCACACCGTCCTCCACCATGCCGGGGTGGAACATGTCGGCCTGCAGCATCAGCACCACGCCGCGGGCGTTCGTGCGCTTCGCGTCCGCGAAGGCCTCCCGCAGCATGAGGGCGTTGGCGGCGTCCCGCTCACGCACCTCGGCGATCTGCTCCGCCGTCGGCTCGGTCGGCCCGCGGGTAGAAGACGTCCCGGAAGGCCTGCAGGCGCTCGAGCGGGTCGTAGGAGCCGTTGTTGGCTCGGTGGCAGTCGGTCCAGTCGTTGTCACCGGGGGTGAGGATGAACGGCATGGTCAGCCGGTCGACCTCGGCGCGGATCATGCGGAAGTACTCGTCCGAGCACACGGCGGAGCCGGCCTTGATGTCGCCCACATGCGCGAGGAACTCGAGGTCGCGCTGCGCGGCGAGCTCGTCGATCATCCCGGGGAAGCGGGCCACCTGCGCGGCGCCGTAGGGGACGTCGCCGATCACGCCGAAGCTGAAGGCCTCGGCCTTCGCGGCACCCTTCCCGACGCCGGCGCTCGCCGGGGCGGTCGTGGTCGCCTGGGAGTGGGGTGCGGCATGGGCGGGCGGGGCGGCGAGGGCCGGGGTGGCCGCGCTGAGGGACAGGGTCAGGGCCGCAGCGGCGGCGAGGGGCAGGCGTGCGAGGCGGGCCATGGTCGCTCCAGGGGCGTGGGGTGCGCCGGGCGGATGCCCGGCGTCCCGACCTTAGGGAGGAGCGGTGACCCGAGAGCGGCGCCGGGGTGACGACGTCGTGAACGTCCTTCCCGTTTCTCGCACCGGAGCGCTCGGGGAAGCTCCCGTTTCTCGAACGGAAGCGCCTGGGAACCCTCCCGTTTCGTCCACGGGAGCGCCGGGGGTCAGGCGGCCATGAACTCCCACTGGTGACCGTCGGGGTCCACCACCTGGCGGGAGTACACGCCGGAGGCGTTCATGTCCTCGCGGAGCTCCACGGGCAGCTCGACCTCGGTGCCGCCGGCCTCCACGGCCCGGCGCAGCACCTCGTCCACGTGCTCGCGGCTACCGGCCGAGAGCTGCAGCAGCGCCGAGTTGGTGGTGATGCAGTCGGCGATCTCTCGGTCACCGAGGAAGTCGGTGTAGTAGCTCGGGCTCATGTACATCGCGTAGGTGGAGTCGGTGAGCTGCACGCACACCGAGTTCTCGTCGGAGAAGCGTTCGTCGATGTCAGCGCCGACGGCGCTCCAGAAGGTGCGGAGCCGGTCGACGTCCGTGGTGGGCAGGTTGATGTACACCGGCTGGGAGAACAGGGCCATGAGGAGCACCGTAGACCAGCCCCCGCCCCGGCTGCCACTGCCGCCCGGTTGCGCGTGAGGCACCTCTCACTGGGGCGGGGTCCGCGAGAGGCCGTGACCAGCCCCGTCGGTAGGGTGACGGCATGAGCGTTCCCCCCTCCGCCCCCCAGGACGACGCCGTGCCCTCCTCGGCCTCGGACCGGGCCCCGCAGGGCTGGCCCCCGCCGGGCTGGCCGACCCGCGCCGACCGTCGTGCCGCACGGAGGGGCCCCGACGCCCCGCCGGCGGGCACCCCCGTCGGGACCACCGTGCCAGCGGGCACCCCCGTCGGGACCATCCCGGCGGGCGCCCCCGCCGGGACCGCGCCGGCGAGCCCGCCGCCCGCAGGCTGGCCGCCGTCGGGCTGGCCGGGCCGCGCCGCCGCCCGCACCGCGCCGGACTGGACCCCGGGCCCCTTCCGCTGGGCCGACGCCCTCGTGGTGGTCGTGTACGTGGCGATCATGGTGGTGGGGCTGGGCCTGCTCCTGGCCTCCGCCCTGGGCCTGGTGCCCTCGGACCTGGACGCGTTCACGCCCGCGGATGAGTTCACGGTGAACGCCGTGGGCTACGCGATCCTCGTGGCGCTGGTGCTCGCCGTCGCCTGGCGTCCGCTGGTGACCTCCTTGCGTGTGTTCCGCACGGGCACCTGGTGGAAGCTGCTGCTCCTGCCGGGGCTGTGGTTCGCGTGCATCGTGGTGAACGTGGTGGTGCTCTCCCTGGTCGGTGAGGCCCAGACCAGCGCCAACCAGGCCGCCCTGGAGGAGATGACCACCCAGGTCCCGGCGGTGGGCATGGCGCTGCTCACCGTGGTGGGCGCGCCCCTGGTGGAGGAGTACCTGTTCCGGCACCTGCTGGTGGGCAAGCTCTCCCGGCACATGAACGTGTGGGTGTGCGCGGTGCTGTCCGTGATGGCGTTCACGCTGCTGCACTTCCTCGGCACCGGCTTCCGGTTCGACCCGGTGGAGATGGTCCCGTACCTCACGCTCGCGGTGGCGATCACGGTGTCCTACGTGCTCCTGGGCCGTTCCCTGGCGTGGGCGGTGGCCCTGCACATGGTGAACAACGGCATCGCGATCCTCGTGATCTACCTGGTGCGGCCGCTGCTGGAGGACTCCGGCCCGCAGCCGGTGACCCCGGCGGTGCTGCTGCCCGCGCTCGAGTCCGGTGCCCGCGCGCTGGGCCTGGTCGCCTGAGCGTGGCACGGCGGTTCTCAGGCCCGACGCCGGCCCCGGCCCCAGGCCCGACGCCGGCCCCCGCCTCGGGCCGCGCCCTGGCCGGCCGGGTGCTGGGCTTGGCGGTCCCGGCGTTCGGGGCGCTCGTGGCCGAGCCGCTGTTCCTCATGGCGGACACCGCGATCGTGGGGCACCTCGGCACGGCCGAGCTGGCCGGCGTCGGGGTGGGCACCACGGTGCTGCACACGGTCACGGGCCTGATGGTGTTCCTGGCCTATGCGACCACGCCGGCCGTCGCCCGCCTCGTCGGCGCCGGGGACCTGCCGGCCGCCCTGGCCCGCGGCCGGGACGGGGTGTGGCTGGGACTGCTGCTCGGGGCGGGGCTGGGCTTGCTCGGCTGGGCGGCGGCCCCCGGCCTGGTGGGGTTGCTGGGCGCCGGGGGCGAGGTCCACGCGCACGCCGTCGCCTACCTGCGGTGGTCCATGCCGGGGCTGCCGGCGCTGCTGGCGGTGCTCGCCGCCACCGGCATCCTGCGGGGCCTGCAGGACACCGTGACCCCGCTCGTGGTGGCCGGGGTGGGGTTCGCGGTGAACATCGTGCTGAACCTGGTGCTGGTGTACGGGGCCGGCATGGGCGTGGCCGGGTCCGCGCTGGGCACCTCGCTGGTGCAGTGGGGCATGCTGGCTGCCTATCTGGCCGTCCTGGCGCCCCGCTTCCGAGGCGCGGGCACCGGCATGGCGCCGCGGGCCTCGGGGATGCGGGCCACCGCGCAGGTGGGTTCCTGGCTGCTGCTGCGCACCGCGAGCCTGCGGATGGCGATCCTGCTGACCGTGGTGGCGGCCACGGGGCTGGGGGAGCTGACCCTGGCCGCCCACCAGCTGGTGTTCACCCTGTTCTCCACCCTGGCCTTCGCCCTGGACGCCCTCGCGATCGCCGCGCAGGCGCTGATCGGCGCGGAGCTCGGCGCGGCCCGGCCCGCCCAGGCCCGGCGCCTGACGGACCTGATGGTGCGGTGGGGGTTGGGCTTCGGGGTGCTCACGGGGGCGCTGCTGGGGGTGTCCACGCTGTGGCTGCCGGCCCTGTTCACCCCGGACCCGGCCGTGCAGGCGGCCGCCGCGGCGGGGCTGGGGATGCTGGCGCTCGCCCAGCCGCTGGCCGGGTACGTGTTCGTGCTCGACGGCGTGCTCATCGGCGCCGGCGACGCCCGGTACCTGGCGCTGGCCGGCGTCGTGAACCTGGCGGTGTACGCGCCCGCCCTGTGGCTGTTGGCCCAGACGGCCGGCGGGGGGCTCGGCCGGGGCGGGGCCGTGGCGCCTCCCGCCCAGGTGGCCCTGCTGTGGGTGGGGTTCGCGGGGGTGTACCTGGGGATGCGGGCGCTCACCCTGGGGCTGCGCGCCCGCGGGGACGCCTGGATGCGCCTGGGCTGAGCCGGCCGCCTGGGGCTGGGGCCGGCCGGCGTCGTCCGGCCCCGGGCGGCCATACTGAGGGCCCTCCCGGGCACCCCACCTAGACTGGGGCGGTGCCCACCGTGAAGACCCCCCTCGCCGTGTCCTCTGAGGTGTTCAAGCCCATCCTCATCCGCGCCGTCGTCGCGCTGATCTTCGGCCTGACCACCGTGTTCGTCGCCGAGCCCGGACTGCTCTGGATGAAGGTCGCACTGGCCCTGTACCTGGTGTTCTCCGGCTCCGCGATGTGGGAGTACCTGCGCCGGGACCCCGTGCCCGAGGCCATGCGCGCACCGTTGTCCATGGCAGCGGCCGCCTGGATGCTCGGTGTGGCGGTGCTGCTGTTCCTGGGCTCGCCGGCCGCGGTGGGCGCCGCGGCGGCCGTGGCCCTCGTGGCCGGCGGTGCCGCCGAGCTCACGGCGTGGGCCCGGCACCGGCAGGAGTTCATCCCCGCCCGGGACCAGCTGTGGACGGGCCTGGTGGGCCTGGGCTCGGGCCTGGGCCTGGCCCTGGGGGCGCTGCAGGGGCTGGACCCGCACGGCCAGCTGGGGATCGTCGGCGGTGGTGCGCTGATCGTGGGCGTGCTGCTGGCCGTCTCCGGGCTGGGCTTCCACCATGAGGTCCGGCGGGACCGCGGCTCGGCCCGGGGCCTGTGACGGCGGCGGCGTAGACTGGGCGCGCCCGGCACCCCGGGCCCGTGGTCCGGCGTCGTGCCGGCCCGCCCCGACCTCCCGCAGTCCCCGTCAGGAGCCGCACCGTGAGCGCACAGACCCCCCGTCCCGCCGACGACCACGCCGGCCGCGGCAGCCGTGGCGGCCTGCGCGAGACCGTGAAGGGCCCGCTGGTGTTCTCCGCCGTGCTCGGCCTGGTGGGCGGCGTGGTGGCCGCGATCACCGCCTCCGGAGGCACCTCCCGGCCGTTGCGCGTGGACATCGGGCTCATCGCCTTCGGCGTGTTCTTCATGGTCTCGCTGGTGGTGGTGGCCATGTTGCAGCTGGCCGCCCGTGAGAACCCCGAGCACCTCTCGCAGGGCTCCGGCACGAACCGCTCCTCCGAGGAAGCGTTCCAGCGCCGCCAGGCCGAGCTGCGCGCCCAGCAGGCCCGCAACACCCGCGACGGCGGAGCCCCCTCCGCCTGATCGGCCCCTTCCGCTGCGGCTCACCCGCCTCAGCCCGCCCGACTCGGCTCACCCGCCGCCTCCCCCTCCTGAGGCAGACAGAACGACAGTCGCCTTCGCCTCCCGTCCACACGGGAGGCGAAGGCGACTGTCGTTCTGGGAGGGACCGGCCACGTGGCCGGTCCCGGCTCTGAGGGAAGGACCGGCCGGGGCAGTGCCGGCCGGGTCCGTCCGGTCAGAGGTTCAGGCTGGCGGCGGTGGCGCGCAGGGCCTCGGCGGAGGCGTGCAGGCGGGCGATCTCGGCCTCGTCGAGGCGGGGGGTCAGCACCTGGGTGACGCCGTTGGCGCCCACGATGGAGGGCAGGGACAGGGCGACGTCGTTCAGGCCGAGGACGCCGGACTGCACCGTGGAGACCGGCAGGACGACCTGCTGGTCCTTCAGGATGGCCTCGATCAGGCGGGCGGCGGACACGCCGATGCCGTAGTTGGTGGCACCCTTGCCGTTGATGACCTCGTAGGCGGCGTTCATCACACCGTGCTCGATCTTCTTGAGCGCATCCTCGGTGAACATCGGGTTCTCGGCGGACGGCCACTCGCGCACCGGGGTCGGGCCGATCAGGCCGGAGCTCCAGGCGGCGAACTCGGAGTCGCCGTGCTCGCCGAGGATCTGGGCGTTCACGGAGGAGGGGTGCACGCCGGCGGCGGTGGCGATCGCGTACTGCAGGCGGGCGGTGTCCAGCAGGGTGCCGGAGCCGATCACGCGGTGGGCCGGCAGGCCGGTGATGCGCTGCGCGACGTAGGTGAGCACGTCCACCGGGTTGGTGACGAGCACGAGCAGGGCGTCGGGGGCGACGGCCTGGATCTGCGGCAGCAGGGCGGAGAGGATCCGCACGTTGCTCCCGGCCAGTTCCAGGCGGGTCTGGCCGGGCTTCTGGGCGGCGCCGGCGGTGATCACGACCACCTCGGAGTCGGCGAGCACGGCCGGGTCGTCGCCGCCGGTGATGACGGAGGTGGGGGCGAAGGGGGCGCCGTGGGAGATGTCGGCGACCTCAGCGTTGACCTTGGCGGTGGCGATGTCGTACAGGGCGACCTCGTCGGCCACGCCGCGCAGCATGGTGGCGTAGCAGACGGCGCTGCCCACGGCGCCGGCGCCGACAACGCCGACCTTGTGACGACGGGTGGTGGTGGGGGCGGAAGACTGTTCAGTAGTCATGACCTCAGCGTAGGGTGCCTGCCCGCCTCCGGCCGGACCGTTCCGCAGGGTTACGTGCGCGTCCTGCCAGGCCTGCGCCGCAGCCTCACTTCTTCCCCTTGCCCTTCTTCTTGTGCTTCTTCCGGTCCTTGTCGCCCGGGGCGGCCTTCTTCGCCTTCTTCCCGTTCCTCGGCTCCTTCCCGGACGACGCCGACTCCGCGGCCTCGGCGGGGGCGGCCCCTGCCAGGCGGGCCCGGTAGGAGCGCACGTGGGTGCGGTTGGCGCAGTTGGCGGCGTCGCAGAAGCGCTTGGAGCGGTTGCGGGAGGCGTCCACGAGGGTGTTCTCGCAGTCCTCGCCAGCGCAGACACGCAGGCGGGCCAGCTCGCCCTGCACGGCGGTGTCGGCCAGGGCGAGGGCGGCCAGGGCGGTGAGGCGCTCGACGGCGTCCGCGGGGGTCTCGGCCGCGGCGAACGCCGTGCCGTCCTCAGCCTCGACCACCCGCAGCGGGCCCACCTCGGCGAGCAGGGTGTTCACGGCGGTCAGTGCGGTGGGCGCGTCGACGGCGGCCAGGGCCCAGATCTGCGTGAGCCGGGCGCGCAGGTCCCTGCCTCGGGTCAGGGCTGTGGCCGCCACCCGCAGGCGGCCCTCCTCCTCCAGGAGGGCGGGGACGAGTGAGGGCAGCTGCACGCCGGCCGTGAACTGCTCGTCGGCGGGCTGGCCGCCGCGCATCCCGGGAGCGGTGTCCAGGAAGGCCGAGACGGCGGAGAGGTGGCCGAGGGTGCGGGGGGAGAGCATGGAGGAAGCCTACGGGCGGGGGCGTGCCGGCGGCAGGGGGCATCGTGCCCTGGGCGGTTGCTCTACATGAGACGAACTGTGAAGTGCATGAGCAGCAGGACGTGATACTGTGCTTTCTCGTTGGTTTGTATTTTCCATCACCGAGGATCATCGCTCATGTCTCTTTCCAGGAAGAACGACCGCATGTCCTCGTGGCGGACGAATGGGGGATGCTGAGTTTCGCCCCCTGATTTCGTCTCTCCATTCACAACCCTTCTATCGTTAGGGATACAGTGTCTGATCCGGCCATCCATGTTCAGGACGTCAGTCTGCGCTTCTCCAGTGGCTCTGAGGCGGTGACAGCCCTGGATGGGGTGTCCGTGGCCTTCGGCCATGGTGAGTTTGTCGCTGTGATGGGTGCCTCGGGCTCTGGCAAGACGTCCATGTTGCACGTCATCGCTGGGCTTGAGGTGCCGGATTCGGGGGTCGTCCGGGTCGCGGACGCGGACCTGGCCGGCCTCGGGGCCAACGCTCGGGCCGATGTGCGTCTCCATGAGATCGGCCTCGTGTTCCAGGACGACAACCTCCTGCCCATGCTCACGGCTCAGGAGAACGTCGCTCTGCCGCTGAGGGCGCGCGGATGGACGGCCGCCCAGGCCGCCGAGGAGGCGGACGCCTGGCTTGGGCGCGTGGGGTTGGCCGGCATGGAGGGCCGTCGGCCGGTGGAGCTCTCCGGCGGCCAGCGCCAGCGGGTGGGCATTGCCCGTGCCGTGGCGGGCGGCCGACGCATCCTCCTGGCCGACGAGCCCACCGGCGCTCTCGACTCCGTCACCACCCGCGAGATCCTCTCCCTGCTCCGGGCGCTCGCCGATGACGGTGTCTGCGTGGTGGTCGTCACCCACGACGACGTCGTGCGCGACTATGCCGATCACGTGTGGACCATGAGCGACGGTCGGCTGAGTGGCGGAACCGACACCTCCGCGTCTGCCCTGACCACCGGGAGCCACGCATGAACGGGCGTCGGCTCACCTCGCAGACGGGCCGCTCCACGGCAGGCATTGCATCCCTCCTGCCCGTGTTCCTCCGCACCCGAGGCTCGTGGTGGACGGCCCTGGCCTCTGCCACCGCCGCCGCCCTGATGGTCCTGCTCCATGCCGTCACCCAGAGCTACTCCCTGGGCCCAGAACAGCAGAGGGATCAACTCCTGGGCGGTTTTGAATATGCGAGTCAGAACGTCGTCGAACTCCCCCTCGGCGCCGGGCTCGATCAGCCCGCGCTGACCTCCGCCCTCCACGATGCCGGTGCCGAGGACGTCGGGGTCGGCCTCACGGTGCGCGATCTCGGAGAGGCGAAAGAAGTCTCCCTCCCCCCGGTCTACTATCACGAGCGAGACATGACGGCGACCCCCGTGGGTGCGGTGGACCTCGTCAGCGGTGTGGCCCCCCAGCACCCAGGCCAGGCGTGTGCGTCCCCAGCCCTGGCCGAACGCCTCGGTGACCGCACGCGGATCTCCTTCTACGACGGTGCGCTGTCCCTGGAGATCACCTGCACTGCCTCCGAGGACTACCAACGTGACGGCATCACCGTCTTCCCCGCTCCGGGAACATGGGCCGGTGCCGGCCAGGACCTCTCCTCCGAAGCACTCCACCGTTTGGGCGTCTCCGCCTCCGCCAGCGTGTATTGGTCCCGGGGCGACCAGGAACAGGTCTACTCGGCACTCGTGGGGGCTCTTGAGGCCGACCCCGTGGTGGGGCAAGGAGAGGTCGCAATCGAGGATCCGCTCTCTGCCGCAGAATTGCTCGAGATGCCCCGCGGTTTCAACGTGTCCTCCAACCTGTGGATCTTCCTGCTCCCGTTGCTCCTTGTCCCCACACTGACCGCCGCCATCACCTCCTGGGGAGGCAGCCGCCTGCTCGTCCGCTCGGTGGGAACCCTCACGGCGTTGGGCGTGCGCCCCAACCGCACCCACCGTCTGGTGATGCTGTTGCCCTTGTGCCTGAGCGTCCTCGGCGCCCTGGCCGGTACAGCGGCGGGAGCACTGCTCGGGCTGGGGCTCCGTGCGGTCCTCGCAGGCCTTCTGCCGGCCCCTCTCGGACCGTGGGTGGGGTTGCCCACCGTCGCAGCGATCATCATGGGAACGAGCGTGCTCGGGGTCATGCTCGGCACGGGGCTCGCCCTGCTGCGGCTCAGCCCCCGTACGCGGGCAGACCTCGCCTGGGCTCGGCGGTCTCGGGTGCCGTGGCCCTCGACCGCACTGCTGATCGGCCTCATCGTCCTCTGCCTCGCCGCCGCCGCCTGGATCCTCCAGGACGGACTGCGGGGAACCCAGATCGGCACGAGCAGCTCGCTGATAGGAGTCGCCGTCGTCCTCCTCGTCCCCCTCGCCCTCGGGCTCCGTTCCCACCGGGGCCTCACCCAGCGTCCCGCTGCCCTGCTCCGCACCCGGATGATCACCTCAGCCGGCGGCGCTTGGCTGATCATGCTGCTGTTCGGTCTTCAGGCCGTGCTCACCACGAGTCTTGTGACGAGAACAACCAGTGCGGCCGAAACGTTCAACAGCTCGCTCGTGTCCACCGTCCCGGAGGATCAGGCCCGTGTCGATGTACTCAACATCGGTGACCAGGCTGTGGCGGAGAGCATCGTGGAGGATGTCCGGGACGCCCTGGGCGCCACGGGGGACTTCGCCTTCTTCCAGGTGGAGGCCTCCACCACCCAGCAAGACGGTCCGATCGTGGTGGTCTCCTCCGCGCAGCAGGCCGCCGATGTGATGGGTCTCGGCGAACTGCCGACCCCGGCCGTGGACGCCCTGAACCGGGGTGGGGCACTGCGCAGCCAGGAGGCTTCGAGCGGCCCGCTGACCGTGCTGGATCCGGAGGCGGAAAGCCTGGGACAGGACCAGACCCTCATCGATCTCCCCGTCACCACGGTGGAAGGAATGCAGGGCAGCCTCGTGAACGGGGGCGCCGTGATCCTCGCCGACACCGCCCGCTCTGCCGATCTGCCGCTCACCCTGGAGATCGCCCACGTGTTCCCTCGGCTCAACGCTGACCAACGGACCGCGGCGGCAGACCTGCCCGAACGCCTGGGCTTCAACCCTGAGTGGATGGACCTGCCCAAGCCTCAGGACACCTTCGCCGTCCCCGAGGGCATCCTCTGGGGCGCTGGCGCCCTGGCCGCACTGGGGGTGGCCCTCGCCCTCATCTATGGTGTCCAGGCCGGGGCGGCCGGGCGCAGCATCCTCGCCGGCGCCCAGGCCATGGGTCTGCGCAGCTCGTGGGTGCGTTCGGTCCTGGCCGGTCAGATCGCATGGGTCGTCGTCGCTCCGACCGTGGCCGGACTCGCGGGCAGTGCACTGAGCGTGCTGGCCGTGGCGCGGCTGAAGGACCTCCCGGTCGATCTGCACATCCCCTGGCCCCTGGTGGGCATCATGGGGGCAGGCACCACACTGGCCTTCATCGGGGCAGTGCTCCTGGCGCTGAGAGGTCTCGACGCTCGGGATCGCTTGGAGTGAGCCCTGTGCGCCCGGTCTTCACACCTTCGTGTGTCCGGTGCGTGAACACGCACCAGCAGACCGGGCGCGCTCGCCCGCGTGCCCTGTGGGACCAGCGTGCCCTGTGGGATCGGCGGGATTCCTCCGTTAGGTTGGGGCCACCCCTGACCGCATCCCGTCCCAGGAGCGCCCATGTCCCAGTCCTCCTCCTCCGGAACCCTCTCCGCCGGACACGTGATCGTGAAGACCCTCGAGGCCCACGGGGTGCGCCGCGTGTACACCGTGCCGGGCGAGTCCTACCTCGACGTGCTCGACGGCCTGCACGGCTCCAGCATCGAGAACGTGGTCTGCCGCCACGAGGGCGGCGCCACCTACATGGCGGAGGCGGACGGCAAGATGAACCCGGTGCCCGGCGTCGCCATGGTCACCCGCGGCCCCGGTGCGGCGAACGCGCACGTCGGCCTGCACACCGCCTGGCAGGACTCCACCCCCATGGTGCTGTTCGTGGGGCTCATCCCCTTCGAGCACCGGGACCGTGAGGCGTTCCAGGAGTTCGACCCCCACGCCTGGTTCGGCTCCGGGACCAAACGCGTGATGGTCCTGGACCACCCCGAGCGCGCCTCCGAGATCGTGGCCGAGGCCATGTTCGCGGCGGCCTCCGGGCGGCCCGGGCCCGTCGTCGTCGGGCTGCCTGAGGACGTGATCTGCCAGCAGATCGACGCCGACCTGCACCCCCGGATCCCCGTCGCCAACGGCGGCATGACCGTGGACGACTGGAAGGCCCTGCACTCCGCGCTCAAGGCCGCGGACAAGCCGCTGTTCATCACCGGCGGCAACGACTGGACCGACGAGGGCGCCGCGCAGCTCACCGCCTGGCTCGAGGAGCACAAGCTCCCGGCCGCCGCCGAATGGCGCACCGAGGGCACCGTGCCGTTCTCCTCGCCCTCCTACGTGGGCCCCATCGGCTACGGCCGGCCCAAGCCCACCTACGACCTGCTCGAGGAGACCGACCTGATCGTCTTCGTGGGCACCGTGCCCGGGGACGTCGTCACGGACGGCTTCACCATCCGCCAGAACTGGGAGAAGAAGAACTTCCTGGTGACCATCGACCCGTCCCTGCGCGGGCGCTCCGGGCCCGTGTCCCACCAGATCGTGGCCAAGCCGGACGTGTTCGTGCGCGACCTCGTGCGCATGGAGCTGGACGTCAAACCCGAATGGGAGGAGTGGACCTCCCGCATGCGTGGCGAGCAGGAGGCCTTCGCCGCCCTGCCCTCTGCCGAGCCCACCGACGGGCCGGCCCGCATGGACACCCTCATGGCGAACCTCGTGCCGCAGCTGCCGAAGGACTCGATGATCTCCCTCGGCGCCGGTGAGCACACCAACTGGGCCCACCGGTACTTCCCCACCGAGGGCTACCGGGCCATGATCTCCGCCCGCAACGGCTCCATGGGCTACTCCGTGCCCGGCGCCGTGGCCGCCTCCCTGAACTTCCCGGACCGTGTGGTGGTCACCATCGCCGGCGACGGCGAGTTCCTCATGAACGGTCAGGAGCTGGCCACTGCCGCCCAGTACGGGGCCACCCCGCTGGTGGTCGTGATGGACAACCAGGAATACGGCACCATCCGCACCCACCAGGAGCGCCAGTACCCCGAGCGGGTCTCCGGCACCCAGCTGGCCAACCCGGACTTCGCCGGCATGGCCGAGGCCTTCGGCGGTGTGGGCGTGCGCGTGGAGCAGGACGCGGACGTGCCGGCCGCGGTGGAGCGTGCGCTGAAGGCCGTACAGGAGGAGGGGCGGTTCGCGCTCATCCACCTGATCGTGGAGCAGCGCGTCAAGGCCTACTGACGGTGACGAGCACCGGGCTTCCCCCGCTGACCCTCGTGCACGGCATCGGGGGCCGGCCAGGCCATGTGCTCCCCGTGGCGGACGCCCTCGGCGTGCCCCGGGCGCAGGTGGCCGCTCCCGCCCTGCCAAGGCACAACGACGCCGGCCCCGTCGGGGCGGCAGGGGGCCTGCCGGCCGACGTGCCCTCGACGGCCGCATGGCTGCTCGAACGGACCCCGACCGCCGGGCGGCTGCTCGTCGGCCACAGCACCGGGGGTGTGCTGGCCCTGGCGATGGCAGGGCTGCTTGCAGCCCCTGCCGGGGCGCCGGCTGCGGGCGCGGGAACGGCTGACGGGGCGGACGTTGGGGCGAGCACGGGCGACGGGGCGGAGGCGAGGCTGAAGGCGGGGGTTCCGGCCGGCGTCGTGGTGGTGGACTCGAACGTGCCTGTGGCCCCGGACGCTGTGGCGGCGCGGGCGAGGAAGGCGCAGCTGGCGCGTCGGACGGACTGGCGGGCGGCGATGCGCGGCGCGCTGGCGCGGGACTGGGCCGGGCCTGCGCTGTGGCGGGAGCGGGTGTTCGCGGATCTGGATGCCACCGCCGACGAGCCGATGCGCTCGCTCTGGGAATCCGTGCTGCGCACCGACTCCCGCGCGCTCTGGGCCGGCCTGCGGCCCCCGGTGGGGGAGGGGTGCGAGGAGGATGGGGTGGGGCGGTGCGGCGCGGCGCTGCCGGTGCTGTACGTGCGGGCGACGCGTGAGGTCGAGGCGGCGGACGTGGTGCCGCTGCTCGCCCCGGGGGTGGAGCTGACGGTGGTGCGGGCCGGGGCCGGGCACTGGCCGCACCTGCAGGACCCGCCGGCGGTCGCCGAGGCGATCGGCACCTGGTGGGCGGCACGGACCCCCACGAGCTGACCCCCGCCCCCCACTTTCGTTCGAGAAACGGGAGCTTCCCCGGGCGCTCCCGTTCAGGAAACGGGAGCCGCCCCGGGCACTCCCGTGTGCGAAACGGGAGCCTCCCCGGGCACTTCCGTTCGAGAAACGGGAGCCTCTTCGGACACTCCGGTGTGAGAAACGGGAGGTGGACGGCGCGCGGTGGATGCCTCGAGCGCCTCGGGCACCGGCGGCGCGCGGCAGACCGGAGCCCCGCGGCCCGCCAGTCACCCGGCATACTGGCGCTATGACGCAGACCACATCCGATGCTTCCCTTCCCGACGACGAGGTGCGTGCCCGCCTCGAGGCGATCCACGCCGTCGACCCGGCCGTGCGCGACCACGGGATCACCCTCGGCGAGGCGGCGGAGGGGCGCGTGAGCCTGAACCGCGACGTCACCGCGGACATGGTGAACTCCCACGGGATCTGCCACGGCGGCTTCCTCTTCCACCTGGCGGACACGGCGCTGGCGTACTGCGTGGCCACGCTGGGGCAGACCCCCGTCACGCGACGCGCGGACATCACCTACATCGCCCCCGCCCGCCTGGGTGCGCGGCTGACGGCAGAGGCCCGGCAGAACGCCGCGTTCGGGCGGGACCGGGTGATCGAGGTGCGGGTGAGTGCCGACGGCGAGCTCGTTGCCTACGTGACCGGCCAGACCACCAGCCCCCGACGCTGACCCCCCACGTGCTCCCGTTCGAGAAACGGGGGGCTCCCCGCGTGCTCCCGTTCGAGAAACGGGAGGTCTCTGGAACACTGTGGTTCGAGAAGCGGGAACGTCGACCCCCACAGAGATCACCACAGAGAGGACCGCACCATGACCACCCACACCGCCCCGGAGGGCCCCGTCACCGAGATGGTCGAGCTGCAGGTGGCCGAGGGCGCCGCAGAGGCCTTCGAGGCCGCCGTCGCTGAGGCCGAGCCGCTGTTCCGTGAGCACGGGGCGACGTCGTTCATCCTGCGCCGCCAGGTGGAGGAGCCCCAGCGCTACCGGCTGCTGGTGGACTGGCCGACCATCGAGGCGCACACCGTGGACTTCCGCGAGTCGGAGGCCTTCCCCGCCTGGCGCGTCCTCGTCACGCCGCACCTGGCGCAGGCGCCCCAGGCGACGCACTGGACGGCCGTCACCGCCCAGGGCTGAGCCGGGCCGGGTGCTCCCGTTTCTCGAACGGGAGCACCTCGCGCACCTCCCGTTTCTCGAACGGGAGTGCCCGGAGAGCCTCCCGTTTCTCGAACGGGAGCGCCGGGGGTCAGAGGTGGCGGGCCGCCAGGCGGGTCAGTGAGGCGCGGATGCCGCGGGCGTTGTCGCGGTCCAGGCGCAGCAGCTCGTAGGCGCGCGCCTGAGCCGGGCGCACGGCGGAGTAGTCGAACACCTCGGTGACGTCCGTCGCCGTCGGGTCGCCCTCCACGGGGGCGAACTCCCACCGCCACCGGTGCCCGCCCGGGTGCTCCCACTCGACCACACGGCCCGGCTCCGCCGCCGTCACCGTGGACGTGATGCGGTACGGCAGCCCGTACTTGCGCATGGCCACCGTGAACCGGCCGCCCACCTCGAGCCGGTGCGGCCCCTGCACCCGCGGCCGCACGGTGCCGGAACCGTCCACCTCGTGGTGCCGGTGCGGGTCCGCCAGCAGCGCCCACAGCTCCTCGGCGGGGGCGGCCACGCGCAGCCGGTAGGCCACGGCCCGCTCCCCGGCGTCCACACGCTCGGGCCAGGCCGCCTGCGGGGCGGCCGAGGGCAGGGCCTCCGCGGGGGAGACCATGCCGTCCGTGGCGGGGGAGTCCGTCTGCGGGGGGCGGGGCTGAGAGGTGTCCATGGTGCCCACTGTAGGGGTGTGCGGCGCCGCCGCCGACCCCCGACGCGCGGCCGCTGACTTCGTCCGTCTCTCACCGGCAAGGGGGCGTGGGGGCCGTAGGCTTGGACCATGGATACCTGGGAAGACCACGCCTTTCAGAGCGCGGCCGCCCAAGATCTCGTCCACGAGATCCTCGACCACACCCATCGCCTGGACGGCCGCCGGGGCGTGCACCGTTCCCCGGAGGACGAGCTCGCCCTCGACGCCGGCGCGCACCTGCTCGCCCTCGGCGCGGTGGTGCGTGTGGCCCGCAACGAGGACGTCGCCGCGGCCGCCGCGCTCGCTGAGATCGCCGGCGAGGACGAACTGGACCTCGACTGGCTCCTGTCGCAGTTCTCCGAGGCGGACCTCCACCGGCTGCGCGAGCTGATCTCCCTGACGTTGCGGGAGCCGGTGGGGCTGGCTCCGGTGTTCCCGGGGCAGGGTGCGGGTCGGATCGAGCAGGGGCCCCGGCCAGTCTCCGCGCCCACATCGCTCACCCCGGCGCCTGCGCCGGCGGTCTCCCCAGCATCGACCGCCTCCGCACCGCCTGCCCCAGCATCGGCGGCCTCTCCGCCGGCGGCTCCCGCGCCGGCAGCCCCGCTGCCCCGGCCCCCGCACCGGCACGAGGGCCGGGCCGGCCTGCTGCAGGTCACCGGCCATGAGCAGCCGTCGCTGGACGGCACACCCATGACCACCCGTCACGCTGAGATCCTCACCCTGCTGGCCTGGCACACCCAGGGGCTCAGCGGCGCGGAGCTGGAGGCCGCCCTCTACGCCGAGGAGACCGACTGCGCCCGCCGGGCGATCTCCCTGCGGGCGGAGGTCCACCGCCTGCGCAAGGCCCTGCACAGATCGGGCTCTGCGGTGCAGGTCCTCTCCCGGCCCTACCGGCTCAGCGAGCATGTGCACGCGGACGTGGTCTGCGCCCGCACCGCCCTCCAGGAGGGCGACCTGGACCGGGCCCTGCATGCGGCCACGGGCCCGGTGTTGCCCCGTTCTGAGTCCCCGGGGGTGGAGGCCATCCGGGAGGAGATCTTCGCCGGACTGAGGGAGGCCGTGGCCGCCGACGCCGGCGCGGACCAGCTCTGGGCCTACCTCACCCGGCCCGAGGCCCACGACGACCGCGACCTCTGGACCCTCGCGCTGCGGATCCTGCCCGCCGACTCGCCCCGGAGGGCGTTCGCGGTGGCCACGCTGGAACGGATCGACCGCGACCTGGGCTGAGGGCCGGCGTCGTGCCCGGTTCGCGCGGTCCGCGCGTGCAACCTTAATGCAACCCTGCGGGCCCTAACGTCGGGAACGACATCGGCGAGGGAGCCGGTCACAGCATGGGGCGTCGGCCGCACAGGCGCGAGGCCCGCTCTGTGGGCACCCCCGGCCGGTGGCACCTCTCTGACCACCCCGTGAAAGGAACACCATGAGCACCATGCAGGCTGCCGTCGTCAACGAGTTCGGTCCGAAGACGGAGGTCAAGGAGGTCGAGCGCCCCACCCCCGGCCCCCACCAGGCCCTGGTGCGTCTGATCTCCACCGGTGTGTGCCACACGGACCTGCACGCCATGGAGGGTGACTGGCCGGTCAAGCCCGAGCCGCCGTTCATCCCCGGCCACGAGGGTGTGGGCGTCGTCGAGGAGGTCGGCCCGGACGTCGAGGAGGTCAAGGTCGGCGACGTCGTCGGCAACGCCTGGCTGTGGAGCGCCTGCGGCCACTGCGAGCACTGCCGCACCGGCTGGGAGACCCTCTGCGAGGACCAGCTCAACGGCGGCTACTCCGCGGACGGCTCCTTCGGCGAGTACATGCTGGTGGACGCCCGCTACGCTCCCGTGATCCCCGAGGGTGTGGACCTCATGGAGGTCGCCCCCATCCTCTGCGCCGGCGTCACCGTGTACAAGGGCCTGAAGGAGACCGAGGTCCGCCCCGGCCAGTGGGTCGTGATCTCCGGTGTGGGCGGCCTGGGCCACCTGGCCGTGCAGTACGCCGTGGCCATGGGTATGCGCGTGGTGGCCGTGGACATCTCTGACGAGAAGCTCAAGCTCGCCGCCGAGCACGGCGCGGAGCTGACCATCAACGCCAAGGACGCCGACCCGGTCGCCAAGATCCAGGAGGAGGTCGGCGGCGCCCACGGCGTGCTCGTCACCGCCGTGCACCCCCAGGCTTTCGGCCAGGCGATCGCCATGACCCGCCGCGGCGGCACCATCGTGTTCAACGGCCTGCCTGCCGGCGACTTCCCCGCCCCGATCTTCGAGATCGTGATCAAGGGCCTGACCATCCGCGGCTCGATCGTGGGCACCCGCCAGGACATGGTGGAGGCGCTGGAGTTCTACGCGGCCGGGAAGATCCACCCGACCGTCAGCACCCGCCCGCTGGAGGACATCAACGACATCTTCGACGAGATGCGTCAGGGCAAGATCGACGGCCGCGTGGTCATCGACTACAGCAAGAAGGACTGAGCGGCCTGCCGCTTGACGCGGGGGCCGGGTGCGGATGCGCCCGGCCCCCGCGGTCTGTTCCCGGGACCCGTTCCCGCCCTCCACAGCCCATTCCCCTGGCGCCCTCCGCGTCGTAGGGTGAGGCCATGGGTACCTGGGGAGTCCACGTGTTCCAGAACGACGCCGCGCAGGATCTCGTCGACGAGATCCTCGAGGGCACGTACCGCCTCGACGAGCACCGGCAGGAGTACCGGGCCGAGGAGGACGCGCTCTACATCGACGCCGAGGCCGGCGCCCGCCTGCTCG
The DNA here is from genome assembly GCF_034179925.1 of Micrococcus sp. Classification (GTDB taxonomy): domain Bacteria; phylum Actinomycetota; class Actinomycetes; order Actinomycetales; family Micrococcaceae; genus Micrococcus. The sequence continues at coordinate 55,294 of NZ_JAXFPG010000020.1, read as the reverse complement.
CGCTCGGCGCCCTGGTGCGTGTGGCCCGCAACGAGGACGCCGCCGCGGCCGACGCGCTCGCGGAGATCGCCGACACCGACGAGCTCGACCTCGACGGGCTCCTCGAACAGTTCACCGACGAGGACCTCCAACAGCTGCGCGAGCTGATCGCGATCACCCTGCGCGAGCCCGCCTCCTCCGAGCTGTACGAGCTGTGGGAGGAGTCCGGGGAGCTCGAGGAGTGGCTCGAGGCCTCCCGCACCGCCATCCCGGACTGACGCGGGAAGGCGGCGGGGGCGTCGTCGTCGTGGGGGTGCCGGGTGTTCCGCGCGGATGCATCGGCCCGCCGGAGTGGCCAGGGCGTGCAGCTGGCCGCATCGTGAGACGGCACGCGCCTCTTCCTGTGGCACCATTGCCCTCAATGTCGAATCATCGGGGTGTGAGCTGTCTCGGAGGGAAGAGAACGATGCGTAGGAGGGAATCCCGAAGGTGAGTGGTGCAGGCATTCTCTGGATCATCGTGCTGATGATCGTCGGAACGTTCGGCGTGAAGGGGATGCTCGACGCCGATCTGCCGACCCGAAGCGGGAGAGCGGGCCTGTCCGTATGCTGGCTGCTGCTCTCAGCGGCGTTCCTGTGGACGAATATTCCGCAGGGCATCGCACCGGAGAAGGCGGCTGGGTTGCACCTCGGAGGGTCGGTGATCCTCGGGTTCGTCCTGCACGTGCTCACGCGCGGGCGGCGGCCCAGCTCGGACGAGGTCTGAGACGCCCCGCCCGGCACCGGCCCCGAGCGGACTGAACCACCGGGGGCCGGCGTCGGGCTGGCTCAGCGCGCGTAGCGGGTGAGCCGCAGCGAGTTCAGCACCACCAGCACGGAGGAGGCGGCCATCGCGCCGCCGGCGATCATCGGGTTGAGCAGGCCGGCGGCCGCCACCGGGATGCCGAGCGTGTTGTAGGCGAACGCCCAGAACAGGTTCGTGCGGATGATGTGCAGGGTCCGCCGGGACAGGTCCAGCGCCTGCACCACCTGGTCCAGGTCCGAGCCCATCACGGTGATCTGCGCAGCCTCCCGGGCCACGTCCGTGCCCGAGCCCATCGCGATCCCCACGTCCGCGGCGGCGAGCGCGGGGGCGTCGTTGACGCCGTCGCCCACCATCGCGACGACGGCGCCCTCGCCCTGCAGGCGGCGGACCACGTCCACCTTGTCCTCGGGGCGCACGCCGGCGATCACATCCTCGGGGGCGATCCCGACGGCGTCGCCCACCTGGGTGGCCACCGCGGCGTTGTCCCCGGTGACCAGCAGTGGGCGCAGGCCGAGCTCCTTGAGGCGGGCGATGGCCGCCGTCGAGGTGGGCTTGACGGTGTCCTGCACGGAGAGGATCGCGGCGGGGGCGCCGTCCACGGCGACCCACACGGCGGTGGCTCCGGCCTGCTCGGCCTCGGCGAGCATCGCCCGGTGGGCGGTGGTGAGGGCGTCGGGGCCGAGCTCGGCCTCGAGCAGGGAGGTGCGGCCGACGAGCACCCGGTGGGGACGGCCGTCGTGGGCGACCGTGCCGCGCACCCCACCGCCGGCGGTGGAGGAGAAGTCCTGCACCGAGGGGACGTCGAGGCCGCGTTCGTGGGCTGCGTCGACGATCGCCCGGGCGATCGGATGCTCCGACCCGGCTTCGACTGCGGCCGCCAGCACCAGCGGACCGCTTTCGTTCGAGAAACGGGAGGTCGCCGGGGTGCTTTCGTTCGAGAAACGGGAGGTCTCCGGGGCGCTTTCGTTCGAGAAGCGGGAGGTCGCCGCGGTCGAGCCTCCTGTTTCGTCAACGGGAGCGCTTGCTGGTCCTTCCGTTTCGTACACGGGAGCGCCCTCCGACCCTCCCGTTTCGTCAACGGGAGCGCTTGCCTCACCTCCCGTTTCGTCAACGGGAGTGATGGAGGCCAGGCGCATGCGGCCCTCGGTCACGGTGCCGGTCTTGTCCAGCACGATCGTGTCCACGGTGCGGGAGTCCTCCAGCACCTCGGGCCCGCGGATCAGGATGCCCAGCTGGGAGGCCCGCCCCGTGCCGGCCAGCAGCCCGACCGGCGTCGCCAGGCCCAGCGCGCACGGGCAGGCGATCACCAGCACCGCCACTCCCGCGCGCAGCGCCGCCGCCAGGTCCCCGCCGGTGGCCAGCATCCAGCCCACGAAGGTCAGCACCGCCACCACCAGCACGATCGGCACGAACACCGCCGAGATCCGGTCCGCCAGCCGTGCCACCCGGGCCTTGCCGGTCTGCGCGTCCGCCACGAGCCGGCCCATTCGCGCGAGCGTGGTCTCCGACCCCACCCGGGTGGCCCGCGCGATCAGCCGCCCGGAGGTGTTCAGCGTGGCCCCGGTGATCTCGTCCCCGGGCCCCACCTCCTCCGGCACGGACTCGCCCGTGAGCAGCGAGGCGTCCACCGCGGAGCGCCCGTCCACCACCACAGCATCCGTGGGCACCTTCTCCCCGGGGCGGATCACGACGACGTCGCCCACCTGCAGCGAGGCGGCCGGCACCGTGCGCTCGGCGCCGGTGGAGGGGTCGTGGAGGGTTGCCTGGTCGGCGCCGAGGTCCAGCAGGGCGCGCAGGGCGGCCCCGGCCTCGCGCTTGGCGCGGGCCTCGAGGAACCGGCCGAGCAGCAGGAAGGTGGTGATGACGGCCGCGGTCTCGAAGTAGAGGCTGTGGTCGGCCATGTCCGCCATGCCGCCCATGCCCTCCATGCCGGCGTGGGCGGTCATGCCCGGGTCCAGGATCAGCTCGACCGCGGAGTACCCCCAGGCCACGAGCACGCCCACGGAGACGAGCGTGTCCATCGTGGAGGAGCCGTGCCGGCCGGCCCGGGCGGCGGCGGCGTGGAACGGCCATGCGCACCACAGCACCACGGGGGTGGCCAGGGCGAATGCGGCCCAGCCCCAGTGCGGGAACCACAGGGCCGGGACCATGGAGATCAGCACGAGCGGCACCGTCAGCAGGGCCGCCACGATCAGCCGGGGCCGCAGCACAGCCTCGCGGGGGCCGTGCGCCAGATGGTCCTGCTCTCCGGCTCCGTGGCCGTCGTGATCCTCGTGGGCGTCACCGGCGCCGTGCCCGGTGTCCGGATTCTCCGGACCCTCCGGGCCTGCCGGGGCCGAGGCTGGCCGGCGCACCGTGGCCCCGTACCCGGCCTTCTGGACGGTGGCCACGATCTGTTCGTCGCTGACGCCCTCGGGCACCTGCACGGTGGCCCGTTCGAGGGGCAGGTTCACGGAGGCGGTGACGCCGTCGATCCTGCCGAGTTTGCGCTCCACCCGCCCCACGCAGGAGGCGCAGGTCATGCCGGTGATGTCCAGGTCCACGCGGCGCGTGGGTGGGCCGTGCCGGTCCTGTGGGGACGGGCTGTGCGTGGTGGTGTCGGCGGGGGAGCGGTCCGTCATCGGCTCAGGCCTCGACGGTCTCGTAGCCGGCCTCGCGCACGGCCGCGCGTAGGGCGGCCTCGTCCACGGGGCCTTCGGAGGTGATGGTGGCGGTGGAGGTGCTGCCGGTCTGCAGGTCGACGTCGACGCCGGTCACTCCGGGGACCTCGCTGATCTCCTCCTTCACGGAGGCCACGCAGTGGCCGCAGGTCATGCCGGTGATCTTCAGAGAGGTGGTGGTCATGGCGGGATCCTTTCGGGAGGGGGCGGCCCGGGGGCCGCGGTCAGCGCAGGAGACGGCCGATCGCCGCGGTGGCCTCGGCCACCTTGGCGTCCACGAGGTCCTGACGGCCCTCGCGGTCGGCTTGCACGGCGGCGTCGGCCACGCAGTGGCGCAGGTGGTCCGAGGTCAGCCCGAGGGCCACCTGCTGCAGCGCCTTGGTGGCGGCAGCCACCTGGGTGAGGATGTCGATGCAGTAGACGTCTTCCTCCACCATGCGGTGGATGCCGCGCACCTGTCCCTCGATGCGCTTGAGGCGCTTGAGGTAGGCCTCGCGGTCGGGGGAGTAGCCGTGGCCGGCGTGCGGATCGTGCTCCATGCCCCTCACCGTATACCCCCAGGGGGTATCCCTTCCAGGGGTGACGCCCGGCGTCGTCCCGACGCCGGCCCGCCCCCGCTCAGCCCCGCTCAGCCCTGCGCCGCCGGCCCGTCCGGCTGCCCGACCAGCTCCTCGCCGAGCTCGGCGATCAGCCCGCGCACCTGCAGGTCCAGGGCGTCGCGCACCCCGCGCACCTGCTCGAGGGACAGGCCGCGGATCGAGGGCACGGCCCACCGCTGCACCTCCACTCCGGCGGGCACTGCCAGCTCCTGCTCCTCGGCGCCGTCGAACAGCACCACCGTCTCCGCGGCCCGGAGGATGTCCTGGTCCACCGGCTTCGGGAAGGCGTTGTGCAGGGGGATCCCGATCTCCTGCATCGCCTCGAGCGCATGCGGCAGCACCTCCCCGGCCGGCGAGGTCCCCGCCGAGCGAGCAGTCACCGCCCCGGCGGAGCGGTTCTCCAGCAGGGAGGCGGCCATCTGGGAGCGGCCGGCGTTGCCGTGGCACACGAACAGCACCCGCGGGTGGCGGGACTCGATGCTGCCCTGGGCGATCCCCCGGGCGCGCAGGCGCTGACCGGCGAGGTTCGCGGCCGTCGTCGGGAGCATCTCGGGGTGGCGGCTGGTGCGGGCGAGCGTCGCGTAGGAGTCCAGGAGCAGGGCGCGCACCTCCTCCAGGGTGCCCACCTCGGGGTAGCGCTCGTGCAGGGTCCGGGAGGCGCGGTCCAGCACGCCGGCGGCCATCGGGGGGACCTCCACCCCGGCCGGGGTGAGGGGCTGGGGCTGCGGGGCGGGCTCCCCAGGGGTGGCGGTGGCGGGGTCCGGGAACGGGTGGGTCATGGCGGTGTCCTTCAGGTCTGGGCACGCGGTGCGTGCGTGCCGTTCGCCACACCGTAACCCCCGACGCCGGCCCGCGCCCGGGCAGGCCTGCGCGCCGGGCCTGCGGGCGGCCCCGAAGACGGGCCGGGGGAGGCCCGGGGGAGGGGCTGGGGGAGAATGGAGCCCATGCCCTCCGCCGAGTCCGCTGCACCGCGCCCCCGACGCTGTGCCCCCGACGCCGCGCCCACTTCCTCCCCGGCCGACGCGCGCACGCCGCCCTGCCGCACCCTGGGCGTGGCCTGCATGGACATGGCGGCCTGCGCGGACGTGGCCGGCCCGGACGGTGCCCGCCCAGATGGTGCCCGCCCGGGCGTGTCCTGCGCGCCGGCGCTGACGGACGCCGTCGTGTGGTCCCATGGGGGCCGGCTGCGTGTGGGGCTGGGCGGGGCCACCGTGCTGCTGACCGGCCCGGACCGTCTCCGCCGGCTCTCCGCGCTGTGGCGTCGCGCCGTCGCCGGGCGCCCCGACCCGCGCGCGCACGCCCTGGCCTGGGTGTCCTCCGTGTTCGACGACTCCTCCACCGAGCCCTCCCTCCTGCGGGTGCCCGCCCGGGTGGTCGAGGTGCCCGCCGCAGGCGCCGGCACTCGCCGGGTGCCCCTGGCCCCACCCCTGGACGCACTGGCGGACGCCCTCGCGCAGGACCCGCAGGCCCGGCTCGCCCCCGGCGGGCACGTCCCCCTGCCCGCCCCCGGTGCGGCGGCCTGGGACGACGCCGGCTACGCGGGCGCCGTCCGCGAGGTGCTCGAACGCATGGCGGCCTCCGGCGGACGACTGGGCAAGGTGGTCATCAGCCGCACCGACACCGTCCCCGCAGACGAGCCCGCCCTGTGGGCCGCCCTCGACGCCCTGCGCGAGGCCTACCCGCAGACCTGGGTGTTCGCCGTCGGCGGGCTGCTGGGCGCCACCCCGGAGATGCTGGCCGTCCGGCGCCGCGGCGAAGTCTCCTCCCGGGTGCTGGCCGGTTCCCTGCCCCGAGGCGCGAACCCTGCCGAGGACGCCCGCCTGCGCGCCCGGCTCGCCGAGGACCCGCGCCTGGGCGACGAGCACGCCTGGGCGGCACGGTCCGTCCTGGACGCCCTCGCTCCCGTGCTCGCCCTCGAGGACCCGGCCCCGCGCCCCCATGTGCTCACCCTGCCGAACGTCCACCACCTGGCCACGGACGTGCGTGGCCGGCAGCGTTCCTCGGCCGGGACGGTGCTGGACGTCGTCGCCGCCCTGCACCCGACGGCGGCGGTGGGCGGCACACCGCGGCAGGAGGCGCTCGCGGTGATCCGTGAGCTCGAACCGGTGGACCGGGGCCGGTATGCAGGCCCGGTGGGGTGGCTGGACGAGACCGGCGACGGCGAGATCGCCCTCGCGCTGCGGTGCGGTCAGCAGGTGCCCGGTGGGGTGCGGTTGCAGGCCGGTGGCGGGATCGTGCCCGGGGCGGACGCGGCCGAGGAGGTCGCGGAGGTCGCAGCCAAGCTGCTGCCGATGCGCCGGGCCCTCGGCCTGGGCTGACAGCCCGGGCAGACGACGACGCCGCCTCCCTGGCCCGGGTGGGCGGGGAGACGGCGTCGAGGGGCGTCGGTGCGGCGGACTCAGGCCGCGGCGGGCACCTCGTGGGTGCCGTGGGCGAGGGTCTCGAGGCGCTCGCCGGCCTGGTGCTGGGCCAGGGCGGGCAGGAAGGTGGTCATGCGGGCGCCGGCCTTGAGGTCCGCGACGGTCTCGCGCAGGGTGGCGCGGACGGTCTCGGCGGACAGGGCACCGGCGAAGCGGCGGGCGAGGGTGTCCTCGACGCGCGCGAGCACGCGGCGCTCCATGAGGGGGCTCAGGGTGGCGGGCAGGTGGTGGTCGGTGTGCTGGATGCTCATGGGAGCACCTCCTCTGGGTGTGTGGGGGACGGCCCGCGAGGGCCGCTCCGCTCCGTTAGGTGAACGGAAGGTGAACAACTTGTTAACCAGAGTAGCCCTTTCCCGGCCGGATGCAAGCCCGGGGGTGCTCGTCGGCAGGATCACGCGGATTCTCGGTGAACGCCGGGTGAACCCGCAGGGGCTGGGCGGGTGAACCCTCGGGAGGTGGGCAGGTCAACCCGCGGGGCCTGGCCAGCGGATGGGACACTGGAGGGGATGTCTGACTACACCCCTCGCCGCCCCGGCTCCACGCCCGCCCCCCACCACCGCACGGACCGTGCGGGCAAGCCCGCGCTCGGCCGCCCCCGCCGCGGCATGATCGACGAGGCCGAGGCCAAACGCCTGGCCGAGGACCGCGAGCGCATGCGCCGGGCCGGCGTCGGGCATCCGCTGTCCGCGCCGGCGCGCCGCGAGGCCACCGGCGCCGACCGCCCTCAGGTGATGCCGCGCACCGAGGGCTGGGTGCAGCAGGCCGATGCCGAGGGGCGCCCGCTGCTGCAGTTCAAGCAGCCGCGCGTGTCCCAGCCGCCCACGCATCTGGCCGACCTCACGCTCGCCGAGCGGCAGGCCAAGGCCAAGGAGATCGGCCTGCCCGCGTTCCGTGCCAAGCAGCTCTCGGTGCACTACTTCGAGCACCACACCACGGACCCGGAGCAGATGACGGACCTGCCCAAGGGCAAGCGTTCGGAGATCGCTGAGGCGTTCTTCCCCCCGCTGCTCACTGAGGTGCAGCGGTTGAGGACCGACAACGGGGACACCATCAAGTTCCTCTGGCGGCTGTTCGACGGCGCCCTCGTGGAGTCCGTGCTCATGCGCTACCCGGGGCGGGTCACCCTGTGTGTGTCCAGTCAGGCCGGTTGCGGGATGAACTGCCCGTTCTGCGCCACGGGCCAGAGCGGGCTGACCCGCAACATGTCCACGGCGGAGATCGTGGAGCAGGTGGTCCGCGCCAACCAGGTGATCGTCGCCGGGGAGCTCGGCGGTCGGCTGCGCGGGGACGGGCGCGACGCCGAACGCGTCACCAACGTGGTGTTCATGGGCATGGGTGAGCCGCTGGCCAACTACAAGCGTGTGCTCGCGGCCGTGCACCGCATGGTGGACCCCTCCCCGGAGGGTCTGGGCATGTCCGCCCGGAACATCACGCTCTCCACAGTGGGCCTGGTGCCGGCCATCCGGAGGCTCGCGCAGGAGGGTGTGCCGCTGACCTTCGCGTTGTCCCTGCACGCCCCGGATGATGAGCTGCGCGACGAGCTGATCCCGGTGAACTCGCGGTGGAAGGTGGACGAGGCCATCGATGCCGCCTACGAGTACTTCGTGGCGACTGGCCGCCGGGTGTCCATCGAGTACGCGCTCATCAAGGACATGAACGACCACGCCTGGCGTGCGGACCTGCTGGCCAAGAAGCTCAACGCGCGCGGCAAGGGCTGGGTGCATGTGAACCCGATCCCGCTGAACCCCACGCCCGGGTCCATCTGGACCTCCTCCACGCGTGAGGTCACCCGGGAGTTCGTGGACCGGCTCAACGCCGCCGGCGTGCCCACCACCCTGCGGGATACCCGCGGCAAGGAGATCGACGGGGCCTGCGGTCAGCTCGCCGCCGGCGAGGGGGACTGAGCCGGGCCCGGCCCCGCGACAACGGCGGCGTCTCCCCGTGCAGGGGGGCGCCGCCGTCGTCGTGCGGGGGAGGTGCGCGCCGCGGGCCAGGCGTTGCCCCCGGGGTGGGGTGCTCGTAGCGTCAACAGGACCGCCGTCATGGTCGGGCCCCGGAGTCGCCGGAGCGCCGGCGGCGGTGAGGGAGGTCCTTCCGTGTCCGCATTCACCACGTTCGAGAAGATCGCTGTCCTGGGTACCGGAGTGCTCGGCAGCCAGATCATCATGCAGGCCGCCTGGCACGGCAAGGAGGTCCACGCCTACGACGCCTTCCCCGAGGCGCTCGAGGGCCTGGCCGCGCGCTGGGACTGGATCCGCGAGGGGTACCGCGCGGACCTGCCGGACTACACGCCGGAGCGCTTCGAGGCGGCCCTGGCCCGGATCCATCCGACCACCGACCTCGCCGAGGCGGTGGGGGACGCGGACCTCGTGATCGAGGCGGTGCCGGAGCAGCTGGAGCTGAAGAGGGAGGTCTGGCGGAAGGTCGGCGCCCTGGTGCCGGAGAGGACGCTGCTGGCCACCAATACCTCCTCCCTGCGCCCCTCGCTGTTCGCGGAGGACACCGGGCACCCGGAGCGGTTCGTCACCCTGCACTACGCGAACCGCATCTGGAAGCAGAACATCGCGGAGATCATGACCACCGGCGCCAGCACCGCCGAGGCCCTGGCCGGGGCGGAACGCTTCGCCGAGCAGACCGGCATGGAGCCGGTGATCGCCCACAAGGAGGTGCCCGGCTACGTCTACAACTCGATGCTGGGCCCGCTGATGTGGGCCGCCGTGGAGCTGTACATGAACGGGGTGAGCACCCCGGAGGCGATCGACCGCGCGTGGCGGACCGGGTGGAACACCCACCGGGGGCCGTTCCAGGTGATCGACACCATCGGGTTCCGGACGGTCTCGGCCGTGTTGCATGCGAAGGACGATGCCCCGACGCTGCGCGCCTTCGCCGACCTGTTGGACGAGCAGATCGCGGCGGGCCACACCGGGGTGGCCGATGGGCAGGGATTCCACCACTACGACGCCGAGGGCACCCGACTGGGCCCCGTGGAGACCTGGACGCTGCGCTCCTGAGCGCGTGCGGCCGGGGCGCGCGGGTCCGCGCCCGACGGCCACCCGGCAGGGTATTTCAAAATCAAACAGTCGGATGTAGTGTCCGGGATATCACTACGACGACGGCGATCCGCTCGGGAAGGGGCGGGACCGAGAAGGAGAGAAGACATCATGACCGCGTTCACCACGTTCGAGAAGGTCGCTGTTCTGGGCACCGGGGTGCTGGGCAGCCAGATCATCATGCAGGCCGCCTACCACGGCAAGGAGGTCTACGCCTACGACGCCGTGGAGGACGCCCTCGAGGCTCTGCCCCAGCGCTGGGAGTGGATCCGCGCCGGCTACAAGGAGGATCTCGGGGAGGGCTATGACGCCCAGCGCTTCGACGAGGCGATTGAGCGCATCCACCCGACCTCGGACCTGGCCGAGGCCGTCGGGGACGCGGACATCGTGATCGAGGCCGTCCCGGAGAACCTGGACCTGAAGAAGAAGGTCTGGGCCGAGATCGGCGAGAAGGCCGCGGACAAGACGCTGTTCGCCACCAACACCTCCTCCCTGCTGCCCTCGGACTTCGCCGACGCCTCCGGGCACCCGGAGAAGTTCGTCACCCTCCACTACGCCAACCGCGTGTGGTCCCGGAACACCGCCGAGGTGATGGGCACGGACAAGAGCTCCCAGGAGGCCATCGACGGCGCCCTGCAGTACGCGGAGGAGACCGGCATGGTCCCGGTGCACGTGCGCAAGGAGGTGCCCGGCTATCTGCTGAACTCGCTGTCCATCCCGTGGCTGTCCGCCGCGGCCGCCCTCTACGTGAACGGCGTGGCCAACCCGGAGGAGATCGACCGGACCTGGCGCATCGCCACCGGCAACGACCACGGCCCGTTCCAGGCCTTCGACCTCGTGGGCTTCGGTGTGGCCTCGAACATCCATCGCAACTCCGGTGACCCGGTGCAGGTGAAGTTCGCGGACATGCTGCAGGAGTCCATCGACGCCGGCCACTCCGGCGTCGCCGACGGCCAGGGCTTCTACACCTACGACTCCGACGGCAACCAGACCGGCGTCGTGAAGGACTGGGAGCTGGACGAGCAGTGAGCTGGGCCGCCCTGGCGGCCCACCCCGGGGCATGAGGCCCCGTACATGACGACGGCGACGCCCCCGTGCGCAGGGGGCGTCGCCGCCGTCGTGGGTGGGGTGGGGCGCTGAGCGCCCACGCCTCAGAACTGCACGGTCTCGTGCTCGCCCGGGCGGGCCGTCCCGCCGGTGACCTTGGCCTTGACGATCTCCACCAGGGTGGATGCCGCCCCGGAGGCCCAGTACTCGGCGGACTCGGCCTGGACCCGCACCAACACGATCTGCGGGTCCTCGGGCGAGGCGCCCTCGCCGAAGAACGCCTCGGAGGCGGGGCTCCAGTACTCCTTCTTGCGGGCCTCGTCCCGGATGACCGTGCCGGTGCCGGCCACGGACGCCCAGAAGCCCTTCTCGGCCACGGTCACGTTGACCGGGCGGCCGTCGGCGTCCTGGGCGGCATCGGCGGCGGCGCGGGTGAGGAACCAGATCACGCCGGTCTCCTGCTCCACCTGCTGCACGCCCATGGGCCGGGAGACGAGCGTGCCGTCCTGCTCGGCGGTGGTCAGCATGACCACACCGGCCTTCTCCACCTTCTCCAGCACCTGCGTGCGGGGATCCTGCTCAGCCATCTGCGGCCTCCTCTGGGGTCGGGGCGTGCCCGCCGGGAACGGTGGGCCCGATGCCCTCGACGCTAACGTCCGGCGGCGGAGCAGGCCAGGTCAGGCCGACAGTCGCTCGGCCAGCCAGGCCACACCGAGCGCGTACCCGGTGGCGCCGGCCCCGGCGATCACCACATCCGCCACCGCGGACACGTGGGAGTGGTGCCGGAACGGCTCCCGCCGGTGGATGTTGGACAGGTGCACCTCCACGATCGGCACATCCACGGCGGCGAGGGCGTCCCGGATCGCCACGGAGGTGTGGGTGTAGGCGGCCGGGTTGATGAGGATCCCGGCGTGGGAGGTGCGGGCCTGCTGGATCCAGTCCACGAGGTCGCCCTCGTGGTTGGACTGCCGGAAGTCCACGGTGAGCCTACGCTCGGCGGCGGCGGCCTCGGTGAGGGCGCGGACGTCCTCGAGGGTCTGCGAGCCGTAGGTCTCCGGTTCGCGCGTGCCGAGCAGGTTCAGGTTCGGCCCATTGAGGACCAGCAGGGGCAGGGGGGTGCTCATGCCGCCAGCCTACGCATGCGTGCCCATGCGGCCCCTGCGGTGCGTCCTGCGGAATAGCCGCCTGGCCGGCGTCGTTGTGGCAGGCGAACGACGCCGGCCCGCGCACCGCGGGCGCGGCGCCCCCAACCCCTGAAGGAGCCGACATGGCCACCACCGACCTCACCCTCGAGAAGTTCGGCGAGACCGTCGCCGAGAACGACACCGTCCTCGTGGACTTCTGGGCTGGCTGGTGCGGCCCGTGCCGCCAGTTCGCCCCCGTGTTCGAGGCCGCCTCGGAGCAGCACGAGGACGTGGTGTTCGCGAAGGTGGACACCGAGGATCAGCAGCAGCTCGCCGCGATGGCCGGGATCACCTCGATCCCCACGCTCATGGCGTTCCGTGGCGGCGTGCTCGTGTTCTCCCAGGCCGGCGCCCTGCCCGGGCCCGCCCTGGACCAGCTGATCGGGCAGGTCAAGGGCCTGGACATCGAGGAGGTCCGCCGCATGGCCGAGGAGCAGGGCGGCCAGGACGCCCCGGCCCAGGGCTCCCAGAACGACGCCGACACTCCCGCCCGGTAACGGAAGTCCGGCAGCAGCGGGGTCACCTCCCGCACCGGCGCAGGCAGGGCGCACGCCTGGGCCAGGGACTACAGCACGCCCCGGATGGCGATCGGCTCCACCCGGACGGCGTCGGCCCCCGGTTTCCACCCGTCCGTGCCGCCGTGGGACAATGCCCCTCATGGCCATGGGCGATTCCGGTGATCCACTCCCGCATCTGCGCACCGATGCGATCCGCGCCCTCGTGGGGGCCACAAGCGCCGAGCGCGGCTTCGACATCGCCGCCCGCGGCGGCGTGCAACGCCTGGCCTACAACGCCGACACCTTGCGCCTGACCGCCGCCGTCCAGGGCACCGCACCCCAGCCGTACCGGCTGAAGGTGCGCCTCCAGGACGCCTTCGGCCCCGAGGGCGAACCCCTCATGGAGCCCACCGCCGGGCGCTGCACCTGCCCCGTGGGCGAGGACTGCAAGCATGTGGCCGCCGCCCTCTACGAGGTGGTCCGCCGGGACGCGGACGGTGCCCTGGACCACGCCCGCCGCGCCCTCGCGGACATGGTCACCACCGCCGACACCCTCCAGAGCCCCACCGGGGTGCACCCCAGCCCGGGCGGGCGCACCGAGGGCCCCGGGGACGACGTCGCCTGGCGCAGCGTGCTCGAACCCCTCGCCGGCATGGACGCCCCCCGCCGCCAGGCCTCACCGCCGCCGCTGGCCATCGGGGTGGAGCTCGTGGCCGAGTCCTCCCGGAACGTGTACCAGCAGTGGGGCCCGGCCCCCGCCGGCGAGGAACACCTGCGGGAGGAGCGGCCCCTGTACGTGGTGCTGCGCCCCCTGCGCCGCGGCGCCAAGGGGTCCTGGATCAAGGGCGGGCTCACCTGGCGCGCCTTCCAGTTCCCCCGCGCCGAGTACGAGCCCGCCCAGGAGCGTGCCCTGCGCCTGGTGTGGCGGCAGCTGCAGGCCGAGGACTCCTACCCCACGGACGCCTGGATCGGCCTGCACGCCTTCGACTCGCCCCGCATCTGGCAGCTGCTGGCCGAGGCCCGGGAGGCCGGCGTCGAGCTGGTGCCCCTGGGTGTGCTCGGGGACGTCGTCCTGGACCCCCCGGTGAGCGTGGGCCTGGACGTGGCCCGGGCCGAGGACGGCGCCCTCGAGGTGGCCCCCTCCCTCACCCCCGCGGAGCCGGGCGGGCGGGTGCACGCCGTCGGGTCCATCGGGTTCTACCGGGTGGTCGAGGAGGACGACGCCACCTGGACCCTGCACCTGGTGCCCTCCGCGCGGACCGTGCCGGAGGCCGTGCAGCGCATGGTGCTGGCCGGCGCACCCGTGCGGGTGCCCGCCGCGGACCGGGAGGAGTTCCTGGGCCGGGTGTACCCGAGGCTGCGCGGCACCCTGGAGGTGGCCAGCGCGGACGGCTCCGTGGAGCTGCCCGAGTTCGAGCCGCCCGTGCTGCGCCTGCAGGCGGACTTCCGCCCCGACCACCGCCTGGTGCTGCGCTGGTCCTGGCTGTACTTCGACCCGCCCCGCGAGCTCGGCCTCACGGACCCGGACGCCCTCCGGGACCCCCGCCACGAGGACGCCGTGCTGCGTGCCGCCGCCGAGGTGTGGCCGCGGGCCGGCCGCGCCGAGGAGCAGGAACTCACCGGGGTGGGGGCGGCCCGGTTCTCCGAGTCGGTGCTGCCGCGGCTGCAGCAGGTGGACCATCTGCGCGTGGACGTGCACGGCGACCGCCCCGACTACCGGGAGCTCACCGCCGCGCCCCGGATCGAGGTGTCCACCACGCCGGCCCGCAACGACTGGTTCGACCTCGGCGTGCAGGTGTCCGTGGACGGGCACGTGCTGCCGTTCGTGGAGCTGTTCACCGCGCTCGTGCGCGGGGAGACCACCCTGATGCTCGCCGACGGCACCTGGCTCGGCCTCGACCACCCCGCGTTCGACCGGCTGCGCGCCCTGCTCTCCGAGGCGGCCACCCTGCAGGAGTGGACCCCGGAGAACACCGAGCTCTCCCGTCACCAGGTGGGCTTCTGGGAGGAGCTCAAGGAGATCGCCGACGACGTCGACGAGGACCCGGCCTGGACCGAGGCCGTGGGCCGCCTGGCCCGGGTGGAGTCCCTGCCCCCGGCCCCCGAGGTGCCCGGGCTGCTGGCCACCCTGCGCCCCTACCAGCAGGAGGGGCTGCGCTGGCTGTCCTTCCTGTACCACCAGCGGCTCGGCGGGATCCTGGCCGACGACATGGGCCTGGGCAAGACCGTCCAGACCCTCGCGCTCATCGCCCATGCCCGCGCCGAGGACCCGGCGGCCCCGCCGTTCCTGGTGGTGGCGCCGTCGTCGGTGGTGTCCGTGTGGGCCTCCGAGGCGGCCACCTTCACCCCCGGCCTGGACGTGCGCGTGCTGGACACCACCACCCGCCGCCGCGGCACCACGGTGGCCGAGGAGGCCGCGGGCGCGGACGTGGTGGTCACCTCCTACACGCTGCTGCGGATCGACGCCGCCCAGCACGGCCCCATGGAGTGGGGCGGTGTGGTGCTGGACGAGGCCCAGTTCCTGAAGAACCGCACCTCGAAGGTGCACACCGTGGCCCGGGACCTGCAGGCCCCGTTCCGCCTGGCCATCACGGGCACCCCGCTGGAGAACTCCCTCACGGACCTCTGGGCCCTGCTGGATGTGGTGGTGCCCGGGCTGTTCCCCAGCCACCGGCGCTTCCGTGAGGCCTATGTGAACCCCATCGAGAACGGGGAGGACCCCGGGCGCATGGCGGCCCTGCGGCGGCGGGTGCGCCCGTTCATGCTGCGCCGGTCCAAGGAGCTCGTGGCCAAGGACCTGCCGCCCAAGCAGGAACAGGTGCTGCGGGTGGAGCTCGAGGCCAGCCACCGCAAGGTGTACGACCGCGTGCTCGCCCGCGAGCGGC
Organism: Micrococcus sp.; assembly: GCF_034179925.1. Taxonomy (GTDB): domain Bacteria; phylum Actinomycetota; class Actinomycetes; order Actinomycetales; family Micrococcaceae; genus Micrococcus. The sequence continues at coordinate 40,169 of NZ_JAXFPG010000020.1, read as the reverse complement.
GCAAGGTGCTCGGGCTGCTCGGGGACATGGACGGCAACCGCTTCACGATCTTCAAGTCCCTCACGCTGCTGCGGATGCTCGCCCTGGCCCCGAGGATCGTGGATGAGGAGTACGCCTCGGTGCCCAGCTCCAAGCTGGAGCGCTTCCTGGACGACCTCACGGAGGTGCTGCGTGAGGGGCACCGGGTGATCGTGTTCAGCCAGTTCACGAGCTTCCTGCGCGTGGTGGCCGAGGAGTTGGAGGCCATGGAGGTGGAGCACGCCTACCTGGACGGCTCCACCCGGAACCGGTCCGAGGTGATCGAGGGGTTCCGGCAGGGCGAGGCCCCCGTGTTCCTGATCTCGCTGAAGGCTGGCGGGTTCGGGCTGACCCTCACCGAGGCGGACTACGTGTTCCTGATGGACCCGTGGTGGAACCCGGCGGCGGAGGCCCAGGCCGTGGACCGGGCGCACCGGATCGGCCAGGAGCGCACCGTGATGGTCTACCGGATGGTGGCCGAGGGGACGATCGAGGAGAAGGTGCTCGAGCTGCAGCGGCGCAAGGCTGAGCTGTTCGGCGCGCTCGTGGACGAGTCCGACGACTCCGGTGCCGGGGCCTTCACCGAGTCCCTCACCGCTGACGACATCCGCGCCCTCCTCTCCACCGACGCCTGAACTTCCGTTCGAGAAATGGGAGGTTCGCCGGGCGCTCCGGTGCGAGAAATGGGAGGTTCCCGGGGCGGTTCCGTTCAGGAAACGGGAGGTTCGCCGCGCTCACCCCGCCTCCCACCCACCGCGCTCACCCCTCTGCGAGCCGGGGCAGCACCGCCTCCCGCAGCAGTGGGGCGAGGTCCTCGGGCAGCGGGCCGGCCGGGTCCAGCCAGCGCAGCTCGGCGATCTCGGCCGCCGCCGCGCCGACCTCCACGGGCGGGTGCGCGAACACCGTGGCCCGCACCGTGTAGCCCGGCTCGTTGGCCGCGGCTGTCTCGAACACCCCGAGCAGCTGCAGCGCGCCGACGTCGAGCCCCGCCCCGACCTCCTCGGCCGCCTCACGCACGGCGGCCTCCGCCGCGCTCTCCCCGGGCTCGGGCTTGCCGCCGGGGAACATGAACCGCTCGGTGCCGCGCTTGCGCACGGTGAGGACCCGCCCGGCGTCGTCCCGGAGCACGACAGCACTGACCACGATGGTGCGCGCCCCGCTCATGCGCCCGGCCTGCCGATCCCGACGGCGACGCGCGGGCCCGCCTCGGCTCTCGCGCGGGGCAGGGGTGGGCGGTCGGGGAGCAGGAGGGGCATGGGGGTCCTCTCGGAGCGGTGGGTCTGCGAGGCATCCTGCCGCAAGCGGCCCGCGGGCGGAAACGGGTCCCCGGCGCGGCAGGCCTTGAACCTCGGCGTGTCCGAGGGGACAGTCGTGGACATGGACACGACCGACACCCAGAACCCCCTGCGCTCCACCGATCGCGCCCGCCGCGCCCGTCTGCGTGCTCTCGCCCCGCTCTCGGCGGCCGTGCTGCTGGCTGCCGGCTGCGCCGCGCCGCAGGAGGCGCCCGCCCCCGCCGAGGGCACTGCCGCGGCCACCACCGCTGCGGAGCCTGCCGCCCCCACGGCCACGGCGACCTCGTCCGCGGAGGAGGGTGCGGCGTCGTCGTCGGCGGGCCATGAGGGCCACGGCCATGCGCACGCGGACCACCCTGCCGACGGCGGCCCTGCCCCGGCTGGCATCCGCACGGCGGAGTCGCCCGAGTACCCGGTGGGCACGGAGGTCACGCTCGCGGCGGACCACATGCCCGGGATGGATGGGGCCACCGCCACCGTGGTCGGCGCGTTCGACACCGTCACCTACGCGGTGACCTACACCCCCACCGACGGCGGCCCCGAGGTGGAGGACCACAAGTGGGTGGTGCAGGAGGAGCTGCGCACCCCGGACGGCGCGCAGCTGCCCCCGCGAGCGCTGGCCGATGGCGCGGAGGTGACCATCGAGGCCGATCACATGGCCGGCATGCACGGCGCGCAGGGCACTGTGGACTCCTCGACCACCGAGCCCGTCTACATGGTGGACTACACGGCCGACGGCATGCAGATGCGGAACCACAAGTGGGTGGTGGAGAGCGAGCTGCAGCCCGCGGGCTGAGTGGGAGGTCGGGCAGGTCTGCCGATCCACTGCGAGAACGACCCTTCTGAGGCCCGCCGAGGGCTCCAGAGGGGTCGTTTCTGCATCGGATCCGCGTGGGGGCGGAGGCCGGCAGGTCATCGCGCCTCCGACGTCATCTTTTGCGAAGCGTTTGCAATACGACTACCGTTTGGGTTATCGCACACGATTCTCACTAGAGAGGCCCCTCCATGCCCCATCCCGCCCCCCAGCGTCGCTCCGCCCGCGCCGTGCTCGGCTTCACCGGCACGCTCGCGGCCGCCGCCCTCGCCCTCACCGCCTGCGCCGGCAACGGCCCGGAGAACGCGCCCAGCACGACGACGGCCCCCGCCTCCACCACGGAGTCCGCCGCGTCGCAGTCCCAGGGCTCGGGTGCTGAGGCCACCGCCGCCTCCTCGGTCTCCGAGGCGGACCGCGTGGACCCCACCAAGACCACCGAGGTCTCCAGCGTGAGCCCGCGTGTGCTGTTCTCCCACGACGAGGGCCTCTCCCTCGTGGACCCCGCCACCGGCAAGATCATCCACGAGCAGAAGCTCGGCGGCTTCAAGCGCCTGAACAACGCCGGCAGCGGCAAGGACGTGTTCGTCACCACCGAGAACGGCTGGGAGATCTACAGCGCCGGCATCAACGCGCAGGTCCACGGCGACCACCACCACTACTACGAGTCCGACCCCGGCATGACCGGCGTGACCTTCCCCGGCGACAAGCCCGGCCACGTGGTGGTGCACAACGGCCGCACCACCCTCTTCGCGGACGGCACCGGCGAGATCTCCACCTTCACCTCCGACCACCTGGACAAGGCCGTGCCGGACCTCGCGCCGGTCGTGGACGAGCACCGCACCGAGGAGGCCCACCACGGTGTGGCCCTCGAGCTCTCCGACGGCAACCTGCTGACCACCCAGGGCAACGAGGAGGGCCGCAACACCGTGCAGGTGCTCGAGGCCGACTCCGGCAAGGTCCTCGCGGAGACCAAGGAGTGCCCGGGCGTCCACGGTGAGGCCGCCGCGGCCCCGCACGACGGCACCGACGTGGTGGTGCTCGGCTGCGAGAACGGCCCCGTGATCTACCGCGACGGCAAGTTCCACAAGGTCCCCGTGCAGGGCGACTACTACCGCAACGGCAACCTCGCCGGCATCGAGACCTCCCCGGTGGTCCTGGGTGACCGCAAGGTGGAGGGCAAGAAGGCTGAGGGCGAGGAGACCGAGCGTCCCACCGCCGTCGACCTCATCGACGCCCACAAGGGCAGCATCACCACCGTGCAGCTGGACTCCTCCTACTGGTTCCGCTCCCTCGGGCGCGCCGAGGACGGCTCCGCCGTGGTCCTGACCTACGACGGCGACGTCACCGTGATCGACGAGGAGACCGGCAAGATCACCGCCGAGATCCCCGCGATCGCCGCCTGGAAGGAGAAGGCCGAGTGGCAGGAGCCGGGCCCGATCCTCAAGGTGGCCGGTGAGACCGCCTACGTCACGGACGCCGAGAACAAGAAGCTCGTGACCGTGGACCTCAAGGCTGGGAAGGTCGTCAAGGAGGTCGACCTTCCGTTCGCCCCGGTCGAGATGGCCGTGGTGACCGGGTACGAGGAGGCCCCGAAGGGCGCCGGTGAGCACGCCGCCGAGGACGCTCACGGCCACGAGGGCCACGATCACGCGGACGGCGCCGAGGGCCACGAGCACGAGCACGAGGCCGAGGGTCACGAGCACGAGGGCGAGGCTGGCCACACCCACTGATCGGGGCTGATGCCCTGACCGACGGTTGAGCGCCGGGACGTCTCCGGCTCACAGGACCGACGGTTTCTTCACGGGACCGACGCGAACCGCGTCGGTTCTGCGAGGGACCGTCGGTCCTGTGCGTGTGTGTCGAGATGCAGTGAAGATTTCATGGGACACGCGGTGAACTCTTCACAGAGCAAGACATTCAGCGGGGTCTGCGAAAAGTAGCCCTAGACCGCCCGCGGTGCCACCAACGTTTCCGGTCAGTACACCTAGACCCCGGCCGACTCCCGGAGAGGCGTGATGAAGCGATCGACGTCGTCGCGGCACAGGTCGCAGACCTGGCGCAGGTGATGGCGGAGGATGTGCCGACCCAGCGGGCCCGGTATGCACTGCTGCTCGAGCTCTCACCCGAAGATCCGGCCTGGTCCACGCTGAGCGGGCCGGCAGGCGTCCGCGAGGCCGTCCTCAGCCTGGCCGGGGACGCGCTGGGCCGGCTCGACATCCACGACGCCTCCGGACGGGCCCGGGAGCTGTTGGCTCTCGTGGACGGCTTGCTTTTCCGTCAGGTGGTCACTGCAGAGCCAACGCCCATCCAGCCTGTCGTCCAGACATTCATCAGAGGGCTCCCGAAGGAAAGCAGCGCTCGGCCCTGAGGTCGGCGGGTTTGGCCCTCGGCCTTCTCCGGACACGAGAGCGCCTCGGGCGATCGGAGCCTGCCTCAGCAGCCAGGTCCTGCTACCCCACCAGGCCACCGCCGTCGCTCTCGTGCGAGTCGGGGCTGACCCCCGTCGGGTGGTGGCGTGGCAGACCCGACTTCCGGCGCGTCGAGCTCAAGCGTGCCGCCGTGCCAAGTTCGGCGCAGCCACCGGTCGTGCGAGGCGACGACGACGGCGCCGGGGTAGTCCGGGATCATCGCTTCCAGCTGGGTCGCCAGCAGGAGGGACAGGTGGTTGGTGGGCTCATCCAGCAACAACACGTCTGGCGGGTCCGCGAGGAGGGCGGCCAGTGCCAGGCGACGACGCTGGCCCACGCTGAGAACATCCACCGGCCGGTCCTCATCCCGGGGTTCAAGTAGTCCGAACGTGGAGAGCGGCACCCGGTTTGCCAGGTCGAGGCCGACGAGATCCTGGTAGGCCCGCCGCGCCGTGCGGCCCGGACCTCGCCGTCTGGGGTCAGCCAGGACCACTTCCTGGGTGAGCAGTCCGGTGCGCAGGCCGCGCGGTCGGGTGATGGTGCCAGCGTCGGGGGTGAGGGACCCGGCGAGCAACGCGAGCAGGGTGGACTTGCCGGACCCGTTCGGTCCGGTGATCAGCCACTTCTCCCCGGGCCCGACGGTCAAGGAGGTCGGGGCCAGCCGGCCGGTGACGGCCACCCGAACTGCGGCGAGAGTCAGTCCCGCAGGCTGCATCGACCCGTCCGAGACGGAGGCGCCGGCACCGGCGACCGCGGTCAGTCCCGCGAAGTGGAGCTCCCGGGGAGGTTTGCGGATCTGCGTCTGCTGGAGCTCTTCCAGTCGGCTGCGGGCGTTGTTGACGCGGCGGGAGATGACCTTGGCGTTGCGGTCCGCGTAGAACTTCTTGGCCTTGCGCACTTCACTGGGTGCGCCGCGGGACGGGTTGCCGACGCTCTGGTCGCGCTCGACCTGGACAGCGAGGCGTCGCAGTTCCTCCTGTTCCTCGCGGTATTGCCTCTCCCAGCGTTCGCGGGCGTCGAGGCGGGCGTGCAGGTAGTGGGTGTAGGTGCCGGAGAAGCGGGTGACGCCGATGCCGGTGCCCGTGCCGTCTCCGATCAGCGGTCCGGTCACCGCGTGGGGGATGGGCGAGGGGTCGAGGTCGATGAGGGAGGTGACGGCCTCGTCGAGGAAGGCGCGGTCGTGGCTGGCCAGCAGCACGGGGCCGTGCCAGTCGGCCAGCACCGCGCACAGGTGGGCGGTGGCGGCATCGTCCAGGTGGTTGGTCGGCTCGTCGAGCAGGAGCACGTCCGGCTGAGATAGCAGCAGCCAGGCAAGGGAGAGGCGGGAGCGCTGCCCGCCGGAGAGTGCACCGGTGGGCCGGTCACGGGGCAGGGTCGCCAGGCCCAGGCCGTGGAGCATCGCGTCCACGCGGGCGTCGACGTCCCAGACCCGGAGCCGTTCAGCTATGTCCAGGGCGCGGGCGTAGGCGTCGGCCAGGGCGGCAGCGTCCTCGGGGGCGTCCGCCAGCGCGGCGGCAGCATGGTCGACGTCGGCCGCCGCCCGCCTGGTCGGGGCGATCGCATCCTCGAGCGCTTCGGCCACGGTGGCGGAGGCATGGAACGGCGGCTCCTGGTGGAGCAGGCCGATGCGGGCGGGGCCGCCGGGCGCTATCGCGGTGACGGTGCCGGCGTCGGGATCGGTGAGTCCGGCAATCACGCGCAGCAGGGAGGACTTGCCGGAGCCGTTCTCCCCGATGAGGCCGACGGGGCCGGTGGCGGGGACGGTGAAGCTCACGTCGGTGAGGACGCGGCGGTCACCGTAGGAGAGGGAGATGCCGTCGACGCGCAGGTGCGCAGAGGCCAGCGAGTTCTTTGCGGTCATGGTGATCCTCGGTCCATGGGCCGAGAGGGGCCCAGGGGATTCCCGCCGGGCAGGGGCCTCGGACACGGGACGGCGACGGATCAAGAACGCATGGCGGCACGCTAGCACACCGAGGCGTCGCGGGGCAGTTGAAACATAGAGGCGCGTCTAAGAAATCTTCGCTGCATCTCGACAGCGTATGAATCAAATTGGCGCGTTTTGGAACTCTTCGCTGCATCTCGACAGTGTGGGAGGCTGCACGCCGACACATGACCGGGCGCGGAAGCGCCTCCGCTAGACTCCTGAACACTGTTCAATCGCTCTGCGCCGCACACGCGCAGTGCCCTCGTCTCGGGAGACCCCGTATGAGCTCCGCCTCGCCCCAGCCCGCCGCCGGCCAGCCGGTCGGCCAGCCCACCCCCAACGGTCACGCCTCGCAGGACCGCGCCCCGCGCACTCCCGCCCCCCACGACGGCGACCGCCGCCCCGTGCGCGGCTCCTCTCCGGGCGCCTCGCTCGCCAAGATCGCGGTGATGGCCGCCTTCATGGCGGTGCTGGGCATGGCCCCGCCGATCCCGGTGGCGGGCATCCCGGCGCCGATCGTGCTGCAGAACCTCGCGGTGATCCTGGCCGGCGTCATCCTCGGCCCGTGGCGCGGTGCCGCGTCCATGGCCCTGTTCACCGGGCTCGTGGCGCTCGGCCTGCCCCTGCTCACGGGTGGCCGCGGCGGTCTCGGCGTGTTCGCCGGCCCCTCGGTGGGGTTCATCCTCAGCTTCACCGTGGCGGCCGCCGTCATCGGTCTGATCTTCTGGGCCATGACCGGCCGGGTGCGTCCGGGCACCACCGCCGGCCGTGTGTTCGTGGCGGCGCTCGTGGCGGGCCTGGTCGGCAGCATCGTGGTGGTGTACCTCGGCGGCATCCTTGGCTTCGTGGGCGTCGCGGGCATGACCTGGGGTGCGGCCGCCACCTCGATGCTGGCCTTCGTGCCGGGTGACCTCACCAAGGTGGTCCTCGGTGCGCTGATCGCCGCCGGCCTGTGGAAGGCCTACCCGCGCGCCTTCCGGTGAGTGCCGCCGCCATGCCCGGCCCCACCCGGCACGACGACGGCGCCCCGGCCTCCGCGCCCCGGCCCACCTCCCAGCTCGCCTCCCGTCTGGCCCCGCTGCGCGGTGGCGACCATGCGGCGGTGCTGCACCGCGCCCTCGAGGCCCGGGCCTCGGGCCGGGTGCCGCTGGTGGGGGATGAGCGCTGGTCCGAGGAGCACTGGCAGGCCTCCGTGGCCCATGCCGAGCAGCTGCTCGCGGACCTGACGGCCGACCACCCCGGCAGGGCGGCGCAGGTGGCCTGGGCCGCGTTCACTTCCGGGTCCACCGGCCGGCCGCGGGTGGTGCTGCGCACGGCCTCCTCGTGGGAGGTCGGGCATCGGCATGCTGCGCGCTGGCTGGGGCTGCGGCCGGGGGATCGGCTGCTGGTGCCGGTGCATCCGGTCTCCTCGATGGCTGTGAACGCGGCGGACCTGTGCGCCCGCACGGGGGCCGAGCTGCGGGTGCCGGGCCGGGCCCGGCTGCGGGCGGAGGACCTTGAGGCGGTGACGGCGGTGCACTGCACGCCCTCGCAGCTCGAGGATCTCTGTGACCTCATCGAGGCCCGCGCCGAGACAGGCCCCGACCCCGTCGCCCCGGCTACCTCCACAGCCCCCGCCCTGCGGGCCGCTCTCGTCGGAGGGGACCGCCTGCCGGCGGGTCTGCGGGAGCGGGCGGCCGGGCTGGGGGTGCGGGTGGTCCACTACTACGGTTCCGCGGAGGCCAGCTTCGTGGCCGTGGACCCGGACGGGACGGGCCTGCGCCCGCTGCCGGACGTCCGACTGGAGGTGCGCGCGGGCGTGCTGCACGTGCGCTCGGAGCAGACGGCCGAGCCGGACGCCACCGTCCTGGCAAGCGGCACCCCGCGCTGGAGCCCGGACGGCTGGCTGTGCACCGGGGACCGCGCCGAGATCGACGACGGCGGCGTCCTGCACCTGCGCGGCCGCGCGGACGATGCGATCCTCACCGGGGGCGCCACCGTGATCCCGGCCGAGGTGGAGGCCGAGCTGCTGCGGGCCGGCGCCTGCTCCGCGGTGCTCGTGCTCGGCCGGCCCGCCCCACGCCTGGGCAGCCTCGTGGTCGCCTACGTGGAGCCGTTCCCGGGAAGGCAGGGGCCGTCCGGGGAGGAGGTGCTCGCTGTGCTGCAGGAGCACGCCCGCCGTCACTTGCCCCCGGCCGCCAGGCCGCGCCGCTGGCACCTGGTGGACCGGCTCGAGCGCACCGGCAGCGGCAAGGTGCGCCGTCTCGCCCCGGACGCGGGCGTGGCCTCTGCTCCCGGCATCGCCCCGGACTCGGGCACCGGCCCCTCCACGGAGTCCGCCCGATGACGGCCCTGCCCCCGCTGTGGATCACCGCGGCCGCCCGCACGGCTGTCACGGGCCGTTCCCGCGCCCAGGGGCACCTGGACGTCGGCGCGTTGGCGGCTGGTCCCGTCGCCGCCGTCGCCGCGGACGCCCCCACCTCCGTGGCCGCCGTCGTGCTGGGCAACTGCACCGGCCCGGGCGGGAACCCGGGGCGGATCGCCGCGCTCGCGGCCGGGCTGGGGGAGCAAACCCCCGGCTGGACCGTGGACGCCCAGTGCGGGGCGGGCCTGGCGGGGGTGCTGCAGGCGGCCCAGCATGCGGCGTTCACGGGGCGGGCGTGCATCGGCGGCGGGGTGGAGTCGCCCTCCACGGCCCCGGTCCGTTCGCGGGACGGGGTGCCCTACACGCAGGCGCCCATGGTCCCGGCCGGGTGGCCGGACCCGGGCATGACCGCCGCCGCCGACGCCCTGGCCGCGCTCACCGGCATCGACCGGCCCCGGCAGGAGGCCTTCGCCGCGCGCTCGCACACCCTCGCCCTGGACGCCGCCGCGCTGCGCCGCGCCGAACGGGTGCCCGCCTGCCCGGGCGCGGACCCCGCCCCCGCCCCCGACGACGACGGCCCGCGCCGCCTCGACGCGCGCGCCCTGGCCCGCTTCACCCCCGTCCACCCCGACGCCGACCCGGCCACCGCCGTCACGGGTGGCACCGCCGCCCGGATCGCCGACGGGGCCGCCGCCGTGCTCGTGGTGCCCGGTCGCCCGGACCAGCCCGGACTGCCGGGCCTGCCCGGCGACGCCGGGCCCTCAGGTGCCCCGCCCGCACCGCCCTCCGCCCCGCTCACATGCGCCCCCGCACCACCCTCCGCCCACACCCCCGCCCTGCGGCCCGTGCGGATCGTCGGGGCGGAGATCACCGGCGCGGACCCGGCCCTGCCCGGCCTGGCCCCCGTGGCCGCGGTGCAGCGGGCCCTGGCCGCTGCGGGCTGGACGCTCGCGGAGGTGGCCGTGGTCGAGGTGGTGGAGGCCTACGCTGTGCAGGCGCTCGCCACTCTGGACCGGCTCGGCCTGACGGCCGCCGGCGGGGCCGCCGACACGGACCGCTGGGGTGTGGACCCGCGCGTGAACGCGGCCGGCGGGGCGCTCGCCCTCGGCCACCCCTGGGGCGCCTCGGGGGCGGCCGCGGTGGTGCGGGCCGTGCACCGGCTGCAGGACCAGGCCCCCGGCGAGCGGGCCGTGGTCGCCTGCGCGGTGGCCGGAGGACTCGGGATGACGATGCTGCTGGAGGTGACGTGAGATGAGCACAGCCGAGAGGGCCGTGACCCTGCGCGGAGTGCAGGTCACCGCCTCCGGGCCCACAGGGGAGGCCGTGCTGCTGGACGGCGTGGACCTGGACCTCACCGCCCCGCGCGTGGCCGTGGTGGGGGAGAACGGCTCCGGCAAGTCCACGCTCGCCCGCGCCGTCGCCGGCCTCGCGGACGTGCCCACCGGGGAGATCACCGTGCACGGCGTGGACGCCGTCCGGGACGTCAAGGGGCTGCGCCGCGTCGTCGGGATGGTGTTCGCCAACCCGGCCGCGCAAGCCGTGATGCCCACCGTCCGGGAGGACGTCGCCCTCACCGTGAGGTCCCTCAAGGATGGCACCGGCCGCCGCCTCAGCGCGCAGGAGGTCACCGCGCGCGTGGACGCCGCCCTGGCCGAGCACCGGCTCACCGCGCTCGCGGACCGGGCCTGCCTGTCCCTGTCCTCCGGGCAGGCGCAGCGCCTGGCCATGTGCGCGGTGATGTCCGCCAACCCCTCGCTCGTGGTGGCCGACGAACCCACCTCCCTGCTGGACGGCCGCCACCGGCGGATCATCGCGGACCGGCTCCTGGCCGCAGACGGCTTCCAGCTGCTGCTCGTCACCCATGACCTCCCCCTCGCCCGGGCCTGCGACCAGGCCGTGTGGATCCACGGCGGGCAGGTGGAACGCACCGGCCCGGCCCCGGAGGTGGTGGACGCCTACGAGGCCTTCCTCGAGGAGGCCGTGGCGGAGGAGCTCGCCTGATGCTCTCCCTCTACGTGGACGGGCACTCACCCCTGCACCGCACACCCGCCGGCCCCAAGACGGCCGTGTTCGCCCTCTGGGTGCTGACCCTGACGGTGCTGCCGCTGTCCCCGTGGACGGCCGGTGCCGCCGTCGCCGGGGCGCTCGCGGCATACCTTGTGGGGTTCGGGCTGCGCCGCGGAGCGGGGATGCTCGTGGCGGACCTGCGGGCGCTGTGGCTGTTCTACGCGCTGCTGTTCGTGGCGCAGTGGGTCTTCACGGATCTGGCCTCGGCGGCCCTGATGGTGGCGCGGGTGCTGGGCCTGGTGCTCTCCGCGCAGGTGCTCACCCGCACCACGCGGATCTCGGCGATGGCCGGCGTCGCCGAGGCGATCCTCACCCCGGTGGTGCGGATCCCCGTGCTCGGCCCGGCGCTGGCGCGGGCGGGGGTCCGCCCGGAGCGGGTGGGCCTGGCGATGGGTCTGGTGCTCTCCTCCATCGGGCACCTGCGGGCCCTGGCCGAGCAGATCCGGCAGGCCCAGGCCAGCCGGGGGGTGAAGATGGCGCCGTGGGCGTGGGTGCTGCCGCTGATGGTGCTCACCTTCAAGCACGCGGACGACGTCGGCGACGCCCTCGCCGCCCGCGGCATCGAGTAGACGGGTGCCGCTGCGCCGCCGTGCCGGCCCGCCGGGTGCGGGCGCTGATCAGGCGCGGCCGCGCCGTTCGCGTGTGAGGATGTGGGCATGACCGACGTGTCCGAGTCCTCCTTCTTCCGTCCCACGCCCGCCCGCCTCGCCTCCCTGGGGGTGCTCGTGGTGCTCACGCTCACCCTGACCGCACGCATGGTGGCCGCAGGTGGCAACGGGGTGGGCGCGTTCGTCGCCGCGCTCATAGGGTCCGTGGCGCTGCTGGCCGGCGTGTGGGCCGCACCCCTGTTCAAGGCCCAGGTGCGGGGTGGCGGGTCCCTGCTGAAGCCGTGGCTGCCGGAGTACGAGGGCCCCAAGCTCACCCAGGTGGTGGCCGGTGGCCTCGTGGCCCTGCTGGTCGGCATGTTCACGCAGGGTTCGCCCGTGGGCGGGGTGATCCTGGGCATCCTGACGGCTGTGCTGCTGGGCCTGTGGCTGCACATCCCGGGCGGCGCGGAGGACACCGCGGCCCACCCGGGCCCTGTGGAGGGCTGATCCTGGGGCACTGACCCTGCGGTACTGACCCTGGGGGGATTGATCCGCTCAGGGGTGTCCCCGTACCTAGGTACGTGTTATATCTAGGTACATGAGCGACGACGTCCCAACCGCTGCGCCCTGGCCCTCGGCCTGGGTGCGCGCCGCGCTGGAGCCGGCGATCCTCGGCGCACTCATGGGCGGACCGCTGCACGGCTACGGGATCGCCCAGACCCTCGCCGCCCGCGGCTTCGGCACGCTCCGCGGCGGCTCGCTCTACCCCGTGCTCGCGCGCCTCGAGGAGGCCGGGCACATCACCTCCCACTGGGTCGAGGGCCAGGCCGGCCCCGGCCGCAAGGACTACGCCCTCACCGACGCCGGCCGCGCCGAGTACGCCGACGCCGTCGCCTCCTTCCAGGCCCTCGGCGCCGCGCTCGCGGGGCTGGGTGCAGGGGCCGACGGCGCCGCCGCAGAGACCCTGACCGCTTCCGTTCCCCAGGAGGTCGCCCGATGAAGGACACCACCGCTCTGGTCGCCGCCCGTGCGGCCGAGGCCGACTGGCTCCGCGCGGCCGACGCCGCGCTGGCCGCCGAGGAGGTCGCCCCGGCCCATCGCCGCCGCCTGCTGGCGGAGGCGCGGGCCGTCGTCGTGCAGTCCCAGGAGGATCCGGATGAGCTCTTCGGTGCACCCCAGGAGTGGGCCGCGCGGGCGTGTGCGGATGCTGCCGAGGCCGGTGAGCCCCTGACGGATGCGCGCATCACCACCGGCGCGGATGTGCTGACGGTGGGCCTGGTCCTGGCCGGTGCGGGGGCGTTGCTGGCCTTCGTGCTCACCATCCTGAAGGACGGACTCACCACAGACCTCTCCCTCGGCGTGCTGCTGGTGCCGCTGGTGGTCGGCGTGGGTGGAATGGGCGTGCTGTGGGCGTGGGAGCGGCTGCAGCGGCACGTGCCCATGGTGGCGGCCGCCGGTGCGGCGGTCTGCCTGGCCGGCGCGCTGCTCGCGGCCCTGGCCCTGCTCATGCTGGGCCTCGGCGATGCCGGGCTCGCCTCGGGCGTTAGCTCCTTCGTGTGGCTCGGCGTCGCCGCGGTGTGCGGCGTGCTGTCCGGGGTGGCCGCCCGGGTGATCCCGGAGCGGGACGCGGATCAGGGGGCCACACCGGCCACCGACGAGGAATGGGCGGCCCGGCTCGCGTTCCTGCTCCGCTCCCGGGCGGACGTGCCCGAGCACCGGGTGGATGAGCTGGTGGCCGAGGCCCGCGCGCACGCCGCCGAGGCCGGTGCGAGCCTGGCCGAGGAGTTCGGCTCCCCGGCGTCCTACGCCGCGCGGGTGCCGCGGGACCGCGTCCATCGGGCGCGCATGACGGCGGCGCTCACCACCGTCGCAGCGGCTGCGGTGGTGGGCGCCATGGCCGGCGTCCTCGTGCCGAGGGGTGAGGCCCAGTGGTGGCACTGGCTGGTGACCGCCGGTGCCGTGGCGGTTGCGGTCCTCGCCTGGGTGGGCGTGCGTCGCGCGGCCGCAGGCCGGACTGATGAAGGAAGACAGTGATGACCCGCCGTGAACCCCCGCTGCCGGAACTGATCGACCGCTTCGCCGACGCCCGAGGCGTTCCGGAGGACTCCGAGTGGGCCTCGACGGCCGTGGGCCGCTTCCTGCTGGACGATGTCCGGGAGGAGATCATGGTGCGTGAGCTGACCGAGGCGTTGGCCGTCGTCGAGAGCACGGGGCAGGGGCCGGAGGAGCTGTTCGGTCCGGCCGTGGAGTGGGCGCGGGATCGCGCGGCGGAGGCGAGCGCAGCGGGGGAGCCGGTGCAGGACGTCGCCCCCACCTACTCCTGGCGGGGGATCCCCGGGTTCGGGCTGATCTTCGCCGCGGCCCTCTCCGTCCCGGTCGCACTGGTGTTCGGGTTCACCGACGGGTGGAGGCAGGCCTTCAGCTGGGACGTGCTGCTGGTGCCGCTGCTGCTGGGCCTGCTGATGTCCACGGTGGTCGTCTCCTGGCAGAGGTTCGTGGAGCGGTGGACCACCGTGCGTGCCGGGGCAGCGACGGCGGCGGTGGTGCTGCCCCTGGTGTTCGGCCTGGCCTGGCTGCTGCCGTGGCTGTCCGCGCAGACGGCCTTCGAGGGCTCCGCGCTGTGGTGGGTGGCCGTCGTCGCCGGCCATCTGGGTCTCGGTGCGCTCGGGTTCTGGACGTTGGTGAAGCAGAGCGGGCGGGAGACGGCCGGAGGCGCGGCGCCGCTGGACGACGACGCCTGGGCGTCCTCCGTGGCCGGCCTCCTGCGCAGCCGGCTGAGCTACGGCGACGCGCGGGCCCAGGGGATCGCCGACGAGGCCCGGGCGCACGCGGCCGCCTCCGGCCGTCCGCTGGCCGAGGAATTCGGCACCCTGCAGGACTACGCCGCCCGGTTCCGCCCGGACCGGGACCGAGCGATGCGCTGGCAGGGGATCCTGCTGACCGCCGTGGCCGTGTACTGGGTGGGGAAGCTGGTGGTGGAGCTGGTCACCCCGGGTGACGGCCCCGGGTGGTGGACCGTGGCCGGAGGGGTGCTGTTCCCGCTGCTCGCGTGGTGGGAGCGGAGGCGTGGCGGCGCGGTGACGCGGTGACGGCGCGGTGAGGTGACCGGCGTCCGGCCCGCCGGGGGTGGCTGTGCCGGCATGCGCGCTGAGCACCCCGCCTGTGGGGCACCGGGCGTGTGTTCACGGGCGGAACAGCAGGTGGGTCGGCTGATGGTCATGGTGGTCCTCGACGTGGAACCCGCCGACGCGCCGGCCCGTGCGATCGATGTACCGGTACTCGAGGTTCTGCAACCGGCTCCCGAAGCGTTCCCGAAGAGCCCCGAAGTGCTCAGCGCCGTCCACATGCCGGCACCAGGTGTGCTCTGCGCAGTAGACGTGGCAGGCGAGCGGGAAGATGAGCGCGCTGGCCACGAGATCGGCGATCTGAAGTGGCACGTGGGTGTCGCTGTGGCCGAACACGGGTGCCTCCAGCAGGTGCGGGAAGGCATCCCCGCCGGTGCGGAACCGCTGGGTGGTGATGGAGTGGACGTTGCCTTCGTTCTTCACCTTGGTGCGGGAGTCCAGGACGAGGATCCCTTCGGTGCCGGAAGCCGCCAGGGAAGCTTCCAGCGTTGTTGCCAGATGCTGGACGGCTTTCGCGTAGACGGAGGTGTCGTTCACGGGCCGCCCGGTCTCCTTGACGATGACCTTGCCGGCGAGGAGGCAGTCGTTCGCTTCCAGGAGCGACAGGGTCTTGTCCAGGATGCCCACGGCGCGACGGCGGCGCTTGCGCCCCGACGCACGCAGGTCCTTGCGGAGCGTGGCTCCCTTGATCTCATGCCGCACCAGATCGCTGAACTGCACTCTGGCCAGGCTCGGCTCGAAGGCCTTCTTCAGCTGGAGGAACCCCCAGGTCAACGACTTCGCCTTGTCAGCCGGCACGGTGACGCCTGCGAGAACGAAGACTGGAGGGGCGTCGGGGTGCTCAGGACTGCAGACAGCGGCGTCGCCGGACTCGTCGATGAAGCACATGTGGACCATGTCTCCATACAACTACGGCCACCCAAGGGTGGCCGTAGGACTCGCCGTGCTGGGCACGACTGATGCGTCAGAGACGCGTATCCATGATGTCACCCATGTGTCTACCTGACAACCAGCGCCGGCCGTGGCCCCAGTTGCCGCTCGTTGAAGGGCTGCATCGCGGCATGGCCGTGGAGACGGTGAACCTGAAGGAGGAGAGGGACGAGAGGCGCTTCGAACGCCTGCTGGCGGGGGCGGCGGAGGGTGGCCGGTGAGTAAGGTGCCGACATGGAACGCCCTCTCCTCTCCCCGCCCAAGGCCCGGCCCGGTGACCGGGTCGCGGTGGTGTCGCCGTCGTTCGCGGCCCCTGGGTTTGCGCCCGCCGTGCACGAGCAGGCGATGCGCCGACTGACCGAGGTGACCGGACTGGTGCCGGTTGAGTACCCGACCACGCGGCAGCTCGGGGCCAGCCCCGAGGCCCGGGCGCGGGACCTGAACGCGGCGTTCGCGGACCCGCAGGTCCGCGCGGTGCTGGCGAGCGTGGGCGGGGAGGACCAAATCACGGTGATCGGCCACCTGGACGCCGACGCCGTCCGACGGGACCCCAAGCCGTTCCTGGGCTAAAGCGACAACACCAACCTGCACCAGTGGCTGTGGGGCAACGGCGTGCAGAGCTTCTACGGCGGGTCCACGCAGGTGCACCTGGGGCCAGGGCCGACGGTGGATGCGGTGCACGCCGCATCCCTGCGGGCGGCGCTGCTCACGGGGGAGCGGCTGGAGATCACGGAGCCCGGAGAGTCCGAGGACCACGGCGTGGATTGGCTGGACCCGCGGGCGCTGAGCGAGTTCGGCGAGCGGGAGCCGGTGCCGGGCCCGCACGACGACGGCGCAGGCGGCCTCGGCGAGGGCGCCTCGCCGTGGCGTTGGGCCGGGCCGCAGCGCGCGGTGACCGGCCGGACGTGGGGAGGGTGCCTCGAGGTGCTGCCGTGGGTGATGGCTGCCGGGCGCGGGCCTGCGGATGTAGCGGCGCTGGAAGGCGGCGTGCTGCTGATCGAGACGAGCGAGGAGCTGCCCTCGGCCGGGGAGGTGCGGAGGCTGCTGCGCATCCTGGGGGAGCGCGGGGTGCTCGGCGCCGTGGACGCCGTGCTGGCGGCCCGCCCGCCCACGAGCTCCTTCGAAGTCCCGCGTGAGGCGGACGAGCGGGCGCGCCTGCGTATGGAGCAGGCGGACGTCGTCGTGGAGACCGTGGCGACGTACAACCCGGACGCGGTGGTGTGCGTGGGGGTGCCGTTCGGCCACACCCGGCCGCAGTGGATCCTCCCGCACGGCGGGGTGATGACCGTGGACGGTGTGGAGCGGCGGGTGTGGGCGGAGTACGGGTGAGGTGTTGATAGCCTGCGGTCCAGGAGGCGGCCAGTGAGTGAGGCCCCAGCAAACAAGGGGGTGTCATGGCCGAACCGTTGGGTCTGCGGCACGCGGCAATCACGTGGTTGGAGCAGCGCAGCTTCGACCGTCAGATCCCCTTGACGCGGGACGACATCGCGGAGTTTCGGTGGGAGGGCGGCCCGTTCCGGCTGATCCCGTCGATGCAGGGAATCTGGAAGCCGCGGGGCTTCGAGGCGACGTTGTCCATCGTGACGACCTATCGCGCACCCGGGCAAAAGCGTCCCTATGAGGACGAAGTCGGCGCCGACGGACTGATCCGCTACAAGTGGCGTGGGGATAATCCGCAGCATGCCGAGAATGTGGGGCTTCGGCGGGCCATGCAGTTGAGACTGCCCATCATCTGGTTCATCGGCATTGGTGGGAAGCCGCCGGAGTACCAGGTGGTGGCACCTGTCTACCTGCTCGCTGAGGAACCCGAGCATCAGCAGTTCGTCATGGCCCCGGTGGCGGATGAAGATTTCGCCGTGGAGGAGTTTGACGAGGGGCTGGCGGTTCCTGCCCTCAAGCGTTATCTCATGCGCCAGACGAAGGTGCGGTTGCATCAGCCGGTATTCCGCTCCACCGTGCTGCTGGCTTACGAAAACCACTGCGCGGTGTGCAACCTGGCGCATCCTGAGCTGCTGGATGCGGCACACATCGTGGGCGACAATCACGAGCTGGGTACTCCGACCGTCGGCAACGGCATGGCTCTGTGCAAGATTCACCATGCGGCGTTCGACCGGCGGTTCCTGGGGATTCGTCCGACCGCCCGCACGCCCGTCGTCGAGATTCGCCAAGACCTTCTCGATGAGGTGGACGGCCCGATGCTGCGCCACGGCCTCCAGGACTTGCACGGCAAGCCGCTCATGATGGTGCCCAAGGCGCGGCGGGACCGGCCCGACAACGAGAAGCTCGCCTGGGCATACGAACGCTTCCTCACGGCGACGGTGGCGGACGTGGCCTGAGGGGTCTCGCTCGTCATGCGGTCCCTCCCATCGTCTCGTTTCCCGAACGGAAGCGTCCGGTGGATCTCCCGTTTCTCGAACGGGAGTGTTCCCGGCACCTCCCGTTTCTCGAACGGAAGTGCTGGGGGTCAGCGCTTGCGGTACAGGCCCTTCTTCTGGAACACCGGGTCGCTCGTCACCAGCATGCCCAGGGAGCGGAAGATGCCCTCGTCCACGGAGCCGAGGATCGTCGTCGTGTGTACGTCACAGCCGGCCAGCTCGGCCAGGGAGTCCATCGCGCGGCGTGCGTTCGCGTCGGTCGCGGCGGATACGGACAGTGCGATCAGCACCTCGTCCGTGTGCAGGCGCGGGTTCCTCGACCCCAGGTGCACGGTCTTGAGCGTCTGGATCGGCTCGATCGCCGCAGGGGAGAGCAGGTGCACCCCGTCCTCGATGCCGGCCAGCACCTTCAGCGCGTTCAGCAGCATCGCCGCCGAGCAGCCCAGCAGCTCGGAGGTCTTGCCCGTCACCAGGGTGCCGTCCGCCAGCTCGACGGCGGCCCCCGGCTCCCCGGTACGCTCGGCCACCAGCTGCGCCGCGCCCACCACGGGGCGATCCTCAGAGGTCAGCCCCAGCTTGGACATCACCAGCGCCACCCGCTCGGACTCGGTGCTGTCCGCGCCCTCGATGGCCTCCTTCACCTGCGCCTTGTAGTAACGGCGCACGATCTCCTGCTCGGCCGCCCGCCGGCACACCGCGTCGTCCACAATCGCCGCGCCAGCCATGTTCACGCCCATGTCCGTGGGGGACTTGTACGGAGACTCACCCGTCACCTTCTCCAGCAGCGCGGACAGCAGCGGGAACACCTCCACATCCCGGTTGTAGGAGGTCACATGCTCCCCGTAGGCAGCCAGGTGGAACGGGTCAATCAGGTTGATGTCGTCCAGGTCCACCGTGGCGGCCTCGTAGGCGGCGTTCACGGGGTGCTCGAGCGGCAGGTTCCAGATGGGGAAGGTCTCGAACTTCGCGTAGCCGGCCGGGATGCCCCGCTGCCGGTCGTGGTACACCTGGCTCAGGCAGGTGGCCAGCTTGCCGGAGCCCGGGCCCGGCGCCGTCACGACGACGAGGTCCCGCGTGGTCTCCGACCACTCGTTCCGGCCGAAGCCCTGCTCCGAGACGATCGTCGCCATCGCGTGCGGGTACCCGGGGATCATCCGGTGCCGGGCCACGCGCAGGCCAAGCCGCTCAAGCTTGTCCAGGAACGCCAGGGCCAGGTGGTTGGAATCCTCCAGCTGGGTCACCACCACATGCTCCACGAGGAAGCCGCGCTCCCGGAACACGTCCACGAGGCGCAGCACGTCCTCCTCGTACGTGATGCCCAGATCCGCGCGGACCTTGTTCCGCTCCAGGTCCTTCGCGTTGAAGCACACCAGGATCTCGGTCTCGTCCTTGATGCGGTCCAGCATCGCGATCTTGTTGTCCGGGGCGAACCCGGGCAGCACACGGGAGGCATGGAAGTCGTCGAAGAGCTTGCCGCCCATCTCCAGGTAGAGCTTGCCGCCGATCTGACGGCGGCGCTCCTGGATGTGCTGGGACTGCAGCTCGATGTACCGCTCCCGGTCGAAACCGATCGGGCGGCTCGCCCGCGGCGCGGGGGCGTTCTCGGGGGCCATGGTGCGGGAGCTGTCAGCGGTGCCGGTCATGGACCTCCAGCCTACCCGTTCACCCCTCCTCAGGCTCGTCGAAGGAGCGGGTGCGCCCGGTGCGGATGTCCGTGACATCCATGACGCCCGTCGCCGGGTGCAGCGTCACCGACTGGTGCGAGGCCGGGTCCACCACCGTGATCGCCTGCGTGTCCGGGTTGTAGTCCTCCACCACCACCTGGTCCTCGAACTCCTCCCGCGGCCCGAACGCCGCCGGGCCCCGGTCCCGGCGCCCGGCCCGCAGACGGGTGCCCCTGCCACGGATGGGCACGGCCCGGCGCGCGGCCGCCACCTGCGCCTGGCGGGCCAGCCGCCGCAGCCGGGCCAAGGACTCGGCGTCCTGGGAGATGTCCGCGCCCACGAACCGCCACCCGCGCCTGTACGCCACCATGCGCACCGTGAAGATCAGTGCGGCGATCAGCGTGCCCGAGAGCGCATTGAGGCCCCCATGCGTGGCCGCGAACTCCGCCAGAGCCGCCCCCAGCACCGCCGGCACCACGTAGATGCCGCGGGGGTCGAAGATCGAGGGCACCTCGTTCGCCACGATGTCCCGCAGCACCCCGCCGCCCAGAGCCGCCACCGAGGCGACCACCACCACGGACACCGGGTGCAGCCCCATCCCGTGGGCGATCATCACACCGGACACCGCGAACAGGGCGAGCCCGGCGGCGTCGAACACGGTGATGGTCAGGTTCAGTCGGTTCGGGTGCAGCGCCTTCACGTACACCAGCAGGGACACCAGCGCCGGCGGCGCCAGGTACAGCGGGTTCTCCAACGACGCCGGCACACCCCGGTCCAGCAGGATGTCCCGGGTGAAGCCCCCGCCCAGGCCGGCCAGCACGGACAACGTCAACGAGCCGACGAAGTCGAAGTCCTTGCGGGCGGCCAGCAGCGCCCCCGACACCGCGAAGAAGAAGATGCCCACGAGGTCCAATGCCGTGACGAACCAGGGCAGGTCCGCCAGGCTCGAGAGGAACGACTGCAGATCCACCGGGCTCCTTCAGCTGCGGGGCCAGGCACCTGCCCGGCCCGTGGGGTCAGGGCCCGCCGGGCGCGGGCCGGAGCCATTCTCCCAGGCCCGCCGGGCACACAGGCCGCTGAGACGTGCCGGCCTCTGCGGTGTGCAGGCCTCTGAGGCGTGCTGGGGGAGCCTCAGGCCCGGCGAATCAGGTGCCGAGCCGCCGCGAACAGGCCGACGCCGGCGGCCCCCAGCAGCAGGAGGGTCCAGCCGGAGACCGGCTCAGGGCCGGTCTGCACCCTCTCCGGGACGGCGTGCTCACCCGTGGTCTCCGAGGCGCTCGGAGCGGGAGCGGTCGGCTGCGCGGCGGGGGCGGCCGTGGTGCTCGGCTGGGCCGGCTCGGACGCGGAGGGCGCGGCCGTCGGGGAGGCTGAGGAGCCGGCGTCGGCTGGCAGCAGCGCCCACACCACGGACTCGTCGAAGGGCAGGCCGCCGGCCTCCGGGTCCAGGGGCATGTCGTCGGCGCGCTGGTCACCGATCGCATAGGTCACCACGAGGGTCTTGACCTGGCCCGTGGTGTCGTCAGCCACCTGGAAGACGGCCTGGTCGGTGCCCGTGAAGCCGGCATCTGCCACGTACACGGTGGAGCCGAAACGGTCCTGGCCCCCGGACGGATCTGAGACCTGGGGGGTGCCCTGGGCAGGCACGGACACCAGCCGGCCGTGCACGGGGGCGGTCACCACCGTCAGGGAGGCGTTGCCGGGGGCGTCACCCTCGGCGTTGCCCTGCAGGTACACCATGCGGGAACCCGGGGCGGCGAGCAGGGTGCGGTGGTCCACGGTCGGACGGTCCGCGGTGCTGTACTCCTGCGGACCCATCACGCGGAGGATCTCGCCGCCGGTGGCGTCGGCAAGGTTCGCGTCCGGGCCCACAATGATCTGCGCGGCGGGCCGGCCGTCCACATCCAGGGAGAAGGCGACATACCCGGTGCCCGCCTCACCCAGGACGCGGCGCTGGGCCACGAGGTCCACAGCGCCCCGCTCGAGCTCGGCGTCGTAGGAGGAGTCCACGGTGGTGGGGGTGCCGGCCTGGCCGGCGTAGAAGCCCTCGGGGGAGTCCGGGGAGACCGTGTACGGGGCCACGGTGACGGTGGCCTCCTGCACCGCGTGCTCCGTGTAGAAGCGGACCGTGGAGGAGTCGCCGACCACGAAGTACCCGGCGGTCTGGCCGTCGTCGGTGGGGGCAGGCACAGCGAGGGCAGGGGAGGCGAGGCCCAGACCGCCGATCAGCACGGCGGCGGGGAGGACGGCGGTCAGGGCGCGGCGGGACGAGGGACGAGAGGGCATCAGGTTCTCCTGGGGGCACTGCGGATGCGAGGGGTGCCGGGTGGCAGTTCGCGTTGACAGTCTCCACCCGCTTCCATGCCCCGGCCAGCACCATGGCAGAACCTTCACGGATCCGTGCCCGGTTCGTGATGCCGCCCCGCACCGGGCCGCGGAGGGGCCGCCGACCTGCCTCGGAACGCCGTGCGGGCGCCGCCGGGAGACCTCGACGACGCCCGCACGGGACATGGGCGAATCGTATTTGTTGTTTTTGTTCTCCGTCAGGCGCGGCCGAACTCGGCGGCCAGCTGCGCTGCCAGCCCCGTGTACCCGGCGGGCGTGAGCTCGAGAAGGCGCGCCTCGGCGTCGTCGGACAGGCCCAGGCCCTGCACGAACTCACGCATGCGCGCACCGTCCACCCGGTGCCCGCGGGTGAGCTCCTTGAGACGCTCATAGGGGTTGTCCATGCCCGGCACCCCGGCGATGGCCTCGGCGCGCATCACGGTCTGCACGGCCTCGCCGAGGACCTCCCAGTTGCGGTCGAGGTCGTCCGCGAGCACGGGCTCAGCGATCTGCAGCTGCCCCATGCCCTTGGTCACGTTGGACAGTGCGAGCACCGAGTGGCCCAGGGCCACACCGATGTTGCGCTGCGAGGTGGAGTCCGTGAGGTCCCGCTGCCAGCGGGACTCGATCAGCGTGGCACCGAGCGAGTCCAGCAGGGCGCAGGAGAGCTCCAGGTTGGACTCGGCGTTCTCGAACCGGATCGGGTTCACCTTGTGCGGCATCGTGGAGGAGCCGGTGGCACCGGCCACGGGGATCTGCGCGAAGAAGCCAATGGAGATGTAGCTCCACACGTCCACGCAGAAGCCGTGCAGGATCCGGTTGAACCGGGCGACGTCGGCGTACAGCTCCGCCTGCCAGTCGTGGGACTCGATCTGCGTGGTCAGCGGGTTCCAGGTCAGGCCCAGGTGCTCCACGAAGTCACGGGAGATCTGCTGCCAGTCCGCCCCCGGGGCCGCGGCCAGGTGCGCGGCGTAGGTGCCGGTGGCGCCGTTGATCTTGCCCAGGAACTCCTGCTGCTCGATCCGGCGGATCTGACGGCCCAGACGGTGCACGAACACCGCCATCTCCTTGCCCAGGGTGGTGGGGGTGGCCGGCTGGCCGTGCGTGCGGGAGAGCATCGGGGTGTCCGCCCCGGCCTGCGCCATCGCGGAGACGGCCTCCACCGCGGCCCGGGCGGCGGGCAGCCACACCAGCTCGACGGCGTCGCGCACGCCCACCGCGTAGGCGAGGTTGTTGATGTCCTCCGAGGTGCACGCGAAGTGCACGAGCGGCTTGAGCCGACCCAGGCCGAGGCCCTCGAGGCGGGCGGCGATGAAGTACTCCACAGCCTTGACGTCGTGCACGGTGACGCGCTCGGTCTCGGCGAGCTCGGCCACGGAGTCGGCGTCGAAGTCCGTGACGATGCGGCGCAGACCGGCCTTCTGCTCGTCCGTGAGCGGGTCCAGGCCGGCCAACACGCGGTGCTCAGCCAGGTGGATGAACCACTCGACCTCCACGTGCACGCGGTTGCGGTTCAGGGCGGCCTCGGAGAGGTGGTCCACGAGGGGCTCCACGGCGGACCGGTAACGGCCGTCGAGGGGACCGAGGCTGAGGCCTGCGGCCCCGAGCGGGCGGCGGTCGGCGGTGGATGCGGCGGACGTGGCGGAGGGCTGCGAGCTCATGGGGTCCATTCTGGCATCGGTGGTGGAGGGTGTCGGTTCCATGGCCCTGTACCGCTGCCTCACCCGGCAGGGCGGGACTCGATCAGCCGCAGGAAGGCGCCGATCATCGGCAGGTCCGCCGGGTTCGGTCGACGAGCGGCTGCGCACCTCGGACCCGCACATCCACGCGGTGGGCGACGCCGTCGAGAAGGTCGACGGGCTCACCGCGGAGACCACGCTGGTGCCGCTGGCCAACACGGCCAACCGGCAGGGGCGTGTGCTGGCCGACGTCCTCACCGGGCGCCCCGGCGAGGACCGGCCCGTGCTGGGCACTGCGATCGTGGGCGTGTTCGGGCTGCAGGTGGCCTCGACGGGCTGGAACGAGAAGCGGCTGCGGGCGGTGGACCTCGCGGATCTGGAGCTGGCGTACGCGCCGGCGTTCGGCTCGGCCAAGGACCCGGTGAACATGCTCGGCTACGTGGACCAGAACACGCTCACCGGCGTGACGCCGACCGTGCAGTGGCACGAGCTGGCGGACGCGATGGCCGCCGGGGCGTCGCTGATCGACGTGCGCGGCCCGGCGGAGTTCGCCGCCGGCGCCATCCCGGGTGCCGTGAACATCCCGGTAGACGAGCTGCGCGACCGGCTCGACGAGCTGCCCGAGGGTGCGCTGATCGTGCACTGCGCGGTGGGCGTGCGCGGGCACATCGCCGCGTGGATCCTGGCCGAGCACGGCCGGGCCGTGCGCAACCTCGACGGCGGCTACCGGACCTGGGCGGCCGGCGTCGCCTCCCAGGCGGGCTGACGGGCCTTCCGCGCCGGCCCCTCCCCGCGCCGGCCCCTGCTGCCGGCCCCGCCCACGTCGAGATGAACGCTGTGACCGGAATCCGGGTGGGGTAGCGGTCACAACGTTCGTCTCGGTGTGAGGGGGCGGGGTGGTGAAGGAACAGCGGACGGGGTGTCCGCAGTGCGTCCCTGGGCGAGCCGGGTGCCCGCCCGTCCGGCTCAGCGCTGGAACCGGACGAAGGCCCGCCCGCCGCCGTGGGCCAGCTCATGCACCTCCGTGAACCCCACCGACTCATAGAAGGCGCGCTGCCCGGGCTCGGCGTCCGTGAGCAGGACATGCTGCCGCACCTGGGCGAAGGGCGCGAAGGCCCGGCGCAGCAGCTCGGAGGCGATGCCGCGCCGGTGATGGCTCGGGCGCACGAGCACGTCCTGCAGGTAGGCGATCGTGTGCCCGTCGGAGACGATTCGGGCCAGCCCCACCAGCACGTCCCCCTCCCAGGCTGTGACCACGTGCGCTGAACCGACGAGGCCCGCTTCCAGTGCCGGCATCGCGTCCGTGTACGCCGACCAGCCGACCGAGTCGTACAGATCCCGCAGCGGCCCAGGTGCGGGGAGGCGCCCCTCGTGGTAGGCGACCCCGTCCCGCGGCGGGGCGGCCGGCGTCGTGCACCGCTCACGGCGGAGCACCGCCAGTCGGACCGAGTCCCACTGACGCCCTTCCCACCGTCGGGCCTCCGGGATGCGGGCGACCTCCCGGAAGCCGGCCCGGTGTGCCGCGGCGGTCATCCGCGTGTTGCCGGACCAGGTGGTCAGGGTGACCAGGTGAGCGTCGGTCGCGGCAAAGGTGTCCTCCAGCCAGAGATCCAGAGCCCGCGTGCCGATGCCGCGACCCCAGACGGCCGGGTCGAACAGCAGGATCCCCAGTTCCCACCACCCGGACCCGGTCGGGTCCTCCTCATGGCGGGTGACGAGGCCCGCGGGGGTGCGGTCAACCTGCACGATGCGGGAGTTCCCGGACGCGACGCGGCGGGCGTGGGCGGTCTGGAACCGAGACCGGTCCGGGGCGGGGCCGTCGGCGGCGTGGAAGTAGGGGGCGTCCCACCGCTTCCACTCCGGGTCGGGGGTGCCGTGCATCCAGTGCCAGAGGAATGGTTCGTCATCCTCGGTGACGGGTCTGAGCGCGACGTCGGGCAACCCGTTGGATTCCATGGAGGCATCGTAGAAGGTGAAGGCCTCGGCGCGGGTGCCTCGTCCCTGCCCAAACGAACGCCAGGACCGGAATCCGAGCGGGGTAGCGGTCACAGCGTTCAACTCGGCGTGAGGGGGCAGCGTGAGGGGAGGGGTGCGCGTGTGTGTGTGGGGGCACTGGGTGAGGAGCAGGGCTGGACGCGTGGCCGCCCGTCCGGCCCGGTTGTCCACAGGCGACGACGCCGGCGTGCCCGAATCGGGCACACTCGCCTCATGGCTCGTCCACCGTCGCCTCTGCCGCTGATGCCCTGCGGGCTCGACGGCCTCCTGCGCGAGCCCAGCGTCTTCTCCACGGTCGCGGCCCGGCGGGCGGGGGTGCCCGCCCACCGGCTGCGCCGCGCGGACCTCGTCTCCGAGGGGCGGGGCCTGTGGCGGCGCAGGGACCGGGAGCCCGAGCTGCTGGACCGGCTCCGCGCCCTGCAGGACATCCACCCCACGGCGGCGTTCTCCCACACCACGGCGCTGCGCGTGCTCGGGGTGAAGCTGCCCGCTCGGTGGGACACCGATGAAGCCGTGCACCTGACCCTGCCGGCCAGCGCGCCGGTGGCAGCGCGTCGATCGGGGGTGCGCGTGCACCGGCGGGCCGGCGAGAGGGTGACTCTCGAGGTGGAGGGGGTGCGGGTGGTGGACGGGCCCAGCGCGGTCCTGGACCTCGCGGCGGCTGGGGCATCGCTGGAGGATCTCGTGGTGGTGGGCGACGGGATGCTGCTGGACGAGCGGGACCGGGGCCGGCGTCGTCGGCAGCGCCAGCCGGTGGGCGCCGTGCGGCGGGAGGAGCTGGTGGCGAGGGTCGCCGCACAGCGGGGAGCGCGAGGGGTCGTCCGGGCGCGGCAGGCCGCGGAACTGGTGCGCCCGGGGTCGGACTCGCCCCAGGAGACGCGGTTGCGCCTGCTGGTGCACGAGGCCGGGCTGACCGAGCCGGAGGTCAACCCCGCCGTGCGGTTGGAGACGGGGCAGCGGCTGCGGGTCGACCTTGTCTGGGCACAGGAGCGGGTGGCTGTGGAGTATGACGGCGACCATCACCGCACGGACCAGCGCCAGTGGCGGGAGGACCGGGAGCGGGACGCCGGTCTGCGGGCGGAGGGCTGGACCGTGATCCGGGTGACCGCGGACGTGTTCCGCGAGCCTCACCGGGAGCTGTTCCTGCGGCAGCTGCGGATTGCGCTGGCACTCCCGCCGAGATGAACGCTGGAACCGGAATCCAGGCGGGGACGCGGTCAAGGCGTTCATCTCGGCGCGAGGGGGCTCGTAGGGGCCTGGGCGGCGGGCCGAGGTGCGGAGGCAACATGAGTGTGCAGCGACTCCCGGTCGGGGCTGACCGGCCGCGCCGGCCCGGCCGGTCAGCCGGGCTGCACGAGCCGCAGGAACGCGCCGACCATCGGCAGGTCCGCCGGGTTCGTGGGCAGGGCGTCCGCGAGGGCGGGGGAGTGCACCAGGTAGGCGGCCCACTTGCCGCGGGAGATGGACACGTTCAGCCGGTTCCGGTTCAGCAGGAAGTCCAGCCCGCGGGGCACGTCCTGCGGGGAGGACGCGGCCATCGTGAGGATCGCCACCGGCGCCTCCCTGCCCTGGAACTTGTCCACGGTGCCCACGGTGGTGCCCGTGAACCCGGCGGCGTCGAGCGCCTTCCGCACGGTGGCCACCTGCGCGTTGTAGGGCGCGACGACGATCACGTCCTCGTCCGTGAGCGGCCGCGGAGCGCTCCCGGCCGAACCGGACCACATCCGCGCCGTCGGGGTCCCGATGCCGAGCTCCTCCCGCAGGATCCGCACCACCTGCGCGGCCTCCTCCGGGGAGGACACCGCATTGCCGGCGTGGGACACAGGAACCGGGTGCAGGCCCGGGGCCACACCCTCCAGCAGGCGGGTGTCCGTGACGTCCTCCTTCGCCCGCAGCTGCCCGCCGTAGGAGAGCTCGGAGACCGCCGCCGTCAGCGCCGAGTGCATCCGCCACGTGGTGTCCAGGAAGAACCCGCGCTCGGGGGCCAGCACCGGGGCGCCCTCGACCAGCCAGCCCAGGGCGGCCTGGTCCACCGGCTGCGGATGCGTGCCCTGGCTGACCTGCGGCAGCTGCTGCGGATCCCCGAGCAGCAGCACGGTGTCCGCCATGGCCGCGGCGGCCAGCGTGTGCGCCAGAGAGAACTGCCCGGCCTCGTCGATCACCAGCAGGTCGAACCGGTTCGCATTCTGATGGGCGAAGGCCCACGCGGTGCCCCCGACCACCAGGCCGGGCTGCCCGGTGGAGGCGGCGGCCCCCGCGCCGCCGGCGACGCTGGTCCAGCGCGGGTCCTCCTGCGGCTGCTTGCGCCTGCCCTGCTTGACGATCCGCTCCGGCGGCACTCCCAGCGAGGAGAGTTTGCCCAGGAAGTTCTCCACCACGGCATGGGACTGTGCCGTGACCCCCACGCTCCATCCCCGGTCCAGCAGGGCCTTCACCGCGTGGCTGCCCACATGGGTCTTGCCCGTGCCGGGAGGCCCCTGCACGGCCACATAGGAACCGCGCGCGGACTCCAGGGCCTCCACGAGCGCCTCCCAGCCCTCACGGGCGCCCTCGGCCCCCGCGGCCCGGGCCTCGGCGCTGATCTGTGCCAGCGGGCGGCCCCCGGCGGCCGGGGAACGCCGGGCCAGCACGTCCGATGCCGCTCCCGTCGGCAGGGTCCCGGCCGCGCGGGCCGCCATCCCGTGCTGCAGGATCCGACCCTCCAGGGCTGCGCTCTGGATCACCGTGTGGGCGAACGCCGCCATCGGCAGCTCGCCGTGGGGCTCGGCCTCCAGGGCGATGCGCTCGCGGATGGTGAGCACGCTGGTCCCGTCCGGGAGGTCCTCGACGTCCTCCACGACGGCCTTGCACCCCACCCACCGGACGGCATTGGGCTGCAGGCACTCCAGGCGCCCGGCCGGCACGTCCTCGTAGACGGTCATCGCCTCCGCCTCCGGCGTCAGCTCCGTGCCCGGCTCCAGGCGGCCGCTGACGCGCAGCACCCGCTGCTGGGTCCGGGCACGGGGCGTCGGACGGTGCCAGTCCTCGGCGACGTCCACCCGGTCGAACAGCACGTTGGCCCGGGGGTTCTGCCACTCGTCCACGGGAGAGACGCCGCGGTCGAAGAAAGCCCACCACATGGGCTTGTCCTCGCGCTGGTAGTACCCCAGGCCGGCGGCGAGCATGGCCAGGCCGCGGTGCTCGTCGTCGAGCTCGGCGTCCGCGTACCCGGTGCCGGCCAGGGCCAGCAGCTCCTGCTCGAGCGAGGCCTCCGCGGCGTCCAGCCCGGGGGCCTCACCCGGCCCCTCGGAGCCCTCGGCGGCCCCGACCGTGTGCTCCGGCTCCTGCCCGGCCACCGTCTGGGCGGCGGCACCGGCCTGCCCCCGCAGCCAGTCCCGCAGGCGGGCGGTGGAGACGCAGTCGTACCGGTTGTAGTCCTCGATGCCCGCGCGCACCCGCCGGGCCTCGTCCTCGTCTCCGGCGCTCCGGGCCTCCACGTACCGGTGGTACTCGGTCACGGAGTCGGCGGCGGTGGTCACGCCGTCCTCGGAGCGGTGGTCCGCACCCATGTACAGGGGCTCGAGCTTCTTGATGGAGTAGCTCGGCACGCCGGCCCGCAGGCAGGCCCGCACCGTGGAGTACAGGTCCACGAACAGCCCGGCCCGCAGCCAGTCGTCCAGCTCCGCCTCCCCGACGCCGTGCCGCACCGTCAGGCGCTTGAGCGCGGTCACCTCGTAGGCGGCGTAGTGGTAGATCCGCATGCCCGGATGGGCGGCCCGCCGGGCCTCCACGACGCGCACGAACTCCTCGAGCGCCGCCCGCTCCTCCGCCCGCGAATCCGCCCACAGGCCGGTGAACGCGAACTCGCCGAACGCCGTCGCCGTGGTGTCCCCGCTCGGGGCCTCCACCCAGCCCCACAGGTACTCGAGCCCCTCCATGGCACCGGAGGGGGCGGTCCACAGCGGGTCGCCCTCGAAGTCGAAGAACATGTCCCCGGGGTCCGGGGTGGGTAGGCGGCGGATCGGCTCGGCGTCCACCACCACGAACGGCGGCCGGCCGTCCGGCAGGGGCTCGCCCAGCTGCATGGCCGCCTGATCCCGCAGGCCGCGCCAGGTGCGCTCCGTCATACCCTCCGGGCTCGACGTGGACGCGGCCAACTGCTCGATGGTGGTGATCCCGGCCTCCCGCAGCCGCACCCGCTGCGTCCGTGTGGACCCCGCGGTGAGCAGCACGTCCCGGTGGGCGGCGATCGCGTCCTCGCACGCCCCGCAGGCGCCGCAGATCGTGAGCGTGGGGTCCTGCCAGTCGACAGGCAGCCCCGCCTCGATGTGCGCGTGCAGCCGCCGCTCCAGGCGTGCCCGCTGCCGCCGGTACACGGGGATCACCTCGGTGAGGTCCACCTCGTGGCGGGTGTGGTCCCCCAGCCACAGCGCCCCCGTGCGCGCCCGGGGCACCCCCATGCCGTCCAGCAGGTCCGCGTAGGCGGCGATCTGCAGCAGCGCCGTCACCCGGGCATGCCGGGCCAGCTTGGTGTCCACCACCTCGTAGGCGCCCTCTGGGTGCTCCGCGTCCGCGGTCCACACCAGGAAGTCCGCCAGACCGCCGAAGGCGCCGTCGTGCAGCATCGCCTGGAAGACGACGGCGGCCCTCGCCTCGAGTGCCCGCGCCGTGGCCTCGCGGGCTGCGGCGATCCCCTGCGGGGTCCATGCGGCGGGCCGGGAGAGCACGGCCACCTGCTCCGCCCCGTGCTCGGCCACCAGGCCCTCGAGCACCCGGGCCTCGTGGGTGTCCCCGAGGCCGGACACGCGCTCGGAGAAGGCGTCCTCGGCGTCGGGCCGGCGGGGCGAGCGCCCCAGGGCCGGGTCCACACGGTCCCGGAACCAGCCGTACTCGCAGGTGGCGGCGGCCGTGATGTCGGAGGGGCTGAGCAGGGTGGTCGCGCCGTCGTCGAGGATCTTCACCATGGCCCCACCCTAGGCAGGAGGGGCGGACGCGTTAAGGCTCCCCTGTGCCCGCGGCGGGGCGTCCGGCGCGCATCCGATGGCCCCTCGGACTTGACGCAGATCACATTGAGCGCGTTACCTAATGATCGTTCAGTAATTCCCGTGCCGTCGTCGCCACCCCGCCGACCGCCGTCGTCGCCGGCACGCGGACACCCCCGGCCCACCCGCCCCCCGGCCGCCCGACCCAGGAGGAACGCCATGCTCGAGGCCTCGATCCCCAACCCCTACACGCCGGCCCCCGTCCCCGCCGACCCCCAGGCCCGCGGCGCGAAGGACCCCGAAGAGACGATGAGCCGGGACCAGATCGAGGCCCTGCAGACCGAACGCCTGCGCTGGAGCCTGCACCACGCCTACGAGAACGTCCCCGCCTACACCGAACACTTCGACGCCCACGGCGTGCACCCCTCCGACTTCACCGAGCTCGCCGACCTCGCCAAGTTCCCCTACACGGACAAGGAGTTCCTGCGCAGGAACTACCCCTTCAAGGCCTTCGCCGCCACAGGGCCCGAGCTGCGTCGCATCCACGCCTCCTCCGGCACCACCGGCCAGCCCACCGTCGTCGGCTACACCGACGACGACCTCTCCACCTGGGCAGGCCTGGTCGCCCGATGCCTCCGCGCCGCAGGCGTGCGCCCCGGCGACCGCGTGCACAACGCCTACGGCTACGGCCTGTTCACCGGCGGCCTCGGCGCCCACGCCGGCGTCGAACGCCTCGGCGCCGCCGTCATCCCGATGTCCGGCGGGCAGACCGAGAAGCAGGTCCAACTGATCCACGACTTCGAGCCCACCACCATCCTCTCCACCCCCACCTACCTGTTGACCATCGCCGACGGCTTCCGCAAGCTCGGCCTGGACCCCCGCCGGACCTCCCTCCAGCGGGCCGTGCTCGGCGCCGAGCCCTGGACCGACCAGATGCGCCGCGAGATCGAGCAGACCTTCGAGATCGACGCCGTCGACATCTACGGGCTCTCCGAGGTGATGGGCCCCGGCGTCGCCGGTGAATCCGTGGAGACCAAGGACGGCTCCCACGTGTGGGAGGACCACTTCCGCCCCGAGATCATCGACCCCTTCACGGACGAGGTGCTCGAGACCGGCCGCCCCGGCGAACTCGTGTTCACCTCGCTCACCAAGCAGGCGCTGCCGATCATCCGCTACCGCACGCACGACCTCACCCGCCTGCTGCCGGGCACCACACACCCAGGGCACCGCCGCATGGGCCGGATCACCGGCCGCTCGGACGACATGATCATCCTGCGCGGCGTGAACCTGTTCCCCTCGCAGATCGAGGAGCTCGCCCTGCAGATCCCCTCGCTCTCCCCGCACTTCACCCTGGAACTCACCCGCCCGGAGCGCATGGACCAGATGGCCGTGAACATCGAGCGCCGCCCCGACGTCGCCCCCGAGACCGCCCAGGAGGGGGCGCGGCTGCTGCAGAAGGAGATCAAGACGCGGATCGGCTCCTCCTGCACGGTGAATGTCGTGGAGCCGGACACCCTGGCCCGCTCCTCCGGCAAGCTCAAGCGCGTCTACGACCTCCGGGACAAGGGCTGACCGGAGGCGTCAGGCCCACCACTCGATAGAGTGGACGGGCCCGGTGCACACGCGCCGGGCCCGTGCTGTGCAGGGAGGACACCGTGACTGAGACCGAGGCACCCCGCACGGCCGCCGCCCCCCGTCGCGGCCGCCCCGGCTACGACAAGCCCACACTGCTGGCCGCCTGCGTGGAGCTGTTCAACCGCCACGGCTACGAGGCCACCTCCATGGGCATGCTGGCCGCCCACCTGGGGATCTCGAAGTCGGCGATCTACCACCATGTGGAGTCCAAGGAGGCGATCCTCGGGGAGGCCCTCGACGACGCCCTGGACGCGCTCGAATCCGCCTTCGACGACGTCGCCGCCTCGGGTGCCCCGCCCGCCGCGCAGGTGGAGGCGGCAGTGCGCGGCACCCTGGGTGTGCTCGCCCGATGCATGCCCCAGGTGACCCTGCTGCTGCGCCTGCGCGGCAACTCGGACGTGGAGCGGGCCGCCATGGCCCGGCGCCGGGAGATCACCCGCCGGCTGGGGGAGATGATCGCTGCGGCGCAGGCCGCCGGTGCGGTGCGCGACGACGTCACGCCCCACAACCTGGCCCGCCTCACCCTCGGGATGATCAACTCGATCGTGGACTGGTACCGGGCCGACGACGGCACCCCCGGCCACAAGACCACCGAGGAGATGATCGAGGCCGTGACCGGCGTCGCCCTGGGCGGCCTGCGCGGCTGACCCCTGGCACTTCCGTTCGAGAAACGGGAGCTCCCCAGGGCGCTCCCGTTCGAGAAACGGGAGCTCCTCAGGGAGCTCCGGTGTGTGAAACGGGCCGGCGCTCAGGCGCTCCGTTTCGCCCGCCGGAAGGAGCCCAGCACCTCCCGTTTCCCGAACGGAAGCGCTTCAGGAACCTCCCGTTTCGTACACGGGAGCGCTGGGGGAGGTCAGGGGCGGGTCTTCGCCACGAGGGTGAGCACCTCGTACTGGGCGCACAGCTCATCGTGCTGGTTGTGGATCCGGCAGTCCCAGGCCACCTCGCCGTAGTCGTCGGTCACGCGGGGGGTGATCCGCTTGGCGGTCAGGGTCACGCGGATCGCGTCGTCGTAGGTGACCGGCGTGAGGAACCGCAACGACTCCAGCCCGTAGTTCGCCAGGACCGGCCCCGGGGCAGGCTCCACGAACAGCCCCGCCGCCCAGGAGACCAGCAGGTACCCGTGCGCCACCCGTCGCGGGAAGAACGGGTTGGCGGAGGCAGCCTCCTCGTCCGTGTGGGCGTAGAACGTGTCCCCGGTCCGCTCGGCGAACTCGAGGATGTCCTCCAGCCGCACGGTCCGCAGGTCGGAGACGAACTGGTCGCCGATCCGCAGCGTCTCCAGGGACTTGCGGAACGGGTGCTCCTTCTCCCCGGACTCCACCTCCGCGCGGGTCACGGTCTGCGCGGACGCCCCCACATGCCACACCCCGGTGACCGCCGTCAGCATGTCCGGCGACCCCTGCACGGCGGTGCGCTGCATGTAGTGCTTGACGGCGCGCACGCCGCCGAGCTCCTCGCCGCCGCCGGCGCGGCCCGGACCGCCGTGCACCAGGACCGGCACGGGGGCGCCGTGGCCGGTGGTGGTCTTGGCGGTCTGGCGGTTCAGGAAGTGCACGCGGCCGTGGTGCGCGCCGATCCCGGCGGCGAACGCGCGGGCGGTGTCGCCGTCGTTCGTGGCCACCGTGGCCACCAGCGAGCCGGAGCCCAGCGCGGCGAGCGCGACGGCGTCGTCCACATCCGTGTACCCGATCACCGAGGTGACGGGGCCGAAGGCCTCGACCTCGTGCACCGCGGGGGTGCGGGCGTCCGCGAAGGAGAGCACGGTGGGGGCGAAGAACGCGCCGGCCTCGGCGTCGGCGTCGCCCGTGGAGCCCTCCGGGCCGCCCAGGCGGACCCGGCCGCCGGCGTCGACGAGCGTCTGCACCGCCCTGCGGACCTCGGACTGCTGCTCCTTGGAGGCCAGGGCGCCCATGGTGGTGCCCTCTGTGCGCGGGTCGCCGAGGACGACCTTCGCGGACAGGCGCTCGGTGAGGGCCGCGGTGACGTCCTCGACCATGGCCTCCGGGACGATCACGCGGCGGATCGCGGTGCACTTCTGGCCCGCCTTGACGGTCATCTCCTGGAAGACGACCTTCACGAACGCCTCGAACTCGGGGGTGTCCGGGCCCGCGTCCGGGCCGAGGATCGCGGCGTTGAGCGAG
This sequence comes from Micrococcus sp., assembly GCF_034179925.1. GTDB lineage: Bacteria > Actinomycetota > Actinomycetes > Actinomycetales > Micrococcaceae > Micrococcus. The sequence goes on along the minus strand of NZ_JAXFPG010000020.1, from coordinate 5,882 downwards.
TCGGTCTCCGCGGTGAAGCGCACCCCGCCCTCCTGGACGTGGGGGTGGCGCTTGAGGGTGGCCGCGGTGGCGGCGGAGCCGGTGAAGGCCACGTGGTCCCGGTAGTCCAGGTGGTCCAGCAGGTCCCGGGCGGAGCCGGAGATGAGCTGCAGGGAGCCCTCCGGCAGCACGCCGGACTCGAGCATCATGCGCACGCACGCCTCGGTGACGTAGCCCGTGGGGGTGGCCGGCTTCACGACGGTCGGCACACCGGCGACGAACGCGGGCGCGAACTTCTCCAGCATGCCCCACACCGGGAAGTTGAACGCGTTGATCTGCACCGCCACGCCCGGGATGCGCTGGTAGATGTGCTCGCCGAGGAAGGAGCCGTCCTTCGAGAGCGGCTCCACGGGGCCGTCGACGATCACGTTGGCGTTCGGCAGCTCGCGGCGGCCCTTCCCGGAGAAGGTGAAGAGGGTGCCGATGCCGCCGTCGACGTCGAAGGCGTGGTCACGCTGCGTGGCGCCGGTGGCGAAGGAGAGGTCGTAGAGCTCCTGGATGCGGGAGTTCAGGTAGAGGGCGAGCTCCTTGAGCTTGAGCGCGCGCTCGTGGATGGTCAGCTCGCCGAGGCTGCGCTGGCCCACGGTGCGGCCGTGCTCGATGACGGCGGCCGTGTCGATGCCGTCCGTGGAGACGCGCGCCACCAGCTCGCCGGTGTTGGCGTCGAGGACGTCGGTGACCTTCTGGGGGTCCTCCGGCGTCCACCAGGAGCCGGCGACGAAGCTCGGGAGGATCTCGGGGGCGGTCTGCTCGGTGCCGGGGCGTTCGGCGGTGGCGGTCACGGGGGCTCCTGACGTCGGGGGCGAGGACGAGTCCCGACCGATCGGTCGGTTATTGGATCTCACCCTAGCCGAGACGCACGTCACGCGGGAGGGGAGGGGGCGCGTCGTCGTCGGGGCCCCCGCGTCCCGCCGGCTGCCCGCTGGCGGCCCCCGCGTCCCGCGCACCGCCCGCCCTCCTCCGGGTGTCTGCGTGGGCTCGACCTGCGAGACCGATGCCCGACTCGGGCGAGGACTGCACGCGATCCAAGTCTCGGTATTCCCTAATCTGTGTGTATGATATGGGCGACGGTCACAGGGTGAATCATCACTACGGTTCTGTCAGAGCCCTTGGGGGTCCCCACCAGCTGCCGCATGCGACCCCATGTGTGCTGGTGCGGTCCCTCCTCTCCCGGTGGCCGCCGCTTAATGCATCCCGTGCTCGACAGGCTGACTGGTGTTGAAGCATGGGGTCAGTCGTCTTCACCACCGCCACAGAAAGGCCCCCTATGTCGTCCTCGCCTCAGTCCCCCACCCCCCCCCACCGAAGGTCAGCCCACTAGCGAGCACCAGAGCGGCCATGATCCGCACGCGACTGTCGGCGCCCCGGGTGCGCCCGGCATGGTGGCTGCCGGTTCCGTCGCGGCCGGACTGGCGGAGTACGTGCACATCGCGGGGCGGGGTGCCGTCAAGCTTGCGGACACGGGTCAGAGGGCGATCGCGCGTGTCCTGGATGGCATCATCGTCGGGCTCATTGTCGGCATCTGCATCGCCATCGGCACGGCGATGGCGGCCGCGGGCGTCGCTTCCAGCACCAGCTCTTACGACGCTTATTCCGGCTCGTTCAGCGACGGGGGCAGCGGCGTCCTTGCCGGCATGGGGGCGATGCTCGGATCGGTCGTCGCGGGCATGCTGCTCGCCTATGCCTACGAGACGGTGATGGTCGGCCTGTGGGGCCAGACACTGGGCAAGATGATCATGAAGATCAAGGTGGTCCGCGCGTCGAACGGCAAGACGCCCAATATCGGCGCAGCATTCGTCCGGTACCTGATCCCCGGCCTGTGCTCCCTCATCCCCTTCGTCGGCTTCCTGGGAACCATCCTCTGTTTCCTGTCTGCCACCTTCGACAACAGCGGACGACGGCAGGGCTGGCACGACAAGATCGCCGGCACCTACGTCGTCTCGTCCCGATGACCGACTTCTGATCACGGTCCTCAAAGAGGGCGGGCTGAGCTGGCGACGGCGGGTCCGCCCTCCTCACCCTCCCGGTGCTCATGCATAGGATGGTGCAGTCCGCTCGGACACCCGACCCCACCCTGGAGACGACCGACCGCATGCTGCGCACCATGTTCCATGCCAAGATCCATCGGGCCACCGTGACCCAGGCAGACCTGCACTATGTGGGCTCCGTGACCGTCGACCAGGACCTCCTAGACGCCGCGGGCATCCTCCCCGGTGAGCTCGTGTCCATCGTGGACGTCACCAACGGTGCCCGCCTCGAGACCTACACGATCCCGGGCGAGCGTGGCACCGGCGTCGTCGGCATCAACGGGGCCGCCGCGCACCTGGTGCACCCCGGCGACGTGGTCATCCTCATCGCCTACGCCCAGATGGACGACGACGAGGCCCGCACCTTCTCCCCGAAGGTCGTGCATGTGGACGAGCAGAACCGGATCGTGGAGCTGGGCGTGGACCCGGCCGAGGGTCTGCTCGACGGCGTCGCCCGCCCCCCGCATTCCCGTCACTGGGACGAGGCGCAGGCTGAGCTCTGAGTTCTGAGATCGGAGCCTCGAGTCCTAGGCCCTGGGCCTGAGGGCTGGGGTGGTGGAGCCGGCAGGACGTCGTCGACACGGGTGTCGCAGCCGGGGTGCCTACACTGCGGGTGACCCATGACCGCCGCTCCATCCCATCGGGTGGACATATGAGCAGATGTGCAGGTATAGTGATGAACGTGAAGCCGGAGATCGTCCAGGCAGCCGAGCTGTTCAAGGTCCTCGCCTCTCCAGTGCGCGTCGCCGTGCTGTTGGGGCTCACCGAGGGGCCTGTCAGTGTCAGCGATCTGGCCGAGAACCTCGGCGTCACGCACACGCTGATGTCCCAGCATCTGCGTGTGCTCCGAATGAGCGGACTCGTGCGCTCCGACCTCGACGGCCGGACCCGCAGGTACTCGCTCACTGACGACCACGTGTCCCACATCATCCGGGACGCTGTCCACCATGCAGCAGAGGAGCACCGCCATGACGACCACTGACCACTCCACCCACGCCGTCCACCCCGAGCACGACCACGCCCACGGCCCGGACTGCGGCCACGAGGCTGTGCAGCACGGCGACCACGTGGACTACAAGCACGACGGTCACCTGCACCACATCCACGGCGACCACGTCGAGGAGTGCGACACCTGCTCCTGCACCAACTGTGACGACGCCTGCGCCACCTGCACCTGCAAGGACTGCTCCTGCGGCACCTGCGCCCACGAGGGCGTCGCGGCCTGATCTGCCGGCGGCGGCCCGACCGGCCGCCGCGCCACGGCTGACACCTGCGCGGCGAGCCCCGCGCGTCAGCTCGCACTGAACAGAGCACCCCCGGACCATCACGGTCCGGGGGTGCTCTGCGTTCAGGAGCCCGGCCTCCGGGGCTGTGGCACTCGAACTCCTGACCCCAGCCCCCTACCCCTTCTTCCTGCGGTCCAGGAAGGCCTGCATGCGCTCTGCCTTCGCCTCGGATTCGAACAGCACGGCCTGGGCGATCTCGTCCACATGCGGGTGGGCCTCCCTCGGCAGGTGGAAGACCCTCTTGGACAGACGCACCGCCAGGGGGTCGTTCCGGCCGATCCGGTCCGCGAGGGCGTGGGCGGCGTCCATCAGCTCCTCCGCCGGATGCACCTCAGTGACCAGTCGGAGCTCGAGCGCCTCCCGCGCGTCGAGCACACGCCCGGCCAGCAGGATCTCCAACGCCACCGGCTCACCCACCAGCTCCTTGAGGCGCCACTGGGCCCCCGCCGCCGCGGTGATGCCCAGACCCACCTCGGGTTGGCCGATCCGCACCGCATCCGTGGCGATCCGGAAGTCCGCCGCCCACGCCAGCTCCGCACCACCGCCCAAGGCCACCCCGTCGATCGCGGCGATCACCGGCATCGGCAGACGGTGGATGCGGTCGAACAGCTGCGAGTTCACCCCGCGCAGGGCGTCGTCGCGCCGGCGCTGCCGCAGCTGGGCGATGTCCGCCCCGGAAGCGAACACACCCTTCGTGCCGCCGCGCCGGCGATCCTCCACCCGGGTGCCGGTGAGGATCAGCATCCGCGGGTCCCGCTCCAGCCACCCGCAGAGGGCATGGAACTCGTCCACCATCGTCTGGTCGATCGCATTGAGGACCTCCGGGCGGTCCATCACCGCCGTCACACGGTCCGGGCGCTCAGGGTCGGCCTCGATACGCACGGCGGTGAAGCCCGCCGTCGTGGCCGCCAGTCCGGGGAAGACGTTCTCGTCCACGGCGATCACACCCGCTCCAGGAGCATCGCGGTGCCCTGACCCACACCCACGCACATCGTGGCCAGGCCCCGGTCCGCGCCCTCACGCTCCATGCGGCCGAGCAGGGTCACCACGATCCGCGACCCGGACGAGCCCAGCGGGTGCCCGAGGGCGATCGCGCCGCCGTCGGCGTTGACGGTCTCCGGGTCCAGGTTGAGGCGCCGCAGGCACGCCAGCGACTGCGAGGCGAAGGCCTCGTTGAGCTCCACGGCACCCAGGTCCGCCACGGTCCACCCGGCCCGGGCAAGGGCCTTCTCGGTGGCCGGCACCGGGCCCAGGCCCATGATCTCCGGGGCGAGCCCGGCCGAGGTGGACTCCACGACACGCGCCCGCGGCGTCAGCCCGTACCTCTCCGCGGCGGCCTCGGACACCACCAGCACGGCGGAGGCGCCGTCGTTCAGGGACGACGAGTTGCCCGCGGTGACCACCCCGCCCTCCGTGACGATCGGGCGCAGCCCGGCCAGGACCTCCGCAGTGGTGCCCGGGCGCGGGCCCTCGTCCGTGTCCACGACGGTCTCGGCGCCCTTGCGGCTGCGCACGGTCACCGGGACGATCTCCTCGGCGAAGCGCCCGGCCTCGATTGCCGCCAGGGCCCGCTCGTGGGAGCGCACTGCGAAGGCGTCGGCGTCCTCCCGGGTGATGCCGTCCACGCGGGCGACTTCCTCCGCGGTCTCGGGCATGGAGAAGGTGAACTTCTCGCCGAACTCGCCCGACCCGAAGCGGGGGTTCACGAAGCGCCAGCCGATGGAGGTGTCGAACGCCGCACCGGGCTTGGCGAACGCCGTCGTCGGCTTCTCCATGACCCAGGGGGCGCGGGACATCGACTCCACGCCGCCGGCCACCACGACGTCGGCCATGCCCGCGCGCACGAGCGCGGTGGCCATGCCGATCGCGGACATACCCGAGGCGCAGAGGCGGTTCACGGTGATGCCGGGGACGGTGTCCGGGAAGCCGGCGAGCAACCAGACCATGCGGGCGACGTTGCGGTTCTCCTCGCCGGCGCCGTTCGCGTTGCCGAGGATGACCTCGTCCACGGCGGAGGGGTCGAGGCCGGTGTCCTCGAGCAGGGCCCTGATGGTGAGGGCGGCGAGATCGTCCGGCCGCACCGAGGACAGCGCGCCGCCGTAGCGGCCGACCGGGGTGCGGCGCCCTCCGACGAGCAGGGCCTGGGGCTGGGCGGTCATGCGGGACTCCTTGCGTGATGGACGGGTGGGGTGGGGTGTGATGGGCGGGCGGGGTGTGGGGTGTGGGGTGAGATGTGTGGCGGACTGTTCGGCGGGGTGCGTGGTGGACCGTGTGGTGGCGGACTGTGCGGCGGGATTACCGACCGATCGTTCGGGAGCCAGTATCGGCGCGGAATGTGACGTGGGTCAACCTGCCGCCGTCGTTGGTGGGGGCCTCGCGTGTCCGCGCCTGCCCGTCGCGAGAGGGGCGCATCCACGAGGCACCCGCCGCAGAAAAACAGCGCCCCGGGGCCAGTGCAACCGGGGCGGGCGCCGGGGGTGGGGCCGGGGGGGGGGGGCGGGGGGGGCCCGGGGGCGGGGGACCCCCCCCC
>NZ_JAXFPG010000011.1:0-50421 GCF_034179925.1 Micrococcus sp. | reverse complement strand
GGGGGGGGTGGGGGGGGGGGGGGGGGGTCCCGTGTTGGGGGGCCCGCCCCCCGCACTAGACTCGACCCCGACCCGACGCCCGGAGCGCCCCGCGCCCCGGGCCGTCCTCGAGACCGCGTGAAGGAGATCCATGCCTGAGATCACCCGGGAACAGGTGGAGCATCTGGCCCGCCTGGCCCACATCCGGATGACGGACGAGGAGCTGGCCACCATGTCCGGCGACCTCGAGCAGATCCTGGGGCACGTCTCCCAGGTGCAGGCGGTGGCGGGTGCGGACGTGCCGCCCACCTCGCACCCGATCCCGCTGTCCAACGTGTTCCGCGAGGATGTGCCCACGGGCATGCTCACGCAGGAGCAGGCGCTGGATCAGGCTCCGGACGCGGAGGACGGCCAGTTCAAGGTCCCGGCGATCCTGGACGGGGAGTGATCGGCATGACGCAGACCTTCGACGTGAACGCCCCCCTGGACGCGGACGGGCTCGTCCGCCTCACCGCCCTGCAGATGGCCGAGCGCCTGCGCGCCGGCACCACCACCTCCGAGGAGTTGGTGCAGGCCCACCTGGACCGCATCGCCGCGTATGACGGCGACCCGCGCGCCGAGGCGGCCACTGACCGCGGCGTGCGCTCCTTCCTCCATGTGGACGCCGAGGGTGCCCTGGCGACCGCTCGTGAGGTGGATGCGATCCGCGCCGCCGGCGGCGAGCAGGCCGAGGCCCTGCACCCGATGGCCGGCGTGCCCGTGGCGCTGAAGGACAACATCGTGACGGTGGGCCAGCCCACCACGGCGGCTTCCCGCATGCTCGAGGGCTGGATGAGCCCCTACGACGCGACCGTCGTGGCCCGCATCCGCGAGGCCCGCCTGCCGATCCTCGGCAAGACCAACATGGACGAGTTCGCGATGGGCGGCTCCACCGAGCACTCGGCGTTCGGCCCCACCCGCAACCCCTGGGACCTGGACCGGGTGCCCGGCGGCTCGGGCGGCGGCTCCGCCGCGGCCGTGGCCGCGTTCCTGACCCCCTTCGCCCTCGGCTCGGACACGGGTGGCTCCATCCGTGAGCCTGCCGCGTTCACCGGCACCGTGGGTGTCAAGCCCACCTACGGTGCGGTCTCCCGGTACGGCGTGATCGCCATGGCCTCCTCCCTGGACCAGGTGGGACCGGCTGCCCGCACCGTCGCGGACGCCGCGGCCCTGCAGCAGATCATCGGCGGGCACGACCCGCAGGACTCCACCTCGCTGCCGGATGAGCAGGCCGACCTCCTGGCGGCCGCCCAGGGCGGCGCCCTGGAGGGCCTGCGGGTCGGCGTCGTCGCGGATCTGCTCGGGGAGGGCTTCCACCCCGGTGTGAAGGCCGCCTTCGAGGAGCGCCTGGCCGCGCTGCGCGAGGCCGGCGCGGAGGTTGTGGAGGTCTCCTGCCCGCACTTCGCCGCAGCGCTGGGCGCCTACTACCTGATCATGCCCTCGGAGGCGTCCTCGAACCTCGCCCGGTACGACGGCGTCCGCTACGGCCTGCGGGTCGTGCCGGACGGCGGCGGGACCATCGAGCAGGTCATGGGCGCCACCCGGGCCGCCGGCTTCGGGGACGAGGTCAAGCGCCGCATCATCCTGGGCACCTACGCGCTCTCGGCCGGGTACTACGACGCCTACTACGGGTCCGCGCAGAGGGTCCGCACGCTCGTGCAACGGGACTTCGCCGCGGCCTTCGAGCAGGTGGACGTGCTGCTCACTCCCACCGCGCCGACTCCGGCGTTCGAGCTGGGCGCGCAGACCGCGGACCCGGTGACGATGTACCTCAACGACATCGCCACGATCCCCGCGAACCTGGCCGGCGTGCCGGGCGTCTCGGTGCCCGGCGGTCTGGTGGACGGTCTGCCCTTCGGCCTGCAGCTGATGGCCCCGGCCCGTGAGGACGCCCGCCTGTATGCCGCGGGTGCCGCCGTTGAGCGTCTCGTGGAGGAGCGCCTGGGCGGTCCCGTGTGGGCGCAGGCACCCGAGCTGGAGAAGGGCGCCGAGCGCGCCGCCGCGACGACCCCCGCAGGAGGCCGCAAGTGAGCACCGCAGATGTGATGGACTTCGCCGAGGCGATGGAGCGCTTCGACCCCGTGCTCGGGTTCGAGGTGCACGTGGAGTTGAGCACCGCCACGAAGATCTTCTCCTCCGCGCCCAACGCGTTCGGCGACGAGCCGAACACCAATGTGACCCCGCTGGACCTCGGGCTGCCGGGCACCCTGCCGGTGCTGAACCGGCAGGCCGTGGAGTACGCGATCCGTCTGGGCCTGGCCCTGGACGCCACGATCGCCCCGAGCTGCCGGTTCGCGCGGAAGAACTACTTCTACCCGGACACCCCGAAGAACTTCCAGACCTCCCAGTACGACGAGCCGATCGTCGCCGACGGGCACCTGGATGTCGAGCTCGAGGACGGCACCGTCTTCCGCGTGGAGATCGAGCGGGCGCACCTCGAGGACGACGCCGGCAAGCTCACCCACCAGGGCGGCTCCGGTCGCATCCAGGGCGCCTCGGCGTCGCTGGTGGACTACAACCGCGCCGGTGTGCCGCTGATCGAGATCGTCACCCGGCCCATCGTGGGCGCGGGGGAGCGGGCCCCGGAGATCGCCCGGGCGTACGTGACGGCCCTGCGGGACATCGTCAAGGCGATCGGCATCTCCGAGGCTCGTATGGAACAGGGCAATGTGCGCTGCGATGCGAACGTGTCCCTGATGCCCAAGGGCGCCACGGAGTTCGGCACGCGCACGGAGACGAAGAACGTCGGCTCCACCCGCGCCGTGCAGCAGGCCGTGACCCACGAGATCCAGCGCCAGGCGGCGATCCTCGCCGCCGGGGGCACGATCACGCAGGAGACCCGCCACTGGCACGAGGACACCCGCACCACCACCTCGGGCCGCCCCAAGTCGGACGCGGACGACTACCGCTACTTCCCGGAGCCGGACCTGCTGCCGGTGGTCGTGGACGAGGCCTGGATCGAGCGTGTGCGCGGCGAGCTGCCGGAGCTGCCGGCTGTGCGCAACAGGCGTCTGAAGGCCGAGTGGGGCTTCTCGGACGCGGAGTTCCGCGACGTGGTCAACGCCGGTGTGGCCGAGCAGATCGCCGAGACTGTGCAGGCCGGGGCGACCCCCGCAGCCGCGCGCAAGTGGTGGATGGGCGAGATCGCCCGCCTGGCGAATGTGGCGGAGAAGGAGGTCGCCGAGCTCGGCGTCACCCCCGCGCACGTGGTGGAGGTCGAGGAGCTGATCGCGGCCAAGACCATCAACGACAAGATCGCCAAGCAGGTCCTCGGGTTCGTCGCCGAGGGCGAGGGCACCCCGAAGCAGATCGTCGAGGCCAGGGGCCTGGCGGTGGTCTCCGACGACGGTGCCCTGACCGCCGCCGTGGACGCCGCCATCGCCGAGAACCCGGATGTGGTGGAGAAGATCAAGGGCGGCAAGATGCAGGCCGTCGGCGCCCTGATCGGCCCGGTCATGAAAGCCACCCGTGGTCAGGCCGACGCCGGCCGGGTGCGCGAGATCGTGCTCGAGCGCCTCGGGGTCGGCTGACCGATCCCTGCCCGCGAGGGTGCCGTGGCGGCTGCCACGGCACCCTCGCCCAGCGTGAGCACGTTGGGGCGGGCAGGGAGGTCATGGCCCCGCGCCACGCTCGACAGGCCGCCGCTTCCCACGCAGGCGTCCCTAGCCTGCGGCTCCCACCACTGCTCTTACACTGGCGCCCATGACCGCGCCGGCGCCCCGTACACACCTTCCCGCCCCGTCCGCCCGGACCGTCCGGTGGGAGGTGGTGATTGTCCTGGGCCTGTCCCTGGGGCGTTCGGCGGTGTACGCCGTGGTCCAGCTGCTCGACAGGGCCACGCAGGCGCCCCTGGGCGAGCAGACCACGGTGCTCAACCCCAGCCAGTCGGACCGCTGGGTGTTCGACCTGACCTACCAGCTGTTGGGGATCGGCTTCTCCCTGGTGCCTGTGGCGCTCGTGCTGCACCTGCTGTGGCTGCGCGGCCGGAACCCGTTCCGGGTGCTCGGGCTGGACCTGCGCCGCCCGGGCAGGGATCTGCTGTGGGCGTTGGCTCTGTTCGCGGGCATGGGGGCGGGGACCCTCGCGGTCTATGCGGCCGGGCGCACCCTCGGGGTGACGACGGCGATCGTCGGCTCCGCGATGGACGGCCACTGGTACACGGTGCCGGTGCTGCTGCTCTCGGCCGCCCGGCACGCGCTGCTGGAGGAGGTGATCGTCGGGGCGTGGCTCGTGGACCGGTTCGGGTATCTGCAGCAGCTGCGGGCTGCCGGGCTCGCGCGGGACCCCCAGCCGAGGCTCGCCGCCCCGCGCACCACGCCGGCCGGTCTGTTCCTGCCGGTGCGGGTGTGGTCCGTGCTCCTGGGGCTGGCTGTGCTGCGCGGGGCCTACCACCTCTACCAGGGGGTGGGTCCGGGGGTTGGCAACGCCCTGATGGGGGTGGTGTTCGTGCTTGTGCTGCTGCGGGTGCGGCGGGTCATGCCGCTCGTGCTCGCACACTTTCTCCTGGATGCTGTGGGCTTCGTGGCGTTCCCGCTGCTGCAGCAGGCAGGGTTGCTGGGCGTCTGAGCGGGTGCCTGATCGGCTGCGAGAGGCGGGGCGCGCCGGCTCGGGGCGCCCCGCCGCCGTCGTCGGAGGGTCAGAGAGTGACGTCGCCCTTCGGCGTCGAGAAGGTGACCGCGAGGATTCCGGGGGTGCCGGAGGGGGCCGAGTACTCGAGGTTCACGTCCGCGACCATCGCGTCGTCATCGCCACCGAGCCACTCGCGCAGGCGCTCGGGGGAGCCGGCGATGGAGATCCTCTCGATGGAGGCCTGCGGCTCGGCCGCCTGGGAGGGGTGCATGTCCTCCTGGCCGTCGGCCCAGCGCACGATGAACGGCAGCTGCGGGTCCGAGAGGGTGCCCTTCACGCCGATCTGACGCCAGGTGAGCTCGCGGCCGTCGGGGAAGCGGCGCAGCGCGTGCACGGCTTCGCGCTCGAGGCGGCGCTCGAAGCGGCCGATGTCCGTGGTGGCCACAGCCCAGGACATCCAGCCGCCACCCTGCTCGGAGCGGGCGCGCACGAGCTGGCCGAACGGGGCGCTCAGGGCCGCCGGGTGGTCCAGGGCCTCGACGACCTCGAGGAACTGACCGTTGCGCATCGGGAACACCACGTTCTGGGTGCCGAACCGCGGGTGCACACCGCCCTTGATGCGCTCGATGCCGAGAGCCTCGCGGATGCGCTCGGTGGTCGCTTCCAGGCCCTCGGGGCCGGCGGCGTAGGAGACGTGGTCCATGCGGCAGGTTTTCACGATGCGATCCTCTCGGGGCGCCGCGCGGGACGACGGCGGATTCCAGATGCGAGCGGGAAGGCAACCGTCCTGCGAAGGGGCGGCCGGTCCCCGTGCCGGAAGCGTATCCGTGTGTGACACGGCAGACGAAATCGGCCGCCGTCCAGGGTCTCGACGTCGGCCGGCGTCGGAGCGGGTCGGCCGTACCCTGGTGCCCATGACCGACACCGATGCTCCCACGCCCGCCCCCACCGTCCGCTGGTCCCGCCCCGAGGCGGAGCGCACCGAGCACCTGCTCGTGCTGCTCCACGGCTACGGGGCCAACGAGGACGACCTGTTCGGCCTGGTCCCGCAGCTGCCCGACCACCTCACGGTGGCCGCAGTGCGCGCCCCGCTGACCCTGCAGCCCGGGGCCTACGCCTGGTTCCCGCTCACCCAGGACCCGGCCACCGGGGAGCTCGGCGCTGAGCCCGCCCCCGTGCGAGAGGCGATCGAGGGCCTGCACGCGTGGATCGCCGCGGTCCGGGGCGGGTTCCGCACGGTGTCCCTGCTGGGCTTCTCCCAGGGCATGGCCATGGCCACCTCCCTGCTGCGCCTGGACCCGGAGGCGTACACGTGCACGGTGGGACTGTCCGGGTTCGTGGTGGACCCGGACCGCCAGGAGGGCCTCGGGGACCTGTTCAGCCGGGACGAGGAGGTCGCCCGTGTGCGGCCCAAGGTGTTCTGGGGGCGCGGCCAGGACGACCCGATCATCTCCGAGGCGCGGGTGGAAGCGGCCCACGCCTGGCTCAACGAGCACGTGGACCTCATGAAGGTCGTCTATGCGGGCCTGCCACATGCGATCAACGCCCAGGAGCTCGGGCACGTGGGCGAGTACCTGCAGCACACGGTGCCCCGGGGCTGAGGCCGGGGTCTGCGCCGGGGGCCGTCTCCGGGCCTGCAACCGGACCGGGCATGGCCCGGGCCGGGCTCAGCCCTGCCCGGCCTCCACCACGATCGCCTCACCGTTGAACTCGACGACGTCACCGTCCCGGAGCTGACGGCCTCGGCGGGTCTCCACCTCGCCGTTCACCTCCACCAGCCCCTCCTGGACGACGTCCCGGGCCATCGCCCCGTCCTCCACGAGGGCGGCGAGCTTGAGGGCCTGGCCCAGGCGGATGGACTCGTCGCGGATGGGCAGGGGCTGGGGGGCGGAGATCTCGCTCATGGTGTCCATTGTGGCCGGTACCCTGGGACGGACTGCCCTCCCGCCCCGTCGATGTATACGGATGTGATGCCCCATGGCTGCCAAGTCCCCGCTGGACAACGTGATCAACCTGGCCAAGCGCCGCGGTTTCGTCTTCCAGGCCGGTGAGATCTACGGCGGCTCCCGCTCAGCATGGGACTACGGGCCCCTCGGCGTGGAGCTGAAGGAGAACATCAAGGCGGAGTGGTGGAAGACCTTCGTGCGCTCCCGCGAGGACATGGTCGGTCTGGACTCCTCGATCATCCTGCCCCGTGAGGTGTGGAAGGCCTCCGGCCACGTGGACACCTTCACGGACCCGCTCGTGGAGTCCCTGCACACCCACAAGCGCTACCGCGCGGACCACCTGATCGAGGCGTACGTGGCCAAGCACGGCCACGAGCCGGCCAATGGCCTGGCAGACATCCGGGACCCGGAGACCGGCCAGGAGGGTGCCTGGACCGAGCCGCAGATGTTCTCCGGGCTGATGAAGACCTACCTCGGCCCCGTGGACAACGAGGAGGGCCTGCACTACATGCGCCCGGAGACGGCGCAGGGCATCTTCGTGAACTTCCTCAACGTGGTGGGCGCCGCCCGCAAGAAGCCGCCGTTCGGCATCGGGCAGGTGGGCAAGGCGTTCCGCAACGAGATCACCCCTGGCAACTTCATCTTCCGCACCCGCGAGTTCGAGCAGATGGAGATCGAGTACTTCGTTCCGCCGGCGGAGGCGCAGGAGCACTTCGACCGCTGGGTGGAGGACTGCTGGAACTGGTTCATCGACCTCGGCATCGACCCGGCCCACCTGCGTCGGTTCGACGTGCCCGCCGAGGAGCGCGCCCACTACTCGGACGGCACCATCGACCTCGAGTACAAGTTCGGCTTCGCCGGCGGCGACGGCTGGGGCGAGCTGATGGGTGTGGCGAACCGCACGGACTTCGACCTCACGAGCCACACGAACGCCTCCGGTACCAAGCTGCAGTACTTCGACCAGGCCAACAACGAGCACTACACCCCGTACGTGATCGAGCCCTCCTTCGGCCTGACCCGCTCCATGATGGCCTTCCTCGTGGACGCCTACGCCGAGGACGAGGCCCCCAACGCCAAGGGTGGCACGGACGTGCGCACCGTGCTCAAGCTGGACCCGCGCCTGGCCCCGGTCAAGGCTGCGGTGTTGCCGCTGTCCAAGAAGCCCGAGCTGGCCCCCGCCGCCCGAGGCCTGGCTGCGGAGCTGCGCGGGCTGTGGAACGTGGAGTACGACGACTCCGGTGCGATCGGCCGCCGCTACCGCCGCCAGGACGAGATCGGCACCCCGTTCTGCATCACCGTGGACTTCGACACCCTCGAGGACCAGGCCGTCACCGTGCGCGAGCGGGACACCATGTCCCAGGAGCGCGTGGCGCTGTCCCAGGTGAAGGCCTACCTCGTGGAGCGCCTGGTCAAGTGAGCGGGGACGTGACGCAGTCCGCGCTGGCCCAGGACGACGCCGGCCCCCTCCCCGAGGGTGTCACCGTGCGCCCCTGGCGGGACGGGGACGACCTCGCTCTGCTCCAGGTGTGGGGAGACCCGGCGGACGTCCAGCAGCACCAGGACCGTGCCCTGCTCGGCCCCGATGCGGACACCCCGTGGCGCCGCTGCCTCGTGGCCGAGGAGAACGGCGTGCCCGTGGCGGCCGGCGTCGTGGCGGCCCAGCCGCTGCACCCACGCAGGCTGTGGGCGTATGTGGAGGTCGCCCCGGCCGAACGCCGCCGCGGCATCGGAGCCGGCCTGCTGGGCCGGCTCCGGGCCCTGGCCGCCGAGGCCCACGCAGCCGGCACGGTGCCCACCACCGAGCTGCGCACCCGCTTCGCTGTGGCCTCCCGCCTCGAGGTCGGAGCGGACGGGGAGCCCCGGGAGCCGGACGAGCAGGCTGCCGCAGCCCACGCCGCCCAGGTGGCCGGGACCGAGGCCGCCTGCGTGGCCGCCGGATTCACGCCCGTGCAGCGCTCGCGCCGGGTGGCCGTGGTGCCCGGGGCGGTTGCCCTGCCCGCCCTGCGGGACGAGGACCACCCCGACGCCCCCGTGCTCGAGGAGATCGCCACCGGCTCCGTGGAGCTCACCCGCGCCGTGGCCGAGTTCTACGACGCCGTCCACTCCTGGGACCCCTCCACGATGAGCGTTGGCGCCGCCCAGCGCCTGCTGCTGGCCCCCGAGACCGGTGCCGCTGGGGCCGTGGCCCTGCGCACGGCCCCGCGTGCCGAGGGCGGCCGGGTGCGGGCGTTTGCCGTGTCCTACACGCCCGAACGGCAGGAGGCCCCCACGGACGTCTTCCTCGGCTGGGACCCCGCCCTGCCCGAGGACGAGGCACGCCAGGCCGTCGCCGACCTGCTGGCCATGCTCGTGGCCCAGCACCCGGTGCAGCTCGAGGTGGACGAGGCCATGACGGCCCTCGAACCGATCGTGGACGGTTTGCTGGCCCGGCACGCGGCCCTGACCCTTGTGGACACCCGCATCTGGGTGACGGACCCGCAGTGATCCCCGCCCCCGCAGACCCGCGCCGGGTGCGGGCGCTGCGCGGGACGGTGCTCGCCGTCGCCCTGCTCAACGCCGCCTACATGGTGCTGGAGCTCGTGGTGGCGGTGCGCATCGGCTCGGTGGCGCTCGCGGCGGACTCGGTGGACTTCTTCGAGGACTTCGCCGTCAACCTGCTGATCTTCGTGGCCCTGGGCTGGTCCCTGCGGGCCCGGGCGGTGGCGGGCAGGGCGATGGCCGGGATCATCGTGCTCCCGGCCCTCGCCGCCCTGGTGATGGCCGTGCTGAAGATGGGCGACCCCGAGCCGCCCGCCGCCGGGGCCCTGCTGTGGACCGCGGTCGGTGCCATCGCGGTGAACCTCGTGTGCGTGGGCCTGCTCTCCCGCTTCCGGGCCGACGGCGGCTCCCTCACCCGGGCGGCGTGGCTCGCCGCGCGCAACGACCTGATCGCCGGCGTCGTGTTGATCGCCCTGGCCGGGGCCACCGCCCTGACGGCCTCAGGCTGGGCGGACATCGTCGTGGGGGTGCTGCTGGTGGTGCTCAACGGCTCCGCCGCCAAGGAGGTCTGGGAGGCCGCCACCGAGGAGCACCTGGCCGCCAAGGCCCTGGCCGGGGACTTCGACGACGACTGAGCCGTGCCGCGGCCCTCTGCGATGACGGCGTCGTGAGCGTCGGTCAGTGCCGTGGATGTCCGCCGGGCAGCCGCCCGACGAGGCAGGCGCCCAGCAGGGCGAGGGCGGGGAACAGCCACAGCGCGGCCGGCAGGCCGACCCCTCCTGCGAGCAGCCCGACGCTCGGGTTCAGGGTGAGCCCGGCCAGGCGCATGAGCCAGCTGACGACCGCCAGCCCGGTCTGGTCGGTGAGGCCGGGCACCTCGTCGCCGAGCGCGAAGGCCACGGGCACCACGACGGCGCAGCCCAGTCCCGCGAGCGCCAGCCCGGCGTAGACCACGGGGACGGGCGCGGCGGGGACCAGCACGGCCGCCAGGCCCACGACGACGGCCCCCAGTCCCGCGCGCAGCACACCCTGGCGTCCCAGGGCGCCGATGCGCCGGTCCCCGGTGAGGCGCCCGAGGAACTGGGCGAGCAGCAGAATGCTGGCCCCGAGGGCGGTGGCGGAGGGGCGCAGGCCGCGCTCGGCGTGGAGGTACAGGGCCGTTCAGCCGTTGCCGAACTCCTCCACGGCGAACCCCTCCAGAGCCGCGAGCAGGGCGCCGTTGGTGAAGAACGCGGCGGTCGCCGCCCAGCGGGCGCATACCGCCCGTGCCCGGTCCGGGGGTGTCGGTCACGGACGTGGGCACGGGCGGTGGGCAGGGTGCTGGGCGGAGGCGTGGTCGGGGGCTCAGTCGGTGCCGGACTCGGCGGAGGGAACCTCGATGGGCGGGACCATGTCCGCCGGACGGGGCCGCAGGGCGGGCACGTCCACCTCGATCACGGAGGGGCCGCCCCGCTTGAGGGCCTTCTTCAGGGCCTTGTCGAAGTCCTCGGGGGTGCCCACGAGCTTGTGGCGCAGGCCCACGGACTCCGCGAGGAGCGCGAAGTCCGGGGTGAGCAGGTCCACGGCCCGCTTCGTGACCCCGCGGGCCTTCTGCAGGTTGCGCAGCACGCCGTAGCCGGCGTCGTTGAACACCACGAGCACCACGTCCGGGGTCTCGGCCGCCAGTACCGCCAGCTCACCCTGGTGGACGGCCAGTCCGCCGTCGCCCACGATCGCCAGCACCGGGTCCTTCGGCCGGCCCACGCCGGCGCCGATCGCCATGGCCAGGCCCTGGCCGATGCCGCCGCCGGCGGCGAAGATGTTGTCCCGCGCGTCGTACACGGACAGCAGGCGGTTGCCCCATGAGCTGCCCGGCACGGTCACGTCCCGCACGATCACGGCGCGGCGGGGGAGGCGGTCGCGCATCGCGTCGCAGATCGCCGCGTAGGCACCGATGTCCTTGCGGTGCCCGGCCCGGGCAGCGTCGGCGGCCTCACGTACGCGCTGGTCCCAGCCCTCCTCGGTGGCCGGCTCGCCGAGCTCCTCGAGCAGAGCGGCGACGGCGGAGCGCGCGTCCGCCTGCAGGCCCACCGCGACGGGGAAGTTCAGGCCGATGACCTCGGCGTCGAGGTCGATCTGCACGTGCTTCTCCGGCAGGGGCAGGGTGAAGTTCTGCGTCTCATTGCCCCGTAGGTGCGAGCCGATGGTCAGGAGGCAGTCGGCCTCCTCCCACAGCGCAAGGACAGCCTCGTCTGCCGGGAAGTTTCCGATCAGCAGGCGGTGGTCCTCGGGGACGGTGCCGCGGCCGTTGGTGCCGGTCAGCACCCCCGCGCCCCACGCCTCGGCCAGGGCGAGCACGTCGGCGCCGGCCTGGCGGGCGCCGCCGCCGGCCCAGATGAGGGGGCGGCGGGCCTCACGCAGCAGGGCCGCGGCCCGCTGGATGTCCCGGCGGGCGCCCGTACGCAGGGCCGTGCTGCGCTCCTGCACCGTGTTCTGCTCGTCCGGCTTGGCCAGGTACTGCAGGTCGATCGGCCAGTCCACGCTCACCGGGCCGTTCGGGGCGGACTCGGCCAGGTGGACGGCCTCGGTGCGCACGGCCCGGGCCTGACGGGGGGTCTCCACACGCAGGGCGTGGGCGCTGACGGCCTCGAGCATCTGCAGCTGGCGGGGGACCTCGTGGTAGGCGCCCTTGCCCTCGCCGATGAGGTCCGCGTTGATGTTGCCGGTGATGTGCAGCACCCGGCTGGAGGCCGCCAGGGCCTCGACCATGGCACCGGCCGCGTTGCCCGCTCCGGTTCCCGTGGAGGTCAGGGCGACGCCGATCCGACCCGTGGCCCGGGCGTAGCCGTCCGCCGCGTTCACGGCCGCGGCCTCGTGGCGCACGGGCACGAACCGCAGCTCACGGTCCACGGCCTCCACGAGGGGGAGGTTGTGGATGCTGATGACGCCGAAGGCCACCTCTGCGCCGGCCTCCTTCATCACCTCCACGAGCACGTCGCCGCCGGTGCGAGCATCGCCGGTGAGGCTCTCGGTGGGGATCCGGTGGGCTTCGGTGCTGACAGGGGACGAGGTCGTCATGTGTGGTCCTCTCGTGATCGGGCCCGCCCCTGGTCCGGGGCGCCGGGCGGCCAGCCTATGGGGTGACCTGGGGCGATGTCCCGGGGTGATCGCCCCGACAGTCCCCGCTCCGGACGTCGCACCTCAGGCGCTCCGGGGGCGAAAGTGGCCGGAATTCAGCCCCGATTCCGACCACTTTCGCCCCCGGAGCGTCGAGAGGGGGCTGGCGGGGGCGGTGGGGGGGGAGGAGGGAGGAGAGAGGCTGATGGGGGAGAGGGGACAGCCGAGGTGATGGTGAGGCGGCCCCCCTCTCCCCGGGTGGAAGAATGGTCCGTGACATGACTGCCTCCCACACTCCCGACGGCGCCCCCGCGCCCGCCGCCCCCGCCGCGGACCCGGACGCCGCGCACTACGCGAAGTCCGCCGGCGCCGGCCGTCGCATCGCGGACGACGACCAGCTGCACGAGGGCGGCCACGCCGCGCCCACCTCGGACCGCCTCGCCCTGCCGCCGCTGCGTCTGGGCCCGCTGACCATCGACGTGCCGGTGGTGCTCGCACCCATGGCCGGCATCACGAACACCGCCTTCCGCCGCCTCTGCCGCGAGTACGGCGGCGGCCTCTACATCAACGAGATGGTCACCGCCCGCGCCCTCGTGGAGCGCAAGCCCGAGTCGATGCGCATCATCCAGCACGACCCGGACGAGGTCCCCCGCTCCGTACAGCTGTACTCCGTTGACCCGGTCACCACCGGCGCCGCCGTGCGGATGCTCGTGCAGGAGGACCGTGCCGACCACATCGACCTGAACTTCGGCTGCCCCGTGCCCAAGGTGACCCGCCGCGGCGGCGGCTCGGCCCTGCCGTGGAAGTCGGAGCTGTTCGCCGCCATCGTCAAGGCCGCCGTCACCGAGGCGTCGGCGAAGGACGTCCCGGTCACCGTGAAGATGCGCCGCGGCATCGATGAGGACCACCTCACCTTCCTCGACGCCGGCCGCACCGCCCGGGACCTCGGCGTCGCCGCCGTCACCCTGCACGGGCGCACCACCCGCCAGTTCTACTCCGGCACCGCCGTGTGGGAGGACATCGCCCGGCTGCGCGAGGCCCTGCCGGAGATCCCCGTGCTCGGCAACGGGGACATCTGGTCCGCCGAGGACGCGATCGCCATGGTCGAGCAGACCGGGGTGGACGGCGTCGTGATCGGGCGCGGCTGCCAGGGCCGCCCGTGGCTGTTCGGAGACCTGCAGGCCGCCTTCGAGGGCCGCCCGGACCGCTTCCACCCGGCCCTCGGCATGGTCGCGGACACCCTCTACCGCCACGCCGAGCTGCTTGTGGACACCTTCGAGGGGGACGAGACCAAGGCCCTGCGGGACATCCGCAAGCACGTGGCCTGGTACTTCAAGGGCTACCCGGTGGGATCGGAGGTCCGCACGGGCCTGTCCACCGTGCCGGACCTGGCCACCCTGCGCGAGCTGCTGGACCGCCTGGACCGGGACATCCCCTACCCGGGGGAGGCCGCCGAGGGCCCGCGCGGCCGGGCCGGCGCCCCCAAGCGCCCCCACCTGCCGGACGGGTGGCTGGACTCCCGTGAGCTCAGCGCCGAGCAGCAGGCCATGATCCACGCCGCCGAGCTGGACGTATCCGGTGGCTGAGCCGCACACCCCCGGCACGACGCCGCCGCCGCCCGCCTCCTCCGCGCAGCGCACCTCCCAGCCTGCCCTGTTCGGCCCGGAGGGCCGCCCGCCGTATGCGGGGCGCGCCACCCCGACCCCTGGGTACACCGACTGGGACCGCGAGCGCTGGCTAGCCGAGCCGCCGAAGAACTCCTACCGCTCGGACTTCGAACGGGACCGGGCCCGTGTGCTGCACTCCTCCGCGCTGCGCCGCCTGGGCGCCAAGACGCAGGTGGTCGCCCCGGATGTGGACGACTTCTCCCGCACCCGCCTCACCCACTCTCTCGAGGTCGCCCAGATCGGCCGGGAGCTCGGCCGCTCCCTCGGCTGCGACCCCGACCTTGTGGACACGGCCTGCCTCTCCCACGATCTCGGTCACCCGCCCTTCGGTCACAACGGGGAGACGGCGCTGGACGCCGTCGCGCAGGCCTGCGGCGGCTTCGAGGGCAACGCCCAGACCCTGCGCCTGCTGGCCCGCCTGGAGCAGAAGAAGGCCTTCGACGACGGCACCCCCGCCGGTCTGAACCTCACCCGCGCCGCCCTCGACGCGGCCTGCAAGTATCCGTGGGCTCGTCAGGACGCCCCGCTGCGCCCGGACGGGGTGCGCTCGCGGAAGTTCGGCGTGTATCAGGACGACCTGCCGGTGTTCGTCTGGTTCCGGCAGGGGGTGCCGGCCACACGGAAGTCGATGGAGGCGCAGGTCATGGACCTGGCCGACGACATCTCCTACTCGGTGCACGACGTGGAGGACGGGGTGGTGAACTCCGCCTTTCGGCTGCGGTGGGTCACTGAGCGGGCTGAGCAGCGGGAGCGCGTGGTGGAGACCACGCGGCAGTGGTACCTGCCGGGGGCCGACCCGGCGGAGATCGAGGCGGCCCTAGCGCGGCTGGAGTCGCTGGAGGTGTGGGTCCCGGAGATGGACGGTTCGCGCCGGGCCCTGGCGGCGATGAAGGACATGACCAGTCAGCTGATCGGCCGGTTCTGCTCGGCGGCGTTCGAGGCCACTCGTGAGGTGTTCGGCAATGAGCCGCTCACCCGGCATGGTGCGGATGTGGTGGTGCCGGCGCACACCGAGCATGAGATCGCGGTGATGAAGGGCATCGCTGCGGCGTTCGTGATGACCTCCGAACAGCGCCAGCCGTTGTATGCCCGGCAGCGGGAGCTGCTGATGGAGCTGGTGGAGCTGCTGCGGTCCACGGGGGACCGTTACCTGGAACCGATGTTCGCCGCGGACTGGCGTGAGGCTTGTGATGATGCCGCGCGGGAGCGGGTGGTGATCGACCAGGTGGCCTCGCTGACGGACTCCACGGCGATCGAGTGGCACCGCACCCTGGTGCGTGGGGAGACGTTCACCCGCGCCTGGGTGTGAGGCCAGAATCCGCCCCCGTCTAACATCCAGCGCCCAGCGCTCGGCACCCAGGACCCAGCACCCAGCGCTCCGGGGGGGGAACGGGGCCGCAATTACCCGGAAATACGGGCCCGGTGGCCCCCCGGGCGGGGGGGGCCTCCCGGGGGCCGCCTCCCCCCCTCCCGCCCGCCCCCCCCCCCCCCCGGAGCGGATGAGAGAGGGGCGATGCTGGGCAGTCAGTCGAGCAGTGCGGGCAGCACCGCCCCGGCGGTTCCGCGCAGCACATGCGTCGCCGCAGACGTGAACTCGGTGACGTCCGGGTTCACCTCGACGACGGGCGCCCCGGCTCCCAGCGCCACGAACGGCAGCGTCGCCGCCGGGTGCACCACACCGGAGGTCCCGACCACGAGGCACAGATCGCAGCGCTCGAGGGCCGCGTAGGTGGCCTCCCACTCGCGCTCGGGCAGCATCTCCCCGAACCACACGATCCCCGGGCGCACCCGGCCGACCCCACACACGGTGCACATCGGCGGCTCGATCCGCAGCATCGCCTCCAAGTCGGCCTCGGACCCGGCCGCCGCCGGGGGCGTGCCGACCGGGGCTCCGGGGCCGGCGTCGTCGTGGCCGAGGGCCACCGGATCCACATCCGCCTCCGCGCCGCAGGCGGCGCACCGGAACGCGAACAGGGAACCGTGCAGGTGGGCGAGGACGTCGGCCCCGCCGCGTTCGTGCAGGTCGTCCACGTTCTGGGTCGCCACGGTCAGCTCCGGCACGCGCCGCTGCCACACCCCCACCGCCCGGTGCCCGGCGTTGGGCTCCACGGCGCGCACCATGCGGGCCCGCCACAGGTACCAGGACCACACGAGGGCGGGGTTCGCCAGGAACGACTCCTCCGTGGCGAGCTGCTCGGCCGAGTACTTCTCCCACAGTCCGGTCTGCGCGTCGCGGAAGGTCGGCACACCGGACTCCGCGCTCATGCCCGCGCCGGTGAGGACCACGGGGCGGCGGGCGGTGCGGACAAGGGCCCGGACCTCGTCGAGGGTGCCCGGGTCGAGGGTGCCCGGGCAGAGAGCATCCAGGCCAGGGGCGGCGTCGGGGGCGTCAGCGTCCATGGGCCCACGGTACGGGGTGGGGGTGCGTCCAGGCCCGGGGCCGGCGTCGCCGGGTCCCGACGCCGGCCCTCACCCCGCTGTGCCAGCCCTCACCCCGCCGTGCGGGCCATCGCCGCTCGCACGGAGCGGGCCTTGAGCAGGACCTCGTCGTACTCGGCGTCGGCGTCGGAATCGGCCACGATCGCCCCGCCGGCGCCGATGCTCCACCGGCCCCCGGCCAGCACCGCCGTGCGGATCACGATGTTCAGCTCCACGGCACCGTCCGCCGAGAACATCCCCAGGGCCCCGGAGTACACCCCGCGCGGGGCGGCCTCCCATGCGGTGAGCAGCTCCACGGTGCGCCGCTTCGGGGCCCCGGTCATCGAGCCACCGGGGAACAGGGCCCGCACCACGTCCAGGGGCTCCACACCTTCCCGGGCGGTCCCGGTCACGGTGGAGACGAGCTGGTGGACGCTCGCGTAGGACTCCACCGCCATCAGGGCGGGCACCTGCACGGAGCCGGGCACGCACACGGTGGAGAGGTCGTTGCGCAGCAGGTCCACGATCATCAGGTTCTCGGCGCGCGTCTTGGGGTCCTCGGTGAGCGCCCGGGCGGCGGCGGCGTCCCGCTGGGGGTCGGGTTCGCGGGCGGCGGTGCCCTTGATGGGTTTGGTGCTGTACCGGCCGCCCCTGCCGGAGAGGAAACGTTCGGGGGAGGCCGAGACCACCGCGAGGGGCCCCTCGGGGCCGTGGTGCTCGAACAGCGCAGCGTAGGGGGTCGGGTGGTGTGCGCGCAGGTCCTCGAACAGGGCGAGCGGGTCGATCCGCACGGCCGGGTCCGCCTCGAACCGGGTGGTCAGGCACAGCTCGTAGGACTCGCCGTCGCGCAGGGCACGGTGGCACCGCCGGATCAGCGCGGAGTATGCGGCGTGGTCGTGCCGCCAGCGGCCCTCGACGACGGCGTCCCCCGCCGGCCGCACTCGGCCCGCCTCGGCGCCGTCGCCCGCCTCAGCGTCCCCGACCATTGCGGTGCCCCCGTCCGGCACGGCGGACAGCCCCGCTCGGACGGCCTGCTCCCAGCGGTCGGCGGCGTGCTGCAGCGTGGTCGGGTCCTCACCGACCACGCAGCAGTGCAGCGTGCCGGTGACGTGGTCGAGCACCGCATACCTAGCCGGCCGCACCCACAGGGCGGCGGGCACCTCGCGCCCACCGGGCACCGCCACCCCCAGGCTCGCGACGCCGAGCTCATAGGAGAGGAAGCCGACCCAGCCACCCCTCAGGGGCAGCCCCTCGCCACCGACCACCGTGCGTGGGGCCAGGCGTCGGGTGAGCGTGCCCCACACGGTGGGGTCGGCGGGGTCTTCGAGGCGCAGCACCTCGGGGGCGTCCGCACCGGGCATGGGGCAGGCGTCGCCGAGCACGGACCAGCGGGCACCCTCGTCCTGCTCCCCGGCCGGATCGGTGCGGGCCGAGTCCAGCCAGAACAGGCCGCGGCCGCGCGCGAGAACGCGCGAGGCCAGTGCGGAGCACGCCGACCGCGGGCTGTGGCCGAGGGCGGTCAGGGCGGCCACGTCCAGGGCACGGACGCTCACGTGCAGCACGGGTTCTCCCGGCGTCGCTCCCGGCTCCGCCCTCGCACCCTGGCTGGCTCCCGCCGGCAGGCCCCCGCCGTTCACGCGGACGGCACCACGGCACAGGGGGACTGCACCCGCACTTGCACGGGCCCGGTGCCGGTGCCCCTCACATGGGCGCGCAGCACGGTCCCCTCAGGCAGGGCCACGTCCGCCACGGACTCGTGGCCGCGGTAGTCCACCGACGTCACGACACCGGCCACGCCCACCCTGGACTCGGCCGCACCCGCCCCGGACCCGTTTGTCTGCGTTCCCGCAGCGGCCTCCACAGCGATCGCCTCGGGCCGGACCACCACGAGGTCACCGGGCTGTGCCGCCGCCGCGTGAGGACCGGCCAGGGGCACCGGGCCCAGCACGGTGTGCGCGAGGGGGGTGCCGGCGTCGTCGGCGAGGGCGAGCACCGGCAGGAGAGTGGCCTCGCCCACGAACCCGGCCACCCAGGCATCCGCAGGATGGGTGTACACCTCCTCCGGGGTGCCGAGCTGGCGCAGGCGCCCGTCCTTGAGCACCGCCACCCGGTCTGCCACGGAGAGCGCCTCGGCCTGGTCGTGGGTCACGAGCACCGCGGTGGCACCGTCCTCCTTCAGGGCGGCGCGCACGTCCCGGCGCAGGCCCACGCGCAGGGAGGCGTCGAGAGCGCCGAAGGGCTCATCAAGCAGGATCAGCGGCGGCTTCGGGGCCATGGCCCGGGCCAGGGCCACCCGCTGCTGCTGCCCTCCCGAGAGCTCGTGCGGCATGCGGTCCCCGTAGCCTGCGAGATCCACCAGGGCCAGGCACTCGCGGATCCGGGCCATGCGCCCGGGGCGGCGTCGGCGCAGCCCGAAGCCCACGTTCTCGGCCACGCTCAGGTGCGGGAACAGGGCGCCCTCCTGGGGCACCACGGCCACCTGACGCCGGTGCGCCGGAACATGCACGCGGGGCAGGGCCACCACGGAGTCGGCCAGGCTGATCCGCCCGGCCTCGATCCGCTCGAAGCCGGCCAGGCAGCGCAGGAGGGTGGTCTTGCCGCAGCCGGAGGGCCCGAGCACGGCCAGCAGCTCGCCCGGGGGCAGGTCCATGCTGATGCCCTGCAGCACGGGGTCCTGCCCGTAGGAGGCGGTCAGGTCCGCGACCGAGACGGCCAGGGTGGGGTCAGCTCTGGTGGGCATGCGGGTCATCCTTCCACGGGCACGGCGTCGTCGGCCTCGGCATAGGCGCGGGCGGGGGCCTCACGGTGCGTCCCGGCGACCACCACCCCGGTGCGGTGCACCACCACCCAGGCCGGCACCGCGGCCAGCAGCACGAGGGTGAGCGCGTACGGGGCGGCTTCGGCGTACCGGCCCACCCCGGTGGCACTCCACAGGCGGGTGGCGAGGGTGTCCGTGCCGGTGGGGCGCAGCAGCAGCGTGGCCGGCAGCTCCTTCATGGCGGTCAGCAGCACGAGTGCGGCCCCGGCACCGATGCCCGGCAGCGCCAGCGGCAGCGTCACCCGGCGCACCACCTCGCCAGTGCCGGCGCCGAGGGAGCGGGCGGCCTCCTCGAGGGCGGGGGAGGATTGCGCCACGGCGCCGGCCACGGCCGTCACCCCCATCGGCAGGAACAGCACGGCGTAGGCGAACGCCACCATCCACACGCTCTGGTAGAGCGCCACGGCCACGGAGGTGCCCAGGAACACCAGCGACAGGCCCACCACCACACCGGGCAGCCCGTGGCCCAGGAACGCGGCGCGTTCGGCCAGGCGGGCCACCCGGCCGGGGTGCCGGGCGGCCAGCACGCCCACGGGCAGGGCCAGCAGCATGGTCAGCACCACTCCTGCCAGGGCCAGGGTGAGCGAGCCGGTCACGGCGTCCAGCCAGCGGTCGCCTGCGGCGGACAGCGAGGTGCCTTCGCCCACCCAGCGCACCAGGCTCACCGCCGGCACGCCCAGGGCCGCCACGACGACGGCGCCCGCCGCCGCCGTGCCCGCCCAGCCCCACAGCCCTGCGGGGTGGGGGCGCACCCGGCGGGCGGTGCGGCCGGTGCGCACCCCGTCCGTGCGTCGGCGAATGCGGGACTCGGCGGTGAGCACGAGCACGGTGAGGGCCAGCAGCACGGTGGCCAGGATGAGGGCGAGCTCCCGGTTGAAGCCCACCTCCAGGGCGGTGAAGATCGCCCGGGTGAAGGTGTCCAGGCGCAGAATGGCCACGGCGCCGAAGTCCGAGAGGGCGTAGAGGGCGGCCAGCAGGGCGCCTCCGGCGATGGCCGGGCGCACCTGCGGCAGGGTCACGCGCAGGGCTACGTCCGCCGGTCCGCGGCCGAGGGAGCGGGCCACATCCTCCTGGGCGGTGTCCACCCGGGAGAGGGCGGCGGCCACGGGCAGGTACACGTACGGATAGGTGTAGAGGGTCAGCACGGCCACGGACGGCCAGAACCCCTCGAACCGGTGGGTGGAGCCGCCCGGGAGCAGGTCGGCCACGGACACCCAGGTGAACGCGGCCACATAGGAGGGGACGGCCAGGGGCAGGGCCAGCAGCACGGCGAGCACACCCCGCCCGGGGGCGTCGGTGCGGGTGACGAGCCAGGCCGAGCCCACCCCCACCACCAGGCAGGCCACGGTGACGGCGGCGGTCAGGGCGAGCGACGTCGTCGCCAGCTCTGCCAGGCGGGGGCCGGTGAGCGCGTCGAGCCACCGGTCGGCGCCGGCCTCCACGGCGCGCAGCAGCAGGTAGCCGACGGGGACGAACGCGACCGCCGCGGCCACGAGGGCCGCGACGGTCAGCGCGCGGGGGGCGGGACGGGAGGCTCGCCCGGATCCGGTGGGATGCACGGTCAGAGCAGCCCCGACTCCTGGATCACCGTCACCGTGGACTGCAGGTCGTCCAGGTCGTTGAGGTTCACGTCCGGGGACTGGAGCTCGCTGAGCTCGGGCAGGCCGGCGGGGGCGTCCACGCCGTCCACGAGCGGGTACTCAGAGGTCTCCTCGGCGAAGTACTTCTGGCCCTTCTCGGAGAGCAGGTACTCGATGAGCCGCTTGGCGTCGTCGTCCTCCTGCTCGCCGACCAGGCCGGCACCGGAGACGTTCACGAGGGAGCCGAGGTCGCCGTCGGGGAAGAAGTGCAGGGAGGCCTTCAGGTCCTCCGGGGCCACGCCGCGCTCCTTGGCGAGCTCGTACAGGTAGTAGTGGTTCACCAGGCCCGCGTCGATCTTGCCGGCGTCCACGTCGGCGAGGATCTCCGTGTTCTTCTCACGGATCTGCGGGTCGTTCGCGTCCAGGTCGCTGAGCCAGCTGCGGGCGGCGTCCTCGCCCTTGACCAGGCGCAGGGCGGTCACGAAGGTCTGGAAGGAGGCGTTGGTGGGGGCCACGCCCACGCGGCCGCGCCAGGCGTCGCCGGTGAGGTCGGCGTAGGAGGCCGGCAGCTCGTCGGTGGAGACCTTGTCCTCGTTGTAGGCGAGCACGCGGACGCGTCCGGTGACGCCGACCCAGCGGCCCTCGTCGTCGCGGTAGGCCTCGGGCACGGAGTCGAGGGTGGAGCGGTCCAGCTCGGTGAGCACGCCGGCCTTGGCGGCGGCGCCGAGGGCGCCGGCGTCCTGGGCCAGGAAGAGGTCGGCGGGGGAGCGGTCGCCCTCCTCGATCAGCTGGGCGGCCATGGCGGCGGTCTTGTCGTAGCGGACCTCGACCTTGATGCCGGTGTCCTTGGTGAACTGGTCCAGCAGCGGCTGGACGAGGTTCTCGCTGCGGCCGGAGTAGAGCGTCACGGTGCCGTCGGAGGTCCTGCCGGCCTGGGTGGTGGTCGCATCCGCGGCGGGCGTGGTGGGGGAGGGGTCTGAGGTGCCGCCGGCGCAGGCGGTGAGCCCGAGGGCGAGGGCGGCGACGGTGCCCGTCAGGGCGAGGCGGGGGCTGCGAGGCACGGGGGTCTCCTGGGGTGTCGGACCGCGTGGCGGTCGTCGGCGGTTCAGCGGGTCCTCGATGAGGTGAGGCGACCCTAACTTCAGCACATCAAGCCCGTCCGATGCAATTCCGTCATACCGATGTGACGAAATCGCCTGCCGCGACTGTGGGAAGACCTCCGGGCCCGGCCCCGGCGGGCCTACACTGGCGGGCATGGCCGGACTCATCGTGCGCAAGGACATCGACCTCGTCCGCGAGCGCACGGACCTGAAGGCCGTCGTCGAAGAGTACGTGACGCTGCGCCCGGCCGGCGTTGGCTCCTACAAGGGCCTGTGCCCGTTCCACGACGAGCGCACCCCCTCCTTCCATGTCCGCCCCGGGGTGGGCACCTACCACTGCTTCGGCTGCGGGGCCCACGGGGACGTGATCGGCTTCCTCATGGAGCTCGAGCACACCTCGTTCACCGAGACCGTCGAGCGCCTGGCCGCCGCCGCCGGCGTGGAGCTGCACTACGAGGATGGCGGCACCGGCCCGGACAGGGCGGAGGTGGGGCGCCGGCGTCGCCTGCTCGAGGCGAACAAGGTGGCTGACGAGTACTACCAGGGGCAGCTGGCCACCCCGGAGGCGGCCACGGCCCGGGAGTTCCTCACCGGGCGCGGCTTCACCCGGGACCATGCCGGGCACTTCTGCCTCGGCTACGCCCCGCAGGGGTGGTCGAACCTGCTGGACCACCTGCGAGGCAAGGGCTTCCGGGACGAGGAGCTGCGCGCCACCGGACTGTTCTCCGAGGGCCAGCGAGGGCTCTACGACCGCTTCCGCGGGCGCCTGCTGTGGCCCATCCGGGACATGACCGGGGCCACCATCGGCTTCGGCGCCCGGAAGATCCACGAGGACGACCCCGGCCCCAAGTACCTGAACACCCCGGAGACCCAGCTCTACAAGAAGTCGCAGGTGCTCTACGGCATCGACCTAGCCAAGCGGGAGATCGCCAAGCGGCGCCAGCTCGTGGTGGTGGAGGGGTACACGGACGTGATGGCCGCGCACCTGGCTGGGGTGGGCACGGCGGTGGCCACCTGCGGCACCGCCTTCGGGGCGGACCATGTGAAGGTGGTGCGCCGGCTGATCTCCGACGACGGCACCGGCGGCGAGGTGATCTTCACCTTCGACGGCGACGAGGCCGGGCAGAAGGCCGCGCTCAAGGCGTTCGAGGAGGACCACCGCTTCCTCGCCCAGACGTTCGTGGCCGTGGAGCCCAGCGGCATGGACCCCTCGGACCTGCGTCAGCACAAGGGGGATGAGGCCGTGCGCGCGCTCATCGCCGCCCGCCGGCCGCTGTTCGAGTTCGCGATCCGCTCCGGGCTGCGGGAGTTCGACCTGAACACCGTGGAGGGCCGGGCGGGGGCGCTGCGCCGGGCCGCGCCCATCGTGGCCGGCATCAAGGATCCGATGCTGCGCCCGGGCTACGAGCGGGAGCTGGCCGGCTGGCTCGGCATGGACCCCAACGACGTGCGCCGTGCGGTGGCCAACGCCGGGCGGTCTCTGCCCCGCCGAGGGGTGGAGCCGGCCGGCGAGCAGGCCCCGGCAGCCCCGCGGCCGAGCATCGTGGTGCCCGTGGACCCGCGGGACCCCACGGCCCGGCGCGAGCGCGAGTCCCTCGAGGTGGTGCTGCAGCACCCCACGCTGCTGTCCGCAGAGCAGTGGACGGCCTTCTACCAGGCCCGGTTCACGGTGCCGCAGTACGCGGCCGTGCACCACGGTGTGAAGGTCGCCGGGTCCTCGGGGGCGACCCCGGCCCGGTGGGTGGACGCCATCCGGGACGCGGTCCCGGAGGAGGTGGGCGGCGTCGTCTCGGAACTGGCGGTGCGGGACCTGCCGGCGCGCACCCCCGAGGACGTGGACCGCTACTGCCGGGACATCATGAACCGGCTGTTCGCGCTGCAGATCGTGCACCGCAAGGAGGAGCTGCTCGGTCAGCTCCAGCGGCTCGGCGCCGAGGGGGACCACGAGGAGTTCCTCCGCATCAACGCCGAGCTCATGGAGCTCGAGACCAAGCGGCGGGCGCTGCGGCCGGATTGAATGGCCGGGCTGGGGGCTGGGATACCGGGCTCAGCCCTCGTCGACAGCCAGGATCTCGCCGGTGCGGGCGTCGATGGTCAACTCGGCGCCGCTGGAGCGGTCGGCCCGGTCGAGCTCGACCTCCCAGGTGAGGCGGCCGTCGTCCTCGGAGAGGTCCACCTCGTCCACGCGCTGGTCCTCGCGGCCCAGCAGGGCGGTGCTCACGGCCTGCTCGGCGGTCACCTGGGCGTCCCGGGCCTTGCGGACGTCGTCCTGGTCGGCGTCCCGGTCGGTCTCGGTGACGACGCCGTCCGAGGTGACGTCCAGCTCCTTGACCTGGTCTCCGGTGACGACGTCCACCTCCCAGCGGAGGCCGTCGCCGGAGAGGTCCATCTCCACGATGATGCCGCCGTCGTACTGGGCGAGCACGGTGTCGATCGCGGCGTAGGCCGGGTCGGCGCCGTCGGCGGCCCGAGCGCCGGGAGCCACGGCGGCGGTGGCGGTCGGGGCGGCCGAGCCCGCGGCACTCGAGGCCGCTGCGGTGGTGGAGGCCGCGGAGGTCGAAGCCGCGGAGGACGCGCCGGACTCCGAAGCGGGAGCGGTGGACGCGCTGCCGTCGGCAGAGGGGGAGGAGGTGGCGACGTCGATCGCCGAGCCGGCGGCGGAGGTGGCCTCGGAGGCGGCGGAGGTGGCCACAGAAGCCGCGCTCTGGGCGCTCTGCTCACCCTGGGTGCCGCAGCCGGCGAGCACGGCGGCGGCCAGCAGGGCGGAGCCGGAGAGGGCGAGGGAACGGGTGCGGGAGGTCATGGAGGGTGTGTCCTTTCTGGGTGCGGGCGCAGGCGTCCCCGGAGGGCGCGCTGCCGGGTTCTCCTCCACCAGAACATCCGGACCAGGGGTCTCCGCAAGGGGCCATCTCCTCTGGGATGCCGTCAGGACGGGCGGGGCAGGCGCACCGCCGGTGGCTCGGTTTGAACCACCGCGCAGCAGCTGGTAGTGTTCTCTCCGTTGTCCGGTGGGAGACCACCGGCCCAGCATTCCTCCGTAGCTCAATTGGCAGAGCATTCGACTGTTAATCGAAGGGTTACTGGTTCGAGTCCAGTCGGAGGAGCCACAGTTCGAAGCCCCGGCACCAATACCATCGGTGTCGGGGCTTCGTCATGCCCGCAGTATCCCCGGTCTCACGAGCGTGGCGAGACAGGCAAAGAGTTCCGCTGGATCGAGCGGACCTACCACCACCGGCGCAGACAGCCCGTCTGGGCCGGCCGCCCCCATCGAGGACGAGGGGGCAGGAGCATGGAAGCGATGAGCAGGGGCCACACGCCCACTCACGCGGCGTGGGGATGAACGCCACCTCTGCGCGCATCAGTCCCGGAGCTGTGAAGCGCTCAGCCGCTCAGCCGCTCAGGCGCCCACGGGGCGGCCGTGCCGCACCGCTGCGGCGCCCCACGGAGACTGTCATGCCGAGGCCGAACAGGCCGACTCCCACCAGCACGAGAGCGACGGCGGGCAGATCGACCGCCGCTCCCAGCCCCCCGGCGATCGGGTAGGTGAGCAGGAAGCAGGCGTGCGAGAGGGAGAACTGGGCGGCGAAGAGGGCCGGGGCGGTCCGCTCGTTGCTGTTGCGCCGCAGCAGACGGGAGCTGGGCGTGAGGATGGTGGAGCCTGCGGCGCCGATCAGCATCCAGAGCAGCAGGAGGGCGACCCACTGGGTGGAGCCGGCCGTCCAGGCGATGACGCCGGCGGCGGCCAGCAGGAGGACGGGCAGCGCAGCGGTGCCGGTCAGCATCACCCGGCGGTCGGGCAGTCGGTCGAGCAGTGTCGGCATGCCGAGGGCGACCAGCATCGAACCGAGTCCGTTGGCCCCCAGCAGCACCGCCACGTCGGACTGCGGTCGGCCGAGCTCGCCCTGGACGAGCACGACCGTGTTGACGATCACCATGGCGGTGGCCGTCGCCTCGACGAGGTTCATCCCCATCAGTCCGCGCAGCTCCGGCGTGGTCCAGAAGAGTCGCACGCCGTGCGTGACGCGCTCGTGGAAGGGAGCCTGCTCGGCCGCCTGAACCCTCGGCAGGCTCGTGACGAGCACGAGGGCCGCAGAGCACAGGAATCCGAGCACGGTGCCGACGAAGAGGTCGTGGTAGCCGAGGACGGTCAGCACGGCGGCGGCGAGCATCGGGCTCACAAGAGCCTCGAGGTCGTAGGCGAGGCGAGACAGGGAGAGTGCTCGCGTGTAGTCCTTCTCCTCCGGGAGCACCGAGGGGATGACGGCCTGGAAGGTGGGCGTGAACGTCGCCGACGCCGACTGCAGCAGGAAGATCAAGGCATAGATCTGCCAGGCCTCGGTGACGAAGGGCAGGGACAGTGCCACGCCGGCGCGCAGCAGGTCCGCGACGACGAGCACGGGCTTGCGGGGCAGGCGGGCGACCAGCGCCGTCGCGATGGGGGAGACGGCGACATACGCGATCATCTTGACGGTCATGGCCACACCCATGACGACGCCGGCCTCTCCCCCCGGCGATGTCGAAGGCCAGTAGACCGAGGGCCACGGTGAGCAGTCCTGTTCCCAGGAGGGCGACGATCTGGGCGGTGAAGAGTGTGGCGTAGGTGCGGTGGCGGAGTACGGAGATCATGGCGGGGCCTCGGTGCGTCAGCGGGAGCTGGTGCGGGTCAGTCGCGGACGGGTTCGTGGTGGCGGGGCGGGGTCGATCCGCTGGCCACCGCATGCTCGGCCTGGTGGATCGCCTCCTGCACGAGGGTGAGGGCGTGCTCGTCGATGAGGCGGTAGAGCACGTGAGTGCCCTGCTGGCGGGTGGTGACCATCCGCGCCATGCGCATCTTCGCCAGGTGCTGGGACACGGCCGGGGCCTTGCGCCCGACAGCCCCGGCCAGCGCGTTCACCGAGAGCTCCCCGTGGCGCTGGAGAGTGAGCACGATCCGCATCCGAGTCGGGTCGCTGAGGAGCCGGAGCACCTCGGCCGCGAGCTCAAGGTGCTCATTGAACACTGCATTCCCGTGCATTTCAGTATCTGCGTGCATATGCAGATATTAGTGGGTACTCACGGGCCCGGCCAGGCCTCTCCGGTGCGAGCACGCAGAAGCGCTCAGAGCACAGCAGAACACAGCAACAGGCCCCCGGCTCCGTGGGGAGCCGGGGGCCTGCAGTGGGGACCGGAAGGATCAGTGGTCGGAGTGCTCAGCCTTGTTGAGCTGCTCCATGAGGTCCTCCGGCGTCAGGTTCGCCTGCATGAACTCCTTGGTCACGGGCAGCCGCAGCTGCAGGTCCGTGCCGATGCAGAGCTCGGCCACGCCGCTCTTGAGCTCGTAGTCCACCACGTGCCCGCCCATGGTCCGCTCATCGTCGATGAAGTGGACGTGGCAGCCGGGCACGGAGACCGTCGCCTGGAACTCGGGGGTGCGGAAGCCCGCCAGGACACCCTTGACGTTCTCGAAGCGCAGCACGTCCTCCCCATCGGTGGCCTCCACCAGAGGCGGGTACGGGCGGGTCTGCTTGGCCACAGTGCGGGTGGTCACCCAGTTGAACTCACCGGTGATGCGCACGGCGTACAGGTAGTTCGGGCTGGGCTCCAGCTCGGAGATGATCTGGTTGACGCTCTTGCGCAGCAGATCGCCCTTCAGCTCCGTGCGGAGGGTCGGGACGAAGTTGGTCACCATCGCGTACGGGGTGTTCGCGGACATCGGCGGCTGGCTGATCGAGCCGTCGGAGCGCATCTGGTAGCAGACGCCGTCCAGGACGATCATCTCGCCGTCCAGCGCGTTGAAGGTGCCCAGCCCGAAGGAGCCGTGACCGAGCAGCTCCTGCAGGGTGAGGTCGTCGTCGAAGACACCCGCGGCCAGCGACGCGATCGTGCTGTGCTGGAAGATGCTGTGACGGGGTGTGGTCATGGTGAACCTTTCGTAGAGGCCGGGATGGGAACGGACGGCGCGCCCCGGCGGACCGGGGCGCGCCGGGCGATCAGCTGAGCAGCTCGGTGCGCAGCTGGTGGGCCAGGTAGGTGGCGTTGTTGGAGTAGTCCACCGGCACGTTGATGACGGACGGACCCTCCTCCTCCAGGGCGGCCTTGATGGTGGCGGCCAGCTCGTCGGGGTTGGTGACGGTGTGGCCGTGGGCGCCGAAGGACTCGGCGTAGGCGGCGACGTCGTACTCGCCGAGCTGGATGCTGCAGGTGCGGCCGTACTTCATCTGCTGCTGGAAGGCGACCATGTCGTAGGTGGTGTCGTTGAACACCACGTGCACCAGGTTGCTCTTCAGACGCACGGCCGTCTCCAGCTCCATGGCGGAGAACAGGAAGCCGCCGTCGCCGGAGACGGACACCACCGGCTTGGACGGGTCCACGAGGCTCGCCGCGATGCCCCAGGGCAGGCCCACGCCGAGGGTCTGCTGGCCGTTGGAGAACAGCAGGGTGCGCGGCTGGTAGGTGCGGAAGTAGCGCGCCATGTAGATCTGGTGGGAGCCGATGTCGCAGGTCACCACGGTGTCGTCGCTCAGGCAGGAGCGCAGCGTCTGGACCACGAACAGCGGGTCCAGGCCCTTGGCCTCGGAGCCCACGGGCAGCTCCACCTCGGCGAGCTGGGTGCGCAGGCCCTCGGCGATCGCGCGGGCCTCGTCGGTCATCTGGTAGCCCTTGAGCGCCGAGGCGAGCTCACGCATGGTGGCGGGGATGTCGCCGCGCAGCTCGAGGGACGGCTGGAAGGCGTCGTCGATGTCCTCGTTGATCTCGTCGAGCGAGATGATCTGGCGGGCGTTGTCGGTGTTCCACAGGTGCGCGTCGTACTCGATCTGGTCGTAGCCGATGGTCAGGACCAGGTCCGCCTTGTGCAGGGCGATGTCGCCGGGCTGGTTGCGGAACAGGCCCACGCGGCCCAGGAAGTGGTCCTCCAGGTCGCGGCCGATGACGCCGGCGGCCTGGAAGGTCTCCACGACCTGCAGGTCGGCCGCGGACAGCAGCTCGTGCAGGGCCTGGGTGCCCTCGTTGCAGGCCATGCGCATGCCCGCGAGGATCACGGGGAAGCGGGCGGCCTTGATGGCCTCGGCGGCCTTCTCGATCGCCGGGCGCGGGGCCGGGCCCATCTCAGGGTCGACCAGCGTGGAGGTGATGGAACGGGTGGTCTTCTCGGCGAGGACGTCGCTCGGCAGCACCACGGCGGTGGCACCGCGCGGCATGGCCTCGGCGCGGCGGAAGGCGTTCGCCACGGTGGCGGCCACGTTGTCACCCGCGTTGACCTCGCCGGTGGACTTCGTGACGGCGCTCAGGAAGACCGCCGCGTCCAGGGACTGGTGGGTGTGCTTGAGACGGTCGGCACGCGGCACGGCACCGCAGAGCGCGACCATCGGGTCACCCTCGGCGGTGGCGGTCAGCAGACCGGTGGCGAGGTTCGTCACACCGGGGCCGGAGGTGGCGATGGTCACGCCGGGGGTGCCGGTGAGGCGGCCCACGGCGGCGGCCATGAACGCGGCGTTCTGCTCGTGGCGGCAGGCCACCACGTCGATGTCCGAATCGAGAAGCGCATCGAACAGCTGGTCGATCTTGGCGCCGGGAACGCCGAAGACCGTCTTGACGCCCTGCGCCGCGAGGACCTCAACAATTCGCTCGGCGCTACGGCGACCCTCGAGCTCTTCAGACATGAAAACTTACTCCTTCACATGGAATGGGGACATGACCGCGACACCAGAACGTCCAGGGGAGGATCGTCTGGGCCTGCGTCGGAGGACGCGGCAGACCAGCGGCCGGGTGGGTCGGAGGTCGTCGCCGGTGCACTCGTGCCGGGCGGCGGGGACACGGACCCCCGTGTCCGCGGATGCGGCGCACGGGCGTGCCTCGGGGCCCGGAGGGCGGTCATCTCAGGTGGCGAGGCCGGCCTCGGAGAGGACCGGGTGCATGTGGTTCTCGCCACCGTCGATGCGGTCGGCGATCCGCTGCGCAGTGGATCTCGCAGCCGTCGTCGTGCCTGCCCTCCTGGTTGGGTTCCGGGGGCGCAGTCATGCTCGCACCGTACCACCTGAATCCGGGGACTCCCCCAGGTGAAGCGACCTGGTCGGGGCCGGCCGGTGCCCACCCCCGGCCCGGGCGGGCCGGCCCGGCCGCTAGGCTCGCCCGCATGCGCCCCCGCCCCACCCCGCACCGCCTCATCGCGGACGTCGACACCGGCATCGACGACGCCTGTGCCCTGCTTCACCTCATCGGCGCACGGCGGCTCGGGGTGGGCCCGGAGATCGTGGCGGTCACCACTACCGGCGGCAACGCCACCGCCCGGGACTGCGCCCTGAACTCGGCCGCCGTCCTGGACCTGGCCGGGCGCCCGGACGTGCCCGTCGTCGTCGGGGCCGAGGCGCCGCTGCGCCGCCCCGCCGTCACCACCCCCGAGACCCACGGGGAGCACGGGCTCGGCCACGCCCGCCTGCCGCAGGACCCGGCCCGCCTCGCCGAACGGGACGCCGTGGACCTCTGGCTCGCCGAGCTCCACGCCCACCCCGGTCGGACCACCCTGCTGTGCACCGCGCCCCTGACCAACCTCGCCCTCGCCCTGCGCGCCGAGCCGGAGCTGCCCCGCCTGGCCCGGTCCATTGTGATCATGGGCGGCGCCTTCTATTACCCGGGCAACACCACCCCCACCGCCGAGTGGAACACGTGGGTGGACCCGGACGCCGCCAAGGAGGTGTTCGCCGCCTGCGAGGGCCTGCCCGAGGAGCAGCTGCCCCTGCTGTGCCCGCTGGAGACCACCGAGCGCTTCGCCTACACGCCCGCCCTGCTGGACGCCCTCCTGCACGACGCCGGCGCCCGCCCCGTGCGCTGGGGCGCCGCCGACGAGCGCGTGGCCGGGCCCGCCGCGGACACCGGTCACCCGGTCACGGACGCGCTTGCGGACGCCCTGCGCTTCTACTTCGAGTTCCACCACGACTACGACCAGGGGTACATCGCGCACCTGCACGACCTGTTCGCCGCGCAGGTGGCCACCGGTCAGGCCGACGCCGTCGCGGAGCCGACCGTGGTGGACGTCGAGGCCGACTCCGAGCTGCTGCGCGGCACCACCGTGCACGACTCCAGAGACATCTGGGGCCGCCGCCCCAACGCACGGCGCGTCACGGGTGGCGACCCCAGTCAGGTCTTCGCGGCCTTCGCTCAGGCGGTGGCCGCCGTCGTGGGCTCAGGGGAGAGCACGGGGCGGTAGGTCGGCTCGACTCGCTTGAGCCAGCGGATCACCAGCAGCGTCACCGGCACGATGAGGATCTCGACGAGGCACTTGTAGATGTAGCCGGTGGCCGTGTAGTTGAACAGCTCGGCCAGGGTCACGACGCCGCCGAAGGCGATCACGCAGAAGATCACCGTGTCCAGCAGCTGCCCGACCAGGGTGGACAGGATCAGGCGCAGGGCCACGCTGCGCTCGGCCATGCGGGCCTTCATGCGGGCGACGATCGTCGCATTCACGAGCGAACCCACCACGAACCCGGCCAGGCCGGCCAGGGCGATGCGCGGGGCGGGGGCCAGGGCCTGGTCCCAGACCTCGAAGCCCTCGACGGGCGTGGTCAGCGAGACCACCCAGTAGGTCAGGGCGGCCAGGCCCAGCAGGGCGAAGCCCACGAGGATCGCCCGGCGGGCCCGGCGGAAGCCGTAGACCTCGGCGAGGATGTCGCCGATGATGTAGGAGAGCGGGAACAGGAAGGCGCCGCCGTCGAAGATGAGGCGCTCGCCGCCGGCGAAGAGCTCGCTGAAGCCTGGGATGTACGGGCCGTAGAACAGCTTGGCGGCGGTCACGCCGGAGAGCAGGATCAGGGCCACGAAGACGGCCACGAAGATGTCGTAGTAGCTGTGGGGCACCTCGGCGTAGGCCGGGGTGCCCTGCCCAGAGGCGGGGCGGTCGGGGGAGGAGTGTTCGGGGTGCGTGTGCATGGCCGCCATCCTCCCATCCGGGGCACCGACGATGCGGCCGCCCGGCCCGTCCGCGTAGCGTGGACTCCCATGGACATCTCCGCCACGCGCTCCGACGACCGCCCCGACCTGGACCTGGACCGCGTGCGTGCGGACCTGGAGGCCGCCCTGGAGGCCGCCCGCGAGGTGACCGACGGTGAGCCCTCCGAGTACCTCACGGAGATCGAGAATCCTCCCGTGGACGGCCTGGCCGCCGCCGTGTGCACCGCTGCCGGGGACGTCGTCTGCCGCGGCGACGACGAGCAGCGCTTCGCCCTGCAGTCCGTGTCCAAGGCGCTCGCCTTCGCCGTCGCCCTGGAGGAGGTCGGCCTGGAGCGCATCGAGGAGCACGTGGGCATCGAGCCCTCCGGGGAGGCCTTCAACCACCTCTCCCTCCACGACGACGGCCGCCCCTTCAACCCGATGATCAACGCCGGGGCGATCATGGTCCACGCCCTCCTGCCCGGCGACGGCCCCGAGGACCGCGCCGCCCGCCTGCTGGACCGGTTCAGCCGGATGGCGGCCGCGGAGCTGAGCCTCAAGGAGGACGTGCTCGAGGCCGAACGCGACCTCGCCGACCGCAACCTCGGCCTCGCCCACCTGCTCGCCGACGCCGGCACCCTGCCGACCCTGCCCGCCGAGGCCGTGGAGGGCTACCTGCGACAGTGCGCCGTGGGCGTCACCGTCCGCGAGCTCGCGATCATGGGGGCCACGCTCGCCGCCGGCGGCGTCAACCCCCTCACCGACGAGCGCGTGCTCGGCGAGGACGTCGCCCGGCTCACCATGACCGTCATGCTCACCTGCGGCATGTACGACGCCTCCGGCCAGTGGGCCGCCGAGGTCGGCATCCCCGCCAAGTCCGGGGTCTCCGGGGCCGTCCTCGGCGCCGTGCCCGGTGCGCTGGGCATCGCCACCTGGTCGCCCCGCCTCGACGACCGCGGCACCTCCACGCGCGGCATCGCGGTCTTCGAGCGCCTCAGCGACGACTGGGACCTGCACGTGCTGCGCCACCGCGACGCACTCGCGGGCCTGCGGGTGGACTGACCGGGCCCGACGACGGCGGCCACCGGGCCTTGTCAGGACCCGGCGTGCCGGGTCTAGGGTCGCCCCATGAGCGATCAGAGGACCCCGAAGGACGCAGGCCAGCTCGCCCACGACGACCCGCGCAGCCGCCACCCCCGCCAGAGCGCCCCCGAGCAGCACCAGCCCGAGCCCGGTCTGGACGTTCGCACGGAGCCGGTGCCGGACATCGGCCTGGACTCCTATGTGGGCCTGGGCCGCCTGGCCGGCCGCAGGGCCCTGGTGACCGGCGGCGACTCCGGCATCGGCGCCGCCGTCGCCGTGGCCTTCGCCCGTGAGGGCGCGGACGTGGCCATCGCCTACCTACCGGACGAGCAGGAGGACGCCGAGCGGGTCCTGGCGGCCGTGCGCGAGGCCGGCCGCACCGCCGTCGCCCTGCCCGGCGACCTCATGGACGAGGCCTACCGGACCTCCGTGGTGGACGACGCCGTCGCGCAGCTCGGCGGGCTCGACATCCTCGTGAACAACGCCGGCAAGCAGATCTTCGTGGAGGACATCGCCGAGCTCACCGACCAGCAGGTCCTGGAGACCTACACGGTGAACGTGCTGGCGATGTTCACCCTCTCCCGGGCGGCCGCGGCACACATGGGCCCAGGCTCCACGATCATCAACACCACCTCCATCCAGGCGTACAAGCCGAACCCCACGCTCCTGGACTACGCCTCCTCGAAGGCCGCGATCAACGCCTTCACCAAGGGCCTGGCCCAGCAGCTGGCCCCGAAGGGCATCCGGGTGAACGCCGTGGCCCCCGGACCGGTGTGGTCCGTGCTGCAGGTGACCGACGGCCAGCCCAAGGAGAAGCTGCCGGAGTTCGGCAAGAACACCCCGCTGGGCCGCTGCGGCCAGCCCGTGGAGATGGCCCCGGCCTACGTGTTCCTCGCCTCGGGCGAGTCCAGCTACGTGGTGGGGGAGACCCTCAACGCCAACGGCGGCACTCCCAGCCCGTGACGGCAGCGGCGCCCACGCCCGCCGCCCACCCTCTCCCTCCGCACCGTCCACCCCTGAGGAGAAGCACATGACCACCGTCCCGCAGACCCCGTTCCACGACGGCCGCTCCATCCCGCAGCTCGGGTACGGGGTGTGGCAGGTCGAGGACGAGGTGGCCGCGGACGTCGTCGAGCAGGCGATCCGCGCCGGCTACCGGCACATCGACACCGCAGCGATCTACGGCAACGAGAAGGGTGTGGGCCGGGCCGTGGCCGCCTCCGGGGTGCCCCGCGAGGAGCTGTTCATCACCACGAAGGTGTGGAACTCCGACCACGGCTACGAGGAGGCCCTGGCCGCGCTGGACACCTCCCTGGCCAAGCTCGGCACCGACTATGTGGACCTCTGGCTCATCCACTGGGCCAAGCCGACGCAGGGCAGGTACCTGGAGACCTGGAAGGCCCTCATCGAGGCCCAGCGCCGGGGCCGGGTCCGCTCCATCGGCGTCTCCAACTTCCCGGCCGAGCAGCTCGAGGAGATCATCGAGGCCACCGGTGTGGTCCCGGTCATCCACCAGGTGGAGACCCACCCCTACTTCCAGCAGCGCGCGCTGCGGGAGCTCGAGCAGCGCCACGGCATCCTCCACGAGTCCTGGTCGCCGCTGGGCCAGGGCGGCGAGCTGCTGGCGGACCCGGTGATCACCAGGATCGCCGAGGCCAAAGGGACGACGCCGGCCCAGGTGGTCCTCGCCTGGCACCTCGCCCACGGCTTCGTGGTGATCCCCAAGTCCGTGACCCCGGAGCGGATCGTCTCCAACCTGGAGGCGGTCGGTCTCGTGCTCTCCGATGAGGAGGTCGCGCGCATCGACGCGCTCGACCGCGAGGACGGCCGCATCGGCCCCGATCCGGCTCACATCGAGTTCTGACCCCCTCCTGATCGACCGCCGTCCGCCCCCGGACTCCGGGGGCGTGCGGTGATAGTTTGGACCGCAATGACCTCTGGCGGGCCGCCCGGGCGGCCGCCGGACCGACCACCCTCACGGAAGGCCCGTCCCATGTCCCACGCCGCCCCCTCCGGCGCCGCCGAGCGGACCCGCGCTCCCCGTCCCACCACGCCGGTGACCGCCCAGACGCGCGCCACGCCGATCGTCGACCTCCTCGGCGCCGTGGTCCGCCTGCTGCCGCTGCAGGTCAAGGACGAGCTCGCCCTCGCCAAGGGCCACCTGAAGGCCTCGGGCAAGAAGGCGGGCATCGGTGCGGGGCTGGCCGTCGTCGGCCTGTTCCTCCTCGCCCTGATGACCGTCGCCCTGGTCGTGGCGCTGATCGGAGCCTTCGCCGACCCGACCTTCTGGTTCCCGGCCCTGATGGTGGCTGCGGCCTTCCTGGTCCTCGGCCTCCTGTTCGCCGTGCCTGGCCTGCTGATGGTCAAGGGCGCCATGCCTCTCGTGCCGCCGGAGACCGTGCGCAACATCGAGCACGACCTCGGCTACCTCAAGGAGGGCAACGACTTCGACCCGGCCGAGTACGACCGCCTCAAAGCCGAGCGCGCCGAAGCCAAGCGGGTGGAGAAGCAGCGCGAGGCCGAGCGCGGCAAGATCGAGGAGCGCGAGAACAAGAAGGCCCGCAAGGAGGGTCGTGCGGCCCCGCACCCGGAGCAGGACGACGCCTCGGAGAACGAGATCCGCCGCCGTGCCGAGCTGCGCCGCCGTCACCTCGGGGACATCCGCTCCGGCCTCGAGGAGCGCGCCTCCGTGAAGGGCCAGCTGCAGGCCTTCGCCGCCCAGCGCAGGGGCCGCGGCGTCACCGCGGACACCGCCCACGCCACCGAGCCCACCGCCCCGTACACCGGCGCAGCCCGCGCCGGTGAGCAGGCCGCGGCCGCCGAGGACTTCATCAAGGACCGCTGGCAGCCGCTGGCCCTGCTGGGCGCCTCGTCCACCGCATTCGCGGTGCTCGCCGGCCGCCTGCGCAAGCGCTGACCCGGCCCGCCCACCCCGCCCACGACGCCCCGATTCCGGCAGGATCGGGGCGTCGTTCCGCACGGAACAGCCAGGAGGCACCACATGATCCGAGACACCCATGAGAGCCCGCTGACCGTGCTCATCGCCGCGGACACCTATCCGCCGGATGTGAACGGAGCCGCCGTGTTCTGCCACCGCCTGGCCACCGCCCTGCACGAGCGCGGCCACGATGTGCACGTGGTGGCCGCCCGCTCCGAAGCGGGGGAGGACATGGTGGAGCACCGCCCCGAGGCCACCGTGCACCGGCTGCGCTCGCACCGGGCGTTCACCCACGAGTACTACCGTCTCGTGACCCCGTGGCACGCCGCCCGCGCGATCGACGCGCTGCTGGCCGAGATCCGCCCCGACGTGGTCCACGCCCAGTGCCACTACATGATCGGTCAGGCCGCGGTGAACGCCGCCGAGCGCCGGCGCGTGCGCACCGTCTCCACCAACCACTTCATGCCGGAGAACCTGGACCCGTTCCTGCCGTTCCCGCAGTGGGTCCGGGACATCGTCTCCCGCAACTCCTGGCGGGACATGGGCCGGATCATGGGCAAGGGCGTCATGGTGACCACCCCGACCGCCCTCGCCGCGAAGGCGATGTCCGAGCACGCCGGCCTGCACGGGGTGCTGCCGATCTCCAACGGGATCGACGCCGCCAAGTACGAGCTCGCCCCCGGGGAGGTCGTGGACCGCCCCGGACACCCCGTGGTGCTGTTCGTCGGGCGCCTGGCGGTGGAGAAGAACGTGGACGTGCTGATCCGCGCGGTGGCCCACCTGGCCCGGGTGCGCCCGGACCTGGACGTGCATCTGGAGATCGTGGGCGACGGCGAGCAGCGCGACCGCCTCGACCGGATCACCGAGGAGGAGGGGGTGCAGGGCCGGGTCCGCCGCCTCGGGCACGTCTCCGAGGAGGAGCTGCGCGCCGCCTACCTGCGGGCGGACGTGTTCTGCCAGCCCGGCACGGCCGAGCTGCAGTCCCTCGTGTCTCTGGAGGCCATGAGCGCCTCCACACCCGTGGTGCTTGCGGACGCCATGGCCCTGCCGCATCTCGTGGATGAGGGGGTGAACGGCTGGATGTTCCCTCCGGGGGACCATGTGGCCCTGGCGGAGCGGATCGCCCGGGTGCTGGATCTGCCGGAGGCCGAGCGTGCCGCCTACGGGGCCGCCTCCCACGCCAAGGCTATGCAGCACTCGGCCCGCCGCACGGTGGACGTGTTCGAGGCGATCTACCGGGGGGCGACCCCCGCCGAGGTCCGCGCGATGCTCTGAGCCGGGCGAGGGCCCCAAGCCCGGTGGGCTGCGGCCGTGCCGGTGGGCGCACGCCTCGCGGCTAGGATGGACCGGGCGACGGCGCAGGCCGTCGCGTCCGGTCCGGGGCGTTAGCTCAGTCGGTCAGAGCAGGGGACTCATAATCCTTGGGTCGCGGGTTCAAGTCCCGCACGCCCTACAGGGAACGGCCCCCTCCGCCATGGCGGAGGGGGCCGTTCGTGTGTCCGGGGCCGGGGCCGGGGCTCAGTAGCGGCCGGCGGTGGGCACGAGGTTCGAGGTCATGATGTTGACCGAGGTGACGGTGA
Source organism: Micrococcus sp. (assembly GCF_034179925.1). GTDB lineage: Bacteria > Actinomycetota > Actinomycetes > Actinomycetales > Micrococcaceae > Micrococcus. The sequence continues at coordinate 13,227 of NZ_JAXFPG010000011.1, read as the reverse complement.
TGCCGTCGGAGGGGTTGAGGGCGTGGGCCACCTGGCCGCCGCCGATGTACACGGCCACGTGGTACACGCGGCCGGTGGACTGGTTGGCCCAGAAGACCAGGTCGCCGGGCTGGGCCTGGGAGAGCGGCACGCGGGTGGGGGCGGCGAGGTGCTGTTCGTGGGCGGTGCGCGGCACGGTGACGCCGGCGGAGGCCATGGCGGCCTTGGTCAGGCCGGAGCAGTCGAAGCCGTAGGGGCCGTTGCCGCCCCAGACGTAGTAGGCGGCCGGGTGGTTCGCCTTCTCCAGGGCGTAGGCGACGGCGTCCTGCGCGGAGGCCTCCGGCTGGGCGGGGGCGACCGGTGCGGCCTGGCGGACCACCGGGGACACGACGGCGACGGGCTCCGTGAGGAGCGCCGGGGCAGCCGGGGCCGGAGCGGGAGCGGCGGCGGGTGCCGGGGCGGCGGTGGTGCCGGGGGTGGTCTTCAGGACCATGTTGGGGTGCAGCATGGAGGCGGCGGTCATGCCGTTGTAGGACTGCAGCTGGTCCATGGTGAGGCCGGCGCGGCGGGCGACGCTCCACCAGCCCTCGCCGGCGCGGACGGTCACGGTGGTCTCGACGGCCTGGGCCTGCTCGGCGAGGACGGCGGAGCCGGTGGTGGCTGCCACGCCGGCGCCGAGGGAGAGGGCGAGCGAGGCGGCGAGCGTGCGCGGAGTGCGGCGGGACGATGCGGTGGTCTGGGCGTGAGAGGACTCGGTCATGGCGTCTACTTCCCGTGAAGGCCGTTGCGGTCGGGGATGGGATCGCGCAACGGGGCGTTCGGTGACTGATCGGTGAAGGCGCCGGGCGATGGGAGCACGGGCCGGGTGGGCCCGTGATCGGACCGTGATCAAACATAGCGGATCGTTATTGAACCGCAACCCTTCTCGACGCAATCCCCCGAGAAATGGCCATTGCGAGATTCATCACTGTTCGCTGGGCCACAGCACAGACGGCCCGCTCCAGCCCAGGAGCACCAACGGATCGAGGTAGCGGTCGAAGCGGGCTGCCCCCACCTGCCAGTCGTCCTCGCGCCGCACGCCCCAATGCAGACAACTGGTCGCACAGTGCAGGCAGCCGGTCGCGCAGTGCGGTGGAGCGGCGGCCACCTCGCCGATCGTCTCGCCGGCTGAGACCCGTGTGCCGACCTCCACGAGAGGCTCCACCGGCTCCATCGAGCTCACGGTGCCGTCGTCGTGGACCACGGTGAGCACAGGGCGGTCCACCACCTGCCCGGCGTAGCGCACCACCCCGTCCGCCGGGGCGACGACGGCGGCCCCCGCCGGTGCGTCCAGGTCCAGGCCGCGGTGGCCCCGTCCCCAGGGCTGCAGGGGTGCGGCGAAGGCGCGGCGGACCGCCGCCGGGCCCGCCCCGCGGATCGGCGGGACCATGGTGGCCTGCCGGGCCGGGGCGTCGCGGAGCAGGACCGCCGCCTCCGGCGCCCCGGGCGCAGGCCCCGACGGCGGGGCGGCACCCGATGCCCCGGAGGCCAGCACCAGGACGACCAGGGTCAGGGCGGCCAGGAAGGCGGCCGCCGCGCGTCGGAGCGGGTGGGATCCGGTCGGGGCTGCGGCGGGGGAGGGGGTCATGGCTCCAGTCTCCGGCCGCGGCCGGGCCCCGCGCTGGGGAAGTTGGCGCCGCTGGGGACGGGAGCCGGACCCCGGTGCCCTGTGCAGGAGCGGAGCCCTGTGCAGGAGTCAGGCCCGGTCCGGGTCGGTCTCGTGGGGTAGGATCGGGCCAGCGGTGTCGTGTCACCGGCGTTCTGCCGTGCCTCGACGCCGACTCCGCGCATCGCGGTGGGTCCGCTCGTCGGGCCCAGCCCCCACCGTCGGTCCCCCTCCGCCCTGCCGGGCGGGTGGGGTGCGAGTGGGGCCCGGCCCTCCGCCGTCGTGATGCCAGGGGCCGCACCCCGTGCGGCCGCCCAACCGACAACCACCACGACCGGCAGACCGCCCGTGCGCGAAGCGCGGGGTTGACCACGGCTGCCACTGAAGGGAACGTCATGCCCGCCGTGACCATGCGCCAGCTCCTCGACTCCGGTGTCCACTTCGGCCACCAGACCCGCCGCTGGAACCCCAAGATGAAGCGCTTCATCCTCACCGAGCGCAACGGCATCTACATCATCGACCTGCAGCAGTCGCTGACCCACATCGACCGCGCCTACGAGTTCGTCAAGCAGACGGTCGCCCACGGCGGCACCATCCTGTTCGTCGGCACCAAGAAGCAGGCCCAGGAGGCCATCGCCGAGCAGGCCGGCCGTGTGGGAATGCCCTACGTGAACCACCGTTGGCTCGGCGGCATGCTGACCAACTTCTCCACCGTCTCCAAGCGCGTGCAGCGCATGAAGGAGCTCGAGGAGATCGACTTCGAGGACGTGGCCGGCTCCGGTCACACCAAGAAGGAGCTCCTGCTGCTCTCCCGTGAGCTGGAGAAGCTCCAGGCCAACCTGGGCGGCATCCGCAACATGTCCAAGACCCCCTCCGCCGTGTGGGTCGTGGACACCAAGAAGGAGCACCTCGCCGTCGACGAGGCCCAGAAGCTCGGCATCCCGGTGGTGGCCATCCTGGACACCAACTGCGATCCGGACGAGGTCGCCTACCCGATCCCGGGCAACGACGACGCCATCCGCTCCGTCAACCTGCTCACCCGCGTCGTGGCCGACGCCGTCGCCGAGGGCCTGATCGCCCGCCAGGGCGGCAAGTCCGGTTCGGCCTCCGCCGAGCCGATGGCCGAGTGGGAGCGCGAGCTGCTTGAGCAGCACACCGCCGAGCAGGCCGCCCCGGCCGCCGCCGAGGAGCAGGCCGCTCCCGCCGAGCAGCAGGGTGAGGCCTCCGCCGAGGCCGCTCCCGCCGAGTGATTCGTCCCGCTCCGGCCGCCCGTCCACCGGGTGGGCGGCCGGAGCGGACGCCACCCCCGCACATCCCGAACACCCAATCCCCCGGGAAGGACCGAACGAGCATGGCGAACTACACCGCTGCCGATATCAAGGCCCTGCGCGAGCGCACCGGCGCCGGCATGATGGACGTGAAGAAGGCGCTGGACGAGGCCAACGGCGACGCCGAGAAGGCCATCGAGATCATCCGCGTGAAGGGCCTCAAGGGCGCCACCAAGCGCGAGGGCCGCTCCGCCGCCGAGGGCCTCGTGGCCGCGACCGTCGAGAACGGCGTCGGCGTGATGATCGAGCTCAACTGCGAGACCGACTTCGTGGCCAAGGCCGAGAAGTTCATGAACCTCGGCAACGTCGTGCTGAAGGCCGCTGTGGCCTCCGGCGCCGCCGACGTCGAGGCCCTGCTGGCCTCCGAGTACGAGGGTCGCACCCTCGGCGACCACGTCACCGAGGAGGGTGCCCTGCTCGGCGAGAAGGTGGCCGTGCGCCGCGTCGCCCGCGTCGAGGGCGCCTACGTGGACGCCTACCTCCACAAGACCTCCAAGGACCTGCCGGCGCAGGTGGGCGTGCTGCTCGCCGTGGACGCCGACTCCGCCGAGGCCAAGACGGCCGCGCACGACATCGCCGTGCACACCGCCGCCTACTCGCCCACGTTCCTCACCCGTGAGGACGTGCCGGAGGAGACCGTCTCCAACGAGCGTCGCATCGCCGAGGAGACCGCCCGCGCCGAGGGCAAGCCGGAGCAGGCCATGACCAAGATCGTCGAGGGCCGTCTGACCGGTTTCTTCAAGGAGATCGTGCTGGAGGACCAGCCGTTCGCCAAGGACCCCAAGACCACCGTCGGCAAGGTGGCCTCTGAGGCCGGGACCAAGGTCACCGGCTTCGCCCGCTTCCGCGTGGGCAACTGACCCGGCCGGGCGCGCACTGCGCCCACCCGGATCCCCGACGCCCCCGTCTCCGCCTCGGAGACGGGGGCGTCGTCGTCCGGCACGGCGGTAGGATCGGTGCTGATCCCACCGAGGCCGGCCCGCGTGCCCGGCACGGTCCTGCCCTCGAGCGCCAGGAGGCCGACACCATGACCCTCACCCCCCAGGAGCAGTCCCTCGGGGACTCCCACACCTCGGACGAGACCGGTCGCCGCCGCGTCCTGCTGAAGCTCTCCGGTGAGGTCTTCGGCGGCGGGAAGGTGGGCGTGGACCCGGAGACCGTCCGCGGCATCGCCGAGCAGATCGCCGCGGCCGCCGACCGGGTGGAGATCGCCATCGTGGTGGGCGGCGGCAACTTCTTCCGCGGCGCGGAGCTGTCCGAGAACGGCATGGACCGCCGCCGCGCGGACTACATGGGCATGCTCGGCACCGTGATGAACTGCCTCGCACTGCAGGACTTCCTCCTGCAGGCAGGGGTGTCCACCCGGGTGCAGTCCGCCATCCACATGGAGCAGGTGGCCGAGTCCTACATCCCGCTGCGGGCCATCCGCCACATGCAGAAGGGCCGCGTGGTGGTGTTCGGGGCCGGCACCGGCCTGCCGTACTTCTCCACGGACACCGTGGCCGCCCAGCGCGCCCTCGAGGTCGGTGCGGACGAGGTGCTCATGGCCAAGTCCGGCGTGGACGGCGTGTACACCGCGGACCCCAAGAAGGACCCGACCGCCCAGCGCCTCGAGCACCTCACCTACGACGACGCCCTGCGCCGGAACATCCGCGTGATGGACCTGACCGCCATGACGATGTGCAAGGACAACGACCTCAGCATGCGGGTGTTCGGCATGGAGGGCCCGGGCAACGTGACCCGTGCCCTGCTCGGCGAGGAGATCGGCACCTCCGTCACTCCCTGACCCCCGGCCCTGACTGCCCTCCGCGGCCTGCGTAGGATGGGCCGCAGACCCGCACCACCCCCCACTGAGGAGAGATCGTGATCCAGGAGACCCTGCAGTCCGCCCAGGAGCAGATGGAGCGCACCGTCGAGGCGACCCGGGAGGACTTCGCCGGCGTCCGCACCGGCCGCGCCAACCCGGGCCTCTACTCGAAGGTGATGGTCGACTACTACGGCTCCTATACCCCGCTGCAGCAGCTGGCGTCCTTCACCACCACCGACGCCCGCACCCTGCTCATCACGCCGTTCGACGTGTCCGCCCTGCGCAACATCGAGAAGGCGCTGTCCGAGTCGGAGGTGGGTGCCAACCCCTCCAACGACGGCAAGGTCATCCGTGTGGTCATGCCGGAGCTGACGGAGGAGCGCCGCAAGGAGTACGTCAAGCTCGTGAAGTCCAAGGCGGAGGAGCACAAGGTGTCCGTCCGCAACGCCCGCCGCAAGGCCAAGGACGCCATGGACAAGGCCGTCAAGGAGGGCGAGATCGGTGAGGACGAGGGCGCCCGCGGCGAGAAGGACCTCGACGCCCTGACCAAGAAGCATGTGGACCTCATCGAGGACATGGCCAAGAAGAAGGAGGCGGAGCTGCTCGAGGTCTGAGCCGCCCCGCCCTCGGCCGTCACATCATGCCCGACTCCCAGTCTGCTCCCGCACCCCCGCGCGGCGGCCGCGACCTCCGGTCCGCCGTCGTCGTGGGGGTGGGGCTGCTGGCCGTGGCCGTCGTCGGGCTGGTGTGGCTGGAGGGCCTGCTGGTCGCCCTCATGGCGGCGCTGCTGGTCGGCGCGGTCTCCGAGATCGCGACGGCGGTGCGGGGCATCGGCATGGACGTGCCGCGCCCGCCGCTGTGGCTGGGGGCCGTGGCCATGCCTGTGGCGGCCTGGCTCGGCGGGGTCCCCGCCCTGTTCCTCGCGCTCGTCGCCTCCCTTCTGCTGATGTGCCTGTGGACGGCGGCCACCCGGCGTCGGCCCACCGGCCAGTTCATGCTGGCCGGGGTGTTCGTGCTGCTGTGGGCGCCGTTCCTGCTCTCCTTCGCCGCCGCCCTGCTCGGCCGCGAGCACGGCCCGGCCATGGTGCTGATCCTGCTGCTCATGGTGGTCTCGAACGACACGTTCGGGTACATCGTGGGCTACCGCTTCGGCCGCACTCCCATCGCTGCGCGGATCAGCCCGAAGAAGTCCTGGGAAGGACTGGCCGGTTCGCTGGCCGGTGCCGTGGCCGTGGGCTCCGTCCTCACCCCGCTGCTCGTGGGGCTGCCGTGGTGGAGCGGCGCCCTGGTGGGCGTGCTCGCCGTCGCGGCGGCCACATGCGGGGACTTCTCCGAGTCGATGGTCAAGCGTGAGCTCGGGATCAAGGACATGTCCTCGGTCCTGCCCGGCCATGGCGGCGTGATGGACCGCCTCGACTCGCTCGTCTTCGCGGCGCCCGTGGCCTACACGGTGCTGGCGCTGCCCCTCATTTGACCCCACCCCTTCCGCCCCGTCGGGGCGCCGACCCTCGCAGGAGACCTGATGACCCCCACCACCCCCTCTGCCGGCCGCACCTCGTTCGACCGTGTCGGTGAGGACGAGATCGGCTACGAGCCCGCCCACGTGGACGCGTTCATGGAGCGGGCTTCCCGCACCGGCTCCGGTGAGGGCTCCCTCACCGCGGAGGATGTGCGCCAGGCGCGCTTCGCCACCGTCGGCGGCGGCTACGCCACCGACCAGGTGGACGACGAGCTGGACCGCATGGAGGAGGAACTCGTCTCCGCCGAGCGCGCCGCGTGGGCGGAGAGCCATGGCGGGCGCTCCTGGGATGAGGACCTCGCCGACCGTGTGCGCGAGCTGCGGGCGCGGGCGGACCGTGCCCCGGCCGAGCGCTTCCGCCGCCCCTCCCGTGAGGAGGCCGAGAGCTACGACGTCGGCCAGGTGGACGCGCTCGTGGACCGCATCGACGCGACCCTCGCCGGGGACACCGACGATGCCGTGAGCGCCGACGACGTCCGCCGTGCCGCGTTCGCTTCCGCCGAGGGGCGTGACGGCTACGAGGAGGCTCAGGTGGACGCCTACCTGGACGCCGTCGTCGACGTGCTGCTGCGCCGCGCCTGAGGTGGTCTGGCCCGTCGTTGAGGCGGGCTGACCTGCACCTTTTCACGATATGTGACTAGAATCACACCCATCGAGGCGGAGGCCGACGATGGGCGCCACCCCTGCCCGGCGGACCCCGCCTGACGTGAACTCCACGCGACCGCGCACCCCGGCGGCCGCCCAGAGGAAGGACCGTGCATGACCGACGTCGACCTCACGACGCCCCCCGCCACCGCCCCGCCCGAGCAGGAGCGCGAGTTCCTGCAGGTCATCGCCCCGGACGGCACCCGCCGGGCCGAACCGGAGCTGGAGCCGTGGCTCGAGGACGTCGACACGGACCTGATCGCCCGCCTCCACCGCGAGATGGTGCTCGTGCGGCGCCTCGACACCGAGGCCACCCACCTGCAGCGCCAGGGCGAACTGGCCCTGTGGCCGCCGCTGCTGGGCCAGGAGGCCTCGCAGGTCGGCTCGGCCGGCGCCATGCGGGCTCAGGACTTCATGTTCCCCTCCTACCGGGAGAACGGCGTGATCCTGCTGCGCGGGGTCAGCGCCCTGGACGTGCTGCGGGTGTGGCGCGGGTCCACCTTCCGCGGCTGGGACCCGGTGGCCTCGCAGGTCGCCCCCCAGCAGATCATCATCGGTGCCCAGACCCTCCACGCGGTCGGCTACGCCATGGGCGTGGCCCGGGACGGCGAGGACGCCGCAACCGTCGTGTACTTCGGGGACGGCGCCACCAGCCAGGGCGACGTCAGCGAGTCCCTCGTGTTCTCCGCCTCCTACCAGGCGCCCGTCGTGTTCTTCTGCCAGAACAACCACTGGGCCATCTCCGAGCCGGTGCGCCTGCAGAGCCGTGGACACCTGGCCGACCGCGCCCGGGGCTTCGGCATCCCCTCGATGCGCGTGGACGGCAACGACGTCCTCGCCGTGCTCGCCGCCACGCGGGCAGCCGTGGCCCGGGCATCCCAGGGTGGCGGACCGACCTTCATCGAGGCAGTCACCTACCGGATGGGCCCGCACACCACCGCGGACGACCCCACCCGCTATCAGGCCCCCGAGGAGCTCGAGCAGTGGCGCCAGCGGGACCCGATCGACCGGATCGAGGCCCACCTGGCCTCCCTCGGCGCGGACATGGACGCCCTGCGGGCCGAGGCCGCCGAGGCCGCCGACGCGCTCGCCGCGGACGTGCGCGCGGCCCTGGGCGAGATGGAGGAGGCGGCGCCGTCGTCGATGTTCCACCACGTGTACGCCGAACCGCACCAGGGCCTGGCACGCCAGGCCCGCGAGCACGCGCTGTACCTGGCCCAGTTCCACGGAGAGGAGGCCGGCGCATGAGTGAGCGCATGACCCTGGGCCGCGCGATCAACCGCGGCCTGCACCGCGCCCTGTCGGAGGACCCGAAGGTCCTGCTCATGGGTGAGGACATCGGCACCCTGGGAGGGGTCTTCCGCATCACGGACGGCCTCCATCAGGAGTTCGGCCCGGACCGGGTGGTGGACACCCCGCTGGCTGAGTCCGGGATCGTCGGCACCGCGATCGGTCTGGCGATGCGCGGATACCGGCCCGTCGTGGAGGTCCAGTTCGACGGATTCGTGTACCCGGCGTTCGATCAGATCGTGGACAACCTCGCCCGGCTGCGCTCCCGCACTCGCGGAAGCCTGCCGATGCCGGTGACCATCCGCATCCCGTTCGGCGGTGGGATCGGCTCGCCCGAGCACCACTCGGAGTCGCCGGAGGCGTACTTCATGCACACCCCGGGCCTGCGGGTGGTCTCGCCGTCCTCGCCGCAGGAGGGGTACGACCTCATCCGTCAGGCGATCGCCTCGGATGACCCGGTGATCTACCTCGAGCCCAAGCGCCGGTACCACGACAAGGGCGAGGTGGACCTCGAGGCCGAGGGCCGCCCCATGTCCACCGGCGCTGTGCTCCGTGAGGGCGGTGACGCCACGCTGGTGGCCTACGGCCCCATGGTGAAGACGGCCCTGCAGGCAGCTGAGGTCGCCGCGGAGGAGGGCACGGAGCTCGAGGTGATCGACCTGCGCAGCCTGTCCCCGATCGACACGGGCCTCGTGGAGGCCTCGGTGCGCCGCACAGGCCGGCTCGTGGTGGTCCACGAGGCCTGCCGCACGGGCGGGCTGGGCGCCGAGTTGGTGGCCACCGTGGCCGAGCGCGCCTTCCACTGGCTGGAGGCACCGCCGGTGCGTGTGACGGGACTGGACATCCCGTATCCGCCGGCGAAGCTGGAGCACTTGTACCTGCCGGACCTGGACCGCATCCTGGACGGTGTCGACCGTGTGCTGGGCCGGCCGAACTCGCTGGACTCCGTGGACGCGTTCGCCGCGCCGCAGACCGCCGCGCAGTTCCTGGCCGAGCACACCGAGCAGAACGGAGGCCGATGATGGCCCAGAAGGTCTTCCGGCTCCCCGACCTCGGGGAGGGGCTCACCGAGTCCGAGGTCGTCACGTGGCGTGTGGCGGTGGGCGACGAGGTCACCGTGAACCAGATCCTCGCCGAGGTGGAGACCGCCAAGGCGGTCGTGGAGGTCTCGAGCCCGTTCGCGGGCACCGTGGCCGGCCTGCACGCGGAGGAGGGCGCCACGGTGGACGTGGGCGCCCCGCTGGTCACCTTCGAGGTGGAGGGCGCCGGCGACGACGCCCCCGCCGACGTCCCGCCGCCGGGCACCGGCGCCGGGGAGGAGGAGGGGCGCGTGCCCACGCTGGTCGGCTACGGTGCCGCACCCGAGTCCGGGGTGCCCGCGCGTCGGCGTCGGGGCCGGTCCGCTGCTTCCGCACCGGCTGCCGCGCCCTTGGAGGTGCCCGTGCAGGCGCCCGCCGCCCCTGCGGACCCTGCGCCTGCTGGCGGGGCGGCCTCCGCCACGGAGGGCACGACGTCGGCCGAGCGCCCGCGCTCGACCCCGCCGGTCCGCCTGTTCGCCCGGCAGGTCGGGGTGGACCTGACCTGCGTCGAGGGCACCGGTGAGCACGGGGTGATCACCCGTCAGGACGTCGAACGGGCCCGGGATGCCGAGGCCCTGACCGCCCCGCAGGCGGCGGACGGTGCCACGGCTGCGGGCCTGCGCACCCTGGGGGGGCGTCCCCGGACGGAGACGGTGCCGGTGCGCGGCGTGCGCCGGGCGACCGCGGCGGCCATGGTGAGCTCCGCGTTCACCGCCCCGCACGTGACCGAGTTCCTCACGGTGGACGTCACCGAGTCCGTGGAGCTGCTCGAGGAGCTCCGCCGGGACCGCGAGTTCCGGGATGTGAAGCTCACCCTGACCACACTGACGGCCCGGGCCTGCATTCTCGCGATGGAGCGCACCCCGGACGTCAACGCCCGGTGGGACGAGCAGTCCGGGTCCATCGTGCGGCAGAACTTCGTCAACTTCGGGTTCGCGGCGGCCACGCCCCGTGGTCTGATGGTGCCGAACGTGAAGGACGCCCAGGCCCAGGGGCTGCGCACCCTGGCTGAGTCCATCGCCGAGCTCACGGGGCGGGCCCGTGAGGGTTCCCTGGCCCCGGCCGAGCTCACCGGGGGCACCTTCACGCTCACCAACGTGGGCGTGTTCGGGGTGGACGCCGGCACACCGATCATCAACCCGGGGGAGGCGGCGATCCTCTGCCTGGGTGCCGCACGGCGTCAGCCGTGGGAGCACCGGGGCGAGATCGCGCTGCGGGACGTGCTCACCCTGTCCCTGTCCTTCGACCACCGTCTGGTGGACGGGGAGCAGGGATCGCGTTTCCTCGCGGACGTCGGGGCCATGCTCCGCCGCCCGGGCATGACGCTCGCCCTGGCATGATGGCCCGGTGACCCACGGAACCCTCACGGACTTCACGCACCCCTCCTTCCCCGCCGACGACGCCGGCCCGCGCGCCGTCGCGCTGATCGGATCCACCGGGTCCATCGGCACCCAGGGGCTGGAGGTGATCGCCGACGCGCCCGAGCGCTTCCGCGCCGTGGCGCTGGCGGGCGGATCGAACACCGGGCTGCTGGCCGAGCAGGCGGTGCGGTTCGCGGTCGAGGCGGTGGGTGCCGCTGTCGGGTCGGTCGAGCAGGTGCGCGCGGCGATCGCTGAGGCCGCTGAACGGCTGAGCCTGCCGGATCCGTGCCCGGAGGTCGTGGTCGGCCCCGAGGCCGCCGAGCGCATCGCCGCCTGGCCCGGGGCAGACACCGTGCTCAACGGGATCACCGGCTCCATCGGGCTGCGCCCCACCCTGGCCGCGCTCGGGGCAGGGCACCGGCTGGCGCTGGCGAACAAGGAGTCGCTGATCGTGGGCGGCGCCCTCGTGAAGGCGGCGGCCGCCCCGGGCCAGCTGGTCCCGGTGGACTCCGAGCACTCGGCCCTGGCCCAGGCGCTGCGCGGGGGCACCGCCGAGGAGGTGCGCCGGCTCGTGCTCACCGCCTCGGGCGGCCCGTTCCGCGGCCGCACCGCCGAGCAGCTGCGCGAGGTGACCCCCGCCGAGGCGCTCGCACACCCCACGTGGGATATGGGCCGTGTGGTCACCACCAACTCCGCCTCGCTCGTGAACAAGGCGCTCGAGGTGGTCGAGGCCCATCTGCTCTTCGACGTTCCCCTGGACCGGATCGACGTTGTGGTGCATCCGCAGTCCGTGGTGCACTCGATGGTCGAGTTCGTGGACGGCTCCACCCTCGCCCAGGCCTCCCCGCCGGACATGCGCCTGCCCATCGCGCTGGGGATCGGCTGGCCGCACCGCGTGCCCGGTGCCGCCCCCGGCTGCGACTGGACTGCCGCCGCCACGTGGACGTTCGAGCCTCTCGATGAGCAGGCGTTCCCGGCGGTCGGCCTGGCCAAGGAGGCTGCCGCGGCCTCGCCCACCCACATGGCCGTGTTCAACGCCGCGAACGAGGAGGCCGTGGATGCCTTCCATGACGGTCGGATCCGCTTCGACGAGATCCTCGAGACCGTCCGTGCGGTGCTCGGCGACTACCAACCCGAGCAGGTGGCCGCTGCGGCCGGCCTCGACCCGCACGAGCTGACCGTGGAGGCTGTGCTCGCGGCCGAGCGCCACGCCCGCCGGGCTGCGCGGGAGCGGTGGTGAGCGTCGTGGAGGCTCTGTGGTTCATCGGCGGGGTGGTCGCCGTCGCTCTCGGGCTGGCACTGTCCATCGCTCTGCACGAGGTCGGGCATCTGCTGCCGGCCAAGCTGTTCGGGGTGCGCGTCACCCAGTACATGGTGGGGTTCGGGCCGACGCTGGTCTCGTGGCGGCGTGGGGAGACCGAGTACGGGATCAAGGCGATCCCGCTGGGTGGGTACGTGGCCATGGTCGGGATGCTGCCGCCCCCGAAGGGCGGGGTGGTCCCGCGCACGGGGGCCACGGGGCTGCTGGCCCGGTACGGTCGGATGGCCGAGGACGCCCGTGCCCAGGCCGCGGAGGAGCTGAGCGCCGCGGACGAGGGCCGGCAGTTCATCCAGCTGCCGGTGTGGAAGCGTGTGGTGATCATGCTCGGCGGCCCGTTCATGAACCTGCTCATCGCCCTGGGGCTGACGGCGGTGCTGGTGAGCGCGTTCGGCACGGCCCAGCCCTCCACCACGGTGGCGGAGGTGCACCGCTGCGTGCTCACCCAGGCCGAGCAGCGTGCCCGCGCCGCCGGCGGTGAGGGCCAGCAGTGCCGGCCCTCGGACCCGGAGGGTCCGGCCTATGCGGCGGGCCTGCGCCCGGGGGACACCGTGGTGGAGTTCGACGGGCGCCCCGTCCACGGCTGGGATGAGCTCTCCGCTGCCATCCGTGCCCGCGCGGATCAGCCGACCGCGCTGGTCTATGAGCGGGCGGGGGAGCGAGTCGAGGCACGTCTCACCCCGCGCCTGACCGAGCGTCCCGTCCTGGACGCCCTCGGCCGGCCCGAGCGCGCCCCCGACGGCGGCCCGGTGCTGCAGCAGGTCGGGTTCATCGGCATGGCCTCCCAGGTTCAGACGGTCCGCCGGCCCCCGTGGGAGGCGGTGCCGTTGATCGCCCGGCAGGTGGGCGGCGTCGTCGACGTCGTCACGGCGCTGCCCCAGCGCCTGTGGGACACCGCCGTGGCGGTGGTGACCCCGGCTGAGCGTGATCCGGATGGGCCCATGTCCGTGGTGGGGGTGGGGCGGATCGCCGGCGAGGCCGCCGCCCTGGACACCGCCAGCACCGCGGACAAGGCGGCCACCGTGCTCTCGTTGGTGGCCGGGGTGAACGTCGCCCTCATGGTGTTCAACCTCATCCCGCTGCCCCCGCTCGACGGCGGCCACGTGGCCGGGGCACTCTACGAGGGTGTCCGGCGGCGCTGGGCCCGGCTGCGTGGGAGGCCCGACCCCGGCCCCTTCGACCTGGCCCGCATGCTGCCGGTGACCTACACGGTGGGGGCGCTGCTGCTGGGCATGGGCGTGCTGCTGATCGTCGCG
>NZ_JAXFPG010000040.1:0-52736 GCF_034179925.1 Micrococcus sp. | reverse complement strand
CCGCCCGGGTCGGCCGGGGCAACACCGGCGGCGAGGCCCTGTTCGCCCTCGCGTTCCGGCGCGCCCGCGGGGTGGAGGCGGGGGCCGTGCCGGGGCGCACCGGCAGCGACGGCACCCCGGTGTGGCACGCCGAGGGCTGGGCCGCGCTCACGGCCGCAGGCGGGCGGCGGGCCGAGACCCTGCCGGGGCGGGCCGACGTCGTGGTGGACGCGATGCTCGGCACGGGAGCCCGCGGCCCCTTCACCCTCCCGGACGCCGCCCGGCACCTGCCGGAGCACGCCGCGGTGGTGGCCTGCGATGTGCCCTCGGGCGTGGACGCGGACACCGGTGCCGTGCCGGGGAAGACGCTCCCGTCGGAGCGGACCGTCACCTTCGGCGCCCTCAAGACCGGCCTGCTGCTGGGGGAAGGGGCCCGAGCGGCCGGTCGGGTGCACCTGGTGGACATTGGTCTGGGCCCCCACCTGCCCACCGCCCCGCACACGGGCCTGCACCGGATGGACGCGGCCACCGCTGAGACCCTGCACCCGCGCCCCGATGCCGGGACGCACAAGTACACCCGGGGCCTGGTGGGTGTGGCGGCCGGATCGGCCCGCTACCCGGGGGCTGCGGTGCTGACGGTCGGCGGGGCCCTCGCCGGTGGGGCAGGCATGGCCCATCACGCCGGCCACCCGGCTGCACGCGCGCTCGTGCTGGCAGCCCACCCGGAGGCGCTCGCCTCGGAGCAGGGACCGGCCCCAGAACGGACCGCAGCCTGGGTGCTCGGCCCCGGCCTGGACGCCGACGCCGACGCCCGCGCCGCCCTCGACCGGGTCCGGGACGCTGTGGTGGCCCACCCGGGCACGCCGCTGGTGGTGGACGCGTCCGCCCTGACGCTCCTGACCGCCGAGGACCTCACCGCCTTCCGCCGTGCCGGTGCCCGCGTGCTGCTCACGCCGCACACGGGGGAGTGGGCGGGCCTGCGCGAGCGCCTGCCCGTGCCCGCCGCCGACGCCGTGACCGTCACCGCCGACGGCGCCGGAGAGATCGAGCGCCTGCGCGCCTGGACCGCCGCCCACGGGGTCAGTGTGCTCCTGAAGGGCCCGCGCACCCTCGTGGTCGCTCCCGACGGCGAGGCCTGGCTCATGGACGACGGCGGCCCCGAACTGGCCGTGGCAGGGTCCGGGGACGTCCTGGCCGGGGTCCTCGGCGCCGTGTTCGCGGCCGAGGCCGCCCGCATCCAGGCCCCTGGCACGCCGCTCCGCAACGCCCCGCCCGGCGACATCCGGTCCGGCGACGTCCAGCCCGGCGCCGTCCAGACCGGTGGTGCCTCGGGCGCCGCCCCCGGCTCTGGAGCATCGCGTCCCTCCCTGGCGGCGCTCGCGGCCGCGGGGGCGTGGTGGCATGCCCGTGCCGGCGCCTGGCAGGCCCGGCACGGCCGGGCACGGGCCGGCACCCTGCCGGAGGCGGTGAGCCGGGTGCTCGCCGACGCCTGGTGGGGGACCGCAGGGTCCGGCGAGTGCGAGGATGGACTGCTGTGACCGACCCCTGCCGCACCGCCGCCCCCACCGCCTCCGAGCGCCCCTGCACCCCGACTGGGCACGCGCTGCCGGAACGGGCCGTCGTCGTGGACCTGGCGGCGGTGCGCCACAACGTGCGGGCCCTGCGGGAGCGGCTGCGCCACCCGGACGGAGCCTCCCACCCGGGCGGAACCTCCCTGCCGGACCGAACCGGCCCCGAGCTGATGGCCGTGGTGAAGGCGGACGCCTACGGCCACGGCGCCATCCCCGTGGCCCGTGCCGCCCTGGATGCCGGGGCCGACCGGCTCGGGGTCGCGCACGTCACCGAGGCCCTGGCGCTGCGTGAGGCCGGAGTCCAGGCCCCGGTGCTGGCCTGGCTGCACACTGCGGGCACGGACTTCGCCGCCGCCGTCGCCGCCGAGGTGGCCCTGGGCGTCTCCGGCTGGGAGCTGGAGCACGTGGCCGAGGCCGCCCGCACGGTGGGCAGACCCGCCCTCGTGCATGTGAAGGCGGACACCGGGCTGGGCCGCAACGGGGCCACGGCCCAGACCCTGCCCGCGGTGGCCCGCCGAGCTGCCGAGCTCGAGGCGGCCGGCCTCGTGCGGGTGGAGGGTCTGTTCTCCCACCTCGGTGTGGCCGACGAGCTGGACCGGGCTGCTGAGACGGACGCCCAGCGTGAGGCGTTCGCTGCGGCCGAGGCCACGCTGCGGGCCGCCGGGCTCACCCCGCGCGTGCGGCACCTGGCCAACACGCCGGCCACCCTCACCCGGCCGGACCTGCACCTGGACATGGTCCGTGTGGGCCTGGGCCTGTACGGGCTCAGCCCCTTCCCCGGCCGCTCTCCCGAGAGCCTCGGCCTGCGCCCGGCCATGTCCCTGCGCACCACCCTGGCGAACGTCAAGCACGTCCCGGCTGGGCAGGGCGTGTCCTACGGGTTCCGTTACCGCACCGAGCGGCCCACCCGCCTGGGCCTGGTGCCCCTCGGGTACGCCGACGGCGTGCCGCGCATCGCCGACGGCGCCCCGGTGGAGGTCGCGGGACGCCGGCTCCGGGTGGCCGGGCGTATCGCCATGGACCAGTTCGTGGTGGACCTCGGCCCCGAGGCCACCGAGCAGGTGGGGGACCCGGTGGAGCTGTTCGGCCCGGCGTCGGGGATCTCCGCGGACGCCTGGGCCGAGGCCGCCGGCACCATCAACTATGAGCTGGTCACCCGCCTGGGCGCCCGGGTGCCCCGCCTGCATGTGGACTCCGAGACCTCCGCGACCTCCGGGAAGGACCATCCGTGACCCCTCTGCCGCCCACCCCCACCCTCACCGCGCAGGTCCGGCTCGACGGCGCCGCCGGCACCCGTGCGTTCGCCGCCTCCCTGGCGGGCGTGCTGCGCCCGGGGGACCTGCTGATCCTCACCGGGGAGCTCGGCGCCGGGAAGACCACCTTCACCCAGGGCCTGGGCGAGGGCCTGGGCGTGCCCGGCGGCGTGATCTCCCCGACCTTCGTGCTCTCCCGCATCCACCCCACCCCGGGGGACGGCCCGGATCTCGTGCACGTGGACGCCTACCGTCTGCGCTCGGGCGGGGAGCTCACGGACCTGGACATCGAGGCGACCGCGGACCGATCGGTCACCGTGGTGGAGTGGGGGCGCGGCCTGGCCGAGTCCCTCGCGGGCTTCCCCGAGGATCCGCAGGCCTCCTGGCTGGACATCGAGCTGGTCCGTGCCCTCGGGGGCGCGGAGCCTGAGGCCTCCCACGACGCCGGTCCCGCCTCGGAGGCGGGGATCGTCACCGACTTCTCCGACGAGGAGGGCGAGGGAGACCAGGAGGTGCGCACCGCCGTCGTGACCGGCTACGGGCCCCGGTGGGCTGGCGTGCGCCTTCCGTAGACTGGCCGGCATGGCCCTGCTGCTCGCGCTCGACACGTCCGCCGCCGCCTCCGTGGCCGTCCTCGCGGACGGCCGCCCGCAGGCGGTGTGGTCCACGGAGGACACCACCAGCCACGCCGAGGCCCTCGCCCCGGCGGTGACGCAGGCCCTGGCGGAGGCCGGGGTGTCCGGCGCGGAGCTGGACGCCGTCGTGGTCGGTGTGGGCCCGGGGCCCTTCACGGGGCTGCGGGCCGGGCTGGCCACCGCGCAGGCGCTCGGCTTCGCGTGGCAGGTGCCCGTGCACGGCGTCCGCAGCCTCGACGCGCTCGCCCACCGGGCCGGTGTGGACGCCTTCGAGCACGGCACCGAGGAGTTCGTGGTGGCCACCGACGCCCGGCGCCGTGAGGTGTACTGGGCGCACTACGCGCAGGTCGGGGGGCAGCCCACCCTGCTGCACGGCCCCTTCGTCACCGCTGCGGAGCATGTGACCCCGCTGCCTGCCTATGGTGCCGGGGCCGGCCTCTACCGGGACCGCCTGCACGCGGTGGCGGGCTGGGAGGGCGAGGTGCCCGACGCCGTCGCCCTGGGGCAGGTGGCCGAGCTCGCCCTGCGCCGTGGGCGCGGCATCCTGCCCCCGACGCCGCTGTACCTGCGGGAGTCGGACGCCAAGGTGCCGGCTCCCCGCCGCCGGGCCGGCGCATGAGCGCGGCGGTGCCGGACGGGTTCCTGATCCGCCCCATGACCCTGTGGGACGTGCCCGAGGTGCTCCAGCACGAGCCTGCCCTGTTCCCCCTGGACGCCTGGCCGGCGCGGTTCTACGAGGAGGAGTTGGCCCAAGCCGGCCCTGCCGGGGGTCTGGACGCCCACGGCCGCCCCGCCACCCGCGACTACCGGGTGGTGGTGCGGGACGAGACCGGCAGCGGCGGGCAGGGTGAGCCGGGGGAGATCGTCGGCTACGGCGGGATCATGGTGCTCGGTGGCCTCGCGGACGTGCAGACCGTCGGCACCGTCGCGGCCGTGCGCGGGCGTGGTCTCGGCGCCGCCCAGCTGGACTGGATGGTGCAGGAGGCGGCCCTGCGCGGAGCCGAGGCGCTGCTGCTGGAGGTGCGCGCCTCCAACCACGCCGCCCGGCGCCTGTACGGGCGCGCGGGCTTCGACGCGATCGACGTGCGCCGTGCTTACTACCCGGGCGGGGAGGATGCCGTCGTCATGCGCCGCCCGCTGGCCGCTCACTAGGATGGGGCGCATGTCCGCCACCGCCTCCGCCCCCCTCGTGCTCGGCATCGAGTCCTCCTGCGATGAGACCGGCGTCGGCGTCGTGCGCGGCGCGCAGCTGCTCGCCCACGAGGTCGCCTCCTCCGTGGAGGAGCACGTCCGGTTCGGCGGGGTGATCCCGGAGATCGCCGCCCGCGCCCACCTGGAGGCCCTCGTGCCCACGGTGCGCCGGGCGCTCGAGACCGCCGGGGTGGGGCTGACGGACCTCGATGCGATCGCCGTGACCTCCGGGCCCGGCCTGGCCGGGGCGCTCATGGTGGGCGTGGCCGGGGCCAAGGCGCTCGGTGCTGCCACCGGCCTGCCCGTCTACGGCGTGAACCATCTGGTCGCGCATGTGGGCGTGGGCCTGCTGGACGGTGTGCGCCCGGCCGACTGGGACGGCCTGCCCGAGGATCTCGGAGCGCTGCTGGTCTCCGGCGGGCACACCGAGGTGCTGCGTGTGGGGCGGATCAGCGGGGACGTCCGCCTGCTCGGCTCCACCATCGACGACGCCGCAGGCGAGGCCTATGACAAGGTCGCCCGACTGATCGGCGCCGGATACCCCGGCGGACCCGTGATCGACAGGCTCGCCGCCGAGGGGGACCCGAAGGCCTTCCGCTTCCCGCGCGGGCTGACCGCTGGCAAGTTCGTGGGCACGGTGCAGGAGCCTGGCCCGCACCGGCACGACTGGTCGTTCTCCGGGTTGAAGACTGCGGTGTCCCGGGCGGTGGAGCAGTTCGAGGCGCGCGGCCTGGAGGTGCCGCGTGCGGACATCGCGGCCTCCTTCCAGGAGGCGGTGGCGGATGTGATCACGGCCAAGGCGGTGCGCGCGTGCCGTGAGGAGGGGCTCACGCATCTGCTGCTGGGCGGTGGCGTGGCGGCGAACTCCCGGCTGCGGGTTCTGCTGGCGGATCGGTGCCGTTCTGCGGGCATTGAGCTGGTGGTCCCGCCGGTGAACCTCTGCACGGACAATGGGGCGATGGTTGCCGCGCTCGGGGCGCGGCTCGTTGCGGACGGGGTGCCGCCCTCGGACCTGGCCTTCGGGGCGGACCCGGGCCAGCCGGTGGGCGTCGTCAGCCGCTGACGGGCTGTGCCGGGGGCTACGCTCAGCCCCGGCCGCGCTCAGCCGCGCCGTGACCAGCCCACGAGGCCGCGCCGTCCTCAGTCGGCCCGGCCGCGCACCGAGCGCCGGGTGAGGCCGGCGGCGTCGAGGACGACGGCCCGCAGCGGGGCGACCGGGTCGGAGAGGTCTGCGCTCTCTGCAGGCAGGGCGGCGGCGGCCTCGCGCTCGATGCGCCGCTGACGGTCCGCGGCGGGGCCCTGGGCCATCATCACGCGCACGTGCTCCAACTCGGCTTCGCAGCCCAGTTCGCGGGCGGTGGGGGCGAGGCGGTCCAGCTCCTCGGCCAGGTGCTCGGCCACCGGGGCGGTGGTGCCGGAGGGGTCGAGGATCACCCGGGCCTCCATGCCGTAGCGGGCGGCCCGCCACTTGTTCTCCTGCACGTACCACGGCGGGAGGATCGCCGGGGCGTCCGCCCCCCGCTCCAGGTTTGTGGAGAGGTCGTGCACGAGGCACTGGGTGAGGGCGGTGACGGCGGCGATCTCCTCGATGGTGGACATGCCGTCGCAGGCGCGCATCTCCACGGTTCCCAGGCGCGGCACGGCGCGCACGTCCCAGCGGCATTCGGTGGCGTCGTCCACCATGCCGACCTTCACCATCTGGTCGATGCAGTGCTCGAAGTCCGCGTACTCCTCGAACTGGTGGGGCAGCCCGGCGGTGGGCAGCTGCTGGAACACCTGGGTGCGCTGAGACTCGTAGCCGGTGTCCGCCCCGGCCCAGAACGGGGAGGAAGCGGAGAGGGCCACGAAGTGCGGGAAGCGGTTGACCAGCCCGTTCACCACGGGCATGGCCTTGGAGACGTCGTCGAGACCCACGTGAACGTGCACACCGAAGATCAGCATCTGTCGGCCCCAGTACTGGGCGATCTCCACCACACGGTTGTAGCGGTCGTGGTCGGTGACCGGCTGCAGATTCGGCTCGGCGAACGGGTGGGAGCCCTGACAGTACAGGTGCATGCCGCGCCGTTCGGCGGCGTCGAGGATCCCCTCGGCGATTCCGCGCAGCTCCTCGGCGGCGTCGCCCACGGTCCGGTGCACACCTGTGACCAACTCCACAGTGTTCTGGAGCATCTCGGCGGTGACGTGCGGGTGATCGTCGTCGGGGCCGAGGCCGGCGGCCTCCAGTGCGGAGGCGATGACGTCGGGCGCCTCCGGCCGCAGGTCGCCCGTGACGGCGTCCACCAGGGCGAGTTCCCACTCGATGCCGAGCGTGGACTGGGCGGAGTCGGCGAAGGGAAGGGTCATGCCGTCATCCTAGGGTGGGTGGCATGGTTCCCTCACACCCAGGCCGCCGGTCCCGTGGAGTCGCCTCCCGCGCCTCTCGTCCCTCGCGCCGCACCCCCGCCGCAGGGCCTCGGGCCGCCGAGTCGGAGGCGGACCCCACGCGCCTGGAACCGGTGCTGACGTCGGAGGGTCGGGCGCTGCTCGATGAGCTCGGGGATGTCTCCGGCCAGGATCCGTTGGCTGTGTCCACACGCCTGCGGGCTCTGGGACACTCTGCGGACGTGGTGGCCGCAGTGCTCACCCAGGCCGGGCTCCGGGCCCGCGCACGGGCCAAGCTGGGGGAGGACGCCGCCGGGTTGCTCCTGACCCGGGACGGCCTGGAGCAGGCCACCCGCCCGGTGGTCGCCCGGGTGCACGCTCAGCGTCTGCGCGAGGCGGGCGCCCGGCGTGTGGCAGATCTCGGCTGTGGGCTCGGCCTGGACTCCCTCGCCTTCGCCCGTGCCGGGCTCGAGGTGACCGCGGTGGAGAAGGATCCCACGGTGGCCGCAGCCGCGGCGGCGAACCTCGCCGCACACGCGGGCGCGCATGTGGAGACCGGTGACGCCGTCGCGTGGGCCGGCGAGCACCTGGCCGAGCCCGCTCCCGGGGAGGCGGTGTGGCTCGACCCGGCCCGGCGGCGCATCGGTGGGGGCGGCACGGCCCGGGTGTTCGACCCGGAGGCGTTCTCCCCTCCGCTGTCCTTCGTGGAGGCCCTCGCCGCCCGCGGCTGCACGGTGGGCGTGAAGCTCGGCCCCGGCATCCCGCATGAGGCGCTCTCCCCGGAGGCCGAGGCCCAATGGGTCAGTGTGGACGGGGACGTCACGGAGGCGGTGCTGTGGTTCGGTGCGGCCCGTCGCCCCGGGGTGCGCCGGGCCGCCCTCGCCCTGGACACCCGCGGGGGTCAGGTCTGCTCCGCGGAGCTTGTCAGCGCTGAACCGCCTGGGGGGTCCCCGGCGGTCTCCGCGGTGGGGGAGGAGGGTATGGCGGGGCTGGTGGGGCACCTGCTGCTCGAGCCGGACGGTGCTGTGATCCGGGCGGGCCTGGTGACGGATCTCGCGGTGGGGCTCGGGCCCGAGGTGCGTCTGCTGGACGAGCACCTGGCTTATCTGACGGCCCCGGAGGTGCCCGCGCATCCGCTTGCCCGGCGCTACCGTGTGCTGGCCGTCCAGGACCTCAACCTCAAGGCGCTCAAGCGGTGGGCGGCGGAGACCGGGGTGGGCCGCCTGGACGTGAAGAAGCGCGGGGTGGCCCTGGCCCCGGAGCAGGTGCGTGCCCGGGTGCTCGGCTCGGGGCGTTCGCGCGGTGGCCGCCACGCCACCCTCGTGCTCGCCCGGGTGGGGGAGGGCCGGTACGCGCTGGAGGTTGAGCCCCTGGACGACGGCGGCGCTCGCTGAGTGCCCCGGCCTCACCGGGTCTCGGGGGAGGCTTCCGGCTCCGCCCCTGGCAGAACCCTGGCAGTCGCTTGGTGCGAGTGCCAACCCCGCGCTAGAGTCGGCATTGGCACTCGGGCAGACCGGGTGCCAAGCCTGAGGAAGGGCCCAGCGGCACCGCGACGACGCCGGGTCTCACCGTCCTGGCACCCGCAAGCCTGACACCGCGACGCCGGCCCTGCCGCCGTCGTCGCACGACGAACAGAAGGAGTGTGCAGCCATGTCTGTCTCCATCAAGCCCCTCGAGGACCGCATCGTCGTCCGCCCGCTGGAGGCCGAGCAGACCACCGCGTCGGGCCTGGTCATCCCGGACACCGCCAAGGAGAAGCCGCAGGAGGGCCAGGTCGTGGCCGTGGGCCCGGGCCGTGTGGCCGAGAACGGCAACCGCGTGCCCGTGGACGTGAACGAGGGCGACGTCGTCCTCTACTCCAAGTACGGCGGCACCGAGGTCAAGGTCGGCGGCGAGGAGTACCTGGTCCTCTCCGCCCGCGACGTCCTGGCCGTCGTCGCCAAGTGATGCTCCGCGTGGGGCCCGGGACCGGTTCACGGCCCGGGCCCCACGCGTCCGTGCTCCCGCGCCCGGCGCGGTGAGCCCCCGAACTCCTCAGATCCGCAGCACCGAAAGGAGCGCACATCATGGCCAAGCAGCTGGCATTCAACGATGACGCGCGCCGTGCCCTCCAGGCCGGCATCGACAAGCTCGCCGACACCGTCAAGGTGACCCTCGGCCCCAAGGGCCGCAACGTGGTCCTCGACAAGGCGTGGGGTGCCCCGACCATCACCAACGACGGCGTGACCATCGCCCGCGAGGTGGAGCTCGAGGACCCGTACGAGAACATGGGCGCCCAGCTCGCCAAGGAGGTCGCCACCAAGACCAACGACATCGCCGGCGACGGCACCACCACCGCCACCGTGCTGGCCCAGGCCCTCGTGAACGAGGGCATGCGCCAGGTGGCCGCCGGTGCCGCCCCGAACGAGGTCAAGAAGGGCATCGAGGCCGCTGTGGCCGCCGTCGAGGCCCGTCTGCAGGAGAACGCCCGCCCCGTGGAGGGCAAGGAGGTGGCCCACGTGGCCGCCATCTCCGCCCAGAACGACGAGGTCGGCGAGCTGCTGGCCCGCGCCTTCGACACCGTGGGCACGGACGGCGTGATCACCATCGAGGAGTCCTCCACCACCTCCACCGAGCTGGACGTGACCGAGGGCATGCAGTTCGACAAGGGCTACCTCTCCCCGTACATGGTCACCGACGCCGAGCGTCAGGAGGCCGTGCTCGAGGACGCCTACGTGCTGATCAACTCCGGCAAGATCTCCAACGTGCAGGAGCTGCTGCCCCTGCTGGAGAAGGTGCTGCAGGCCAACAAGCCGCTGTTCGTGATCGCCGAGGATGTCGAGGGTGAGGCCCTGTCCACCCTTGTGGTGAACAAGATCCGCGGCACCCTGAACGTGGTGGCCGTGAAGGCCCCGGGCTTCGGCGACCGCCGCAAGGCCATGATGCAGGACATCGCGATCCTCACCGGCGCCACCGTGGTCTCCCCGGATCTCGGCATGAAGCTGGACCAGGCGGACCTCGATGTGCTCGGCTCCGCCCGCCGCATCACCGTGTCCAAGGACAACACCACCATCGTGGACGGCGGCGGCGAGAAGGCCGACGTGGATGCCCGCGTCGCCCAGATCAAGGCCGAGGTGGCTGCCACGGACTCCGATTGGGACCGTGAGAAGCTCCAGGAGCGCCTGGCCAAGCTCGCTGGTGGCATCGGTGTGATCCGTGTGGGCGCCGCCACCGAGGTGGAGCTCAAGGAGCGCAAGCACCGCATCGAGGACGCCGTGTCCTCCACGCGTGCGGCCCTGGAGGAGGGCATCGTCGCTGGCGGCGGCACCGCCCTGATCAACGCGCTGGCCGTGCTCGACGAGGACGCTGACGTCCAGGCCCTCACGGGCGACGCCGCGGCCGGTGTGGAGATCGTCCGCAAGGCTCTGAAGCAGCCGCTGCGCTGGATCGCCCAGAACGCGGGTGAGGACGGCTACGTGGTGGTCTCCAAGGTGGCCGAGCTGGAGCCGAACCACGGCTTCAACGCCAAGACCGGCGTGTACGGGGACCTCATCGCCGACGGTGTGATCGACCCCGTGAAGGTGACCCGCTCCGCGCTGGCCAATGCCGCCTCCATCGCGGCGCTCGTGCTCACCACCGAGACCCTCGTGGCGGACAAGCCCGCCGAGGAGGCTGAGGCCGGTCACCAGCACTGACCCCCTTTCCTGCTCCGGGCCCCACCGGCCCGGAGTGCAGCACGGCCCCGCACCTGATCAGGGGCGGGGCCGTGGCTGTGTTCAGGTGCGGTGATCGGGGCCTGGGCGCGGGCATGCGGAAGGGCCCCGCACACCTGACGGTGTGCAGGGCCCTGACCTGCGTGCTCCGCCGCTCCGTGGGACGGGCGGCTCAGCGCGGACGGATCAGAAGATGCCGTTCTTCGCGCCGTTCAGCGCGGACGGGGC
Source organism: Micrococcus sp. (assembly GCF_034179925.1). Lineage (GTDB taxonomy): Bacteria > Actinomycetota > Actinomycetes > Actinomycetales > Micrococcaceae > Micrococcus. The sequence continues at coordinate 41,826 of NZ_JAXFPG010000040.1, read as the reverse complement.
GAAGTTGCCGGTAGTGCGGGAGTCGAAGGTGTCGCCCACGTTGATCTGCTGCGATCCGGAGATCGGGCCGTTGATCACGAAGCGGGAAGCCGGGGTGCCCTGCGTGGCGGCGTCGAACTCGGCCAGCTTCTGGTCGTAGTACGCCTGGCAGGCAGCCTCGGCACCGGTCTCGGCCAGGGTCGGAGCCAGGGCCACCGCGGGGTTGACGGTCGGGGTGACCTGGATGTACTGCGGATTGTTGTAGAACCGACCGCCCTTCCACTCGTCGCCGTAGAGGAAGTAGATGTCGAGGTCCATCTCCGCAGCTCCGCCGCTGGCGGCGAGGGAGCCGCCGTAGAACTCCCACAGGATGCGCTGCTCGAGGGCGTCCTGGGCCTGCACCCACGAGCTGTCCCGCACGTTGGGCTGCTTCGTGTCATTCGTGTTGTTGGCGTAGGTGTTCGCGGGGCGCCACTGGCCACCGTTGACCTGGAACTGCCCCCACGAGGAGGTGATGTAGTTCACGGCGCGGCCGTCACGGGTGTCGTTGGCGTTGGGAGCGGTGGCGGCGGCGCGGGTCTCGACCGTGAAGGCCAGGCGGTTGGTGTAGTCGATCTGCTGCTCCACGCCCGAGATGTTCTTCACGTTGAGGTACACGTGCTGGTCGCTCCCGTCCAGCTGGCTGCCGGGGTGGTAGAAGTTCAGCTCGAACAGGGGCGTGGTCACGGCCTGTGCCGCGGCCAGAGCGTTGGTGAAGGCCTGGTCGATCGCGGCGACGCTCGCGGCGGAGCAGCCGAGCACCGGCGAAGGCGAAGCGGCGCGGGCGGGGGAGGACACGGCCACAGCCACGGCCGGCACGGACCAGGCCGCACCCTTGGCCACGGAGCGGCGGGAGATGTTCTGAGTCATAGGATTCCTTCTCAGGTCGCGAGGAAACGCCGCCTCGAGGTGGCGGTCAAGGGTGAGAGCCGGCGTCACAGCCCGCTCACCCGATTCAGTATACCCGACCTGTCCTCGAACGTATCCAGAGCGGACCTTCTGTGAATCACCCCACGGTCCCCGCGGTGCGCTCCGGCTCCCGCCCGGCCGCCTGCTCCGGCCGGGCCTCCACGATGCCCTCCTCTTCGTCTGCCATCACGTCGGTGCGCGGGGCGTCGTAGCGGCTGCGGTCGAGGATGCCCTCCTGGCTGGCCACGAGGGTGGGCACGAGCGCCTGGCCGGCGACGTTCACGGCGGTGCGGCCCATGTCCACGATCGGGTCCACAGCCAGCAGCAGTGCCATGCCCTCCAGGGGCAGGCCCGTGGTGGACAGCGTCAGGGTGAGCATCACGGTGGCGCCCGTGGTGCCGGCAGTCGCGGCGGAGCCCAGCACGGAGACGAGCACCACCAGGGCGTACTGGCCCAGGGTCATCTCGATCCCGTAGAACTGCGCCACGAACACGGCTGCCACGGCCGGGTAGATGGCCGCGCACCCGTCCATCTTGGTGGTCGCCCCGAGCGGCACGGCGAAGGAGGCGTAGCCGGTGGGCACGCCGAAGCTGCGCTCGGTCACCCGCTGGGTCACGGGAAGGGTGCCCAGCGAGGAGCGGGAGACGAAGCCCATCTGGAACGCGGGCCACACACCCGTGAAGAACTGCCGCGCGGAGAGCCCGTGCAGGCGTGCCAGCAGCGGGTACACCACGAGCATCACGAGGGCCAGGCCCAGGTACACGGCCAGCACGAACTTCGCGAGGGTGCCCATCGTGGACCACCCGTAGGTGGCCACGGCGTGCCCGAGCAGGCCGACGGTGCCGATGGGGGCGAGGCGGATGATCCACCACAGCACCTTCTGGATCACCGCGAGCACGGAGCGGGAGAACACCAGGAACGGCTCAGCCTTCTCGCCCACCTTCAGGGCGGCCACGCCCACGGCGATCGCGATCACCAGCACCTGCAGCACATTGAAGGACGGGGTGGCAGTCAGGGCGCCGCCGTCCCCGGCGGAGGCGCGCACGGACAGGCCCAGGAAGTTCGCCGGCACCATGGAGGTGAGGAAATCCAGCCAGCCCACGGCCCGGGGCTGGTAGGAGTCCGGGGCGCTCTGCCCGGTGCCCACCCCGGGCTGCATGACCACACCGAGCACGAGGCCGATGAGCACGGCGATCAGGCTGGTCACGGCGAACCACAGCAGGGTCTTGGCGGCCAGGCGCGCGGCGTTCGTCACCTGCGCGAGGTTCGCGATGGAGGCGACGACGGCGAAGAACACCAACGGGATCACGGCGGCCTTGAGCAGGCTCACGTACACCGAGCCGATCAGGGAGAGGGTCTCGCCAAGCCACACGGGGGAGTCCTCGGTGTGGCCCATGCCCCGTGCGGCCAGTCCCAGGAGCAGGCCGAGCACGAGGGCCGCAGCGATCTGCGTGCCGAAGTTCGTGGTCCAAGAGGGAAGGCGACGGCGGGCCGCCGGGGCCGGCGTCGTGCCCTCCGCGGAGGGGAGCGTGCGTGAAGTCATCGCATGAGACTAGGCCCTCCATTACCATGGGTCGGATCAGCGCCGTCTCACTGTGACACACGTGTGACGCCGGTCTCGCGCCGATCCCGTCGTCCGCACCTGCCTCCCACCGTGGCTCCGCCCACGCTCCGGAACCCCGACGGGCCTAGACTGGATGGGCGCATGCCCACCCCTGAAGCGAAAGGCCCCGCGTGAACCCCACCAGCACCGGCCCGTCCTCCGAGCCCGTCCACTCCGCCGCCGACCCCTTCGGCTTCTTCGGCCTCACCTACGACGACGTCCTGCTGCTGCCGAGCGCGACCGACGTGATCCCGGCCGAGGCGGACACGAGCACCCAGCTCACGCGCAACATCCGCCTGAACATCCCCGTGGTGTCCGCGGCCATGGACACCGTTACCGAGGCCCCGCTGGCCATCGCGATCGCCCGCCAGGGCGGCATGGGCATCATCCACCGCAACCTGTCCATCGAGGACCAGGCCCGCCACGTGGACACTGTCAAGCGCTCCGAGTCCGGCATGATCACCGACCCGGTGACCATCGGTCCGAAGGCCACCCTCGCCGAGCTCGACGAGCTGTGCGCCCAGTACCGCGTGTCCGGCCTGCCCGTGGTGGACGCGGACATGACCCTGCTGGGCATCATCACCAACCGGGACACCCGCTTCATCCCCCACGAGCAGTGGCAGACCCGCACGGTGGACACCGCGATGACCCCGATGCCGCTGGTCACCGCCCGCGACGGCATCACCCGAGACGAGGTCCTGGACCTGTTCTCCAAGAACCGTGTGGAGAAGCTGCCCCTGGTGGACGGCGACGGCCGACTCACCGGCCTGATCACCATCAAGGACTTCGACAAGGCCGAGAAGTACCCTGACGCCGCCAAGGACGACGACGGCCGCCTGCGCGTGGGCGGTGCCGTCGGCTTCTTCGGTGACGGCTGGGAGCGCGCCATGACCCTCGTGGAGGCCGGTGTGGACGCCCTCGTGGTGGACACCGCCAACGGCCACACCCACGGCGTGCTGGACATGATCGCCCGCCTGAAGAAGGAGAAGGCGGCCGCGCACGTGGACGTCATCGGCGGCCAGGCGGCCACCTACGCTGGCGCCAAGGCCATCGTGGACGCCGGCGCGGACGCCGTGAAGGTGGGCGTGGGCCCGGGCTCGATCTGCACCACCCGCGTGGTGGCCGGCGTCGGCGTGCCCCAGGTCACCGCCATCTATGAGGCCGCGAAGGCCACCCGCCCGGCGGGGGTCCCGCTGATCGCCGACGGCGGCCTGCAGCACTCCGGCGACATCGGCAAGGCCCTCGTGGCCGGCGCCGAGTCCGTGATGCTCGGCTCCCTGCTGGCCGGCACCGCCGAGTCCCCGGGCGATCTCGTGTTCTACCAGGGCAAGCAGTTCAAGGCCTACCGCGGCATGGGCTCCCTGGGGGCCATGCAGACCCGCAACGGCAAGCGCTCCTTCTCCAAGGACCGCTACTTCCAGGCCGACGTGCCGGACGAGGACAAGCTGATCCCCGAGGGCATCGAGGGGCAGGTGCCCTTCCGCGGCCCGCTGGCCTCCGTGGTGCACCAGCTCGTGGGTGGCCTGCGCCAGACCATGTTCTACACGGGCGCCTCCACGGTGGACGAGCTCAAGGAGAACGGCCGGTTCGTGCGCATCACCGCGGCCGGGCTCAAGGAGTCCCATCCGCACGACATCATGATGACCGTCGAGGCCCCGAACTACCGGACCCGCTGACCACGGTCCGGCACGCGGCCCGACACCGCGCGCTGCACCGCTGACGCGCGCAGCACAGCACGGCGCCCCCGTCCCTGGTGGACGGGGGCGCCGTGCTGTGCGGAGTCCGCTCCGGATCAGGCGCGCTCACGCGGGGTCAGGCCGGCTCTCGCGGGGTCAGAGGCCGCGGCACTGGCCTTCCTTGGAGCCGCGGACCACGTTGCCGCCGCCGGTGGGGGCGTAGCGGTTCTCCGTGCACTGGAGGTTGCCGTCCACGCGGTTCCCCTGGATGTACAGGGAACCGCCGTTCTTCTCCACCTGGACGTCGCCGCCCACGGTATTGCGGCCCACCGCCGCGTGGCCGGACTCCTTCACCTGGATGTTGCCGCCCACCACGGACGAGCGGGCCATCAGGCGGTTGCGCAGGGAGGAGTCCTGCTGGATGTCGCCGGAGATGCGGGCCCAGGAGAGGGACACCGTGCCGCCCATGCGGCTGAACTGGGCGTTGCCGCCCACACGGAGGCGGGTGGTGGTCACGGTGCCGCCGCGCTCCACCTGGACGTCGCCGTCGACGCGGGTGGCGTGGGCGCGCAGCAGGCGCTGGCCGGTGGCCTGCACGTTGCCGTCGACGCGGCCGCCGGTCATGTCGAGGGTGGCGCCGCGGGCGACGGTCACGTTGCCGCGCACGGTGACGCCGTTCAGGGTGCAGCGGGCGGAGGCAGGTACATGCAGGTCACCGGAGACCACCGTGGAGGACAGCGTCCCGGTGCAGGCCCGGGCGGCGGAGGCCTCGGGTGCGAGAGCGGTGGCGGTGAGACCGCCGGCGAGCAGGGTGAGGGCGGCGAGGCCGCCGGAGAGACGAGAGGCGAACGAGGTCACGAGAGCTCCTAGGGGATGGACGGACCAGAGAGATCCGGGAGGGTGGCGGACGTGGCCTCGTCGAGCCGGAAAGACCGACGACCGACGAGGAGGCGGTGAACCCGCGGCCACATGCGGACGCCCCCGTCCGCGGCGCGGAGGCGATGGCGGGCGGGGGCGTCTCACGGAGGTGACACGGGGTTCGGTCGCCGACCCTACCGAGGCCCCCGGTCTGTGGCCAGGCTTCCTCGGCGAGTCTCACGCAACAGGGCGGACCCGGGACCCGCGCCGACCACCGGGCCGTTGGTGCCAGGGGCTGGGCTACGCTGGGACGGTGACGAACCAGATCGAGATCGGACGCGGCAAGCGCGCGCGACAGGCCTTCTCCTTCGATGATGTCTCGGTGGTGCCCACGCGGCGCACCCGGGACCCGCAGGACGTGAACCTGTCCTGGCGCATCGACGCCTACACGTTCGGCATGCCCGTGATCGGCGCACCGATGGACTCGGTGATGAGCCCGGAGACCGCCATCGCCCTGGGCCGCCTCGGCGGCCTCGGCGTGCTGAACCTCGAGGGCCTGTGGACCCGCCACGAGGATCCGGCCCCGCTGCTCGAGGAGATCGCCTCCCTCGACGCGCAGACCGACCCCTCCGCCGTCACCCGCCGGCTGCAGGAGATCTACGCCGCCCCCATCCAGGCCGAGCTGATCACCCGCCGTCTGGCTGAGATGCGCGAAGCCGGCGTGGTGGTGGCAGGCTCCCTGACCCCCCAGAACACCCGCGAGTTCTCCGACACCGTCCTGGCCGCCGGCGTGGACCTGTTCGTGATCCGGGGCACCACGGTGTCCGCGCAGCACGTGTCCACCACGAACGAGCCCCTGGACCTGAAGAAGTTCATCTACGAGCTCGACGTGCCCGTGATCGTCGGCGGCGTGGCCGGCTACACCCCGGCCCTGCACCTGATGCGCACGGGCGCGGCGGGCGTGCTCGTCGGCTTCGGCGGCAGCTCCTCCCGGACGACGCGCCGCGCCGTGGGGGTCCGCGTCCCCATGGCCACCGCCATCGCGGACATCGCCGAGGCCCGCCGCGACTACATGGACGAGTCCGGCGGCCGCTACGTGCACGTGATCGCCGACGGCGGTGTGAGCACCTCCGGCGAGATCGTCAAGGCGATCGCCATGGGTGCGGACGCCGTCGTGCTCGGCGCCGCCCTGGCCCGCGCTGAGGAGGCGCCCGGCCGCGGCTGGCACTGGGGCATGGAGGCCGCCCACCCCGAGGTGCCCCGCGGGCACCGCACCCACGTGGGGCAGGTCGCCCCGCTCCAGGAGGTCCTGTGGGGCCCCAGCCACCACGCCGACGGCACCTCCAACCTCATGGGCGGGCTGCAGCGTGCCATGGCCACCACCGGGTACACCGAGCTCAAGGACTTCCAGAAGGTCGAGGTGCTCGTCACCCCCGGCCACACCGCCTGACCCCCGGCCACACCGCCTGACCCCCGACCGCCCGCCACCCGAAGGGGCTGATACCGCTGCTGCGCACCGCCCTCAAGCCCGTGTGGCTGCTGAGCCTGCTGCTGGCCCTCGCGGCTGCGGGTGTGTTTGTGGGGCTGTCCCGGTGGCAGTTCGAGGCGGCCGAGTCCGCCGCACCCCCGCCCCGGGCCCAGACCGAGAACGCCGTGCCGCTCACAGGGCACCTGCGCCCGGGTGAGCCCGTCACGGGTGCCCAGGCAGACCAGGTGGTGTGGGTGGACGGCGAGTTCCTCCCCGGCACAGACGTGCTGATCGGCTCCCGCCTGCGGGACGGCGAGGACGGGTACTGGACCGTCACCGCCTTCCGGGTGGACGGTGCTGAGGACGGACGCACCGTGCCGGTGGTGCGCGGCTGGTCCGCGCGGGCCGACGTCGTGGACCCCGCCCCGGCCGGGACCGTGCGCGTGACCGGGCGCCTGCTGCCCCCGGACGCCCCGCAGCCGGCCCCCGCCCCCGGTGAGGACACCGCCGGCCGGCCGCTGTACGCCACGCTCTCCCCAGCGCAGCTGGTGAACGCCTGGGACATGCCCGCCTACGCCGCCTATGTGGCGGCCTTCTCCGTGACCGGCCCCTCCGGGGCAGAGGGAGATGCCGGGGCCGAGATGGGCGCCGGTGCCGCGGCCGGCGGCCTGGAGCCCGTGTGGGTGGCCCCGCAGCCGGAGGAGCGGCAGGTCGTGTGGCTCAACGTCTTCTACGGGGTCGAATGGGTGCTCTTCGCGGGCTTCGCCCTGTTCCTGTGGTGGCGGTTCGTGCGGGACGACCACGAGCGCGAGCTGCGGGAGATCGAGCTGGACGAGCAGTGGGCCGCGCAGTGGCGCGCCGAGGAGCTGGCCCGACGCCGGGAGGCGGCACGCCAGGCCAAGCAGAGGGCCCTGCAGGCCCAGGAGAGGAGCAGAACCGATGACCACCCCGCATCCTGACCCGGCCCATCTGCCGGACCCCGAGGACATCACCGAAGCCGACCTGCCCGAACCGCCCCCGCGGCCCGGGCGGGAGCGGCGCCGGTTCGCTGGCACACCCCAGCAGATCCGCTCGGCCTCCGGGCTCTACGTGGTCTGCGCGTGGATCACCGGCGTCATGCTCCTGCTGCTGGTGGGGGAGATGGTGTTCAAGCACGGGTTCGGGCTCGAGCTCTACGCCGGCGGCACCACCGTGGACGGGGACCCGGTGACCCTCGGCCTCCACCCCGAGGACTCGGTGACCGGGGGAGTGAACCTCTCCCTGCTCATCCTCATCGCCCATGGCTGGATGTACGTCGGCTACCTGCTGGCCTCATTCCGGCTGTGGTCGCTGATGCGCTGGGAGCCGATGCGCCTGCTGGCGATGGCCGGCGGCGGCGTCGTGCCCTTCCTCTCGTTCATCGTGGAGAAGCGTATGACGGCCGCGGTCCGGCGCGAGCTGGCCGAGCGCCCCGAGGCCGCCCGACGGTACTGACGCCCTCGACTATCCTTGGTCGGGTGACCGAGACCGCACCCACCCCGGACCAGCCCGCCCCGCTGAGCGAGACCCTGCCCACCGTCCTGGTGATGGACTTCGGCGCGCAGTACGCCCAGCTCATCGCCCGGCGTGTCCGCGAGGCCAATGTCTACTCGGAGGTGGTGCCCGCCTCCACCCCCGCCGACGAGGTCCTCGCGCGCAAGCCCGCCGCGCTCATCCTCTCCGGGGGCCCCTCCTCTGTATACGAGGCCGGCGCCCCCCAGTTGGACCCCGCCCTGCTCGAGGCCGGCGTGCCCGTGCTGGGCCTCTGCTACGGCTTCCAGTCGATCGCGCACGCGCTCGGCGGCACCGTGGCCCGCACCGGTACCCGCGAGTACGGCTCCACCCGCCTCACTGAGATGGACGCCGACTCCGTGCTCTTCGCCGGTCAGGACCTCGACCAGGTCGTGTGGATGTCCCACGGGGACGCCGTCACCGCCGCCCCCGAGGGCTTCACGGTGACCGCCACTACCGCCGGCGCCCCCGTGGCCGCCTTCGAGGACCGCGAGCGCCGGATCTTCGGTGTGCAGTGGCATCCGGAGGTGGGCCACTCCCAGCGCGGCCAGGAGGTGCTCGAGCACTTCCTGCACGACGGCGCCGGCCTCGCCTCGGACTGGACCGCCGAGAACGTGATTGAGGAGCAGGTCGCCCGCATCCGTGAGCAGATCGGGGACAAGCGCGCCATCTGCGGTCTCTCCGGCGGTGTGGACTCCGCTGTGGCCGCGGCCCTGGTGCAGCGTGCCATCGGTGACCGTCTCACCTGCGTCTACGTGGACCACGGCCTCATGCGTGAGGGTGAGTCTGCGGAGATCGAGCAGGCGTTCGGTGAGGCCCACGGCGGTGCCCGCCTGGTGATGGTGGACGCCCGTGAGGACTTCCTCTCCGCGCTGGAGGGCGTCACGGATCCCGAGCGCAAGCGCAAGATCATCGGTGAGCGGTTCATCCGCACCTTCGAGCGGGCGCAGGCGGACATCGTGCTGGAGTCCGAGCACGACCCGGACGCCACCGAGGTCCGCTTCCTCGTGCAGGGCACCCTGTACCCGGACGTCGTGGAGTCCGGCGGCGGCGACGGTGCCGCGAACATCAAGTCGCACCACAATGTGGGCGGTCTGCCGGACGACATCGAGTTCGAGCTCTGCGAGCCGCTGCGCGCCCTGTTCAAGGATGAGGTCCGTGCCGTGGGTGCCGAGCTCGGCCTGCCCGAGGGCATCGTGCACCGTCAACCGTTCCCGGGCCCGGGCCTGGGCATCCGCATCATCGGTGAGGTCACCCAGGAGCGCCTGGACCTGCTGCGCCAGGCGGACGCGATCGTGCGGGCGGAGCTGACCGCCGCCGGCCTGGACCGGCAGATCTGGCAGTGCCCGGTGGTGTTGCTGGCGGATGTGCGCTCGGTGGGCGTGCAGGGTGACGGCCGCACTTACGGCCATCCGATCGTGCTGCGCCCGGTCACCTCCGAGGACGCGATGACCGCCGACTGGGCCCGCATCCCCGCCGAGGTGCTCTCCCGGATCTCCAACCGGATCACCAACGAGGTGGACGGCATCAACCGGGTGGTGCTCGATGTGACCAGCAAGCCCCCGGGAACCATCGAGTGGGAGTGAGCGGCGCCTGACGCCGCGTGCGGGCCGGCCTCAGGGCCGGCCCGCACCCCCGGCCGGGCCCGCCCCGGTCCTGTGACGAGCAGCAGCCCGGCCGGACGTCCCCGGCCGGGTCCGCAGAGGAAGGACCCCACGTGACCGATCAGGAGTTCCCGCGCCTGGCCCGAGCCCGTGCCGCGGCGAGGCCCGCCGAGGAGACTGTGCGCCCCGATCCCGCCGCGTGGGTGGCCTCGCTGGGCACGGGGGCCGAGAGCGACACCATGCTGCGCTTCGCCCCCTCGGCCGCGAACAGCATCGACCTCACGGATGCCTCCACCTCCGGGCTCTCCCAGCTGCTGCTCGGCCGCCGCACCCGCCTGTCCACGCTGCTGCCGGCCGGACCGGCCCTGGACCAGGCCCAGGAGGTCGCCCACGCCCTGCGCTCGGCCGTGCGTCGTCTTTCGGAGGAGCGGGGGATCGACGTCGGCGCGCTCGCCGTGGGCGTGGCCACCTGGAGCGCGCACGAGGACGGCCGCCGGGAGCGGCGCACCGCGCCCGTGCTCCTGGCGCGTCTGGCGTTCACTGTGCGCCGCGGGGCCCGCGGCCGGGACGAGGTGGAGCTGCAGATCACCGAGCCGGCGCGTCTGAACCCGGCACTGCAGCGCAACCTGCGCCGGCACCACGGCATCCGTCTGGATGCGGAGGCCTACCGGGATGCCGCCTATGCGATGGCCCGCATGGAGCCGGCCCCGGCCCTGGCCCGTCTGCGCGAGGAGGCCGCGGCCATCGAGGACCTCCAGGTGACCGACCGCCTGCTGGTGTCCACGTTCGCGGACCTCGGGGACACCGCCTCCCTGCCGGAGTCCCTGGAAGAGCTGCCGGTGGTGCAGGCCCTCTACGACGCCGGCACGGGCATGGTGCCGCGCCCGCCCGCCCTGGGCTCCACGGACCTCCCCCCGGTGGACGAGCGCGAGCCCGCCCAGGAGCGCCTGGTGCTCGACGCCGACACCTCCCAGCAGGGCGTGCTCGACCACGCCCTCGCCGGCCGGTCCCTCGTGGTGGATGCCGCCCCCGGCACCGGCCAGACCCAGACCGCCGCGAACCTGGCGGCCGCGCTGGCCTGGGAGGGGCGTCGGGTGCTCGTGGTGGCCGAGCGCGCCACCGCGCTCAGCGACGTCCACGACCGCCTCGCCGAGGCGGGCCTGCGGGACATCGTGCTGGATGTGCCCGCCCACGCGGACCCGGAGCGCCTGCGCGCCCAGCTCGTGGCCGGCGTCCTGCGCGCCGAGCGGGCCTCCGAACCGGACCGCGCCCGGGCCGACGTCGAGCTGGTGGAGCGCCGCCGCCGCCTGCGCGAGCACGTCGAGTCCCTGCACCATGTGCGCCCGCGCTGGGGCTGCTCCCCGTTCCAGGCGATGCAGGCCCTGGCCGCGCTCACCGGCCTGGACACGCCGCCGTCCACCACCGTGCGCCTCAAGCGCTCCGTGCTGGACGCCACCGTGAACCGGCAGGCTGTGGCCGAGCAGCTGGTGCGTGCCGGCGAGCTCGGCGCCTTCGACCACGACGCCACCCGGAGCCGCTGGTTCGGCGCCCGTGTGCGCAACGTGCAGGAGACGGAGGTGGCCGGGGAGCTGGTCGAGGAGCTCTCGGCCCTGCTGCACACCACCCGGCGCACCGTGGAGACCGCCGCCGAGCAGGCCGGTCTGCGCCGTCCGCGCACCGTGGCCGACTGGGCCGAGCATGTGGACCTGTACGCCCGCACCGCCCGCTGCCTGGCGATGATGTCCCCGGAGGTCTTCACCCTGGACGTGCCGCAGCTGGTGGCCGCGACCGCCTCGAGCCAGTGGCGCCGGACGAACCTCGTGGAGATGTCCTCGGTGGCCCGCTCCCGCCTGCGCCGCCAGGCCAAGGACGCCGTGCGCCCGGGGCACCAGCCCCCGGACCTGCACCAGGAGATGCTGGATGTTGAGGAGGTGCTCGCCGACTGGCGTCGCCTCGCCGCGGACCCCTCCTCCCTGCCGGCGGTCCCGGACCAGGGTGAGCGGGCCCGGGAGTCCGTGGCCGAGGTGGTGGACCGGCTGGACCGCCTGGCCGCGGTGCTCGCCCCCGAGGCGACCGCCCGCACGCCCCTGACGGACCGGGGCCTGGACGAGCTCATGGCCGTGGTGGACGGCCTCGTGGCCGACCGCCCCACGCTGACCACCCTGCCCGAGCGGACCCTCGTGCTGGACCAGCTGCGCGACCACGGGCTGGCCGAGCTGCTGGAGGACCTCCACACCCGCGAGGTCCCTGCGGACCGGCTGCGCGGCGAGCTCGAGCTGGCCTGGTGGCAGTCCGCCCTTGAGGCCATGATCTCCGGGGACGACTTCCTGGCCATGATGAGCGGGGACGACCTCGCCGCCGCGGAGCGGGACTTCCGCGAGGCCGACCGCGCCCACCTCGCCGCCGGCGCCCAGCGGCTGGGTGCGGTGCTGGCCGAGCGCTGGCGTGCGGCGCTGGGCACCTACCGGGCGGACGCCTCCGTGCTGCGCTCGCTGCTGCGCCAGGGCCGTCCCACCGTGGAGGCCCTGGCCACCCTGGCCCCCGAGGTGCTGCAGCCGCTCGTGCCCGTGGTGACGACCTCCCCGATGGCCCTGACGGCGTTCCCCGCCGAGTGGCAGGCGGACGTGGTGATCCTGCTGGAGGCGGACGTGTCCGCGCTGGCCGCAGTCGTGGGCGCCCTCACCCGAGCCCCGCAGGTGGTGGCGTTCGGCGACCCGGCCATCGGCCGGCCCCAGTCCTTCCAGGTGTCCGTGGACCCGACCGCCACCGCGGGGCCGCTGCGCCCGCTGCGCTCGGCCCACGCCGGGCTGGCCGAGGTGCTGCCGCGCCTGACCCTGCGCCAGGTGCACCGGCCGCTGGAGCGCAGCCTGGTCCGCCTGGTCTCCGCCCTCGCCTACGGCAACGAGCTCGACGCCGTCCCCTCGGCCGGGGAGTTCACGGACCGGGGGCGGAACGTCACCGCGGAGTACGTGGAGGACGGCATCGGCATCCCGATGACCGGTGGGGACGTGGTCGAGTCCACGGACGCCGAAGTGGCCCGCACCGTGCGGCGCGTGTTCGAGCACATCCGGGACCGCCCGGAGGAGTCCCTGGCGGTGGTCACGGTATCCGAGCAGCATGCCCGCCGGGTGGCCGCTGCTGTGCAGGCCACCGCGGCTCAGGCGCCGTGGGCGGCGGAGTTCCTCTCCCGTGGCCGGGGTGAGGACGCCGCCCCGGGGGAGCCGTTCGTGATCGTCCCGGTGACCCGTGCCGCGTCGGTGGTGCGCGACGCCGTGCTCCTCACCCCCGGCTATGGACGCACCCCGCACGGGCGGGTGGTGCACCACTTCGGGGCGGTCTCGGATCCGGGCGGTGAGCGCATGCTCACGATCGCCCTGACCCGGGCGCGGACCCGTCTGCACCTGGTCTCAGCGCTGCGGGCTTCGGACCTGGAGGAGGAGCGCCTGGACGGCGGGGCCCTGTGGTTCCTGCGCCTGTTGGAGGTGTACCTGGGCCAGGAGCGTTCGGTGCAGCCGGGGACCACCCGGGATCCGCTGCTCACGGACCTGCGCGACCGCCTGGTGGAGCACGGGGCCGTGGTGGCGGCGCGTCACGCCGGGTTCATGGATCTGGCGGCCGCGGACGCCCGGGGCCCGCGGGGGCGGTCCCGCCCGTTGGCCCTGCTGGGCGACGGCGGCGACGCCTACCGGGCGATGAGCGTGCGCGAGCGCTCCCGTCGCCTGCCTGAGCGGCTCGAGGAGCGCGGCTGGGATCCGGTGACCCTGTGGGCGATCGACGTGTTCGCGGACCCGGAGGCCGTGGCCGACCGGCTCGCCGAGCGCCTGGGGCTGCCGCTGGAGGAGCCGGACGAGGACGACGACGCCGCGGCGGCCTCGGATGCCGACTGACGCCCGGTCCGGGAGCGAGCCCGGAGGCATGCCGGGGCCCGCAGACGAGCGCAGGCACCTGACCGCGCAGGGGCCACAAACCCCGGCGGGGCGACGGCGGCGGGGCCCCCGGCGCGCGGACGCACCCGGCACGGGGCCGGCGTCGGCGGATGGGCCTGAGCCGGTGCTGCCGGGCGCTCAGCCGGCGGCAGGTGCGCTGACCGGGGCGGGTGTGGCCGAGGAGCCTGCCGCCCTGGACGAGCGGGGCCGGTGGCTGCTGGCGCAGCGCCCCCCGCACTGGGGGTGACCGGCCCCCCGCCCGGGCGGGCCGAACGCCGCGCCGGGGCAGGGATGGGGTGCGTCAGGAGCCGGAGGCGGCGGACGACGTCGTGGACGCGCCGGAGCCGCCGGTGCCGCCCCGGGAGTCGGTGCGGTAGAAGCCCGAGCCCTTGAAAGTGACGCCCACGGAGCCGTAGTGCTTGCGCAGCGTGCCCCCGCACACGGGGCACTCGGTCAGGGCGTCCTCGGTGATGGACTGCACGGCGTCGAACGCGTGGCCGCAGTCCCTGCAGCGGTAGGCGTAGGTGGGCATGGCGGGCCTCTCTGGGCGGGTGGCCGCGCTCGTGGCGGCGGTGCGGAGACAGAACAGCCCCCGATGCTACTCCGCGCCGGCACCGTCCCCGGAACCGAGGTGGCCTCCGCCGAACCAGTGCAGGCCCGCCGCGGTCACCACGGCGTCCACGGGGGCGTCGGTGGCCTCGGTGGGCACGGCCCCGGCCGGGAACACCTCGTGGGAGAACACGTGCGCGATCCGCGGCACGGCGGCGTCCATCCCGGCCAGCAGGCGGTCGTAGTAGCCGCCGCCCTGGCCCAGGCGCATCCCGGCGCCGTCCACGGCCAACCCGGGCAGCACGAGGGCCACGGCCCCGGCGAGGGACTCCGGGCCCAGGCGCGGGCCGACGGGCTCGTCCACGGGGGCCAGCCGGGCCCGGGCCACCGGCACGCCCGGCGTCCACGGGGTCCAGAGCAGGCCGCGCTCCGGGGCGATCACGGGCACCAGGATCCGTGCCCCGGCCGCGTGCAGTCTGGCCCGCAGCGGGCCGGTGTCCGGTTCGGTGGGCATCGGCAGCACGGTGGCCACGGTGGGCCGGCCCCCACCCTGCGCGGCCGCGGCGGCTAGGCGCGGGCCGAGCCAGCCCATCAGGTGGGCTGCGGCGGCCTCGGCCTCGGCGGCACGCACACCCGGGTCCTGCGCACGACGCCGGGCCCGCACCCGGGTGCGCAGGGCCGCCTTGGCGGCGGCGACGTCGTCCCCGGCCTGCGCCGGCATGAGCGTGGGCGCGGGCATGGGCTCGGGCGTGGGCACGGATGCGGGGGAGGGAGGGCTGACGGGGGGAACGGGTGGCACAGGACCATCCTGCCGGGTCCGCCGGGGAACGGGCAGGCCGGGTACACCTAGGATCGGGCGCATGACCCTGAACGGCTCCTCCCGGCATGCGTCCTGGCCCGTCGCTCTGCGGCACGGGACGCTCACCCTGCGGCCGCTGACCCGTCGCGACCGCCGGGCCTGGGAGGAGCAGCGCCGTGTGAACGCGGACTGGCTCACCCCCTGGGACGCCACCAGCCCCGTGCCGGGGACGGCCCCGGCGAGCTTCGCGCAGATTGTGCGCTGGCACGGCCGCCAGGCCAGGGCCGGCACCTCCTACACATGGGGGATCGCCCTGGACGAGGACGCCCCCGGCAGGGACCGGCTCATCGGCCTGCTCAGCCTGGGCGGGGTGCAGTACGGCTCCGTGCGCTCGGGGGCTGTGGGGTACTGGATCGACCGCCGTCACGCCGGCCAGGGGATCGCCCCCACCGCCGTGGCCATGTGCGTGGACTGGGCCCTGCACGGGCTGGGCCTGCACCGGGTCGAGGTGAACATCCGCCCGGAGAACCGCGCCAGCCTGCGCGTGGTGGAGAAGCTGGGGCTCCGGGAGGAGGGGCTGCGCCGCGCCTACCTCCACGTGGACGGCGCCTGGCGGGACCACCGCAGCTTCGCCGTCACCGCCGAGGAGGTGCCCGAGGGCCTGCTCGCCCGATGGCTGGCCTCACGGCCGGTAGGCTGAGACCCATGGACGCGTGGGACACCCTGTGGGCACAGCTGAGGGATGCCCTCGGCGTGTTCGGCGAGGCGAGCGTGAACGCCGCCGCCGTCATCCTCGCCACCCTGACGGTGGGCATCTGGCGCCTGTCGTCCCTGCTGCGTGACCGCGCCGCCGCCCGGGCGGCTCGGACGTCGTCGTTCGAGAGGACCGAGATGACTGACACCCCTGACACGCACCGGCGAGGCCGGGGCTTCCACGTGCGCTGGGAGCGCACCGCGCTGGCCGCGGTGGCCGTCCTCGCCCTCACGGTGGCGGCTGTCACCGCGGTGGCCGCACTGACCGGGGTCTCGCTCACCTCCGTGGCGGTCGTCGCCGGGGTGGTGGCCCTCGCCGCCGGCGGCACGCTCGCCGCCCTGATCTCTCGGGACTCCGGTGCCGCCCCCGCCGAGCAGGCCCACGAGGCCGCCGCCCCCGCGGACGCCCCCGCAGCGGGGCCCACGGCGGACCCGGCCCGGGACCGCCGCATCCTCGACACCGTCCTGGCCCTGCGGGACGAGCCTGCCGCCCCCGCCACGGCCGCCGCCCCCACTCCCGTGGCCGCCGCGGAACGTCCGGCCGCTGCCCCAGCTCCGGCCCCCGCCGTGGCCGTGACCTCCGTGCCCCGCCCGACCTACCTGGATGCACCCGTGGTGGAGCGCGCCGTGCCCGAGCCCTACGCCGCCGAGCCGGTGCCCGCCGCCACAGCCCGCCTCAAGGATGGCGCCGGCGCCGACCACCGCGAGCGGATCGTCGCCGAGCGCGCCCAGGCTGAGGCCCGTGCCGAGGCGGACCGCCTCGCCGAGGAGCAGGACTCCGCCGAGGTCACCGCCCTGGACCTGGACTCGGTGCTGGCCCGCCGCAGGGCCTCCTGACCCCGCCACCCGGAGCCCCCTGCCCCGGGCGGGAATATGCGCCTACACTGGGCGCCGTGCCCCGCCCGGAGACTTCCCCCGCCCCGCCGCCCGCGTTCGAGACGCGGGCGGGTGCCTATGCGCTCGTCCTGCAGGACGACGCCGTCCTCCTCACCGCCTGGCGCGGCCCCGACGGGTTGCGGTGGACCCTGCCCGGCGGCGGCATCGAGCTGGGCGAGAGCCCGGAGCAGGCCTGCGTGCGGGAGGTCCTCGAGGAGACCGGCTTCAGCGCCGAGCTCACCGGCCTGCTGGGCGTGACCACCGGGGACGTCCCGGCGGCACGGCGCCTGGGCCACAAGGAGCTGCCGCTGCTGACCGTGCAGGTGTACTTCGGTGCGCGCCTGACCGGCGGCACCCTCTGCCCGGAGGCGGAGGGCTCCACCGTGGACGCCCGCTGGTTCCCCCTGGCCGAGGTCCCCTCCCTGCCCACTGTCTGGTGGGTCACCAGTGCGCTGGCGTTGGCCGGTGTCGCCCTGCCCGGTGGGGGAAGGACCGCATGAGCGGCGGCCCGTCCGCCGCGCGCCTCCTGGCCCGCCCTGCGGCCCTGGCCCTGGCCGGTGCGCTGGTCCTCACCGGGTGCGGCCGTCCCGCCCCGGCCCCCACGACGGCGGCCCCCACCGGTTCCCCGGTGACGGTCACCGCGGGTCAGACCCGCCTGGAGCAGGCCGTGGCGGCCGTCGTCGAGCGTCATCTACGCCACCGCGGGCACCCGGTGCAGGCCGCCCCGGAGGGTGCGAGCCCGTGGACGGTGTCCGGGGAGGGCTCCGTGGCCGTGGTGGACACCCTGCGCCTGGCCCTCGAGGCGGACCCGGCGGGCATGCTCCCGGCCCCCACGGCGGCCGGCTCGGCCACCGGGGCACCGGCGGCCCCGTCTGTGCCCGCCTCCGGCACAGCCTCGCCCTCCCCACTGCCCCTGGGGCGGGCCCCCCGTGCCGGTGGTCCAGAGGAGGCCGAGCGTGTGGTGGAGGCCGGTCTGGCCCGTGCTGCCGCTGGCGTGGACGTCGCCCTGCCCCCGGGCAGCGCCGAGGCCTCCGCGTCCCCGTCCCCGAAGCCGACCCTGCCGGGCCGGGAGCAGGCCCCCGAGGTGCTGGCCTCCAGCCCGGCCGTCCTGCAGCTCGGGGTGGCCGTCACCGCGGCCACCGCCGCCCGCGGGCAGATGGACTCCATGGACGACCTCAACGGCCACTGCGTGCAGCAGACCGTCGCGGTGCCCACACACCTGGGCCAGGCCCCGGAGCTCGAACGCGCCACCTCCCTGCTGTACGAGCGCCTGGGCGCGCTCGCCGGGTGCCGGCCGGCGTCGTGGTCCACCGCGGCCGAGGACGTCACCGCCCCCCTGATCGTGGACGAGGCCCGGGCCGGGCTGGTGTACACCACGGACCCGGAGCTCGACCCCTCCGCCCTCGTCCTCCTCGGCGACGCCACCGGTGTGCTGCCCAGTGGGCGGATCGCCGCCCTCGCCCAGCCCGAGGCCCTCGACGCCGACGCCCAGGCCGCCCTGAAGGAGGTGCTGGACGCCCTCGACGCCGAGGCCCTCACCGTCCTGGCCCGGGTCACCTCCGGCCCGGACGCCCTCTCGGCCGAGGACGCCGCCCAGTACTGGCTCGTCACACAGGGGCTCGAGGTGGCGCCTGAGGGGTGGATCGCCCCGCAGGGCTCCTGGTTCTGAGGCCCGCCGGCCGGGGCCTGCACGCCCGCCGCCGAGATTGAAGGGTGACAAAGAGCACTCTTTCGCGCTCCGCAGTGCCATGATGGTGTGCATGGTCACCTCCGATCCCCGCCAGATCCGTCAGTCCTCCAAGCTGCTGAACGTGCGCTACGACGTACGCGGCCCGATCCTGGAGGAGGCCCAGCGGATGGAAGCGGCCGGGCACCGGATCATGAAACTGAACATCGGCAATCCGGCCCCGTTCGGCTTCGAGGCCCCGGACGCGATCCTCCAGGGCATGTACCAGCACCTGCCGCACGCGCAGGGCTACTCGGACTCCAAGGGCATCTACTCGGCGCGCACCGCCGTCTCCCAGTACTACGAGTCCCGTGGCATCCGGGACATCGGTGTGGAGGACGTGTTCATCGGCAACGGCGTGTCCGAGATGATCGCCATGGTGCTGCAGGCCCTCCTGGACGACGGCGATGAGGTCCTCATCCCCGCCCCCGACTACCCGCTGTGGACCGGGGCCACCACGCTCTGCGGTGGCCGTGCCATGCACTACCGCTGCCTCGAGGAGCAGGGCTGGGAGCCGGACATCGAGCACATCGAGTCGCTGGTCACCGAGCGCACCAAGGCCCTGCTGATCATCAACCCGAACACCCCCACCGGTGCCGTGTACTCGCGTGAGGTGCTCGAGGCCCTCGTGGACGTGGCCCGCCGCCACAACCTGCTGCTGCTCTCGGACGAGATCTACGAGAAGATCCTCTACGACGACGCCGAGCACATCAACACGGCCAGCCTCTCCGACGACGTCGTCACCCTCACCTTCTCCGGGCTCTCCAAGGCCTACCGGGTGGCCGGGTACCGTTCGGGCTGGGTGGCCGTCTCCGGCCCGAAGCACCGCGCCCGGGACTTCCTTGAGGGCCTGACCCTGCTGTCCAACATGCGCATGTGCGCCAACGTGCCCGCCCAGCACGCGATCCAGGTGGCCCTGGGCGGCTACCAGTCCATCAACGACCTCATCCGCCCCGGCGGGCGCCTGCTCGAGCAGCGCAACTACGCCCAGCGTCGCCTGGCCGCGATGCCCGGCGTCACCGTGCACCCCGCCCAGGGCGCGCTCTACCTGTTCCCCCGCCTGGACCCGGAGGTCTACGGCATCAAGGACGATGAGCGCTTCGTGCTCGAGCTGCTGCGGTCCAAGAAGATCCTGGTCTCGCACGGCCGGGCCTTCAACCACACGGACACCGACCACTTCCGCCTGGTGACCCTGCCCAGCGTGGAGGACCTGACCATCGCCCTAGACCGTCTGGAGGACTTCCTCCAGGACTGGCGGGAGCGCCGTGGCTGAGACCGGGCCGGGGCCGTTCAGCGCCCCGGCCCGCACCCTGTTGCGCGCCCGCCGGGCCGACGGCGCCCCCGTGGGTCCGGCCGACGTCGACCCCCATGCCACGCCCGGGGTCGAGGCCGGCAAGGACGACGGCGTCGCCGCGCTCGCGGCCCGTGCCGGCCGTCTGGCCGAGCTGCAGGAGCTCCTCTACGCCCAGTCCACCCGGACGCCCGCCTCCGGGCGGGCGCCGGTGCCCTCGCTGCTGTTGGTGGTGCAGGCCATGGACACCGCCGGCAAGGGCGGGATCATGCGGCACGTGGTGGGGCAGATGGATCCGCAGGGCGTGCAGGTCGCGGCGTTCAAGGCCCCCACGCCGGACGAGCTCCGGCACGACTTCCTGTGGCGGGTGCGCCCCCACCTGCCCGGTCCGGGCGAGGTGGCCGTGTTCGACCGCTCCCACTATGAGGACGTGCTCATCGGCCGGGTGCGGCAGCTCGCCGACGCCGCCGAGATCGAGCGGCGCTACGGGGCGATCCGCGCGTTCGAGGCCGAGTTGGCCGCCTCGGGCACGCAGGTGGTGAAGGTCATGCTGCACATCTCGAAGGACGAGCAGCGCGAGCGCCTGGCCGAGCGCCTGGACCGCCCGGACAAGCACTGGAAGTTCAGCCCCGGGGACATCGACGAGCGCGCCCTCTGGGACGAGTACATGGAGGCCTACCGGGTGGCGCTGTACCGCACGGACGCCACCGACGCCCCGTGGTTCATCGTCCCCGCGGACCGCAAGTGGTACGCCCGCCTGGCCGTGCAGGAGCTGCTGATCGAGACGCTCGAGGGCCTGCACCTGCGCTGGCCGGAGGCGGACTTCGACGTCGCCGAGCAGCGGGCCCGCCTGGCCGCCTCCTGAGCGCCGTGGCGGGGACCGGGACGGTGCCGGCCCCGGTCGGCGGCCCCTTGTCCGCCCGGGGCGGGGTGTGATTGCGTCGGCGGACAACGCTGCGGGCGAAGGGCCCGCGCGCACTCCTGGACCCGACCGAAGGAGCACCCCATGGCTGGCACGCCCAAGCCCCTGTCCGGACGCACCATCGCGTTCCTCGCCACCAATGGCGTGGAGCAGATCGAGCTCACCTCCCCCTGGGAGGCCATCGAGGCCGCCGGCGGCACCCCCGTGCTGGTGTCCCCGCAGGCGGACTCGATCACCGCGATGAACGCGGACTGGAACCACGGCGACTCCTTCGACGTGGACGTCCAGGTGCTCGCCGCCCAGGCCAAGGACTACCACGGCCTGGTGCTGCCTGGCGGCACGCTCAACGCCGACGCCCTGCGCGGCGACGTGGACGCGGTGGCGTTCGTGAAGGCCTTCTTCCAGCAGCACAAGCCCGTGGCCGCGATCTGCCACGCCCCGTGGATCCTGATCAACGCCGGGGTGGCCGAGGAGCGCGAGCTGACCTCCTACAAGACCCTCGAGGCCGACCTGAAGAACGCCGGCGCCCACTGGCGCGACGCCGAGGTCGTGGTGGACGAGGCCCTGGTGACCTCCCGCAACCCGGGAGACCTGCCCGCGTTCAACGCCGCACTCGTGGAGGCCTTCGGCGAGAGCCGCCGCACCGGCCAGGAGAACTGACCGGTCCCGACGCCGGGCTCAGCGGCCGCATGCGGCCGGGCTGAGCGGCCGCAGCCGGCCCGGCTCAGCGGCCGACGTCGGCCCCGCCCTCGGCGGTCTGTGCGCGCACCTGCTCCAAGCGGGTGCGCGCGCCGTCGAGCCAGGACTGGCAGCGGTCCGCGAGGGCCTCGCCCCGCTCCCACAGGGCCAGGGACTCCTCGAGGCCGGCGCCGCCGGTCTCCAGGCGGCCCACGGTCTCCACGAGCTCGGCGCGGGCCTGCTCGTAGCTCATGCGGGCCACATCCGAGGTGTCCGCGGAGGTGAATCCCTCCACCCCGGCCTGGCCCTGCTCCTGCTGCGACGACGTGCTCATGCGGGTGTCCTCTCGTTCTCGGGTGCGGCCGGGGCGGTGCCGGCCGGTCCGTCGGTGGGGGTGGTGTCGGTGACTTGGGCGCCGATCCGGCCGGCGGCCACGAGGATGTCCAGGCGGTCCCCGGGGGCCGCGTCCTGGGCGCGGCGCACGAGGGCCCCCCGGTGTTGGATCACCGCGTAGCCGCGGTCCAGGGTCTGCTGGGGGGAGAGGGCTCGCACCCGGGCCCGGAGCTGGGCCACGGCTTCGGCCTCGCGGACCAGCCGGTGGCCGAGCCCGGCCCGGCCGCGCTCACGCCAGCGGCCGAGGTCCTCCTCGCGGCCGTCCACCATCACCTCGGGGCGGGCCAGCACGGGGCGGGTGCGCAAGGCCTGCAGGCCCTCCTGCTCGGTGCGGACCCGGCG
Source organism: Micrococcus sp. (assembly GCF_034179925.1). Lineage (GTDB taxonomy): Bacteria > Actinomycetota > Actinomycetes > Actinomycetales > Micrococcaceae > Micrococcus. The sequence goes on along the minus strand of NZ_JAXFPG010000040.1, from coordinate 19,905 downwards.
CTCGACGGCGGCCGCCAGGCGCAGCCGGGCGTCGGCGATCCCTGCGGACTCCACGGCGGCGTCGGGAACGATCCGCTTGGCCGCGTCCGTGGGGGTGGAGGCGCGCAGGTCGGCGACGTCGTCGAGCACGGGCCGGTCCGCCTCGTGGCCGATCGCCGAGACCACGGGGGTGCGCGCGGCGGCCACGGCCCGCACGAGGGCCTCATCCGAGAAGGGGAGCACAACCTCCTCCAGGGCGCCGCCGCCGCGGGCGATCACGATGACCTCCACGGCCGGGTTCGCGTCCAGCTCGGACAGGGCCTGCGCCACCTGCCGGGGGGCGTCCGTGCCCTGCACGGCCACCTCGCGCACCTCGAACCGTGCCGCCGGCCAGCGCAGCAGCGTGTTGCGCAGCACGTCCTTCTTCGCGTCCGAGTCCCGGCCGGTGATCAGGCCGATCATGCCCGGCAGCAGCGGCAGCGGACGCTTGCGGGCGGGGGAGGTGAGCCCCTCCTGGGCCAGGGCCCGGCGCAGCAGCTCCACTCGGGCCAGCAGATCGCCCAGGCCCACCGGGCGCAGCTCCTGGACCGTCATGGACAGTCGCCCGGCCTTGAGCCAGAAGCTCGGCTTCACCCGCGCCACCACCCGTGAGCCCTGCTGCACGGTGCCCTCGAAGGTGGCCGCCACGCTGCGCCAGGCCGTCACCGGCAGGGAGACCTCCTGCTCGAGGTCCCGCATGGTCATGTACACGTTGCCGCGGTTGTTCTTGTACTCGATCAGCTGCCCCTCGATCCACGTGGCGGGGGCGCGCTCGATGTGCAGCTTGAGGTTCTCCGAGAGCCGGTGCAGCGGCCAGGGGCGCTCGGCGCTGGTCTCGGCCGCACGCTCGGGAACGACGACGGCGGCCGGGGCCTCGGCCCGTGCGCCGGCGTCCTGGGCGGGGTGGTCCACGCGCTCTCCTCACTGTCGGGGTGGGGCCCGGTACGGCCACACCTCGAGTGTGTCACTACCCTGGGACACGGTAGCGCCCGGCTCGGAGGCCGGCCCCACCGTCCACAGGGGCGCCGCCGGTGACCGACCGTCCCGAAGGGAACCCCATGCGCGTGCTCCGCACTGTCCTCGCCCTCCTCGCGGCCCTGCTGGCCGGCCTGGCCGCCGTGCTCGCGGGCACCGGCGCACTCGTCGAGGAGGCCGCCCGCCGCCCCGAGATGATCCGCGGCATCGCCGAGACCGTCGCCGAGGACCCGGACGTGCGCGCGGCGATCCCCGGCGCCGTCACCGGCGTCCTCGAGGACGCCGTCCCGGACCAGATCCCCGACCAGCTCACCCAGGTCGCCGAGGACATCGTCCGCCCCATCGCCCAGCGCGTCGCCGAGGACCCGGACGTCGCCCGCAGCTGGGGCGAGACCGCCGACCAGGCCCGCCGCGCCTGGCTCCTGGACCTCGCCGAGGCCCGCCGGACCCCCGAGCCCGTGCCCGGCGGCGACTTCACCATCCCCTTCGGCCCCGTCGCCCAGACCGGCGTCGCCGCCGCCCTCGGGGACGTGGAGACGGACCTGCGCGAGAACCGCTACAACCTGCCCGGCCAGGGCCTGCTCGAGCGCATCGTCGGCATGGACGTCGGCGACTGGGCGGCGGACACCATCGTCGCCCCTATGTACGACCGTGCCGCCGCCCTGCGTGACGCCACCGACCTGCGCATGACCGTGCAGGTCGACGCCCTCCGCGAGATCGACCGCACCCAGGTGGCCCGCGGCGTCGCCGCCTCCGTCCACTGGCGCTGGGCCCTGGCCCTGGCCGCCGTGCTCCTGGTGGCCGCCGCCCTCACCGCCCCGATGCGGTGGCGCGGCCCCGCCCTCGCCCTGGCCGGCGTCGTGACCCTCGCCGGCGGACTGCTGCTGCGCTCCATGCTCGGCCCCGAGGACCTCGCCCTCACCGCCCCGGAAGGCTCGCCCCACGGCGTGGTCACCCTCGTGCGGCAGGTCGAGCAGGCCCTGCGCCCGGCCGTCGCCGACGCCGTCCGCCCCTACCCCGACGCCCTCGTCGCCGGGGCAGCGGTGGCGCTCGCGGGCGGGCTCGTGCTGTTCGCCCTCGAACTGCTGGCCGGCCGTGGCAGGAGCACCCGCCCGGCCCGCTGACCGGCCGATAGCATGGACGCCATGTCCGCCACCGCGTCCAGCCCCGTGTCCGCCTCCGCGTCCCGCCCCACCGTGGGCCTGGGGATGCCGCAGGTGCCCCGCACCCGCCGTTCCCGCGCCGAGGTGGAGGCCGCCGCCCCCGTCTCCGGGGACAAGCGCGTCCTGCTGGCCGCCCCCCGCGGCTACTGTGCCGGGGTGGACCGCGCCGTCGTCGCCGTGGAGAAGGCCCTGGAGCACCATGGGGCGCCGGTGTACGTGCGCAAGGAGATCGTGCACAACCGGCATGTGGTGGACACCCTCACCGAGCGCGGCGTGGTGTTCGTGGACGAGCTCGACCAGATCCCCGAGGGTGCCCTCACCGTGTTCTCCGCGCACGGGGTGTCCCCGGCGGTCGTCGAGGAGGCCGGCCGGCGGGACCTGCGCACCATCGACGCGACCTGCCCGCTGGTCACCAAGGTGCACCGTGAGGCTGTGCGCTTCGCCCGCCAGGACAAGCACATCCTGCTCATCGGCCACGAGGGCCACGAGGAGGTTGAGGGCACCTACGGGGAGGCGCCTGAGCACACCACGGTGATCAACGACGTCGCCGAGGCGCGCACCGTGCAGGTGCCGGACCCGGAGAACCTGATCTGGCTGTCCCAGACCACGCTCTCCGTGGACGAGACCCTGGAGATCGTCTCCGTGCTGCGCGAGCGCTTCCCGAACCTGCAGGACCCGCCCTCGGACGACATCTGCTACGCCACCTCCAACCGGCAGGCCGCGATCAAGTCCATCTCCCCGGAGTGCGACCTGGTGATCATCGTCGGCTCGGCGAACTCCTCGAACTCGGTGCGCCTGAAGGAGGTCGCCCAGGAGTACGGGGCCACCCGCGCCGAGCGCGTGGACTACGCCAGCCAGGTGGATGAGGCCTGGTTCGAGGGAGTGGCCACCGTGGGCGTCTCCTCCGGGGCCTCCGTGCCCGAGGTGCTCGTGCAGGAGGTGCTCGCCCTGCTCGCCGAGTACGGCTACACGCAGGTGGACGAGGTGGTCACCGCGGAGGAGGACATCATGTTCTCCCTGCCCAAGGAGTTGCGGGCCGAGCTGAAGAAGGTCGGCGATGAGTCCCGCTCCCTGGGCGGGCGGCGGCGCTCCCAGGGCTGAGCCGGGCACGAGGGCGGCGCGCCGGGATCAGCGAGGGCCGTCGGTCCCCTCCTGCTCCACGCCGAACAGGGGCTGGTCGACGAAGCGCGGGGCGTCCTCGTCCGTGGCGTTGTTCGGGCCCTGGCCGGGGCCCACGAGTTCAGGTGCGGTGAGTGGACGCGGCGCGGCTTCCACACTGCGGATCTCGGGCAGCTCCGGCAGGCCCGGGTCCGCGTCCTTGAGCTTGCGGGCGGCCGGCAGCACCCGGGACTCCACATTGCCCACCAGGCGGTTGTAGCCGTCCACGGCCTGGCGCAGGGAGCCGCCCATGCGGTCCAGGTGGGTGCCCAGGGTGCCGAGCCGTTCGTAGAGTTCGCGGGCGCTGGTGACGATGAACTGGGCGTTCTCGGCCAGGCGTTCCTGCCGCCACGCGTAGGCCACGGACTTCAGGGCTGTCAGCAGGGACACCGGGGCCACGAGGGCCACGTTCTTCGAGAACGCGTGGTCCAGCAGGCCGGCGTCGGCGTCGAGGGCGGCGGCCAGTAGGGACTCGGCCGGCAGGAAGCACAGCACGAGCTCGGGGGAGCGGTCAAGGCCGGTCCAGTAGGCCTTGGAGGCCAGGGCGTCCACGTGGCGGCGCACGGCGGTGGCGTGGCGGGCGGCGAGTTCGGCCCGGCGTTCGGCGGCTTCCTGGCCGGGCTCGTCCGCGAGCGCCTCCGCGGCGAGGGCGTCCCCGATGGGTGCCTTGGCGTCGACGGCGAGGGTCTTGCCGCCGGGGAGGGCGACCACGAGGTCCGGGCGCAGGCGTTCGCCGTCGGCACCGGTGAGGGTGGCCTGTTCGGTGAAGTCCACGTGGTGGAGCATGCCGGCGGCCTCGACCACGCGGCGCAGCTGGGCTTCGCCCCAGTGCCCGCGGGCGCTTGTGGACTTCAGGGTGGCCATGAGGGAGGTGGTCTGGTTGAGCAGGTCGCGGTCTGTGGCGGCGGCGGTGCGCAGCTGCTCGCCGAGCTGGCCGAACTGCTCTACGCGGTCGCGTTCGAGCACGCCCACCTGTTTCTGCAGGGCGGCGAGTTGGTGGCCCAGGGGGGCGAGGGTCTGCAGCACGCGGGACTCGGCTTCCCCGCGGCGGGCGTCCTCGGCGCGCTGCTGGGTGAGGGCGCGGGTTTCGGCGCGGGCGGCGGCGAGTTCCTCGCGGACGCCGGCGTGCTCGGTGCGCAGGGCCTCCAGCTGGGCGACGGCGGCGCCGTCCCCGGTGGCGGTGCCGCGCCGCCACATGAGCCAGGCGCCGAGGATGGCTCCGGCCACGAGGCCGAGGAGTAGGGCCAGCAGGGTGGTCACCGGGCTCATGCTGTCACCGCTCCTGGCGAGGCTGCGGGGCCCCGGCCCCGGCCGCAGCCTCGGCCTGGGCCTTCGCCGCGGCGGCGGCTCGGGCGGCGCGGGCCTCCTGGCGGTAGCGGCGGCGGGGCGGGGGCGCCAGCGGGTTCGGGCCCTCGGCCACCACCTGGGGCTCACCGGTCAGGCGGGGGCCGAGGTCGGTGCCGGGCACGGCCCGGGCGTATTCCACCACCAGGCGGGTGGAGCGGGGACGGGAGGCGTCGAACGCCTCGATCGCGATGGCCAGGCGGGGGCCCAGAGGGGTCTGGACCTCGCCGTCGAACACGGCCACGGCGCGGGCCGGCGTCGGGGAGATCGCCCCCACGGCCTCGGCGGCGTTCTCGGGGGTGAGCTCGGGGATCGGCCACATGCCGCGCTGGTCGTCCGCGGTGACGGCCAGCAGGGTGGGAGTGAAGGCGGGCTCCCGGGTGAGCGTGTCGAACACGTGCTCCACCGCGAGCGTGATCAGCGGGAGCATCTCGTGGCTGGGCGGGGCGGGGGCGGCGTCGTGACTGGAGGGCTGCTCGGTCATGCGCCGAGGCTACCGGGCGCGGCCCGTCCGGGCCGGGCGGAGCCGGTCACAGCCAGCCGCGGTCGCGGGCCACCACGGCGGCCTCGGCGCGGGTGGCGGTGCCGGTCTTGCCGATCGCGGAGGAGAGGTGGTTGCGCACGGTGCCGGGGGAGAGGAAGAGCCGGTCGGCGATCTGCCGGACGGTCGCCCCGGTGAGTGCCTCGCGCAGCACCTCGGCCTCACGCGGGGTGAGCGGAGAGGACCCGGCGGCGAGGGTGTCCACGGCCAGGGAGGGGTCCACCACGCGCTCGCCCCGGGCCACACGGCGCACGGCGTCGGCGAGCTGCTCGGCGGGGGTGTCCTTCACCACGAACCCCTGGGCTCCGGCGGCGAGGGCCCGCTGGAGGTAGCCGGGGCGGCCGAAGGTGGTGACGATCAGCACGGCGCAGTCCAGGCCCTGTTCGCGCAGGGCGACGGTGGCCTCGATCCCGTCCAGGCCGGGCATCTCGATGTCCAGCAGGGCCACGTCCACCCGGTGCTCGACGACGGCGGCGGCCACCTCGGTGCCCGCCCCCACCTGGGCCACGACCTCCAAATCCGGTTCGAGGTCCAGCAGGGCGGCCAGGCCGCCGCGCACGAGCGCCTGGTCGTCGGCGAGCAGCAGGCGCAGCGGCTGCGCCGGGTCGGCGGGGTGGGCCGGGTCAGCGGGGTGGGCGGTGCTCATCGGGTCTCCTCGGGGACGGTGACCTCCAGCAGGGTGCCGGGGCGGGGTCGGCCGGGCTCGGCCTCGGCTAGGTGCACGGTGCCGCCGGCGCGCTCCACGCGGGCGCGCATGCCCGCCAGGCCCTGGCCGGTGCGCGCCCCGGCGGAGGCGGACCGGGAGGCGGAGGGGCCCACGCCGTCGTCGGTCACGCTCAGCCGGCCCGGGGCCAGACGGACCCGCACCGTGTGGGCGTGCGCGTGGCGCAGCACATTGGTGACGGCCTCCCGCAGCACCCAGGCGAACAGGGCGGCCTGCGCGGGCGGGACCTCGGCGACGACGTCGGGGGAGGGGGCGTCCAGGCGCAGGCCGGCGTCCGCGAGGGCGCGGCGGGCCCGGGCCAGCTCGGGGCCGAGCTCGGGGGCGGAGAGCCCGTCGACGGTGCTGCGGACCTCCGCGATGGCGCTGCGGGTGAGCGTGATGATCTCCTCGGCCTCCCGCCGGGCGCGGGCCGGGTCGGCGTCGATGAGCCGGTGCAGCAGCTGGGCCTTCACGTGGACGGCGGTGAGGGAGTGCCCGAGGACGTCGTGCACGTCCCGGGCCACCTGTTCGCGCTGGCGGGCCAGGGCGAGCTCGCCGTGGGCCTGGCGCAGCGAGTCCTCCCGGGCCGTGGTGGTGCGGACGATCATGATGATCGCCAGGGCCAGGCCGATGCCGGCGAGCGCCCCGGTGCCCTGCCCGGCCGGGGTCAGCAGTCCGATGGCGGCCAGCCCGGTCAGGCCGATGCCCGCCCCCACCAGCAGCGGCCAGCGGCCCCGGTGGGTGAACAGCCACACGGCGGCCAGATACGGGGTGGTCATGGGCCCGGCGAGCGGGAGGAGGGCGGACATCCCCACGGCGATCAGCACCAGGGCCGCCGTGTAGGCCACGGTGTTCCCGACGGCGGAGAGCGCGCGCACCGGGGCGGGCGCCACGAACGCGGTCAGGTACACGATGCAGAACGCCGCCGTGAGGGCGGCCAGTGCCCACGCCGTCCCCGGGCGGCCGGCGGCAGTCAGCTCGGCGAGGGCGAATCCCTTGCCGGCCAGGAGGAAGACCAGCCACACCCCGGAGTACCCGAGGGCCAGGGGCCACTCCTCCCGCGGCAGGGTGCGGCGCGGGCACGGTGGTGCGCTCATCGGGCGGTCCCCCGGCGGCGGGCCAGCAGCACGAGCGCCGCGAACACGGCCGTCCAGGTCAGGAGGTTCACCACGGCCAGGCCGAGGGAATCCGTGCGGGCGGTGGCGTCCATGGAGACGACCGTACCCTCCATCTGCGGCCAGCGGGCCAGGACCCCGGCACCGTAGAGCGGGGTGAAGCGGGCGATGTCCAGGACCACCCCGGAGAGCGGGATGAACAGGTTGCCGAAGAACGCGAACACCACCAGCAGGCCGGAGGCGGCGGAGACGGCCGTCTCCGAGCGGAAGAGCAGGGCGGCGGCCAGGCCGTAGAGGGCGAACGGCAGCGAGCCCACCAGCGCGAGGGCCGCCGTGGCCACCCACCGCCCGAGCCCGTCCAGCTCCGCGCCGGTGAGCGCCCCCACCGTGCAGACCAGCGCCACGGGCAGCACCGCCACGGCCAGGGCCACCAGGGCCTTGCCGATCATGTGGTCCCGCGGGGTCAGCGCGGTCAGGGCGAGCTGACGGCCCCACCCGGCCTGACGCTCCGCCGCAGCGGTGCCGGCCAGACCGGTGGTGGCGGTGACCGCCCCGTACAGGGCCATGGAGGTCATGGTGCTGGCCATCACGTTGCCGTGGCCGAGGGGGAACCCGTTCCACTCGCCCAGCGTGCCGAACATCAGGAACAGGGCGGTGGGCAGCACCGCGATGAAGAACAGAGACGAGCCCATGCGCAGCTGGCGCAGCAGGTCACGGCCCACGAACGCGCCCAGGCGGCGGGCCCACGGGCGGGCCGGCCCCAGGGAGGGGGAGGAGAGGCTGGGAGTGAGGCTCATGGTGCGGGTCCTTTCAGCGGGTGAGGTCGAGGAACACATGGTCGAGCGTGGCCTGGTGGGCGGCCATGTCCCGGGCGAGACCGCGGTGCAGCAGGTCCGCGATCAGCCGGTCCGAGACCTGCGCGGCCCCGGTGAAGGTGAAGGCGACGCGCTCGCCGTGGCGGGCGACGGCGTCGTGCGGGAGGCCGTGCTCGGCGGCCACGGCGGCGGGGTCCAGTGCGGAGGTCCAGGTGGCCTCCACGGTGCGCGGGGCGGCCGCGGTGAGCTCGCGGACGGTGCCGTCGGCGCGGATGCGGCCGTCCTGGAGCAGAACGATCCGGTCCGCGGCGTCCGAGGCCTCCTCCAGGTAGTGGGTGGCGAACACCACGGTGCGGCCGCGGTCGGCCTCGGCGTGCATGGTCTCCCAGAACCGGGCGCGGGCACCGACGTCCATGCCGGCGGTGGGCTCGTCCAGGATCAGCAGCTCCGGGTCGGTCAGCAGGGCCAGACCGAAGCGCAGGCGCTGGCGTTCTCCTCCGGAGCAGGCGCGCACCCGCCGGTTCGCCAGGGGCAGCAGCCCGGCCCGATCCATGACCTCGGCCACCGGCAGGTGCCGGCGGTGGCAGCCGGCCACGTAGGCCATGGTCTGGGCCACGGTGAGGTTGTCCAGCAGGCCGCCGGTCTGCAGCACCGCCCCCACCCGTCCGTGGGCGACGGCGGTGTGCGGGTCCGTGCCGAACACGCTGAGCGTGCCGGAGGTGGGGCGGGTGAAGCCGAGCATCATGTCCAGGAGGGTGGTCTTGCCGGCCCCGTTCGGGCCGAGCAGGGCCACGACGGTGCCACGGGGGATCACGAGGTCCACGCCGTCCACCGCGCGGACCGGGCCGAAACTGCGGTGGACTCCGCGGGCGACGACGGCCGCCTCGGTGGTGTCGGTGGCTTCAGCGGCGTCGGCTGTGGGGACGGGGCTGGGAGGAAGGCTCATGCCTCGAGTCTTCCGAGTCGGGGCTGCGAGCGGATGCGGCAGACGTCAGCATGTGGGCATGACGGATGTCATGGGCAGGACGGATGAGGGCGCCGTGCCGGCAGGACGGCGGGCGCCGAGGCTGTCGGCGGGGGCCGGCGTCGTCCTAGCGTGGCGGGCATGAAGCTCACCATCGCCCCCGGGGACATCACCGCCACGCAGGCCGACGCGATCGTCAACGCCGCCAACTCCACGCTGCTCGGCGGCGGGGGAGTGGACGGCGCCATCCACCGCCGGGGTGGCAAGCAGATCCTGGCCGAGTGCCGGCGACTGCGGGAGACCACCCTGCCGGACGGGCTGCCGCAGGGGCAGGCGGTGGCGACCACCGCCGGGGAACTGCCCGCCCACTGGGTCATCCACACGGTGGGGCCGGTGTGGGCGAAGACCATCGACAAGTCGGACATCCTCGCCTCCTGCTACCGCGAGTCCCTGCGGGTGGCGCACGGGCTCGGGGCGCGCACGGTCGCGTTCCCGGCGGTGTCCGCCGGGGTGTACGGGTGGCCGATGGAGGATGCGGCGCGGATCGCCGTCGAGACCTGCGCGGCGATGCGCGAGGAGGTGGGCGACGTCGTCCAGGAGGTGCTGTTCGTGCCCTTCGGCGCTGCCGCCGAGCAGGCGTTCCGGGATGCCCTGGAGTCAGTTGAGCGGAACTGACTCAACTTCGCGGAATAGGGCGCGGCCGGGCCGCGTTGCAGGAGTCAGACGCCGTTCGAGGTGAACGACGAGGAGTCACTGAAGGAGTGATCGAGAATGGCACGCAACGTTGTGGACCCGTTCCGCGAGATGGAGCGCTTCATGAACGGTTTCGCCCGGACCGCGGCGGGGACCGGCTCCATGCCGATGAACCTCTACCGCGAGGGCGACGTGTTCGTCGCCGAGGTGGAGCTGCCCGGCGTCGACCCGTCCACGATCGACGTGGACGTCGAGGAGCGCACCCTCACCATCCGCGCTGAGCGCCGCGAGAAGCCCGCCGCCGAGGACCGCCGCTGGCTCGCCCGTGAGCGCTCCGCCGGCACCTTCGCCCGCCAGCTGACCCTCGGCCAGGGGCTCGCCCTGGACAGGATCGAGGCCGACTACCAGGACGGCGTCCTTACCCTGACCATCCCGGTGGCCGAGCAGGCCAAGCCGCGGAAGATCGAGGTGAAGGTCGGCGGGGCCGACCGGCAGATCTCCGGCGAGGCCGTGGGCACGGAGGGCTGAGACGCCCGTGCTGGGGCCCGCGGCGGTCGCCTCCCCCGACCGGGAGACGGCCGCCGCGGGCCCTTCGTCTGCGTCCGGGGCCGTGGGCGCCCCGGTAGACTCGGCCCGTGGCTTTGACTATCGGATTCGTGGGACTGCCCAATGTGGGCAAGTCGACCCTGTTCAACGCGCTGACGCGCCAGACCGTGCTCGCCGCGAACTACCCGTTCGCGACGATCGAGCCGAACGTGGGCGTGGTGAACCTGCCCGACGAGCGCCTGCCGAAGCTGGCGAAGATCTTCGGCTCCGAGCGGATCCTGCCGGCCACGGTGAGCTTCGTGGACATCGCGGGCATCGTGAAGGGCGCCTCCGAGGGGGAGGGTCTGGGCAACCAGTTCCTCGCGAACATCCGTGAGGCGCACGCGATCGCCCAGGTGGTGCGCGCGTTCGAGGACGGCGACGTCGTCCACGTGGACGGGCGCGTGAACCCCGCCTCGGACATGGAGACCATCAACACCGAGCTGATCATCGCGGACCTGCAGACCGTGGAGAAGGCGCTGCCGCGCGTCGAGAAGGAGGTCAAGGGCAAGAAGAAGGAGCCCGCGGACCTCGAGGCGCTGAAAGCGGCCCAGGCCGTGCTGGAGCGCGGGGACACGATCTTCGCTGCCATGGACACGGACAAGCTGGACATGGACCGGCTCAAGGAGCTGAACCTGCTCACGGCCAAGCCGTTCATCTACGTGTTCAACTCGGACGAGGGCGTGCTGCAGGACGAGGCCAAGCAGGCCGAGCTGCGTGAACTCGTCGCCCCCGCCCAGGCCGTGTTCCTGGACGCCAAGCTCGAGTCCGACCTCGTGGAGCTGGACGAGGAGGAGGCCCGCGAGATGCTCGAGATGGCCGGTCAGACCGAGTCCGGTCTGGACCAGCTGGCGCGTGTGGGCTTCTCCACTCTGGGGTTGCAGACCTACCTGACGGCGGGCCCGAAGGAGACGCGCGCCTGGACCATCCCGGTCGGTGCGACGGCGCCCGAGGCCGCCGGCGTGATCCACACCGACTTCCAGCGCGGCTTCATCAAGGCGGAGATCGTGAGCTTCGACGACCTTGTGGCCGCCGGCTCCATGGCCGAGGCCAAGGCTGCCGGCAAGGTGCGCATGGAGGGCAAGGACTACGTCATGCGCGACGGTGACGTGGTGAGTTTTCGTTTCGCCGTCTAACGTGTAGAGGCGCTGCCGAGTCACGCCGTGAACGTTCTGCATGAATTGGGGCTGCCCGGAAAGCGTCCGAGAGGCCCTTCGCGGCAAGTCAGAACTCCGTGCGCGACCAAGTCGACAGAGAGGTGTGGAGACCCTAGCTTCCGCTCGGTGCTGCCGGTGGGTCGCAGGCGATCGAAACTCTGGAGATCCGTATCCTTAGCGCAGGGGTCTGCACCGCGGCAGGTCCAGAGGAGGAACGTTCATGGAACTTGGGCAACACACGCGACGGAAGTGCTTCATCTCCTATCACCACGATGATGAGTACGAGGTGCAACAGTTCATTCAAGACTTCGATCATGACCAAGACGTCCTCATTGCGCGGGGCATCGGCGCGAGCATGGCCGGAGACATCATCAATAGCACCAACGAGGACTACATCAAGGCGAGGATTCGCGAGAAGTACCTGCGCGATACGACCGTGACCATCGTTCTTGTGGGCAGATGCACGTGGGCTCGCAAGTTCGTGGACTGGGAGGTTGCTGCTTCATTGCGAAACACCTCAACTGCCAGCCGGAGTGGGCTGCTGGCTATCACGCTACCCTCGGCGGCTGACTACTACGACAAGAAGTTGCCTGCACGTGTGCGGGACAACATCATGGGTGCCAGTGGTGAAGATGGATACGCCCGCTGGTGGAAATATCCCAGCAGCGCCAGTAGCCTCGCGAACCTCATCGAGACAGCCTATGACGCGCGCACGTCGCGGGCCCACCTTGTTGACAACAACCGTGACCTTCGGTCCTATAACTCCTCCTGCTGATGCCTGGCCCACTGACCGAAGCGGACCTGCCGGAGTTCTGGCGGAATGCTGATGCTGCATCCCAGAGCGGGCAGAAGTGGACTCTGCGGTACGAGCGCCTGCGGCTGGGAGGGAGCATCGGGGCAGCCCTCGGGGCGGCATTCTCACTCCCCGTGGGGCGCGTAGATCTGGCGGCATCGGTGATCCTGCTTGGTTTCATGGTGGCGCTCATTGCCGAACTCGCTGCATGGGCCCACAAGCCGGCGGAACGTTGGTACGACGGTCGGGCGCTCGCTGAGTCCGCCAAGACACTGGCATGGCGATACGCTGTGGGGGCCGACCCATTCCCCGTCTCTTTGGACCAGTCTGCGGCGAAGGACCTGCTGCGCGAGCGTCTGGCCAAGATCGCTGAGGAGGTATCGGAACGAGTTACGGTCACCGCGCCTGGGCCGCTCGTAACCTCGGGGATGCAGGCCTTGCGCGACGCGCCCTTTCATGAGCGTCGCGAGGCCTACTTGAATGGCCGTACCAAGGATCAGCAGAGTTGGTACGCGACCAAGGCCAATGACAATCGAAAGCACGCTACGGGCTGGCGGATTGCGCTCGTGAGCGCCGAGGTGGTCGCCCTTGTGCTCGCTTCCCTGCGCGCGGTTGGAGGGTGGCGTGTGGACCTTGCAGGCCTCATGGCGGCTCTCATCGCGGCAGGCGCAGCATGGGTGGGCGTGAAACAGTTCTCGCCGCTAGTGGCTGCCTACTCTATGGCCGCGATGGAGCTGGCGATACAGACAGACAAGTTGGAGTCTGTCTCTGAGCAGGACTGGCCGAGCGTGGTTGCTGATGCCGAGGAGGCCATCAGTCGTGAGCACACAATGTGGCTAGCGTCCAGGACGGGGAAGCGGCCGAAGGTGTAGGCGGAGGATGTTGCTCAGGTGTTGACTGAGGGAGCGGCACGGCGACGTCCTGCCTGAAGGTCTCTTCGACGAAGAGAACGCATCAAGCGACCTCTGAACGCTCTATGTCGATCCGACCAGCGCAAATGCACCCGACTGAGGTCGCAGCCCAGACGGTTATCCACATGGTGACGTGGTCGAATTCCGCTTCAATAACTAACCTCTGGGGTTGGATTCGCATTCTGCGGCACTGCTCAATTCGAAAGTCACGACGTCGATGCTGTCTTCCATTTCGAGACCGGGATAGTGCGTGTCGAGGGCTTTGTGCAGTTCGGTCAATGAGGCGAAGCCGTCACGCTGTGCTTGTTCCTCGGTGAGGTCGCAACGGCGTGTGGAAATCACGGAGGTGACCTTCGCGTCGACGGTAGTGACCTCGCCGCTCTCCTTTTCGAAGACGAGCTGTGCTGGCCCAGGTTGGAAGGGATCGTCGACGCGGATGGTCTGGCGCTTGGACCCATCTCTGATGGCCGGCTCGTAGCCTTCCCACATGAAGACCTTTTGTGGGAGTTCCATGGCGCGCCAGTCATAGGCGTGAGGAAGCAGATCGGAGACGCACAGCGCTTCGAGCCCGTTGCTGCCGCGGACAATGCACTGGATGGCGGGGTCGATATCGAACAGCACTTGACGACACTTTCCGCACGGAGAAATCACTTGGCCTGTCGGGCCGTATACCGCGACCACGGTGACAATGGGGTCATCGGGGCATGTGGCCGCGTGGTTGGCCAGTGCGGAGATTTCGCCGCATGGACCGCCGAGGAAATGGAAGGCGTTCAAGCCAAGTACGGTCTGACCTGACCTTGTCAGCAAGGCGGCGGCGACTGTGTGGTCGTTGTCATCGTTGCACCGCTGCGCATGGGCAGCGGCGGTCTCCATAAGCTGTCGGAGTGCGGCGGTGATCATGTCTCGACGCTATCAATCGGAGAGCAAGCCACGCCGAAGCCGGCGAATCCGTGCCTGCGGGCGTGCGTCCTAGAGGTTGGTACGTGCCTGAACCCGGTGGAGCTCCGGTTCAACGTCTGAGGCGCTCGCCGTCCGCTCGCGGCGCGTAGCACGGGTGCTACGCTCGTCGACATGACCACGAGCATCGAGGGGAGCCTGACCCAGCGCGAGCTGCGCAACGAGTCCGGGCGCGTCCTGCGCGACGTCGCCGCCGGCCGCTCCTTCGTGGTCACCAACGCGGGCACGCCCGTCGGACGCCTCATTCCCGTCGAGGGGACGGGTGCGAACTCGTTGACGGTGCGGCCGGCGCGGCGGACCGGAGGTTGAGCCGAAGCGGCCGGCGAGGCCCACAGATCGGCTCGTCGGGCGTCGGAGGTGCTCGATGAGCTGCGCGCGGAGCGCCTGTGAGCGGCAGACGGGTCTACGTGGACACCTCGGCCCTGGCGGCCCTGCTGCTCGACGAGCCGCACCGAGCCGCCGTGATCTCCTGGCTCGACGGCACCGACGCCGAGCTGGTCAGCGGGGACCTGTTGGAGACCGAACTGCGGCGTCTGGCTGTACGCGAGGGGATCGACCAGGCTCGCGTCACACGCCTCCTCGACGGCGTGGCCCTCGCAGCACTCGACCGCGCCGTCTATCGGGGTGCCGGAATGCTCCCCATCCCCGGCCTGCGTTCGCTCGACGCTCTTCACCTCGAGACCGCTCTGCGGCTGGACGTCGATGCGATGCTCACCTACGACCACCGTCTCGCCGGTGCCGCCCAGGCTGTCGGACTCACCGTGGTGGTTCCGGACGATTGAGGCATCACCCGCACCGTCGACGATCGAGGGTGCGCACGTCCCCCGGTGGGGCGTAGAACCGCAGCGACGCCCGAGTCTTCTCGAGGATCACCAGAGCGGCCAGGGCAGCGCGGGCCCCTGACCGCTGGGCGTCGGATAGCGCCCGTCGTCGAGCAGGCGCGCGCACCGCGCGACGAGAGCGCCGATCTCCTCGGCACTGAGCAGCTCCCCGAGCTGCCGGCCGAGTCGGCCGCCGATCTCCTCGAGCACCCGCCCGACGCCGTCGCGCTCCTCGGCGTTCAGCTCCTCACCCAGCCACCCCCACAGCACCGTGCGCAGCTTGTCCTCCACATGGAAGGTGAGCCCGTGGTCTACGCCGTGGCGGTGCCCGGCGGGCATGGCGAGGATGTGGGCGCCCTTGCGGTCGGCGTTGTTCACGATGACGTCGAACACGGCCATCCGGCGCAGCGCGGGCGTGTCCTCGTGGGCCAGCACCACGCGTCGCCCGTCCTCGTCCTCACCCTCCAGCACAGGCAGCCAGCCCGACTCCGGTATCTCCTCCGCCGGGAACAGGTCCACCGCCTGCTGAGCTGGATCCTGCTCCTGCCAGAGCTGCACCATGCCCTCGCCGAACGGGCCGTCACGCAGCCACGTGCGCGGCACGAGGTCCCAGCCGAGGGCCTCGGAGACCAGATACGCGGCCACCTCACGCCGGGCCAGGGTCCCGGCGGGGAAGTCCCACAGCGGCGCCTCGCCCGCCACCGGCTTGTAGACCACCACGGTGTCCCCGATGCTGCCGAGGAACGTGGCGTTGGACGCCGTCGTGATGCGGCCGGTCAGTTTCAGATCACCGCTCGTCAGCTCGGCGCTCAGCGGCTCCTCGCTCACCGCATCCTCCGCGGTCATCGGAGCTCGGGCGGGGTGCAGGCGTGCCCGTCAGGGTCCATGGGGTGGCCGCAGTCCGAGCAGATCGGTCGTCCGGCGTCCACCACCTCCCGGGTGCGCCGCGTGAACGCTCGGGCGGCGCCCACCGGCATCCGGACCAGCACCGCCTCGGACTCCGGCTCGGGGGAGCTGGTCCATCTCGTCGATCGTCTCCGCCATCAGGTCAGCCTGTTGCTTCTCGAGGCCGACGCTCATCAGCTGCGATCCGGGGCGCACCTGTAGGTAGAACCTCCGGACATCCGGCCTTCCGACGGTCCCGCTGACCACCCGGTCTGCCCCGTCCACTTCATGAACGAGCGCTAACGGGGCCGCTCGGCCAGGGCCCCGTCGCCCCGTACTCTCACCTCATGCGCTTCACCCGGGACGAGCTCCAGCAGTTCCGCGACCGCACCGTCCCGGACCTGCTGCCGCACCCGCTCCGCCTGCTCTTCATCGGCATCAACCCGAGCCTGTGGACCGCCGCCACGGGGGCGCACTTCGCCCGCCCCGGTAACCGCTTCTACCCGGCCCTGCACCGCGCCGGGCTCATCTCCCACCCCTTCGATGCCTCCGCCGGCTACCGTCCCGAGGACCTCGCCGAGCTGCACGAGCGCGGCATCGGCATCTCCAACCTCGTGCCCCGGGCCACCGCCCGCGCCGACGAGCTCACCCGGGCCGAACTCGCCTCCGCCCCCGCGCGCCTGGACGCGCTCGTCGCCACTCACGCGCCCGCCGTCGTCGCCGTCCTCGGAGTGACCGCCTACCGGCAGGCCTTCGCGCAGCCGAAGGCGCGCCTGGGGGAGCAAGACTCACCCTGGCCGGGCACCCGGCTGTTCGTCGCCTCCAACCCGAGCGGGCTCAACGCCCACGCCACCGTGGACGCGCTCGCCGCCGAGTACCGGGCCGTGGGGGAGACTGCCGGGATCCTCGCGCCCTGACGGCGGCGGTGGATACTTGGGCGCCCTGGAGGCCGCCCTGCGATACTTGGCCCATGACGACGATGGTGAGGCTCGATCACGCGGCGGTCGCCCGCGCGGCGCGACGCCATGGCGTGGAGCGGCTGCAGATCTTCGGGTCCGCCGTGACAGGAGACCTTCGCCCCGACAGCGACGTCGACTTCCTGGTGGACTTCCTGCCCGGTCGTCCAGACGCCTTCGAGGACTACACGGCGCTGCATGCTGAACTCAGCCGGATCATGGCGCGCCCGGTGGACCTCGTCGTCCGTCGCGCCATCCGCAACCCGTACTTCCGCGCGAACGTGGAGAGCCAGGCTGAGGACGTCTATGTTCAGCAGGATTGAGGGGCACCTCTGGGATGCGAGAGAGGCGTGTCTCGCGGCCCTCGCCTTCGTCGGATCTCTGACGCAGGAAGAGTTCAACGCGAGTGCGTTGCACCGCTCAGCGGTCGAGCGACAGCTGGAGATCCTCGGCGAAGCCCTCAACCGATTGCGCCGCGATGACCTGGCGACGGCGCAACTCATCGACGGTGTGGATCAGGCGATCGGTATGCGCAACATTCTTGCCCACGAGTATGGCGTGATTGACCAGGCCATTGTGTGGTCGGTTGTCACTCGGCACCTGCCGTCCATGGCTGATCAACTCGGCTTTGTGCTGGACCGCAGGCAGTCGCCCTCTTGAGTAGTCCCTGACGGAACCGTCCGGTCAGCGCAGGGCGGCGACGGCGTCGTCGATGGCGGACTTCCACTCCAGGCGGCGCGGCAGCACGAACGAGCGCACCGAGCCGTCGGCCAGATCCACGGCCAGGGAGTTCGGGCCCAACGGGATCAGATTGAGGAACTTCGTCCACACCGGGCGGGTGCCCTGGACCTCGCGCAGCGGCACCTCCACGGCGTCGGACTGCACATTGAAGCTGTGCGGGGTGAACACGAGCCGGTCCGCGAACAGCTCCAGGTGGCCGCCGGCGGTCTCCAGGCCGCGCTGCATGTTCGCCCGGCCCTTCTTGAGGGCGGCCTGCGGGGACTCGGCGTTCGGGGTGCTCATGGGGATCCTCTCGGGTCGTCGTCCGGGACGTGGCGTCCGGTGGGTGGACGGGCTGCCGGCGGGGGCCGGCGTCGTCGCTCTCATCGTAGAAGGTTCACGCACCCGGATCTCGACGGGGGTCGGGGCGGCGCATGACGGGGAGCGTTATTGACGCGTGGCGTTATGCTCGGCGCCCAGGGCGTACCTGCTTCCCCAGGCGTGACGGAGCCGCCGCCTGAGCCCCACGACGCCGGCCCTCCGCCCGCCTGCACCCGTCACCTCCTCTCCGAACAGGAGCCCCTCATGACCGCCACCCTCGTCGCCGCGCACCTCGCCGGCGGGCACGGCCACCGCACCCTCTTCGAGGGCCTGGACCTCACGGTCGCGCCGGGGGACGTCGTCGGCGTCGTCGGGGCCAACGGGGCGGGCAAGTCCACCCTGCTGCGCATCCTCGGCGGGGACCTCGCGCCCCAGGCGGGCACGGTCAGCCTCGCCCCGGCGGACGCGTTCGTCGGCTGGCTCCCGCAGGAGCACGAGCGCGTGCCGGGGGAGAGCGTCACCGCGTACATCGGCCGCCGCACCGGCTGCGCCGCAGCCCAGGCGGAGATGGACGCCGCCGCCGAGGACCTCGCCGACCCGGCCGACCCGGACGCCGCCGCGGACCGCTACAACACCGCCCTGAACCGCTGGCTCGCCTCCGGTGCCGCAGACCTCGACGAGCGTGTGCCCGCCGTCCTCGCCGACCTCGGCCTGGACCTGCCCGCTGGCCCGGACGCCACCGCCATGACCTCCCTCTCCGGCGGCCAAGCCGCCCGGGTGGGCCTGGCCGCGCTGCTGCTCTCCCGCTTCGACATCGTCCTTCTGGACGAGCCCACCAACGACCTCGACCTCGACGGCCTCGAGCGTCTGGAGACCTTCGTGCGGGAGCTGCGCGGCGGCGTCGTGCTGGTGTCCCACGACCGCGAATTCCTGGCCCGCACCGTCACCCGCGTGCTCGAGCTGGACCTCGCCCAGCACTCCAACCGCGTGTACGGCGGCGGCTACGAGGCCTACCTGGAGGAGCGCGCCACCCTGCGCCGCCAGGCCCGTGAGAAGTACGAGGAGTTCGCCGAGCAGAAGGCGGACCTCGTCTCCCGGGCCCGCACTCAGCGGGAGTGGTCCAGCAAGGGGGCCCGCAACGCCATCCGCAAGGCCCCTGACAACGACAAGCTCCGCGCCCGGGCCAACAGCGAGTCCTCCGAGAAGCAGGCGCAGAAGGTCCGCCAGATGGAGTCCCGCATCGCCCGGCTCGAGGAGGTGGAGGAGCCCCGCAAGGAGTGGCGGCTCGAGTTCACCATCGGGGCGGCGCCGCGGTCGTCCTCGGTGGTGGCCACCCTCAACGACGCCGTGTTCCGGCAGGGCGGGTTCACCCTCGGGCCGGTGTCCGTGCAGGTCAACGCGGGGGAGCGGATCGGCATCACGGGTCCGAACGGGGCCGGCAAGTCCACCCTGCTGCGGGGCCTGCTCGGCCACCAGGCCCCCGACGACGGCGCCGCGCACCTGGGTGTGTCCGTCGCCGTGGGGGAGATCGACCAGGCGCGCGGGCAGCTGACCGGCGACCGGCCGCTCGCCGAGGTGTTCGAGGCGCAGGTGCCCGAGATGAGCTCCGGGGACGTGCGCACCCTGCTGGCGAAGTTCGGGCTCAAGGCGGACCACGTGACCCGGCCGGCCGGCGAGCTCTCACCGGGCGAGCGCACCCGCGCGTCGCTGGCGCTGCTGCAGGCCCGCGGGGTGAACGTGCTGGTGCTCGACGAGCCCACCAATCACCTGGACCTGGAGGCCATCGAGCAGCTCGAGCAGGCCCTGGAGACCTACGACGGCGCCCTGCTGCTGGTGACCCACGACCGCCGCATGCTGGACGCCGTGCGCCTGGACCGCCGCTGGCAGGTGGAGGGTGGGCAGGTTCGGGAGCTGTGAGGGTGGGGTGTGGTGCGGGGGCGGTGGGCTGGGGTGCGGGGGTGGTGCGATGCCGGCCTGTGGAGAACGTATGGACACCTGCGGGCGTGTGCGTAGACTCTGAGTCACGGTGCCGCTCACGTTCCTGCGAACGGGAAGAGCTGTGTGATCAGCTGCAGGGTGGTGCTTCCGGTTCAGGACGTCTCCTTGAGGGGGAAGCTGATGACACTGTCGGAGAAGAACGCTCCTGTGGAGCGGCGGGTGAAGGCGGCGGCCCTGACGGCCGGCCTGGCGCTCACGGTGACCGCCTGCTGGGGCGGGGGTGGGGAGCCGGCCGAGTCCGCGTCGCCCACCGGTTCGCCGAGCACGACGACGGCGGCCGCGGAATCGACGCAGGCCGCGTCGAGTAGTGCT
>NZ_JAXFPG010000024.1:0-21536 GCF_034179925.1 Micrococcus sp. | reverse complement strand
CGGAATTCCTCGTGGATTCCGGCCCCTTTCGCCCCCGGAGCAGTAAGAGCGGGGCGCTGGGAGCGTGGAGGTGCTGGGAGGTGGTTCCCGGGCATGACGAAGGCCCCCAGCAGATGCTGGGGGCCTTCTCTCGTTGCGGGGGCAGGATTTGAACCTGCGACCTCCGGGTTATGAGCCCGGCGAGCTACCGAACTGCTCCACCCCGCGGCGACTCGGATAACACTACACACCCGTCGCCCGAAGTTCAAATCGTGGTCTCCGTGGCGTTGCCGCAGGGTCATCCAGCACGGGCGGTGCAGCCCTCCAGCCCGGAAGAGCACCTCCGCACGGAACAGCACCCCGCCCCGGAACAACGCCCTCACGACGACGGCGGCCCGGGACCTGCACGTGCGGGTCCCGGGCCGCCGTGGCCGGGTCATCGGGCGCAGAGGCCCGGCGCGTCAGCCCTGGGGCTGCGCCTCATCCTGCCCCTGGGCGGCGTCGCCCTGGGCCGGATCGGCCGGGGCCCCGCCCTGGAGCTCGTCGTCGGCCTCGGTGGCGCGCTGGAGCGCGTCCTCGAGCCGGCGCTGCTGCTCGCCGTAGGCGGCCCAGTCACCGTTCGCCAGCGCCTCCTGGCCGCGGTTGATCGCGTCCTGGGCGTCGATCAGGGCGGTGCGCAGGCGTTGCTGCGGGCCGGCGTCCTGGGCGCCGCCGGGCTGGGCGGGCGTCTCCACCTGCCCCTCCTGCGGGGTCTGCGCCCCGGAGTCCCCGCCGAACACCTGGTCCAGGGCCTCCTGCAGGGTGTCCGCGAAGCCGACCTGGTCCCCGAAGGACACCAGCACCTTGCGCAGGGTCGGGTACGTGGTGCCGCCCGAGGAGCGCACGTACACCGGCTGCACGTAGAGGATGCCCCCGGCCACCGGGAGGGTGATCATGTTGCCGTTGAGCACGTCCGAGGCACCCTGACGCAGCAGGTTCAGTTCCCGGGAGACCGTGTCGTTCGAGTCGAAGTTCGCCTGGGCCTGGCCGGGGCCGGGCACCGTGGTCTGGCGCGGCAGCTCGAGCAGGCGCAGCGTACCGTAGCCCTCCGCCTTCACGCCCGGCTCCCCCGTGCCGGCGTCGCCGTCGGCCGCGAGGAACCCGTAGAGCACATTGCGCTGCTGGGCGCCCTCGGTGATCTGCGGGATGTAGGTGGAGGTGAGGGAGAACGCCGGCTCGTCCTGACCCGGCATCTGCATGGTCATGTAGTACGGGGGCTGCTTCACGCTGCCGGGGCGGGTCGGATCCTCCGGCACGGACCAGGCGTCGTTGTTCTCGTAGAAGTCGCCGGCATCCGTCACGTGGTAGCGGCCCAGCAGCTCACGCTGCACCTTGAACATGTCCTCCGGGTAACGGACGTGGTCCATCAGATCCGCACTCATCTCGGAGTACGGGGTCAGGGACGTCGGGTACACCTTCTGCCAGGCCTGCAGCAGCGGGTCCTGGTCGTCCCACGCGTACAGGCGCACGCTGCCGTCATAGGCGTCCACGGTGGCCTTCACCGAGTTGCGGATGTAGTTCACCCGGCCGTTGATCACCTGGTCCGGGGTGCGGTTCAGGGCGTCCTGGGTGGCCTCCCCGAGCTGCTGCACCGTGGAGTACGGGAACTGGTCGGAGGTGGTGTAGGCGTCCACGATCCACTGCACGCGGCCGTCCACGATCGCCGGGTAGGCGCCCGAGTCCACCGTCAGGTACGGGGCGGCCCGGCGCACACGCTCGGCCGGCTCGCGGTCGTAGAGGATCTGGGACTGCTCGTTCACATCACTGGAGAGCACCAGCTCGGGAGAGCCGAACTTCACGGCGTACACGAGCCGGCGGAACAGCGAGCCCACGGAGGGGCCGCCGTCGCCCTGGAACGTGTAGGCGGTGTCCTCGGCGGAGTCCGCGGTCTGCGGACGGTCGCGCTCCACCGCTGGTGCCCCCTCGGGGGCACCCACCACGGAGTACTCCGGGGAGTTCTGGCCGAAGTAGATGCGCGGCTCGTAGTCGCCGTCGTTGGCCAACGGACCCCGCGTGGGGATCTCGGAGACCAGGAACTGCGGGCGGCCGCCGGCGGCCACCTCAGAGGCGTCCGCGGCCACCACACCGTAGCCGTGGGTGTAGATGGTGTGGCGGTTCACCCAGGACTGGGAGTCGTCCACGTTCACGTCGCGCACCGCCAGGATGGTGTCCCGGGTGGAGCCGTCCAGCTCGTAGCGGTCCACATGGAGGGTCTCCGGGAACCAGTAGTACGGGCGGAACTGCTGCAGCTGGCCGAAGGTCTGCGAGATGAGGTTCGGGTCCATCAGGCGGATGTTGGCCGTGTTCGCGGCCTCACCCTCCAGGGCCCCGGCCTGCGCCTCGGTGCTGCCCTCGTAGTTGGTGACCTGGACGTCGTCGAGCCCGTAGGCCTCCCGGGTCATCGCGATGTTCCGGGCGATGAACTCGGCCTCGAGGCTGCGCTCAGACGGACGCACCTGATACTGCTGCACCAGGTACGGGTAGGCGCTGCCGGCCACGAGCGAGGTGATCACCAGCACCGCAGCCCCCACCAGGGGAAGCCGCCAGCGGCCGGTGAACGCCGCCCACACGAACAGGCCCGCCACCAGCAGGGCGGTCACCGCGAGGATCGCGGAGGTCGGGATCACCGCGTTGACGTCCGTGTACAGCGCGCCGGCCCACGCGCCGGTCTGGGACTGCGCGGTGCGGTACCGGTTCAGCCAGAACGTGAGCGCCTGCAGCAGCAGGAACAGCGCGACCGTCACGGCCACATGCTTGCCGGCACCGCGGCCCACATGCGGGCGGCCGTCCTCACGCACAGCCACACCACCGTAGAGGTAGTGCACGGCCAGCCCGGCGATCCCCGACACCAGCACCACGGAGGTCAGGAACCCGAGCAGGAACCGCAGGAACGGCAGCGTGGCCAGGTAGAACATGATGTCCAGGCCGAACTGCGGGTCGGTCTGCCCGTAGGGCACCTGGTTCAGGAACAGCAGCACGGTCTGCCACGCGTTGGTGGCCGCCGCCCCGGCGAACAGGCCCAGGGCCAGCGGGATGCCCAGGAACAGCAGGCGCCGCAGGGACTCCAGCCGCTGCTGCATCTGCCCGAGGGAGTCACGCGCGCCCGGGGGCGCCACCCTCTCCCGGCGGCGCCAGGCGACGCGCAGGGAGAGCCACACGGACAGCCCCATCACGGTGCCGGCGACGACGAACAGCGCCGCCTGCGTCAGACGCGAGGTCCAGAACACCTCGGAGTAGCCGAGCTGGTCGAACCACAGCACGTCCGTGTAGATCCGGGAGAACAGCACGAACAGGCCCGCGAGGGCGGCGACGGCGATCACCGTCAGCAGCAGCGCGCCCGGGCGTCCGGGGCGGGCCCCGCCCGAGCCCCCAGAACCACCGGATCCGCCGGCACCACTGGATCTGCCGGCACCACCGGATCCACCGGCCCCGCCGGGTCGGCCGGGTCGGCCGGGTCGGCCGGGGCCACCCGGTCCGCGCCCGCCGTCGCCGGGGGCTCCCCCGAACGGGCCGAAGCGCATGCCGTCCCCGGGCGGTCCTCCGAAGGGATGTCCTCCTGATGAGTTGAAGCTCACGGTCTCTTCCGTCTCCTCGTGTCCGCCCCCGGTCGGGGGCGCGTGCAATGGTCTAGTGCGGCTCAGCCGCAGGTGGGCACGCCCTGGGGGCTCTCGTCCCGGCCGACGGCCTCCACCACGCCGCGGGCCGTGTGCAGGGTGTCCACCGCGTACACGGTGATGCCCTCGGGCACGCGACCGGCCAGTTCGGCGCAGTTCTCGGCCGGGGCCAGGAACACGCGGGCGCCGGCGTCGGCAGCCCCCTGCACCTTCTGGGCGATGCCCCCGATGGGCCCGACGTGCCCGTCCGCGTCCACCGTGCCGGTGCCGGCGATCCGCTCCCCACCGGTCATGGCACCGGGGGTGAGGCGCTCGATCACGGCGAGGGAGAACATCATCCCCGCCGAGGGTCCGCCCACGTCCGCGAGCGTGACCGTCACCTGCGTGGGCAGGTCGAAGTCCTGGCCGAGCAGCGCGCCCATCTGCCAGGCGCGCTCGGAGCCCTCGGGCGCGGCCGCCACGGGCACCTCCAGGGGGATCTGCCGGCCCTCACGACGCACCAGCAGGTGCACCGGGTCCGGCCCGGCGGCGTCGACGGCGGCCCGGACCGCCTCCACGTCGGTCGCCTCCCGGTCCCCGGCTCGGAGGATGACGTCGCCCTCGTGCAGCACCCCGGCCGAGGGGGCCTCGGGGGTCAGCGACCCGACAACCAGCCGGGAGGGCACCGGGCGGCCGAGCTCCCGCAGGGCCGCCGCAGCGGCCACCTTCTGTGAGTCGGTCATGGCCGCGGCATTGGAGGTGTCCACCTGGTCCGCGCTCATGCCGGTCGGGTAGACGAGCTCGCGCGGGACCGCGTCCCGGCTCGGGTCCAGCAGGGCACCGAACAGCTCCAGGGCGCTCGTGGTGGAGGTGGGCGGCCCGGAGACCAGCACGGTGGTCATGTCCAGGGTGCCTTCGCCCGGGTCCCTCACCCCGCCCTGCACCTCCAGCACGGGGCGGCCCTCGTGTTCGCCGAGCACGTCGATCGCAGGTCCGGGGCCCTCGAGGATGTACGGCACCGGCAGCACCAAGGCCAGGAGCGCGGCCGCCGCCGCCAGCGCACCGGCCGGGAACCGACGGCGTCCGCGGCGGGCAGGGTCGGCAGAGGCGGTGGGCACACTGTGGGCGGGGGTCCCAGGGCGCTCGGGGGGCACGCGGCACCGGCCTTCCTGCCGTCGTCCTGCGGCGGTCTCGGGTGAGGGGTGTCCTCGTCGCCGCCCGGTGGGGCCCTGGCGACGGTGCGCCCCAGTCTATCCGGGCCCGGCCGCGACGGGCCCCGGACGACGTCGTCCCGCGGCCTGGGCGGGCACCCCAGCGGTGCGCCGACGGCGAACCGGGCCCAGCAGGCCCCCACGCCCCAGACGCGAGCACGGGCCGGCCGATACGCTGAGGTGCATGACTGACGACCCGCGCACCCCCGGTTCCGACGACGGCCGCGACCCGCTCCAGGACATGCTCCGCCAGATGTTCGGCGGCCAGGCGCCCGACGCCGAGGAGATCCGCCGCGCCATGCAGGGCATGGGAGGGCCAGGCGGCATGCCGTTCGACCCGTCTGCGCTGGACCCGTCCGTGATGCAGCAGGCGATGGCGCAGTTCCAGGCCATGATGTCCCCCGGCCCCGATTCCGACGGCCCAGTGAACTGGTCCCTGGCCACGCAGGCCGCCCGCCAGGCTGTGGCCGGTGAGGACCCCTCAGTGGGCACCTTCGCCCGCCGCGAGGTGGACGACGCCCTACGCCTGGCCGAACTGTGGCTCGACGGCGTCACCGACACCGCCCCGGTGGGCGAGGTCGGAGCTGCCTGGTCGCGCGCCGAGTGGGTGGAGGCGACCGCGAAGACCTGGCGCCGCCTGACCGAGCCCGTGGCCGAGTCCCTCTCCGCGGCGATGTCCCGCGCCCTGGAGCAGCAGCTGCCCAGCCAGCTCCCCGAAGGCATGGACGCCGGGATGCTCGGCGGCCTCACCCCGATGCTCCGGAACATGGGCGGCACCATGTTCGGGCTGCAGCTGGGCGGGGCGGTGGGCACCCTGGGCAAGGAAGTACTCTCCGGCACGGACATCGGCCTGCCGATCGCCGGGCACCGGCCCGTGATGATCCCCGTGAACATCGAGGAGTTCGGGGACGGGCTCAACGTGCCCGACGACCAGCTCCGCCTCTACCTGGCCCTGCGGGAGGTCGCCCGGCTGCGCCTGTTCCTGCACTCCCCGTGGCTGGAGCGGGACCTGTTCGCCGCCGTCGAGCAGTACGCGGCGGGCCTGCGCCTGGACACCTCCTCGATCGAGCGCGCCGCCGAGTCCGTGGACCCCGCGGATCCGTCCTCCATGCAGGCGGTGTTCGAGGGTGCCTCCTTCATCGCGGAGCCGGACGCCACGCAGCGCGCTGCTCTGGACCAGCTCGAGCTGCTGATCGCGCTCGTCGAGGGGTGGGTGGACGTCGTCGTGGCGAAGGCCGCCGCACCGCTGGAGTCCGCGCAGGCCCTGCGCGAGACCATGAACCGCCGCCGCGCCTCCGGCGGCCCGGCCGAGGAGGCGTTCGCCGCCCTGGTGGGCCTGGAGCTGCGCCCGCGCCGTCTGCGCGAGGCCGCCGCGTTCTGGGAGCACATCACGGACGAGCACGGCGTGGAGTACCGGGAGGAGATCTGGAGCTCGCCCGAACGCCAGCCCACCGCCGAGGACCTCGACGACCCGGCCGGCTACGGCACCCGCCGCTCCGCGGCCGACGCCTCCACCGACGCCCTCGACGACGAGCTGCGCCGCCTCCTCGACGGCGGCTACGGGGAGGCTCCCAAGGAGGGCTGACTCACAACCCCGCCCCGTACCCGTCCGCGGGCAGATCGTCCGCGGGCAGGCCACCGGCCGCGCCGCCCTCTGGGGTGGGCGCGGCCGGCCCATTCCGGGCGAAGGTGACCCCGTCCAGGAACGCCATGGCCTCCCGGTAGCGCGGGTAGCGGTCCACGAGCGCCTGGAACGCCGGCCCGTGCCCGCTCTCGAGCAGATGCGCGAGCTCGTGGAGGAGCACCGCGCCCACCACCCACTCGGGCATCCCCCGCAGCTGCGTGGACAGCCGGATGGTGCCCCGCCCCGGCGTGCAGGAGCCCCACCGCTGACGCTGCCTCGCCGACCACGTGACCGACACCGGCCGTGCTGCCCCGCCCAGGTGCTGCACGGACAACCGCCGGGCCCACTCCTCCAGCTCCGGCAGGCCCCGGCCCGCGCCAGAATCTGCTCCGGGGCCTGAACCGGGATCTACTCCGGGGTCTGCTCTGGGGCCTGCGCCCCGCTGCGGATCCCCGGACGGGACGGGCCCGCGTGCCCGGGCTCCGAGTCGCTCCACCATCTGCGCCACCCAGCGCCGCTCCTCCGCCCGGGAGAGCCGGGCAGGCACATTGATCTGCAGGCGCCCCTGCCGCCAGGCGGCCGAGACCGTGCGGGTGCGGGCGCGCGAACGGACCAGACGGACGGGGACGCCGTCGACGACCAGGTCGGTGGCGGTGCGCGTCGGGCTCATGCGGCCATTCTGCCCGGCCAGGCTGTGGACAGCCCCGCGCCGCCGGGGCCCGGCGTGCCAGGCTGGGAGCGGTGCCGCACCGAGGGCACCGGCAGGCTCACGGACGCGCCGGGCGCGGGAGGGAGGCACCCCATGGGGGCGGAGCGGGACACGCGGGCGGAGGGCGCGCCCAGAACGGAGGCGGTGCCGGATCTGGAGCCGGGGGCGGCCGTGCAGGTGGTCGGCCTGGACCGCACCGGAATGGCGGTGGCGCTCGCCCTGGCCGACGCCGGCGCGGGGGTCCTGGGCCTCTGGGACCCACAGCCGGTGGACCACGAGGACCTCGGCACCGGCTTCACTGTGGCCGACCTCGGCCGGCCCCGTGCCGAGGCCGCCGAACGCCGCCTGGCCGACGCCGCCCCGCACGTGCGCACCTACGCCCACCGCGGCCCGCACCCCCTCCCCTTGGGCGCGTTCACCGTCGACGTCGGCCCACTCGGCGGCCCGGACCTGGCCGCCCGGGCCCTCGCGGCCGAGCACCCCGTGCTGGCCGTCCGCGCGGAGGCGGGAGCCGCCGTCGTGGGCCCGTGGACCCGCCCCGACTCCCCCGGCTGCCTGCTGTGCCTGGCGCCGGACCCCGGGCAGGACCCCGCGCCGGGGATGGCCGCGGTGTCCGCCGCACGGCCTGCGGCCCGGGCCGTCGACGCCCAGCGTGCGGCGGTGGCCGTGGCAGACCTCCTCACGGGCGCGTCCAATCTCCCACCCGGGCAGCGTCTCAGGCTCGGCCCCACCGGCGCCGCGCACCTGGACCGGGTGATCCCCCGCCCCGGGTGCGCATGCCGGGCCGCGGAGGACCTGGCCGAGGACATCCTGGACGGCGGGGACCTGGTCGGCGCGGCGATGCCCGGTACGGCTCTGCTCGGCGAGGGGGCCGGCGTCGCGACCGACGGGCTCAGGCCGGCGTCGGACCGTGGAGGAGTTCGATGACGTCCGACCCGTAGCGGTCCAGCTTCGTCTTGCCCACACCCTTGACGGTGATCAGCTCGGCGGGGGTGGTGGGCATCGTCTCGGCGATCACCTCGAGGGTGGCGTCCGTGAAGATCACGAACGGGGGCACCTTCTCCGCACGGGCGGTGGTGGTGCGCCAGTCCCGCAGGGTGGCCAGCACGGCCTCGTCGTAGGTGGCCGGGCAGTCCACGCAGCGGCCGACCTTGCGCTCCGCCCCCGTCTCCAGCACACGCCCGCAGGAGCGGCAGGTGGCCACACTCGCCCCCCGCCGCCGCGGCCGGGCAGCCGCCGCGGTGCGCGCCGGGGAGTGCTCCCGGGTCCCGCCGAGCGTCGGGTCCACGGCCCGCAGGAACCGGGAGGGGCGGCGGGAGGCCCGACCCCCGGCCCGGGCCAGCGGCCAGGTCATGGCCAGGTGCTGGCGGGCGCGGGTGATGCCCACGTAGAGCAGCCGGCGCTCCTCGTCCACCTCGGCGGGTGTGTCCGCGAAGGAGATCGGCATGAGCCCCTCCGAGAGGCCCACGAGGAACACGGCGTCCCACTCCAGGCCCTTGGCCGAGTGCAGGGAGGCCAGGGTCACGCCCTGCACGGTGGGGGCGTGCTGGTGCGCGGCGCGCTCGTCCAGTTCGGCCACGAACGCGGTGAGGGTGAAGTCCTCACGGGAGCGGGCGAGCTGCTCGGCGAGGTTCACCAGCGCCTGCAGGGACTCCCAGCGCTCCCGGGCCGCCCCCGTGGCCGAGGGCGGCTCGGTCGAGTGGCCCAGGGAGGAGAGCACATCGCGCACCCGCGGGGGAACCTCCTCCCCCGTGAGGTCCTGGGCAGCGCGGGCTGCGGCCCGCAGCTGGAGGATGCCCTCGCGCACCTCACGGCGGGAGAAGAACCGCTCACCACCGCGCAGCTGGTAGCCGATGCCGGCGGCGGACAGCGCCGTCTCGAAGGCCTCGGACTGGCCGTTCGTGCGGAACAGCACCGCAATCTCGGCCGGGGCGACCCCCTCGGCCACGAGCGCGGCGATGCGCTGGGCCACCCAGCCGGCCTCGGCCTCGTCGTCGGTGCACTCGGCCATCACGACCTCCGGGCCCGCCGGACGCTGGGAGACCAGGCGCAGCGGTTCCGGCCACGGCGGCAGGGTGCGGTCCCGCAGGCCCGCCTGGGTGCGTTCCGAGAGCAGGCGGTTGGCGGCCTCCACCACCTGGGGGCTGGACCGGTAGTCCCGCACCAGGCGGACCACGGTGGCCTGGGGGTGGCGGTCCCGGAAGCCGGTGAGGAACGCCGAGGTGGCGCCCGTGAACGAGTAGATCGTCTGCGAGGCGTCGCCCACCACGCAGAGGTCGTCCCGGTCCCCGAGCCAGAGGTCCAGGAGGCGGTGCTGCAGTGGGGAGACGTCCTGGTACTCGTCCACCACGAACACGCGGTACTGGTCCCGCACCGCGGCGGCGATGCGCGGCTCCGTGGAGAGGATGCCCACGAGGATCAGCAGGACGTCCTCGAAGTCGATCATGTTGCGGGAGGTCTTGGACTCCTCGTACCCGGTGTAGAGCCGGGCCACCGTGGTGGTGGTCCACCCGGCGGGCATCTCGCGTTCCCGGGCGGCCTCGGCGTAGCCCTCGGGGGCGTGGAGGGACACCTTGGCCCACTCGATCTCCCCGGCGAGGTCCCTCAGGGAGGCGCGGTCCACGGTCATCCGCATGCGCTGGGCGACCTCCGTGAGCAGGCGCACCTTGTTCTCGATCAGCGAGGGCATGGGACCGCCGACGGCCTGCGGCCAGAAGTACTGCAGCTGCCGCAGGGCGGCGGAGTGGAAGGTGCGGGCCTGCACGCCGTCCACCCCGAGGTCCCGCAGGCGGGTGCGCATCTCCGCGGCAGCCCGGGCCGTGAAGGTGAGCGCCAGGGTTCGGTGGGGGTCGAACACACCGCAGGCCACGCCGTAAGCGATGCGGTGGGTGATGGCACGGGTCTTGCCGGTGCCGGCACCGGCCAGGATGCACACGGGCCCGCGCAGGGCGGTGGCGGCCTGGCGCTGCTCCGCGTCCAGGCCGGCGAGGATCTCGTCGGGAGTGCTCATGGGTGGCGGACCTCCTGTGGACGAGATCGGCGGCATGCCGTCGCCGGGCGGGCGTGCGGCGGCGTCCCACGGTACCAACCCGGACGCCGCGGCCGCGCCCGGGACACGGTCCCCGCACAGCGCCCGGCCCGGCCGTAGGCTGGTGGGGTGAACCGCCAGCCCCTGCATCTCGCCGCCCTCGCCGCTGCGTCCGTGCCCGGACTCTGCCCCGCCACGGTGGAGCCGAGCCCGGACGACCCCGCGGAGTTCAGCACGGCGATCGTCGTGGACACCGCCGGCGAGCGCTGGCAGATCCGCTCCCCGCACACCCCGGAGGCCGGGATCCGCCTGGAGACCGAGCTGCAGGTGCTGGCTGCCTTCGACCCCCGCCTGCGTGCGGGCCTGCCGTTCCGGGTTCCCTCGGTGGCCGGGGCCGTGCGCTTGAACGGGCTGCGCACGTTCGTCTACCAGGACCTGCCGGGCTGTCCGGTGCCGCTGGAGTCCCTGGTGGCGCTGGGTGAGGCCGCTGTGCAGGATCTCGGGCGCATCCTCGCGGCCGTGCACGCGCTACCCGTGGACGTGGTGGAGCAGGCGGACCTGCCGGTGTACACGCCGCGGCAGATCCGGGACCGCCATCTGCACGAGATGGACCAGGCCGCCACCACCGGCCGGGTGCCCCCGGTACTGCTGCGCCGCTGGGAGGAGGCCCTCGAGGAGGACGCCCTCTGGGCGTTCGTGCCTGTGCCGGTGCACGGGGACCTCCACGAGGACAATCTGCTCGTGGAGCGCGGCCGTGTGGTGGGGGTCTCCGGCTGGACGGACCTGCACGTGGGGGATCCGGCCGCGGACTTCGCCTGGCTCGCCGCCGCGGAGGATCCCTCCTTCGCGGACCGGGTGCACCGGGCGTACCTGGACCGCCGGAGCGCGGATGGTACCGACGACGACGGCGACCCCCACCTCATGCGTCGAGCCTCGCTGCTGGCGGAGTTCGCCCTGGCCCGTTGGCTGCTGCGGGGCGTGGACCGGCAGGACCAGGACATGATCGCCGACGCCGTTGTGATGCTCAGCGAGCTGGCCGACGCCGTCCGGGAGGCCGAGGAGGAGGAGCGGGCCGCCGTCGTCGCTGAGGCTGAGGCTGAGGCTGAGGCTGAGAGGACGCTGACCGTGGTGCCGGAGGGCGAGGCCTCGCCTGGCGAGGCCGGCTCCGGGCAGGCCCCTGCGGAGGGGACCGGCCGGGCTGCCCGGGGCTCCACCGCCCTCTGACGGCCCCGCCGGACGGGTCAGCTCCGCCCGACGGCCTCGGCAAGAATCTGCTCAAGTTCCTCCTCCCCCGGCAGGTCCGTGAAGGTGCGCTCCTGCCCGCGGGCCACGTAGACGAACGAGGCACTGATCCGTTCCAGGGGGATTCCGTGCAGGCGGGACCAGGCGAGCCGGTACACAGCCAGCTGCAGGGCCTTGCGCTCGAGTTCCCTGCCCCGCGGGACCGCACCGGTCTTCCAGTCCACGAGCTCCCAGTGCGCTTCCGGGTCGAAGGGCACCTCGGCCCGGCCGCCCTCCCGGTAGACCGCGTCGATCCGGCCGCGCAGGGTGATCCCGGCGACGGTGGTCTCCACGGCGGTCTCCACGGACACCGGGAGCCGGTCCGCCCAGCGGGAGCCGAGGAACCACTCCTGCAGGGGCGCGAGGTCCAGGGCGTCCTCCACCCAGGCGTCGGCGGCGTCGGTGGGGTCGTCGATGTCCAGCATGCCGGTGGACCCGAAGCGCTCCTCGAGCCAGGCATGGAACGCGGTGCCGCGGCGGGCCGCGTGCGCCGGCGGGGTGGGCAGGGGCCTGCGCAGCTGCTCGGCCACCGCCTGGGGGTCTGCGGCGAGTTCACCGTAGAGGGACACCGAGAGGTGCTCGGGTAGGGAGACGTCCGGCCCGGAGCCTTCGATCTGCCGGCGCCGCAGCAGCACCCACTCCACCTCGCGGGCGAGCTGGCCCTCCTCGGCGAGGGCCTCCGGAGCCGCCGCCTTCATCTGCCGCGCGGCGGACTCCACCCGCGCCCTGCGCGGCCGTGAGCGCGGCGGCAGCGCCTGCCAGGCGGTCTCGTCCTCCGGGTCCTCGGGGTCGGCGATCCAGGCCTGGGGGCCCTCCAGCGGGTCGAACGGCCACCAGGCGACGAGCGTGCGCTCGCCGGCGGGGTTCTGCTCGGGTTGCGTCTGGGGGTCGGGGACCGCCCCGATCACGATCCCGGGCACGGTCTCGGCGAGAGCCTCGACCTCTTCGAGGAATGGCGAGGGCTCCGAGGGGCGGCGGCGCGTGCCCTTCCACCGGGACGTGCTCAGCCACAGCCGGCTGCGGGCGCGGGTGAAGGCCACATAGGCCAGGCGCCGCTCCTCACGGCCGGCGTGGTCCTCCACGGCCAGGCGGTAGGGCTCCGGGGCGCTCTCCTTTGCGGCGGCGCTGGAGTAGGCGGAGCCGGCGGACTGCACCCAGTCGCGGCGGTCCTGGGCCCAGGAGCCGTCCCACTGGGGAAGGGAGGCGGCGTCCCCGCGCAGCGGCCAGGGCAGGGCCCCGGTGCCGCCGGTGGTCCAGCGGTCGGCGCGGTCCGAGGGGAAGGTGCCCTGCTGCAGGCCGGGCACGGCCACCACATCCCACTCCAGCCCCTTGGAGGCGTGGGCGGTGAGCACCTGCACCACGCCGGGCACCGGGTCGGCCGGGGTGATGCCGAGGCCGTCCTCGTGCTCGGCCACGGAGGCGGTCCAGGCGAGGAACGCAGAGAGGTCCCCGGCCGCGCCGGAGCCCACGGCGAACCCACGGGCAGCGTCCTGGAAGGCGTCCAGGTGGCGGCGGGCGGAGGCCGCGGAGGGGCCGGGCCGCAGGGCGAGCTCGACGTCCAGGCCGATCTCCCGTGCCACCTCGGCGATCAGGTCGGCCGGGGCGAGCCCGGCGCGCGCGGACAGGTGCCTGAGCTGGCGGTGGGCCCGGCGCAGACGGGCCAGCCCCTCGGCGGAGAAGCCCCGACCGTTCGCCCCAGTCCAGGCCACGCCCTCGCCAGGCAGGGAGTCCAGGGCCTCGAGCAGGGCGGGGGCGTCGGCGTCCTCATCCGCGCTCACGACGACGTCCCCGGTGCTGGTCTCCTCGGCTC
This sequence comes from Micrococcus sp., assembly GCF_034179925.1. Lineage (GTDB taxonomy): Bacteria > Actinomycetota > Actinomycetes > Actinomycetales > Micrococcaceae > Micrococcus. Next base: position 8,262 of record NZ_JAXFPG010000024.1, on the reverse strand, counting down.
CGGCGGCGGTGGCGCGCCGTCGCATCCGGCTGACGAACCGGGCGCGTTCGTGCAGCACCTCGAGGTCGGCGGGGCCGATCCGGAACCGGGGGCCGGTGAGCAGCCGGATCAGCTGGTCGTTGCGCCCGGGGTCAGAGAGCAGGTGTAGCACGGCGAGCACTTCCGTGATCTCGGGCAGATCCAGCAGTCCGGAGAGGCCAAGCACCTCGTAGGGCACGCCGGCGGCGTCGAGCGCGTCGATCACGGGCCCGAACTGGGTGCGGGCCCGGCACAGCACTGCCCGGGTGAGCGGCTGGCCGTCCGGGCCTGGCGGCAGGGTGCGCAGCCGCTCCACAAGGTCCTCAGCCTCCTCCTGAGCTGTCTCGTAGCGGTCCACGCGCACCTCACCGGCCTCGGCCCCGGGGCGGGGCTGCAGCGGCCGCAGGTCCACGGCGGCCCCGCGGGCGCTGACGTGCGCGTTCAGGGGCTGGACCACCTGGTTGGCGACGGCGAGGATCGCCTCGTCGTTGCGCCAGGCCGTGGTCAGGTGGGAGACGTCTGCGGGGGCCCGGCGCACGGAGCCGTCGGGGCCGGCGGCGGCGCGGGGGAAGAGTGTGGGGAAGTCGAAGAGCTGCCCAGCGGATGCCCCTCGGAACCCGTAGATGGACTGGTGCGGGTCCCCCACGGCGGTGACGCAGTGCCCCAGGCCGGGGGCGTCTGGTGCGGGCCCGGTGGGGCCGAACAGTCCGGCGAAGATCCGCATCTGGGCGTGGGAGGTGTCCTGGAACTCGTCCAGCAGGACCACGGGGAAGCGTTCGCGCTCCTCACGGCCGGCCGCGGGGATCTGCCCGGCCACGTCGGCGGCGTGGCGGAGCAGGTCGCCGAAGTCCATGACCTCCCGCTCCCGCTTGAGCTCGGTGTAGCGCTCCACAAGGTCGGCCATGAGGATGCGGTCCTCGAGGCCGGTGAAGAACTCACGGATCTCCGCGCTGGGCTGCTTCATCCTGGCGGGGAGCTCGAGGGCCTCCCCCACGGCGATCTGCTCGCGCAGGAAGGCACGGACCCGCCCGGGCTCCACGAGGTGCTCGGCGAGGTCCCCGGCCAGGTGCAGCGCCTGGGCCACCAGGGTGGCCCGGCTGACGCCGAGCCGATCGGCCACCACGGGGTGGGCGTCGGCCACCTGCGCCATGAACCGGTGGGCCTCGGCGTCGCCGATCAGCTCTGCCTCGGGTTCGACGCCCACCCGCAGGCCGTGGTCCCTCACGAGGGCACCGGCGTAGGAGTGGTAGGTGGACACGGAGGCCCGGCCGAGGTCCTCGGGCTCGCCCTCGAAGCCGGGGATGGGCAGGCCGGAGCGCAGCAGGGCGTCGACCTTCGCGTTGATGCGGTGGGCGAGCTCGCCGGCGGCCTTGCGGGTGAAGGTCACACCGAGCACCTGGTCGGGGCGGACGAACCCGTTGGCCACGAGCCAGACCACGCGGTCGGACATCGTGGCGGTCTTCCCGGAGCCGGCCCCGGCCACCACCAGCCGCGGGCTCAGTGGCGCCTTGATGACGTCGGACTGCTCCGGGGTGGGCGGCGGGGCGCCGAGGCGGGCGGCGATGTCCTCGGGCGAGTGCACGGCGCGGCGGACGTCCGCCCCGGCGGGGGCGGGGGGCTCGGCCGGCACGGGCATCAGGGCGCTCAGCGGTTCCACTCGGTGGCCTGCCTTCCTTCGGAGCAGAGGGGGCACACGGAGGGCAGTGCGCACCGCCCCCCGGGGGCATGGATCGTGAGGTAGCGGGGCCCGACGGTCCGCCGGGCCGCAGTGAACACCTGTTCGCGGGCCCAGCGGTCCTCGTCGGTGAGGGCGGCCTGCTCCTGGACTTTGGTGCGCTGGGTGCCTGCGCCGAGTTGCACGAGCGCGGCACCGGCGGGCGCGGCCGGGTCCGCCAGGGCGGTGAGGGCCTCACGCAGTACCGGGTCCGTCTCCGGGTCCTCGAGCAGCCCGGTGAGTCCTCCGGCGCGCACGGCCACCTGGTAGGCGGCCAGCTGGGGCAGCCGGGGAAGCTCGTCCGAGCCGGGGGTGCGCCGGCCGGTCTTGAGGTCCACCACATAGGGGTGGCCGACGGCGTCGACCTCGAGGCGGTCGATGACGCCGTTGACCACCACATGCAGCCCCTCCCAGGTGAGGTCGGCCCGCAGGGGGACCTCCTGGGCCAGGGGGCGGCGGCCGGCTTCACGCATCACCGACCAGTACCCGATGTAGGCCTCCACGAGCCGGCGGGCCCGGGCGTGCTCGAGGTCAGTGCCCCACCCTTCGGGCAGGCCGAGCTCGGGCAGGCGCCGTTCCAGTTCGGCACGCACGGCGCCGGGCTCGCCGTCGGGGTGGTGCTCGGCCACGGAGTGTACGAGCGTGCCCACTGACTGGGCCAGGGAGGCGCCGCCTTGGGCGCCGACGTGCTGCAGCAGCCAGTCGAGGGGGTTGGTCAGGGCCGTCTCCGCCCGGGAGGGCGACAGGCGCACGGCGGTGGTGGTCGGGTCCGTCAGCGGGGCCTGTGTGGACAGTGGCGCCAGGCCCCACCAGTGGGCCGGGTCCGCAGCGTCCACGCCGTCGGCTGCGAGCGCGGCGAGTCCGGCGGCGGCGGCCGGGTCCTCGACGCCCACGATGGCCTCGGGCAGGTCCGGGGCCTCGAGCCGACGCCGCAGCCCGGCCACGAGGGCGGCGGCCGTCAGGGGCGGGGGCACGGGGGTGAGGGGCCGCAGGCGGCGGGGGTCCTCGGGGGGCTGGATGAGGTCGAGGAAGTCCGAGGGTGCGTCATCTTCACTGCGCACGGCGGTGGCCACCACATGGGTGCGGGCGCGGGAGATGGCGGCGGCGAGCATGCGCAGCTCGTCCTGCCGCACCTCCTGCAGGCGGGTGCGCCGGTCCACGGGCCAGGGCGCTCCGGGTGGGGCGGTGAGCAGGTCCGCCAGGTCCGGGGCGCCGAGCAGTCGGCCACGCAGCTGGGTGTTGGGCCAGGCGCCCTCCTGGAGGCCGACGAGCAGGACGGCGTGCCATCCGCGCCCTGCGGCGACGGCGGAGGCGGGGGTGCGCACGTGGACGGCGTCACCGGTCTCGGCCCTGCGGGCGAGGGAGTCCATGGGCAGGTCCTGGGACTCCATGTAGCGGGCGAACTCGGCCGGAGAGGCACCGGGGAACTGTTCGGCGTGGCGTTCGGCAATCCGGAACAGGGCGACGACGGCGTCCAGGTCCGCGTCGGCACGGCGAGCCTCGCGGCGGCCGGCGGCGTCCGTGACGGGAGCCAGGGCGAGGTCCCGCCACCGCTCGGCGCGTCCGGAGGCGGACCACAACGCCCACAGGACGGTCTCCGCAGTGGCTCCGGGGGTGCGGGCGGCCTCCAGGCCAGCTGCGTGCATCCAGGACAGGCGGCGCAGGGCCCGGTGCCGATCGGCTTCCACCCCGGCGAGGGCGGGGTCGGCGAGGGCGGCCACGATCAGCTCGTCCGAGGGGCGCCGGCCGCCGCGGGTGCGCTCGGCGGCAAGGAGGTCCTGGCGCAGGCGTCGCACGTGCAGAGCGGTGGCGGGCCCGTAGCGGCCGCGGAGTAGCGCGACGACCTCGTCCGCGTCCAGGCGGACGGTGACGGCGCCCTCGGGATGCTGCTCGGCCTCCTCAGCGACGGCGCGCAGCAGTGTCAGCAGTGGGGCGACGGCGGGCTCGTCCTTGAGCACGGAGCCGGCGGCGTCCTGCAGCACGGGCACGCCCTCAGCTTCGAGATGGCGGGCCAGGGCGGCAACGCGTGCGCCGGAGCGGGCCACCACGAGGATCTCGTCCAGGGGCACGGCGTCCTCGTGGTGGATCCGCAGCACGCGTTCGAGGACGAGCTGGTCCTCATGGGAGCGGGAGGGCACCACGTGCGCCTCTACACGGCCGCCTTCGGCGGCGGGGACGGCCTCGGCGCGAGTCCGCTCCACCCCGAGGGTGCGCTGGCGCACGCGCCGGGCCACGCGCAGCCAGCCCTCCTGCACTGCCTGCCCCATGCGGTGGCCTTGGGTGAGCACGTGGATGCGCTCCTGCGGGGCCGCCAGACCGGGGGGCGGGGACGGGACGTCGAGGGCGGCCGGGTACCGGGAGATCAGGTCCGGCCGGGCACCACGGAAGCCTTCCACGGTGGAGTCGGGGCAGGCGGTGAGCAGCACGTCCGTGCCCGTGCCGAGCACGGCGAGGAGATCGTGCACGGCGGGGGTGGCCTCGTGGAGGTCCTCCACCACCAGCACCTGCAGACGGGCGCGCTCGCCGGCGGCGAAGGCACGGGCGGCGGCGTCCCGCTCCGGGTCCTCGGGGTGACGCTCGGTGAGCACGCGGACCGCAGCGGCGATGAGCCCGGCCGGGTCGAAGGCCTCGGCATCCCCGAGGTCCATGCGGTCCCGGTAGTCCTGCACCAGCTCGGCGGCGGCCGTCCACTCGGGCCGCCCGTAGCGGCGGCCCAGGGCCTGCAGGTCCCCCGGTTCGAGGCCGAACTCGCTCATGCGGTCCACGAGCTCGCGCACCTCCCGGCGGAAGCCGCGGGCGCCGACGGCGGCGGCGACCTCCTCCGGCCAGGCCGGCGACGGGGCGAGCCCGTCCGCATAGGCCTCCAGCAGCTCGGTGATCACGGTGTCCTGCTCCGCGCCGGAGAGCAGGCGCGGCGGGTCTGTCAGATGGCCCAGTGGCCCGTCCACGCGGGCCCGGCGGAGCACGTCGAAGGCGTAGGAGGCCCACGTCCGCACGGGGGTCACCGCGCGGGTGCCCCGTCCGGCCGCGGCCAGGCGGGCGGTGAGGTCGTCCCGGAGCCGGGCCGCGGCCTCACGGGTGGGGGCGAGCATGAGCAGCGCCTCCGGGTCCATGCCGGAGCTCAGGCGCCGGGCCGCATACTCCACGGCAACCGTGCTGCGCCCAGCCCCCGGGGTGCCCAGTACGAGCACCGCCCCGTGGCCCGGGGCGAGCGAGGCCACGGCCTCCTGCTCGGCCGTCAGCTCGGGCCAGTCCGCCGAGCGCCCGGTGCCCCGCACCAGGCGCGCGTGACCGGCCGCGGGGAGAGCTTCCTCCTCCGCGTCCGCTCCGGCCACGAGGGCGGCCAGGTCCTCCCCCGCCCCGGCCTGCGTTCTGGTCTGCGCTGTGCTCATGGCGCCATCCTCCCATCGGGGCGGACACGTTAACGGACCCGGCCCCCTGCCCAGGCCAGGCGCCGGGTCAGGGCCGCGAGCGCCGTCGTCATCCTTAGGGTGTCCACCGGCACCGCTACCGTTGGGGGCATGAGCTGGCACCAGCAGATCCGGGCGGGGTTCGACCTCGAGACCACCGGCAAGGACCCGAAGCAGGCACTGATCGTCACGGCCTCCCTCGTGGTGGTCGACGCCTCCGGGCGGCCCTCTGCCTCGGCGGAGTGGCTCGTGGACCCGGGGGTGCCCATCCCCGAGGAGGCCGCCGCCGTGCACGGGGTGAGCACCGAGCGTGCGCAGGCTGAGGGTATGGAGGCCGGGCGTGCGATCTCCGAGATCACCGAGACCCTGCGGGACCTCTTCTCCGCCGGGATCCCCGTGATCGCGTTCAACGGGGTCTACGACTTCACGGTGATGGACCGCGAGGCCCGGCGCCACGGGCTGACCCCGTTGACGCCGAGCCCCGTGATCGACCCGTTCGTGCTGGACAAGCAGATGGACCGCTTCCGCAGGGGCAAGCGCACGCTCTCCGCGGTGTCCGAGCACTACGGGGTGAGCCTCGAGAATGCCCACACCTCCGCCGCGGACGCGCTCGCGGCGGTGCAGGTGGCGGACGCCCTGGCCGCCAAGTACGAGCAGCTGCGCGGGGACGCCGAGCAGCTGCACGCCGCCCAGGTGCGGTGGAAGGCCGAGCAGGCCGAGAGCTTCGAGCAGTACCTGCGCAAGAAGGACCCGCAGGCCAGCCTCTCCCGCGCCTGGCCGGTCGAGCCCCCGCGGTGAGGCGACCGGCTCAGGCCGGGCGGGCGGCTGCGGCGGCCTGTGCCGCAGCCGGCAGGGCCTCAAGCACCCGGGTGACGGCGGCGTCGTCGTGGGCGGCGGAGACGAACCAGGCTTCGAACACCGAGGGCGGCAGGTACACGCCCTGCTCCAGCATGGACTGGAAGAACGGGGCGTAGCGGAAGGTCTCCTGGCCCTGGGCGTCAGCGTAGTCGTGCACGCCACGCTCGGAGGTGCCGAACGCCACGGAGAACAGGGTGCCGGCGCGCTGGATGGAGTGGTCGACGCCGGCCGCAGCCAGGGCCGCGGTGAGCCCCTCGCGCACGGCGTCGGAGGCGCGCTGCACCGCGGCGTACACGGACTCGTCCGCGTTCCCCAGGGTGGCGATGCCGGCGGCCATGGCCACCGGGTTCCCGGAGAGGGTGCCGGCCTGGTACACGGGGCCCAGCGGAGCCAGGTGGTTCATGATCTCCTCGGAGCCGGCCAGGGCGGCTGCGGGCATGCCGCCGCCGATCACCTTGCCGAAGCACCAGATGTCCGGGGTCCAGCCCTCGGGCTGACCGGCCAGGCCCCAGCCGCCCGTGGCGGTGGCGCGGAAGCCGGTGAGGACCTCGTCCCAGATCAGCAGCGCGCCGTGCTGGCGGGTGATCTCCCGCAGGAACGCGTTGTAGCCCTCCTGCGGCTCCACCACGCCCATGTTGCAGGGCACGGCCTCGGTGATGACGGCGGCGATCTGCTCACCCTTCTCCGCGAAGACGGCCTCGAGGGCGGCGCGGCTGTTATAGTCCACCACGATCGTCTCGGAAGCCGCGGCCTCGGTGACGCCGGCCGAGCCGGGCAGGGCCTGCGTGGCCACCCCGGAGCCGGCCGCGGCGAGCAGGCCGTCCGAGTGGCCGTGGTAGCAGCCGGCGAACTTCACGATCAGGTTCCGGCCGGTCACCCCGCGTGCCAGACGCAGGGCGGTCATGGTGGCCTCGGTGCCGGTGGAGACGAAGCGCACACGCTCCACGGGCACGCGGGAGGCGATCAGGCGCGCCAGCTCGGTCTCCCCCTCCACGGAGGTGCCGAAGGACAGGCCGCGGTCCACGGCGGCGTGCACGGCCTCGACCACGCGGGGGTCGTTGTGGCCGAGCAGCATGGGGCCCCACGAGCACACGAGGTCCACGTACTCGGCGCCCTCGACGTCGGTCAGGTACGCCCCGCGGGCGGAGGCCATGAACCGGGGCGTGCCGCCCACGGAGCCGAACGCGCGCACGGGCGAGTCCACGCCCCCGGGGATGACCTGCTGGGCGGCCGCGAAGGCGGCGGCGTTGGTCGTCGTCATCAGAGCGAGTCCTCCTTGATCCAGCGGGCGAGTTCGGCCGCCCAGTAGGTGAGCACGGTGCCGGCACCGGCGCGCCGGATGGAGAGCACGGACTCGATGATCGCGGCCTTCCGGTCGATCCAGCCGTTCGCGGCGGCGGCCTCGATCATCGCGTACTCCCCGGAGATCTGGTACGCGGAGACGGGCACGTCGGCCATCTCGGCGACGTCGCGCACGATGTCCAGGTAGCTCATGGCCGGCTTGACCATCACCATGTCCGCACCCTCCTCAAGGTCCAGGGCGACCTCGCGCAGGGCCTCAGTGCGGTTCGCGGCGTCCATCTGGTACGTCTTGCGGTCGCCCTGCAGGGCGGAGTCGACGGCGTCGCGGAAGGGGCCGTAGAACGCGGAGGAGTACTTCGCGGCGTAGGCGAGGATCGCCGTGTCGGTGTGGCCGGCGGCCTCGAGGGCCTCGCGGATCACGCGGATCTGCCCGTCCATCATGCCGGAGGGGCCGAGCACGTCCGCGCCGGCCTCGGCCTGCGCGACACCCATCTGCGCGTAGATCTCCAGGGTGGCGTCGTTGTCCACGGCACCGTCCGGGCGGAGCACGCCGCAGTGGCCGTGATCGGTGAACTCGTCCAGGCAGAGGTCGCTCATCACGACGAGCGCGTCCCCCACCTCCGCCTTCACGTCCCGCACGGCCTTGTTGAGCACGCCCTCGGGGTCCAGGGAGGCGGAGCCGGTGGCGTCGCGCTCGGCGGGCACGCCGAACAGCATGATGCCGCCCAGGCCCAGCTCGGCGGCCTCGGCCGCGGCCGCCTTGAGGGTGTCCGAGGTGTGTTGCACGACGCCGGGCATGGACGCGATCGGCGCGGGCTCGGTCATGCCCTCCTTGATGAAGGCCGGGAGGATGAGCTGACTGGGGTGCAGGCGGGTCTCGGCGACGAGCCGGCGCATCGCCGCGGACTGGCGCAACCGACGGGGGCGGTTCAGGGGGAAGGACATGGCCTCGAGTCTAGG
>NZ_JAXFPG010000010.1:0-47954 GCF_034179925.1 Micrococcus sp. | reverse complement strand
AGCAGGGCGCCTCCGGGGCCGGCGGTGGCGATCGTGTTGCCGGAGGCCACGAACAGGCCGGTGCCGATGGCCCCGCCCATGGCGATCATCGTCAGGTGCCGCGGGGCGAGGGTGCGGCGCAGGCCGGAGTGCGTGGAGCCGACGTCGTCGGGGCCCGCACTGGGCCCGGTGGAGGACGACGGCGGCGGGGCCGCCGAGGAGGCGGACGGAGCGGTGGTGCCCACGGAGGACCTTTCACGGGGAGGGAGGGGACGCGAGGCGGCTCCCGGAACCCGTCCGGCACCGCCGGGGGGACAGTCTAGGCCCCAGGTCAGCGGGCGATGCGGCCAGTCACCAGGCCCACGACGCCCTCCAGCGGGCCCCTCTGCCAGGGGCGGGCCCGGACCAGCCGACGCCACAGCAGCGGCAGCAGCACGGCGGCCACGATCAGCACCACCAGGTTGAACCAGGTGTCATCCGTGCCGGCGGCGTTCACCCACGGGCCCGGGCCGGGCTGCAGGGCCCCGCCGAACACGGTCCACCCACCCACAGCCCACCCCAGATACGCCTGATGCGCCACATACACGGACAACGTCATGGACCCGGCCACAGCCAGCGGGTCCGTGAGCCACGGCAGGTGGGCCGGCACGACGGCGGCGCACAGCCCGAGCGCCAGCACCACCAGGCCCCCGGTGACGGCGACGTCCGCCAGGGAGGCGGTGTACGGCGTCGGGAACTCCCCGATGTGCCAGCGCGACCATGCCAGTCCCGCCCCGGCGACCAGCAGGCCGGCCCCCGCCCAGGCCACCGCCGTGACTCGGGCGACGCCCTCGAAGCGCACCACGGAGGCCACAAGCACCGAGCCCAGCAGCGCCCACGCCAGCAGCAGGGGCAGCCGGTATGGGCCGGCCGTGAGGTAGGAGGCCGTCCACATCAGCACCTCCGGATCGGTGATCTCCAGGGCCGCCCCCACATTGCCCAGCTGGGCGCGGATCGGGGCCGTGGCCTCCTGCAGCGGGGCCAGCCCGGCGCTCAGGTGCGCGGCCACCGTCACCGTGCCCAGCGCCGTCAGCCACACCCCCAGCGCCACCCCCACGAGGGCGAGCACGGCACGGCCCACCCGCGGCAGCGCCCCGAACACGCCCATCGCGAGCGTGACCAGCGCCAGATGCCGCAGGATGTCCACCACCTGCGCACCGAACAGGTCCGCCAGGAACGCCGCCGCCCACAGCGCCAGAGCCCGCACGGCCGCGAGCACCAGGGTGCGCCCGGCCCCGTAGCGGCGACGTTCCAGCGCCGAACCGACACCCACGAGGGCCGCGAACAGGGCCGCCGTCAGGAACTCCGAGAGGTTCAGCACCCCGGCCGGGCCGCCCGAGGGCGCCGTGTGGGCGATCATCATGGAGACCAGGGCCAGGCCCCGGGCCACGTCCACCCACACGAGACGGTGACGCGCGGGCAGCCCGCCCCGCGTCTCCGCCTCCACCGGGGCCGGACTCACAGGAAGTCCAGCGGGTTGAACTCGTCGATGTCGATCACCCGCAGGCGAGGCAGCGGAGAGTCGAACGCGGCGACCTCGTGCTCGAGGTCCCACACCTCGATCCCCGGGATCGTCCGCAGCCCGTGGGCCACGAACTCGTCGAAGCCCACCACCGCGGTACGCCGGCCCTCCGTGGCGGTCAACGCCGTCATCTGGGGGACGAAGTCGGCATCGTGGCTGGCCAGGACGACGTCCGCGTCCCGCCCCAGCAGCGCCTCGGCCGTGCGCTGGATGCCGAGGTCCACAACCTTGCCCTCGCCGCGCAGCAGGATGGGCCGATAGCCGAGCGTGGTGAGCGCCTGCACGAAGTTGAAGGGGATGTCCCCGTCCACCGCGAGGAAGAACAGGGGCTTGACCGACTGGCCCCAGCGCTCGCGGATGTGGGAGAGCAGGCGGTTCCAGCGGGGGCGCTCCTCCGGCTGAGGGCGCCGCTGGAGCACGGAGTTGCCCAGGGTTGCGTCGATGTTCTCGCCGTCCACGAGTAGGTAAGTCTGGCGCTCGCTCATGCCCCGAGCCTATCGCCCCCACCCCGGGCGCTCCCGTTCGAGAAACGGGAGGTGTTCCGGGTGCTCCCGTGGACGAAACGGGAGGTGGCGGGGTCACTTCTGTTCGAGAAACGGGAGGTGGCCTCACCGCCCATCCCGGTCCGTCCCTATGAGTGTGACTGAGGTCGAGCGGCTGCGGGAGGCAGGCGTGGACGGGGTCATGACCGACCGCACCGACGTCGTCGCGGAGGGCTGACCGCGGGCGGGAGCCCGCCGCCGTGCTGAGGCGTCGGCGCTCCCGTCTCTCACGCGGGAACAGCTCCAGAACCTCCCGTTTCCCACACCGGAGCGCGCCCGGCGCCTCCCGTTTCTCGAACGGGAGTGCCCTGGGGACCTCCCGTTTCCCGAACGGGAGCGGGTGGGTCAGAGCATCCTCGGGATCGTCTTGCGCTTGAGCCAGCCGTGCGGCGGGTACACCGCCTTGAGCGTGTCCACCTGGTCGGACTTCGTCAGGGCCGGGCGCAGGTGCGAGAACGTGTCGAACCCCGCCTGCCCGTGGTACGCCCCGATCCCCGAGGGCCCCACCCCGCCGAACGGCAGGGTCACCATGCCCGCGTGGATCAGCGTGACGTCCGTGCTCACCGCACCGGCCTGCACCTGATCCTCGAACGCCCGGTGGTACCGCAGGCTGTCCGTGAACAGGTACGCCGCCAGCGGATGCGGGCGGTCCGCGATGAAGTCCAGCGCCTCCTGGAACGTGTCCACGCGCAGGATCGGCAGCACCGGCCCGAACAGCTCCTCGCGCATCAGCGCCCCCTCCGGGCGCACACCGTCCACCACGGTCGGCTCCAGGTACCGCCCCGCCACGTCCGCCCGACCCCCGACGACGACCCGCGCCCCCGCGCGCACATCCTCTTCGAGCATGTCCACCAGCCGGCGGGTGTGCTCGGCCGAGACCAGGCGGCCGTAGTCCGCCGACGCGGACGGATCCTCACCGTAGAACTCGCGGATCGCCGTCGGGAGGTGCTCGAGCAGCTGCCGGTGAGCGACCTCGCCGACCGCCAGCACATAGTCCGGGGCCACACAGGTCTGCCCCGCATTCGTGAACTTGCCGAACGCGATGCGCCGTGCCATCGCCGTGGCGTTGCGCGAGGGCGTCACCACTGTGGGGGACTTGCCGCCGAGCTCGAGGGTCACGGGGGAGAGGGTCTTCGCAGCCGCCTCGTAGACGATCCGCCCCACCCGCTCCCCGCCCGTGTAGAGGATGTGATCCCACGGATGGGCGAGCAGCGCCTGCACGCAGTCCCGGCCGCCGGACACCACGGAGATCAGCGCCGGGTCCAGGTACTGCGGCAGCAGCTCCTGCAGGGCCCGGGCCGTGGCCGGGGCCTTCTCCGAGGGGCTGACCACCACGGTGTTGCCCGCGGCCAGCGCCGGCACGAGCGGACCCAGCAGCAGCTGCACCGGGTAGTTCCACGCCCCGATCACCAGGACCATCCCCTTGGGGCGGGCCCGCACGTGCGCGGATGCCGGCTGCAGTGCGAGCGGCACCTTCGCCGGGCGCGGGTCCATCCAGTCCGTCAGGTGCAGCACCGCGTGGTCGATCTCCGCGCGCACCGTGCCGATCTCCGTGAGCCGCGCCTCCGTGGGCGACTTGTGCAGGTCCTTCGCCAGTGCGTCCAGGAGCCGCTGCTCGTTCTCCTCCAGCATCCGCTTGAGGCCCTTGAGTTGGCGGATGCGCACCTTCCGCGGGTGCGCGGCCCGGGAGCGGGCGGCGGCCCGCAGACGCTCGACGGCGGCGTCCGGCTCCTCGGGCCGGGCACCGGCGGAGGGCATCACCGGCAGCAGGGAGGTGTGCGGGGCGGTGTGCAGGGTGTCGCCGGCGTCGCCGGTCTCGGAGTCCCGACCGTCCGCCGGGGCGAGTGCGGCGGCCTCGTCCGGGTCGGCGGCGTGCAGCCCGTCGGCCTGGGCCGGCACACCGGTGGGAGCAGCCCCTCCCACACCGAGCGCCCGGCGCGGGCGGGCACGCGCGGGGCGGCCGGCGTCGTGATCGGGGGATGGCTGGTCGATGGTCATGCCCTCACCGTAGTGCGCGCCCCTTCCAGGGGCCCGGGTTCCCCGACGAGGGCCCGTCTTCTCTTCACGGAGAGAACTCACAGGTTTCCGTCAGGTTTAATGGTATGCCGACACCCTGCACAGGGTGTCGGCGGCCGACCCTGCGGCCGCAGCCCTTCCCGACGAGGCCACACTCGTGCTTTCCCGCTGAAAGAGACCACTGTGACTGACCAGAACCCCCAGAACCCCGCCGACCCCGCCGCGGGGTCCACTGCGGCGGCCCCGGCCGCCCCCGCCGTGGAGACCCCGGCCGCCCAGCCTGCCGCCGACGGCGCCCCCGCCGCCGCCGAGACCCGGCGCAACGGTGCCCTGGACGCCCTGATCGCCTACCCGGCCGCCTTCCTCACCGTGCTCAAGAACCGCCCGCTCGACGCGCTGCGCCTGGGCCACGCCCAGGGCAACGGCTGGTGGCTCCAGCTGCTCCTGCGCAACGTGCTCGCGGCCCTGTTCCTCGTCGTCCTGATCGGCCGCACCAACGGCACCTTCGTCAGCTCCGCCGACCGGCTGTTCGGGTTCCGCTCCTCCCGGTACTGGTACCTGCCCTTCGAGTATGGCCTCCAGCTCTTCCTCCTGGCCCTGGTCCTGTTCTTCCTCATCGACCTGGTGCGCGTGAGCACGCTCCACCTGAGCTTCCTCGTGTCGAAGTCCGGCGTCCCGTTCTCGGCGAGCGGGCAGATCGTCGCCACCGCCTACTCCGGCCTGGCCTGCATCACCCTGGTCGGCATCCTCGCCCTGCTCCTGCCCGGCCGCGGCCTGATCGGGCCCATCGTCCTGGTCGGCCTGTTCCTCGTGGCCGTGTTCTCCCTCGCCGCCGAGCTGCTCATGTACATCGGCGTGAACCGTCGCCACCGCTTCACCGGCTCCCCCCTGATCCCGTTCGTGGCCGGCTTCGCCGGATGGATCCTCGGGGTCTGCCTGGTCACCTACGTGTTCATGTCCGTGCTCGAGGGGATGGTCAACTGATGCGCGCCCGCAGGATCCTGCTGGGGACCGCGCTCGCCTCCCTCCTGCTCTCCACCGGCTGCGCCTCCGTGCAGACCCAGCTCACCGTCGAGGAGAACGGCTCGGGCGTCCGGGAGATGGGCGTCGTCGTCACCTCGGACAGCCTCGCCGAGCAGGGCGTGAAGCCCGCCGACGTCGAGGCCTCCGTCAAGAAGCACCTGCCCGAGGAGCTCTCCTACACGGGGATGACCACCCAGACCGAGGACGGGACCGAGTCCGTCGTCCTGCGCTTCCGCCTCGAGTACGACAGCCTCGAGGACTACGAGACCAAGGTCGAGTCCCTCCTGCAGGACTCCGGGGTGGACCGGGACGCGACCATCGTCCAGACCCGGAGCGACTCGGACCTCGTCCAGGGCGTCCAGGTGCGGGAGAACTTCACCTCCGACGAGCTGCTGGGCTGGGTGACCGACGGCCTCGAGTCCGACGGCGTCATCGACGAGAGCGACATCCAGCGGGACACCCCCCAGGCGGAGGACACCGTCACCGTCGGGGGCAAGGAATACGAAGCCGGACATGGCGCGCTGAACGTCCAGGACGTGAAGGACTACGGCTTCGGCCGCGCCGTCCTGCGCCTCTCGCCCGCCGGCGAGGACCGCTACACCGCCGACCTCGAGCTCAGCGGGCAGAGGGAGTCGAACAAGGTCACCCGCGAGCGCGTGGAGAAGTACTTCGCCGATCGCCTCCCCGAGGGCGCCTCCCTGGAGCCCGCCTCCCAGGGCTCCGGCCGCGGCTACCGGGTGGCCCTCGGCGAGGGCACCCTGCCCGAGCTCGCCGAGCGCCTGCAGAAGGTCACCGGCGACGACGTGCACCTCGAGCGCACCAGCCGACCGGCCCAGGGCGACCCGCTGGCCGTCGAGGAGGTCCTCTCCTACCGCATGCCGGCCACCGAGCTGCTCAGCCCGCGTGCCGGCGACTACGCCGTGCAGGTGAGCCTCGGCGGCGGCGAGGGCTACTCCGACCCGTCCTCCACGGGCCCGGAGGGTGAGCTCACGAGCACCCGACGTCTGGACCTGGCCCGCTCCCAGCAGCTGGTCACCTTCCACGGGCTCGACGACGTCGAGGTCGCCGCGACGTACGGGGTGGCCGCCGAGGCCGCCGACGACGCCGTGCGCGAGCGCCTGCGCGAGGCCCTGCGGCCCGCCCAGGGCGAGCTGTCCGAGGAGGAGAAGGACGGGGAGCTGCAGTTCACCGCCCGCTTCCGGGGCGCCCCGGAGCAGGTCACGCAGCAGATCCAGGACTACACCGGCCTCCCCGCGCGCATCGACGTCGAGGAGATCGAGGGCGGCCTGCGCCCCCGGTCGCAGGTGCAGGTGAACGTGTCCGCGCTGGACACCAAGCTGCGGGAGGGCGAGTCGACCCAGCACGGGCAGACCGTCCAGCGTCCCGCCGGCGCATCGATCGAGGAGGACGACGTCCTCTTCGGCCGGCTCGAGGGCGACCAGGTGGTCTCCACCAACAGCTCCGGTGTGGTCTTCACCGTGCGGACCGTCAGCCTCGGCTGGTGGATCGCCCTCGGTGCGGCCGCGCTGGTCGTCCTGGCGCTGGTGGCGTGCGCGTTCATCTTCCGCCGGAGGATCGCCGCGGGCCTCAGCGGTGCCTGGGGGCACCGCGGCCAGGTGATCGAGCGGGCCCGCACCACGGCCGGCTCCGTCGCCTCGGCGGGTGCCGCCGCCAGCGCCGCGGCCGGTGCCAGCTGGGCCGCCGCCCGCTCCGGTGTCGAGGGTGTGGAGGACGGCCCCGTGGACGGCGAGTTCCACGAGTCGCAGATCCGCTGACCCCTCAGCACCGCCCCGGCCCCTGGGCCGACCCCATGCGACGGCCCCTCACCGGTGCTCCGGTGAGGGGCCGTCGTCGTGCTGTGGGACCGGTCAGCCGATCACCGTGTCTACCAGGGCCTGGGCCTCGGCCTGCACCTGCCGCAGATGCTCGGGGCCGCGGAAGGACTCCGCGTAGATCTTGTACACGTCCTCCGTGCCGGAGGGGCGGGCCGCGAACCACGCGTTCTGCGTGACCACCTTGAGCCCGCCGATCGGCGCCGCGTTGCCGGGAGCGTTGGTGAGCACGTCCAGGATCGTCTCCCCAGCCAGCTCGGTGGCGGCGACGTCGTCCGGGGAGAGCTCCTTCAGGCGCGCCTTCTGCTCGGCGGTGGCGGGGGCGTCGATGCGCGCGTAGGCGGGGTCGCCGTGCAGCGCCACGAGGTCCCGGTAGCGCTGCGAGGGGGACTGCCCGGTGACGGCCTGGATCTCCGCGGCCAGCAGGCACAGCAGCAGCCCGTCCTTGTCCGTGGTCCAGGGGCGCCCGTCCAGGGTCACGAAGGACGCGCCCGCGGACTCCTCCCCGCCGAACACGCCCGAGCCGGTCAGCAGGCCCGGCACGAACCACTTGAAGCCCACCGGCACCTCCAGTACCTCCCGGCCGAGGTCCGCAGCCACCCGGTCGATCATGGAGGAGCTCACGAGGGTCTTGCCCACGCCTGCCCGGGCGGGCCAGCGGTCCCGGTGACGGTACAGGTAGTCGATGGCCACCGCGAGGAAGTGGTTGGGGTTCATCAGCCCGCCGTCCGGGGTGACGATCCCGTGGCGGTCCGCGTCGGCGTCGTTGCCGGTGGCGATGTCGAACGGCGCCTGCCCGTGCTCGTCCGGGGCCATGCGCGTGATCAGCGAGGCCATCGCGTGCGGGCTCGAGCAGTCCATGCGGATCTTCCCGTCCCAGTCGAGGGTCATGAACCCGAACTGCGGGTCCACCTCGGGGTTCACCACGGTCAGGTCGAGGCCGTGGCGCTGGGCGATCTCACCCCAGTACGCCACGGACGCACCACCCATGGGGTCCGCGCCGATCCGCACCCCGGCCTCGCGGATCGCCTCCAGGTCCACCACACGCGGCAGGTCGGAGACGTACCGGTCCAGGAAGTCGAAGGTGCCCAGGCGGGGGTGGGCGGCGACGTCGTCCGCGGCCACCCGGCGCACACCCTCCAGGCCAGCAGCGAGCAGCGCGTTGGCGCGGTCGGCGATCCAGGAGGTCGCGTCCGTGTCTGCGGGGCCGCCGTGGGGCGGGTTGTACTTGAAGCCGCCGTCGGCGGGCGGGTTGTGGGAGGGGGTGATCACGAGGCCGTCGGCCAGGCCGGTGTTGTCCCCGTCTGCCGCGAAGCCCGACGGCGTCAGGTCGCGTCCGGCGTTCAGGTGCAGGATCGCGTGGGAGACGGCGGGGGTGGGGGTGTAGCCGTCGCGGGAGTCCACGAGTGTGGGGACGTCGTTGCCCAGCAGCACCTGCACGGCGGTGTCCTGGGCGGGGCCGGAGAGGGCGTGGGTGTCCTTGCCGACGAGGATGGGCCCGGTGATGCCGTGCGCCGCCCGGTATTCGACGACCGCCTGCGTGATGGCGGCGATGTGGTCGTCGTTGAAGGAGGTGGCGAACGCGGAGCCGCGGTGGCCGGAGGTGCCGAAGGCGACCTTCTGCGCGGGGTCTGACGGGTCCGGGTGACCCTCGTGGTAGGCGGCGAGCAGCGCCTCGACGTCGATCAGGTCCTCGGGCAGGGCGGGGGTGCCGGCACGGTCGGCCGCGGAAGAGGTGCTCATACGCGCCACTGTAGGCCCGCAGCCCCCGCGAACCAGAGAGTACGGCTGCTTCGAGGGGGAAGAAACAGCCGTACTCTCTGGTTCGCGGGGATGGGAAGGGAAGCTCAGAGGCCCCGGCCGGCGCGCTCGACGTCGTAGCGGTCGGCGTCCATGACCTTCACCCAGGCCGCCACGAAGTCCTTGACGAACTTCTCCTTGGCATCGTCGCCGGCATAGACCTCGGCCACGGTGCGCAGCTCGGAGTTCGCGCCGAACACGAGGTCGTTGCGGGTGCCGGTGAGCTCACGCCCGTCGGCGGTGACGCCCCGGTACCGGCCTTCGGCCACCTTCTCCCACCGGGTGTCGATGTCCGTGACGGCCTGGAGGAAGTCCGTGGAGAGCACCCCCACGTTCTCCGTCCACACGCCGTCCGTGGAGCCGCCGTGCACTGCCCCGAGCACGCGCAGGCCGGCCACGAGCACGGTCATCTCCGGGGCGGACAGGCCCAGCAGGTTGGCGCGGTCCACGAGGGCGAACTCCGCGGGGAAGCGCTTGTCCGTACGCGGGTCCCAGTTGCGGAAGCCGTCCCCCGTGGGCTCGAGGTAGCCGAAGGAGTGCACGTCGGTCTGCTCCTGGGTGGCGTCGCCGCGGCCCGGGGTGAAGGGCACCTGCACGGGCACACCGCCGTCGGCTGCGGCCTTCTCCACGGCCCAGTTGCCGGCGAGCACCAGGGTGTCGGCGAAGGACACGCCGGTCTCCTCGGCGATCTGCTCGAGGGTGTCGATCACCGGGCCGGTGACGGCCGGCTCGTTGACCTCCCAGGAGCGCTGCGGCTCGAGGCGGATGCGGCCGCCGTTGGCGCCGCCTCGGAAGTCGGAGTGGCGGAACGTGGAGGCCGCCGCCCAGGCGGTCTTCACGACGTCGGTCACGGACAGGCCGGCCGCGGCCACCTTGTCCTTCACAGCCTGGGCCTCGGCGGGGCCGGGCACGGAGGCCGGTGCCGGGATCGGGTCCATCCAGAGGAGCTCCTCGGTGGGGACCTCGGGGCCGTAGTGGCGGGAGATCGGGCCCATGTCGCGGTGGGTCAGCTTGAACCAGGCACGGGAGTAGGCGTCCTGGAACGCGGCGAAGTCGTCCTTGAAGCGCTTGGAGATCTCCCCGAACTCGGGGTCGAAGCGCAGGGCGAGGTCCGAGGTGAGCATGCGGGGCTCGCGGCGCCCGCTGAAGTCGGCCTCGGGCACCATGTCCGAGCCGCCGCCGTTCACGGGGCGCCACTGCTTGGCGCCGGCGGGGGACTCCATGAGCTCCCACTCGTACGCGTAGAGGATGTGGAAGAACTCGTTGTCCCAGCGGGTGGGGTGGTAGGTCCAGGTGACCTCGAGGCCGGAGGTGATGGCGTCGATGCCCTTGCCGGACTTGTAGCCGGACTTCCAGCCCAGGCCCATCTGCTCGATGTCCGCACCCTCGGGCTCGGGGCCGATGTTGCCCTCCACGGGGCCGGCGCCGTGGGTCTTGCCGAAGGTGTGGCCGCCGCCGATCAGCGCGACGGTCTCCTCGTGGTCCATGCCCATGCGGTGGAAGGTCTCCTTGATGTCCACCGCGGACTTCAGCGGGTCCGGCTCGCCCTCGGGGCCCTCGGGGTTCACGTAGATCAGGCCCATCTCGACGGCGGCCAGCGGGTTGTCGAGGTCGCGCTCGCCCTTGTAGCGCTGGTCGCCGCCGTTGGTCCACTCGGTCTCGGGGCCCCAGTAGACGTCGTCCTCGGGCTCGTAGGCGTCGATGCGGCCGCCGGAGAACGCGAAGGTGGGCATGCCCATGATCTCGTGGGCGACGTTGCCGGCCAGGACGATCAGGTCGGCCCAGGACAGCGACTGGCCGTACTTCTTCTTGACCGGCCACAGCAGGCGGCGGGCCTTGTCCAGGGAGGCGTTGTCCGGCCAGGAGTTCAGTGGGGCGAAGCGCTGCTGGCCGGTGCCGGCGCCGCCGCGGCCGTCGGCGGAGCGGTAGGTGCCGGCCGCGTGCCAGGCCATGCGGATCATGAACGGGCCGTAGTTGCCGAAGTCGGCCGGCCACCAGTCCTTCGAGGTGGTGAGTACTTCGGCGATGGACTGCTTGACCTCGTCGAGGTCGAGGGCGGAGAACGCTGCCGGGTAGTCGAAGTCCGGGTCGTGGGGGTTGATGACCGGCTGCTCCTTGGCCAGGATCTTCAGGTTCAGGCGGTCCGGCCACCACTGCTGGTTGGCGTCGCCCGAGGTGGGGTGGGGCAGGCGGTCGTGGGCCACGGGGCAGCGGCTCTGGCCGGCGTCGTCGCTCATCTCACCGACGGTGGTGCTCTCCTGGCCGTGGGGGAGGTTCTTGTTCTCGGGGCTCATCACGGTGTCCTTTCGGGACGGGGTGCGGGGGTCTGTGGTGCGGGGGTCGGAGTCGGGGTCAGGGTGGCCCAGCGCGGCAGGCGGGGCAGCGGCCCCAGTAGTAGACCTCGGCCTCGTCGACGGTGAAGCCGTGGTCTTCGGGGATGTCCAGGCAGGGGGCGTGGCCGGCCTGGCAGGGCACGTCCACGAGGGTGCCGCAGCTGCGGCAGACCAGGTGGTGGTGGTTGTCGTGCAGGGCGATCTCGTATCGGGTGGTGGAGCCGGCCGGCTGCAGGGACCGGACCAGGCCGGCGCCGGTGAGGGCCCGCAGGCAGTCGTAGACGGCCTGGTGGGAGACGGTGGGCAGCTCGGTGCGGGCCGCCGCGAGCACTGTGCCGGCGTCCGCGTGGGGGTGGGCGCGCAGGGCGCTGAGCACGGCCAGTCGGGGGGCGGTGACGCGCAGGCCGGCACCGCGCATCAGTGCGCGGTCGTCCAGGACCTCCCGTGTGCGAGTGCTCATGCCCACATCGCACCAGCCGTGTTTGGAACTTGTCAAGAAAAGGCGGCTCCGGGGACCCCGGCAGGAGAACGGCCCGCCCCTCCCCGCCCGTGCCCGCCCGCGCCTGGCCTGTTCCGCCGGAACCGGCCGCTGGCTAGGGTGTCGCTGTCCTGTGGCGGCCCGTGCGTCGTCCGTGGCCCGCCGCCTCCACCGCCGGTGCGTGCCGCCCACCCCGACCCGAAGAGGTGCCCGATGCCCCGCCCCGCCGACCAGCCCGTGCAGCCCGTCCGCCTGGGCCCGGGCAGGCCGGAGCCCACCGCGGCCGAGCGGGCGCTCGTGGCCGCCGCAGCCACCCCCGGGGACCTCACCGCCGTGGCCGCCCTCCTGGACGACGCCGGCACCGGCCTGGACCTGCCCCTCACCGGGGGCGGACGTACCCGGGAGCAGTGGGAGCTGCTGGCCACCGTGGCGGCCGTGGACCTCTCCGCGGCGCGCACCGTCGAACCGCACCTGGACGCGCTGTCCATCCTGGACCAGGCCGGGGTGCCCGCCCCTGCGGGCCTGCTGGGGGTCTACGCCTCGGAGTCCGGGGGCCGCACCCCCGCGCTCCGCCCCGGCGAGGGGTCAGAGCTCGTCCTGGACGGGGAGAAGCCCTGGTGCTCGCTGGCGGACCTGTGCGCCCACGCGGTGGTCACGGGCCGGCAGGACGACGGCACCCGCCAGGCCGTGCTCGTGGACCTGCGCCACCCGGGGGTGACGGTCTCGGACGCCGCCTGGCCCGCACTCGGCCTGGCCCCGGTGACCACGGTGGGACTGAGGTTCGAGGCGGTGCCCGGCGTCGCCGTCGGCGGGCCGGAGTGGTACCTGCGCCGGCCCGGTTTCGCGTGGGGCGGGATCGGTGTGGCCGCCGTGTGGTTCGGGGGTGCGGTGCATGTGGCGCGCACGCTGCGCACCTCCCTGGAGCGCCGTGCGGACGCCGCATCGCAGGGGCGCGGCCCGGGGCCGGACCAGGCCGCTCAGGCCGCACTCGGCCGGGTGGATCGGCTCCTGCACATGATGGCCGGGCTGCTGGCCCGTGCCGCCGAGGACGTCGACGCCGGCCGCCTGGACCACGATCTCGGCCTCGTGGAGGCGGACCGGGTCCGCGGCACCGTGGAGCGGGCGTGCACCGAGGTGCTGGACGTCGTCGGGCGGGCGACCGGCCCGGGCCCACTGGCCCAGGACGCCGCGCACGCCCGCGCGGTGGCGGACCTGCAGGTGTACCTGCGCCAGCACCACGGCGACCGCGACGACGCCCGCCTCGGCGCCGCCCTGCTGGAGGCCGACCCGGCTGTGCGCGCGGGGCTGCAGCCGTGGTGACCCCCGGCGCCGACCCCGGCGTGGAGCCCGCCCCCTCCTTCACCCACCTCGACGACGGCACCGATGAGACCGTGTGGCAGGCCGCCGGCGTCGGGTCCCTGCCCGCCCTGGCCGAACGCGCCTGGACGCCGCAGGACCTGCTGGTGGTCGCCGTCGCCCACCCGGACGACGAGTCCCTGGCCGCGCCCGTGCTCATCCGCTCCGCGCTGCGGGGCGGGGCCGCCGTCGTGGTGGTGGCGGCCACCGCGGGGGAGGCCTCCCACCCGGACTCGCCCACCCACACCCCGGCCGACCTCGTGCGGCTGCGCCGGGCCGAGATGGACCACGCGATGGCCGCCCTCGGCGCCGGACTGCCCGGCACCCTCACCTGGCGGGGGCTCGGCCTGCCCGACGGCGGCCTGGGCGAGCGGCCCGAGCAGGTGCGCGCCGGACTGGCCGAGGTCCTGTCGGATCTGGCCCCCGGGGTGGGTGGCGCCGTCGTGCTCGCCTCCCACGACCCGGACGACGGCCACGGCGACCACGACGCGGTGGGCTCCGCCGCGGCCGACCTGGCCGGGGAGCACGACCTCGAGCTGTTCGCGTTCCCCCTGTGGTTCTGGCACTGGGGGACCCCCGCCGAGCTGCCCGCCCGCCGGTACCGGCGCCTGCCCCTGGGCCCCGGGGACGACGCCGCCCGCCGGGCCGCGCTCGCGGCCCACGTCTCCCAGGTGGCGCCGCTGTCCCCCGCCCCCGGGGACGAGGCGATCCTGCCGGAGCGGATGGTCGAGCACTTCCGGCGCGGGTTCGAGGTGCTGCGCCGCACCGGCCCGGACGATGCCGACGCCTCCCGCGCCGCCGCCGTCTTCGACCGGCTCTACCAGGCCCACGAGGACCCGTGGCGCTACCGGACCAGCCCCTACGAGGCCCGCAAGCGGGCGCTCACCCTGGCGGTGCTGCCCCGGGATCGCTACGGGACCGTGGTCGAGGCCGGCGCCTCGATCGGCGAGCTCACCGCGCGGCTGGCCGAGCGGGCCGAGCGGGTGGTGGGGCTCGAGGCCTCGCCGGTGGCCGTGGAGCGCGCCGCCGGCCGCCTGGCCGAGACGCCCCACGCCGAGGTGCATCGGGCCGTGCTGCCGCGGCAGTGGCCCGCCGGGCTGCAGGACGTGGACCTCGTGGTGGCCTCGGAGATCGGCTACTTCCTGCAGCCCGAGGAGCTCGACGGCCTCGTCGACGCCGCCACGGCCTCCCTGCGCCCCGGTGGCGAGCTGCTGCTGTGCCACTGGCGCCAGCCGATCTCCGGCTGGCCCCTGGACGGCGACGACGTCCACGACCGGGTGCGTGCCGACCCTCGCTGGCGGGTGCTCTCCGAGCACGTCGAGGCGGATGTGCGCCTGACGGTGCTGGCCCGGGCCGCGGCCGCCACCCACGCCGTGGCGATCGTGCCCGCCCGGGACGAGGCCGGCCCCCTGCCCGGCTGCCTGGCCGGGCTCTCCGCCGCCCTCGACCGGTGGGAGGCGCATCACGCCCAGGGCACCGCCGCCGCGGCCGTGGCGGTCCCCGCCAACGACCTCCCCACCCTCGACCGCGCCCGCACCGCCCACCGTGCGGACCCGCGGATCCACGTGCTCGCGCTCGAGTCCGGCCCCGGCGGGGTCGGCCGGGCCCGGGCCGCGGCCGCCCGGCACGCCCGCGAGCTGTTCCCCGCCGTGCCCGCCGAGGCCCTGTGGCTGGCCTCCACCGACGCGGACAGCCGGGTGGAGCCCGACTGGCTCGTGGGCCAGGCCGTGCTCGCGAGCACGGTCCGCCCGGACGGGCAGGCGCTGGTCCTGGGCACGGTGGACCTGCCGGGGGACGCCGACCCGGACCTGGCAGCCCGCTGGCGGGCCGCGTACCGGCACGCGGAGGACCACCCCCATGTGCACGGGGCGAACCTCGGGCTGCCGTGGGCGCTGTACGAGCGGGCCGGCGGCTTCGCGGAGGTCGCCGAGCACGAGGACGTGGGGCTCGCCGCCGCCGTCCGGGCGCTCGCCGAGGAGGACGGCTCCGCCGCCGTCGCCCCCGGTGTCCGCCTGCTGGCCACCGACCGGGTGCGGGTGACCACCTCCTCCCGGCTCGTCGGCCGCACCCCCGGCGGCTTCGCCGGCTACCTGCGGGAGCTGGCCGGCGGGGGAGGGGAGGGCCTGCGCTCCGCCTGACGGGGCGGGGCCGACGCCTAGACTCGGGACAGCAGCGTCATCGCACCGAGCGAGCTCCGCCCGCCCAGGAGAGGAACACCCATGTCCCACGCCCCCGAATCGGACTCCCAGGACCCCCGCACCCCCTCCGCGGGCAGCTGGCCGGGCCGTCCCACCCCCGGGGAGCCCGAGGCCTCCGCGACGTCCTGGTACTCCGACACCGCGCCCGCCTACGACGACCCCGCCCAGCGGCCGTCCTACGAGGCCCCCGCCGGGCAGGTCTCCGGGCACGGCTCGGCGGCGGGTCTCGGGCACGACCCCTACGGACAGGACCCCTACGCCCCCTACCCGGCCGCGGGGTACGGTGCCGCCGCGCCCGCCGAGGAGTCCGGCACGGGCCTGTCCATCGCCTCCATGGTGCTCGGCATCCTGTCCGTGATCGGCGGCTTCTCGCTGGTCGTGCTGCCGATCGTGGGTGTGGTCCTGGGCCACATGGGTCTCAAGAGGGAGCCCC
The DNA here is from genome assembly GCF_034179925.1 of Micrococcus sp. Taxonomy (GTDB): domain Bacteria; phylum Actinomycetota; class Actinomycetes; order Actinomycetales; family Micrococcaceae; genus Micrococcus. Next base: position 32,403 of record NZ_JAXFPG010000010.1, on the reverse strand, counting down.
GCGGTCGCGGCTTCGCGATCGCGGGCCTCGTGACGAACTACGTCGCCCTGCTGCTCCTCGTGCTGGCTATCGGGCTCATCGTCCTCCTGGCGCTGATCGGCATGGCGTCGAGCGAGCCCTACGGCACCTACTCCTGACCGGTCCCGGCCCCTCCGACGGCGCCCTCCCCCTGTGCGGGGAGCGGCGCCGTCGTCGTGCCGGGGTCAGGCGGCCAGCAGCAGCTCGAGGTCCGTGGCCAGCCCGAGCAGCGGCCCCTCCGTGCCCGGGCGCCCCACGAGCTGCACGGACCAGCTCAGCCCCGCCTCGTCGCGCAGCAGGGGCACCGTGACCGCCGGCAGCCCCATCACGTTCACCATGGACGTGTACGGGGTGAACGCGCACTGCGCCGCGTAGTTGACCTCCGGCTCCATCGCCAGGAAGTGCCCCACCGGCGGGGGCGGGGTCGCCAGCACGGGGGTGAGCACCACGTCCTGCTCGGCGAACTGGGCGCGCACCGCGCGCGCCCACCCCTCCAGACGCTCGACGGCGGCGGCCCGCTCCTGCGGGCCCGTCGCCCGGGCCGAGGCGAGGAAGGACGTCGCCACAGACCCCAGATGCCGCTCGGCACCCTCCGGCAGGGGCCGATCCAGCAGGCCCGAGGTCCACACCGTGCGGAAGTCCCGGTGGTAGTCCTCCCCATACCAGGGCGAGAACGAGTCCACCGCATGCCCGGCGGCCTCGAGCAGCGCGCCCGCCCGGGTCAGCGCCGCCAGTGCGGGCCGGGCCAAGGCGATCTCGACCGCCGGACTGAACGGGGACGCCGTCGTGAGCCCGATCCGCAGGGAGGTGGGCCGTTCCCCGGCCTCGCGGCGGGCGCGCACCCGCCGTACGTCCTCCACCAGGCGGCCCGGCAGCCCCTCCGGGGAGGTCATGGTCTCCAGCAGGAGGGCCGCGTCCTCGGCCGTGTGCGCGATCGGCCCGGAGACCACCAGGGTGCGCACCGAGTCCACCGAGCGGTCCGTGGGGACCGTGCCCCGGCCCGGCTTCAGCGAGAGCAGCCCGCACGCCGCCGCGGGGATCCGCAGGGAGCCGCCGCCGTCGGAGCCGGGGGAGAAGGGCAGCACGCCCGCCGCCACCGCCGCAGCGCCACCGCCGGTGGAGCCTCCCGCGGTGCGGGTCGGGTCCAGGGGGGTGCGGGCCGGGGCCGAGACCCGGTTCTCGGAGTACGAGTCCAGGCCGAACTCCGGGACCGTGGTCTTGCCCAGCACCACCGTTCCGGCATGGCGCAGGCGCGCCACCAGCGGGTCGTCCTGCGCTGCCGGGCCCGCCGCGGAGAACGCGGCCGAGCCGTACCGGGTGGGCATCCCCGCCACGTCCACGAGGTCCTTCCACGCCACCGGCATCCCATGCAGGGAGGCCGGCTCCGCACCGGTGGCCCGGGCGTCGTCCAGGGCGGCGGCCTGGGCCAGTGCCGCGTCCGGGTCCAGGTGGACGAACGCGCCGAGGTCCTGCTTGGCGTGGGCGGCGTCCAGGGCGGCCTGCGTGACCTCCCGGGCGGAGAGCTCCCCGGAGGCCAACGCGCCGTGGAGGGACACGGCGGAGCGGTCCAGCAGCCGGTCCGGTCCGGGCATGGGGGAGGAGGTGGAGGCGGCGGTGCCGTCGAGGTGCTCAGCCATGCGGATCAGGGTAGAGGGTGTGCGCGGGTCGCAGGGAGAACACGGCTGAGGACCGCTTCGGAAGTGGGACGGTCCCCAGTCAGTGGATGGTGGGGTCAAGCGGTCGAGACCTACTCGTTCGTCGCGCGAGGAGTGGTCCGCGAGGACCACATGACGTAGCCGACGGCGTACAGGACGGCTCCGAGAACGATGACGGCGGAGGCCCAGGGGCTGGGCCACGCCAGTAGGAGGCCGAGTCCGAGGAAGAACAGGACGGTCTTGACCACGAACGCTGCGCCGAGACGGGCCGAGCGTTGGATGCCCCATGCGAACAGGGCGAGGGCGACGACCCCTGCGACGGCGACGTACCACCACGGATTCTCACCGAGGGCGTCTCGGCGGAGGGAATCGACCGCCAGGATGCCGCCGGCGGAGGCAAGGAGCTCCGGGACGGGAATGATGCCAGTTCGGTTGTGAGAGAACATGGGAGTCCTTTCATGTGTCTTGAGTCCGAGCGGGTCCTGGGTGAGGGATGACGTCGCGGGGTTCTCCTTGGAGTTTGTCTGCCGCTGAGCCGGGAGCACAACAAGAGGTATGGGGTGTCAGGGCGGCCGACTACCCTGGGCCCCATGAGCCTCTTCGAGACCGTCTCCGTCGACCAGGTCCCCGCCGACGCCCACATCCTGGATGTGCGCGAGGACGACGAGTTCGTCCTCGGCCGTGCCGCCGGCGCCCAGCACATCCCCCTGGGCCAGGTGCCCGAGCGCTACGAGGACGAGCTGGACCCGGACACCGACTACTACGTGATCTGCCGCACCGGCGGCCGCTCCGCGCGCGCCGCCGAGTTCCTCGTCGCCCGCGGCTACTCCGCGATCAACGTGGCCGGCGGCTCCGGGGCCTGGCTCGAGGCCGGCAAGCCCATGGAGGCCGACGGCGGCGCCGAGCCCACCGTCAAGTGACCGCCCCGCAACAGCCCGCCACCGAGCCCGGGACCAAGCCCGAGAGCGGGACCGGGACCGGCCCCGCGGCGCACCCCGGCCGGCCCCGGTACGCCTTCCTCGGCCCGGCCGGCACGTTCACCGAGGCCGCGCTGCGCAGGATCACCGGCCCCGAGCCTGTCGAGGCCGTGCCCGTCGGGTCGGTGCTGGCCGCGCTCGCGGCGGTCCGCGGCGGGCAGGCGGAGTTCGCTGTGGTCCCCATGGAGAACTCGGTGGAGGGCGGCGTGAGCGCCACCCTGGATGAGATCTCCGTGGACGAGGGCCTGCAGATCCTCGCCGAGGCGCTCGTGCCCATCAGCTTCGTGCTCGTGGGGCGGCCCGGCGTCGGGCTCGACCAGGTGCGCCGGGTCACCACACACACCCACGCGTGGGCGCAGGTGCGCGGCTGGATGGAGGCCCACCTGCCGCAGGCGGAGTTCACCCCCGCCGGCTCCACCGCCGCGGGCGCCCGCGCCCTGATCGCCGGCAGCGACCGCCCCGACACCCCGCGGGAGCAGGCCTCCGGCACGGCGACGGCGGCCGGCGTCGTTCCCGCGTTCGACGCCGCCGTGTGCGCCCCGCTCGTGGCCGAGCAGACCGGGCTGCCGGTGCTGGCCGAGCGCATCGAGGACGTGACCGGGGCGGTGACGCGGTTCGTGCTGGTCGGCCCGGCCGGGCCGCTGCCGGTGCCCACCGGTGTGGACCGGACCACCCTGACCGTGCCGCTGCCGGAGGACCACCCCGGCGCCCTGCGGGAGATCCTCGACCAGTTCGCCACCCGGGGGATCAACCTGTCCCGGATCGAGTCCCGGCCCACGGGGGAGGGCATGGGTCGGTACTTCTTCTCGATCGACCTCGAGGGGCATCTGGCCGAGGAGCGGGTGGGGGCGGCGCTGGCCGCATTGCACCGGAGCTTCCCGGGGGTGCGGTTCCTGGGGTCGTATCCGCGGGCGGAGCGGCAGCCGGTGGCGGTGCCGGAGCACACCACGGACGAGGCCTACCGGGCCGGTCGGGAGTGGGTCCGCGCGCTGCGCTCGCGCTGAGCTCCCGTTTCGTGCACCGGAGTGCGTGGGGGATCTCCCGTTTCGTGCACCGGAGCGCTCGGGGCATCTCCTGTTTCGTCAACGGAAGTGGTCTGGAAGGCTCCCGTTTCGTCAACGGGGGTGCTGGGGTCAGCGGAGGGAGGCGCCGTCCTCGTCGCGGATCATCATGGTCAGCGAGTTCGGGCGCACCTGGGCCTCCAGGGCGGTGATGCGGCCGGTGGCGTCGCCGTCGAGCTGGGAGAGCATCGGATCGACCAGGCGCACCTGCACCCGGCGAGCCTGACGGGTCTGCAGGGAGTCCAGGTCCCGGCGGTGCCGGGTCAGGGTCTTCACCGCGATGCGCGCCCAGTCCATCGTGTTCCTCGGGGAGAGGATCAGCACGTCCAGCAGGCCGTCGTCCAGCTTCGCCTCCGGCAGCAGCTCCATCCCTGCGGTGAGCATGCCGCAGTTGGCCACCAGCAGCGAACGCATCGAGTGCGTCTCGAACGGGCCGCCGTCGAAGGACACCTCGATCCGGTGCCGCCGGCCGCCCAGGTGGCGCAGGCCCGCCTCGGAGTAGGCCAGCCAGCCGGCCTTGTCCTTGAGCTCGTCCTTGGTGTCCCCCATGATCTCCGCGTCGTAGCCGGTGCCGCCCATCACGGTGAACGTCTGGCGGGTGCGCTGGCCGTCCTCACCGGTGAGCTGCACCTCCACGGTGTCGATCTGCCGCCGGTGGCCCGTCAGGGCGATCCACGCACACTCCTCGACGTCATGGATGGGCAGATCCAGGTTGCGGGCCAGCAGGTTGCCGGTGCCCAGCGGGACCACACCCAGGGCCACATCCGTGCCGGTCAGCTGCTCGGCCACGGTGCGCACCGTGCCGTCCCCGCCGGCGGCGACGACGGTCCTCACCCCCGCCTCGACGGCCTGCCGGGCCATCGCCGAGCCGGGGTCCTCCGCAGTGGTCTCCAACACGAGCACGGGCCCGAGGCCCTCCTCGATGGCCAGCGCCTGGAACATCAGGCGCAGCTGCCGCGTGCCGGACTTGGTGGGGTTGACCACCAGGGCCACCTGGGGGCCCTGCCCGGGTACCGCACCCGGGGCTGCGGCACCGGGCCGCGCCTGCTCCGGGGCCTCGGCCTGCGCCTGGACCCGCTCCTGGAGGGCACGCAGGGTCTGCCCGGCCTGAGCCTCCATCGTCTCGAGCCGCTGCTGGGTCTGGGCATGCAGCCGGCGCAGCTCCTGCAACTGCTCCTCCCGCTCCTGCGCATGCCGGCGGAGCGTCCGCTCCACGAACCGGCCCAGCAGCACCGAGGCCACCCCCAGGACCAGCAGGACCGCGAGGGCGATCACCAACGGGGAGTTCCACCACGGCTCAGACATGCGGCAAGTCTAGGGGTGGGCGCCCGGCACCGGGCAGGGACGGGGAGCCGGCCGCCGTCGTCGTCCTGACCCCGGGGAGCGGGGCGGGCGATAGGCTGGCGGGGTGATCGACGTCAAGGACCTCATCGAGCAGCCCGAGAAGTACCGCGCCTCCCAGCAGGCCCGCGGAGCCGACGTGTCCCTGGTGGACCGCATCGTGGAGGCGGACGCGTCCCGCCGCGCATCGATCGCCCGCTTCGAGGAGCTGCGCGCGGAGCAGAAGGCCTTCGGCAAGCGCGTGGCCCAGGCCTCGGGTGAGCAGAAGCAGGCCCTGCTGGCCGAGGTGAAGGAGCTCGCCGCGCAGGTCAAGGCCGCCGAAGCGGCGGCGAACGAGGCCGAGGAGGCCCTCCTGCGCGAGCAGCGCGCCTTCCCCAACCTGATCATCGAGGGCATCCCCGCCGGCGGCGAGGACGACTTCGTGGTGGTCCGCCAGGTCGGCACCCCGCGCGACTTCGCCGCGGAGGGCTTCGAGCCCCGCGACCACCTGGAGCTGGGCGAGCTGATCGGCGGGATCGACATGGAGCGCGGCGCGAAGGTCTCCGGCGCCCGGTTCTCCTTCCTCAAGGGCGTGGGCGCCCGCCTCGAGCTGGCGATCATGCAGATGGGCCTGGACCTGGCCCTGGAGAACGGGTTCGTCCCGGTCATCCCGCCCACGCTCGTGCGCCCGGAGACCATGCAGGGCACCGGGTTCGACGTCCAGCACGACGACGAGATCTACCGCCTCGAGCGCGACGACCTCTACCTCGTGGGCACCTCCGAGGTGGCCCTGGCCGGCTACCACGCGGACGAGATCCTCGACGTGGACGTCCCCGTGCGCTACGCCGGCTGGTCCACGTGCTACCGCCGCGAGGCCGGCTCCGCGGGCAAGGACACCCGCGGGATCATCCGGGTGCACCAGTTCAACAAGCTGGAGATGTTCGTCTACTGCTCCCAGGAGCAGGCGGAGGCCGAGCACGCCCGCCTGCTGGAGTGGGAGGAGACCATGCTCCAGGCCATCGAGGTGCCCTACCGGGTGATCGACATCGCCGCCGGCGACCTCGGCCTGTCCGCGGCGCGGAAGTTCGACTGCGAGGCGTGGGTCCCCACGCAGGGCACCTACCGCGAGCTGACCTCCACCTCGAACTGCACCACGTTCCAGTCCCGCCGCCTGAACATCCGCGAGCGCGTGGCGAAGGAGGACGGGTCCGGCTCGAACGCCAAGAAGGGCGGCACCCGCATGGTCGCCACCCTCAACGGCACCCTGGCCACCACGCGCTGGATCGTCGCGATCCTGGAGAACCACCAGAACGCGGACGGCTCCATCACGGTGCCGGCGGCCCTGCGCCCGTACCTGGGTGGTCTGGAACGCTTCGAGCTGGCCTGACCGTTTCGAACAGACCTGACCGTTTCGAGCCGGCCTGACCACTTCGAAGAGACCTGAGCCGCCGACACCGGCCCGGCCAGCTCAGCTGCTCAGCTGAGGAAGGCGAGCGCCTCCGGGCCGCTCACCAGCAGCGCCCCGGCGTGGTCGCCCTCCTGGGAGTCCACGAGGTAGGCGCCCAGGGCCGAGGCCAGGCGCCGACTGTGCCGGTGGGCCACGGTGCGGTCCCGGCGTCCGTGCCACAGCCGCACGGGCACTCCCTGGTCGACGGCGGCGCGCGCCCGGGGCACCAGCGCGCCCCAGTCCTCGTTGATCACCAGTTCGTCGCGGATCGGCCCGGCCGGGCCGTGCCGGAACCCCTCCCGCCAGGAGTCGGCGAGCACGGCGGCGGCCGAGGGCGCCAGCGGTGTGCGTTCGGGGACCTCCAGGCGGGTGCGGGCCCGCCGCATCCGGTACTGGGCGAGCGCCGCCGTCGGCCCCCAGTCCCGGGCCCGGGCGGCCAGGGACACCACCGGCATGTATACGTGGGGCATGAGCCGGTTGGCCCAGGGCACGCGGGGCAGCAGGCCGGCGGGGGCCAGCAGGCCCACGGAGCGCACCCGCTCGGGTGCGTGGGCGAGCACGGCGACGGCGTAGGGGCCGCCCCCGGACCATGCGAGCACCCCCACCCGCTCCACGCCGAGCCCGTCCAGCAGCTGCGTGAACGTGGCGGGCCAGTCCTGCAGGCGGCGACCGGGCACGTGCGGGCTGCGCCCCATGCCGGGCCGGTCGGGCACGATCAGCCGCACCCCGGCGGTGCGGGCGGCCGCATCCAGGGCGCCGCCCTCCAAGCGGGAGCCGGGGGTGCCGTGGAAGTGGACGACGGGCACCCCGGCGGGGTCGCCGTACTCGGCGTGGTGGAGCATGCCCGCATGCTACGTCCGGCGGAGGGACGCGGGGAGGAATCAGACCAGGGTGGGACGCCGGCGCCCAGGCGGGAGTCCTACCCTGGGGTGTCCTCGGCGCAGGTGCGCCGTCCGCACCGCCCAGGAGAGGTCATGGGATCGACCGCCGCACCCCCACCCCGCCCCGAGGGAGCCCCCGTCGAGCACGCCGCCGCCGGCCCGCTGCACCGCGTGGGGCGGTGGTTCCGGGGTGCGCCGGCCACGGCGGTGCTGCTGGCCGTCGTCGCCCTCGGCCCGCTGCTGCCCGGGGTGGCCCCCGTGCGGCTGGGCAGCCTGCCGGGCACCTGGCCCACCCTGCTGACCTCCCTGCCCGCCAGCCCCGCCCCCTGGGCCTGGGCGGCGGCGGTGGCTTCACTCGCGCTGATCGGCCCACCGGTGGAGCGGGTCAGCGGGTCCGGGCGGTTCGTGCTGCGCATGGTGCTCGGCCACCTCGCCGCAGTGCTCTGCGTGCTCGCGATCACCGTGCTGGTGCGTGTGGCGGACCCGGCCTGGGGGCAGGTGCTCTCCCGTGACCCCGTGCACGGGCCCTGGGCGGGCCTGGCGGTGGCCGGGCTGCTGGCCATGCCCGCCTGGCCGGCCCTGTGGCGGAGGCGGCTGCTGACGTTCCTGGTGCCCGTCACCGCGGCCGCCGCCCTGTTCTCCGGGGCGCCCCTGGAGGCCACCGTGTGTGTGGCCGTCGCGATCGGCGGGCTGCTCTCACGCCGGGCCGCCCGGCGTGCCGGTGCGGCCCCGGCCCCGGTGGGCAGCCGCAGCGAGCGGCGGGTGCTGGTGGCCACGGCGGTGGCCGCCGTCGTGGTGGGCACGGTGCTCGCTCTGGGCTCACCCCACCTGGTGGGGCCTCTTGCGGCCACCCGCTGGATGTTCGCGCACACCGGGGTCACCGCCGACCAGGTGGCCCGGGCGTGTGAGGACGCTTCCCGGGTGCGCGAGTGCGCCCGGGGCACCTACGTGCTCACCGCCACCGGCCCCGGAGCGGTGCTGCTGGCCGCCATGCCGCTGGTGCTGCAGCTCGTGCTCGCGGACGGGCTGCGGCGGGGCCGGCGCGCCGCCCTGGTGGGCACCGTGGCACTGCAGGGGGTGCTCGCCGCCCTCGCCGTGGCGCATGTGGGCTCCGTGGCGTGGACGCTGACCCTCAGCCCGGTGGGCAGGTCCACCGATGCCGCCCTCCTGGCCCGCCTGGTGGCGCCCGTGCTCGTGCCGGTGGGGGTGATCGTGCTCGTGCTGGCCCACCGCCGCCTGTTCCGGGCCCGGGCCCCGCAGGGCGCCTTCCGCCTCCTGGCCGTGGCCGTGCCGGCGGCCGCTGCGGTGTCCGTGCTGGCCACCGTGGGCATCGGCCTGGCCGTGGCCGGCCAGTTCCGTCCCGCTGCGGATGCCGGCGCCCTCGCCGTGGACGGGCTCATCGCCCTGCTGCCCACCACCGCGCTCACCGTGTTCACCCCGCTGGCCTTGCCCGACGGGCCCGTGGCCCGTCTGCTCGTGGAGTGGCCGCCTCTGCTGCCCTGGCTCGTGGCCGCCGTGCTGCTGTGGCGCGGCCTGCGCCCGGTGGGTGCGGACACTGCGGACGACGACGGCCGGGCCGACGTCGTGCGCGAGCTCGCCCCCGCCTCCGCGACCATGGCCTGGATGGGCACCTGGGCGGGCAACCGGCTGTGGCGCTCGCCCACCCATCCGGGGGCGGTGTCCTACCGGGTGCACCAGGATGTGGCCCTGACCGTGGGCGACCCACTGTGCGCCGAGGCCGACCTGCCCGTGGTGCTGCGCCAGTTCGCCGAGCACTGTGTGGCCCACTGCCTCGTGCCCGCGCTCTACTCCGTGCACCCGCCGGCCGCGGTCGCCGCCGACGCCCAGGGCTGGACGAGTGTGCAGGTCGCCGAGGAGGCGGTGATCGCCCTGGGCGCCGTCACGTTCTCCGGCAAGCGATTCCAGGACCTGCGCACCGCGCAGAACCGGGCCGCGAAGGAGGGCGTGAGCGCCCGCTGGACCACCTGGGCCGAGGCCGGCCCGCACCTGCGCGAGCAGATCCGTGGGATCTCCGAGGCGTGGGTTGCGGAGAAGGAGCTGCCGGAGATGGGCTTCACCCTCGGCGGTCTCGCCGAGCTGGACTCCCCGGCCGTGCGCCTGCTCGTGGCCGAGGACGGCACCGGCCGCGTGCACGGGGTGACCTCCTGGCTGCCAGTGTTCGACGGCGGCACCCAGGTGGGCCTGACCCTGGACTTCATGCGCCGTGCCGACGGCGGCTTCCGGCCGGTCATGGAGTTCCTCCTGGCCCGCGCCGTGCTCGACGCCCAGGAGGAGGGGCTGCACCTGGTGTCCCTGTCCGGGGCGCCGCTGGCCCGCGCCAGGGAGCGCTCCGAACAGGACCCGGCCGGCGTGGTCGACCGCCTCCTGGACGCCCTCGGCGCCCGGCTGGAGCCCGTGTACGGCTTCCGCTCCCTGCACGCGTTCAAGGAGAAGTTCGGCCCCGACCACGTGCCGCTGCGCCTGTGCCTGCCGGACCCGGCCGACCTGCCCCGTGTGGGCGCCGCCCTGACCCGGGCCTACCTGCCGGAGATGGGGCTGGGTGACCTCGTGCGCGCCGGCCAGGAGCTGTGCAGGAAGGGCGACTGACATGGACCGCCTCCCCGCCTGGATCCTCGATACGCCCCTGCTGGAACCGTGGATGACACCCCTCTGCGTGGCCGCAGCGGTGCTCGTGGCCGCCGGCCTGTGGTGGTGGCGCACCCGCCGCCTGCCCCGGGCCGCCCAGGCGGGCCTGCTGCTCGTGCCGGCCGTGCTGGCCGTGGCGGGCTGGTGGTGGGTGAACCGGGTGTGGGCGCCCTTCGCCGACGGCGTGGCACCGGCGGTGTTCGCCTGGGCGGGCCTGGCACTGCTGGTGCTCGGCCAGGTCCTCGCCGGGCCCTGGCGCCCCCATCCCGGACGCTGGGGGCTGGCCGGAATCGGCGCGGCCGCCGTCACCGCGCTCACGGTGACCCTCGGGGTGAACGCCCACTACTGCACCTACGAGTCCCTGGCCGTGATGACCGGCGCCCACGTGCACTGGACCGACTGGGACACCGCCCGCGGCGAGGAGGCGCGCACGGTGGTGCCGGCGTCGTCGTGGACGCCCCCACCCGGGCTGCCCGAGCACGGGACCGTCTCCACCGTGCCCCTGCCCGCCTCGGACCCCTCGTTCTCCCCGCGCGACGCCGTCGTCTACCTGCCCCCGGCCTACCACGCGGACCCGCGCCCGGCCCTGCCGGTGCTCGTGCTCATGGCCGGCGTGCCCGGCACCCCCACGGACTGGGTGGGCCCCGGCCGCGCCGCCGAGACCCTCGACGCCTACGCCGCCGCCCACGGGGGACTGGCCCCGATCCTGGTGAGCGTGGACCCCCTGGGCGGGTCCCTGGTGAACCCGCTGTGCTCCGACGGACCCCACGGGGACGTGGCCGCCTACGTGGCCCGGGACGTGCCCGCCTGGGTGGAGCAGACCCTGCAGGTGGACCCGGACCGCCACCACTGGACGATCGGCGGGATCTCCAACGGCGCCACCTGCGCCCTGCAGACCGTGGCCCGCACTCCCGACGCCTACGGGAGCGTGCTCGTGCTCTCCGGCGAGCTGCACCCGGACTTGGGTGGCGAGGAGCGGACCATCTCCGAGGGCTTCGGCGGGGACCGTGCCGCGTACGAGGCCAACGACCCCCTCAGCCTGTTCGCCCAGGCCGAGCACGGCCGCGGGCCCGGGGCGCGCGGGGCCTACCGCTCCGTGCAGGGGATCGTGAGCGTCGGCCAGGGCGACCGCTACGTGGGCATGCCCGTGCCCCGCGAGCTGGCCGGCAGCGCCCGTCGGGCCGGACTCGACCTGCAGCTGCGCACCTACCCGGGCGGGCACTCCTGGCACGTGTGGTCCCGCGCGTTCGAGGACCAGCTGCCCTGGGCGGCGCAGCGGATGGGGCTGCGGTGAGCGAGGCGGGGCGCCGGAGGCGGGCCCGGGAGGTGGGCGGCCAGGAGGGGCCGGGGCACCGGGAGGGAGCCCGGCCCCGGACCCGTGCGTTCACCCACTCGTTCACCCGCGCGTCGTCTCGGTGTCCGGCCCGTGTGGTTGGGTGGAGGGCATGACGAAGAAGCTCGTGTGCCTGGATGTGGACGGAACGATCGTGGACCATGACGGCCACCTCCACGAGCCGGTACGGCAGGCCGTGCGGGCCGTCGTCGAGGCCGGGCACCATGTGGTGATCGCCACGGGGCGCTCGCGGGGGGCCACCCTGCCGGTGGCGCGCTCGCTGGGGATCAGCACCGGGTTCATGGTCTGCTCCAACGGCGGGGTCACCCTGCGCCTGGACCCGTCCCTGGAGAAGGGGTACGAGGTCACGGACCTGCGGACCTTCGAGCCGCGCTCGGTGCTGGCCCAGCTGCGGGACCGGCTGCCCGGGGCCAAGTACGCGCTCGAGCTGCCGGACGGCTCGTTCGTGTCCACCGAGCGGTTCCAGGACATGTCCTTCGGGGTGGCCGCCGAGGGTGTGACGTTCGAACAGCTCATGGGCACCACCGCTGTGCGCCTGGTGGTGTTCTCCACGGATGCCTCCGCCGAGGAGTTCGGCCGGGCGGTGGAGGGCATCGGCCTGTCCGGGGTGACCTACTCGGTGGGGTGGACGGCCTGGCTGGACGTCGCCGCCGCCGGCATCACCAAGGCCTCGGGGCTGGAGGCGCTGCGCACCGTGCTGCACGTGGACGTGGCCGACACCGTGGCGGTGGGAGACGGCCGCAACGACATCGAGATGCTCCAGTGGGCCGGGCGCGGCGTGGCCATGGGCCAGGCGGCCGACGAGGTCAGGGCCGCCGCGGACGAGGTGACCGGGCACGTGGACGACCACGGCCTCGCGGACGTCCTCCACTCCCTCCTCTGAGCTCCCGTTCGAGAAACGGGAGGTCCCCCGGGCACTTTCGTTCGAGAAACGGGAGCCTCTCGGAGCGCTCCGGTGTGTGCAACGGGAGGTTCCCAGGGTGCTCCCGTGTGTGAAACGGGAGCCAGGGGGCCCTCGTCGTCCCGGTCCCGGCCAGCCCCATCAAGTCAGCCGGCCCCGCCCACAGGTCAGCCCGCGGCCAGCCCCAGCAGACGAGCCGCCGCCGGCCGGCACGCGTGCTCCTCGTTCCAGAACGAGCGCTGCACCGCCTGCGAGACCGCCTGCACGCTGATCCCCAGCGCCTGCGCGGCCGGCCTCTGCTGACCCCGCACCCCGGGGACCAGCAGATCCAGCACCGCCCACTCGGCGTCCGTGCGCGTCCACACGAGCTGACCCACCAGCTTCAGCACCGCCTCCGCCTCCGCTGCGGCCTCCGCATCGCGCCCCCGCACAGCTAGGGGAATCCGCGCGGTGGACAGGGCCGCCGCCTCCACGGCCCGACGCGCCGCCGCCAGACCCGGCCCGGCGGCGTCGTGCACGCACCCGCCGGCCGGCGCACCCGGGGTGCCGTCCGCGTGGTTCACCATCCCGACGCCGACCCCCACGTTCCAGCGCCGCTCGCGCAGGGCGCGCAGGGCGACGTCCACGGCCACGGCCGGGTCCTCCACGGCACCGATCACCTCGTCGCCGAGCGAGCGCTGGAACGGCAGGGGGGCCGCGGCGAGGCCCGGAACGGCCGCCTCAGCCGTGCGCAGACGGCGCAGGAGGGCGTCCACGCGGTCGCCGGCGTCGGCGGTGTCCCGCTGGTTGATGGTGAGCACGAACATGGGGGCTCATTCTGCCAGGCGTGCCGGCGCGCACCCCCCGCACGCACGACGACGGCCGCACACCCGTGTAGGTGAGCGGCCGTCGTCGTGGGCTCAGCGGGGAGCCCCCCCCGTTTCTCGAACGAAAGTGCCCGGGGAACCTCCCGTTTCTCGAACGAAAGCGCCCGGGGAACCTCCTGTTTCTCGAACGGGAGCGCTGGGGTCAGCGGCCCTGGGGGACGTCGGTCTCGTCGCCCTGCTCGGTGGCCGGGGAGGCCTCCTCGGTCTGGACCTCACGGCCCTGGGGCTCGTCGGAGGGGGAGTGCTCGCCCTCGGCCTCGAAGCGCTCGATGGAGGCCTGCAGCTCCTTCTCGGCGGCCTCACGGCCCTCCCAGCCCTCGGCCTTGACCCACTTGCCCGGCTCGAGGTCCTTGTAGCGGGTGAAGAAGTGCTCGATCTCCTGCTTGAGGAACTCGTTGATGTCCTCCAGCTCGGTGATGTGGTCGAAGCGCTTGTCCGCGGCCACGCAGAGCAGCTTGGCGTCGCCGCCGCCGTCGTCGGTCATGTGGAACACGCCGATCGGGCGGGCCTCCACCACCACACCCGGGATCAGGTCCACGTCCGGGATCCACACGAGGGCGTCCAGCGGGTCGCCGTCCTCGCCGAGGGTGTTCTCGAAGTAGCCGTAGTGCGTGGGGTACTGCATGGAGGTGAACAGCACGCGGTCCAGGCGCAGGCGGCCGGTCTCGTGGTCGAACTCGTACTTCACGCGGGAGCCCGCGGGGATCTCGATGGTGACGTCGTGCGCCATGGCATCTCCTTGGTGGGGTCGGTGGGAGCGGGCGGCCCAGCCGCCCGGCGGTCGGGGCCAGCCTACCCACCGCGCGCCCGGCAGGCCCGGTCTGAGCCGTGGTAGAACCGGGGGATGACCCCCCGCCCCCGGGCCTCGCGCCTGACCGTCGTCACGGCCGTCCTCCTGGCCCTCGCCGTGGCTGTCCTCCTGGCGATGCTCGCCCGCGACTTCCTGGTGCCCGCCCTCGTGGCAGAGCGCCGGAGCCCCGCCCCGGCGGAGACCTCGTCCTCCACCCCCGTCACGACGACGGCGTCCCCCACCCCCGGCGGCCCGTCCGCCTCGTCCTCCCCGGCCTCGCCGAGCTCCTCGCCCACGCCGTCCGGGTCGGCCACGGCGGCCCCCGCTGAGGGGCCTGCGGCGGCACAGCTGCGGGCCGCCATCGTGCAGGCCCTGGCCGGGGCCCCGGGCACCGCCCATGTGAGTGTGCGGGACGCGGCCACGGGCCGCCCGCTGGTGGACGTGGCGGCGGACACCCCGGTGCCGCCGGCGTCCGCGCTGAAGGTGCTCACGGCGGCGGCCGTGCTGGAGACCCTCGGCCCGGAGCGCACGCTCGTGACCCGCACCGTGGTGCTGCCGGGGGTGGACGGCTCCGGGGCGGAGGTGGTGCTCGTGGGTGGGGGCGACTCCCTGCTGGGTGTTGGGGCCTCGGACCCCTCGGCGGTCTCCGGCCGGGCGGGTCTGGGCACCCTGGCGGCGCAGACGGTGGAGCACCTGGCCGCCGCGGGGGTCGAGGGGCCGGTGCGGGTGAGCGTGGACACCCGCCTGCTGCCGGGCACGGGCCGCAACCCGGCCTGGCCGGAGGACCTCTACACCGCCGGGTACATCGCCCCGGTGCATGCGCTGGCCACCTATGGGGCGCGCCCGGTGCGCGGCATCGCGGACGACCGCGTGGAGGACCCTGCCGCGTTCGCCGCTGCCGCCTTCCGTTCCGCTCTCGCCGACCGGGCCGAGGCCGCAGGGCTGACCGTGGCGGACGGGCCCGTGCTCACGACGGCGGCCCCCCGCCTGGTGGTGGGGGCCACCGCCTCCGCGGCGGAGGTCGAGTCCGCCCCGGTGGCCGAGCAGGTGCAGTTCCTGCTGGCGCACTCGGACAACCAGGTGGCCGAGACCCTCGCACGTGTGGCGGCGGTGGAGTCCGGGCGGGAGGCGGGCCCGGCCGGCGTCGCGGACCTGCTGGGGGCCACCGCCGAGACGCTCGGGGCGGACCGTGAGGATCTGGTGGCCGCGGACGCCTCCGGTCTGGCCCCGGCGGACCGGATGAGCGCCGCTGCCCTCACCCAGGTGCTGGCCGCGGCGGCCGAGCAGCCCCGTACGGCCGGGCTCGCCGCGTCCCTGCCGGCACCGGGCACGGACTCGACCCTCCGGGAGCGGCTCGTGGGCACTCCCGCGCAGGGGCGGGTGCGGGCGAAGACCGGCACGCTGATGGGCACGGTGTCCCTGACGGGCACGGTGCGCCCGGCCTCCGGCGGGGAACTGGTGTTCAGCGTGGTGCTCGACGGGATCGACGGGGAGGTGGCGGCGGCGCGGCGGTCCGCAGACCAGGTCGCCGCAGCCCTGGCCGGGCTGTGAACCGGCCCGAGGCGGAGCGGTTGCGGCCCGGCCAGGCCTGGCCCGGGGTGGCCGAGGCCCGGCGTGCTCCGGCCCCGTGTGGTCTGATGGGCCCATGAGCTCCCCGGACGCCGCCCTCCGTCAACCCGTGGACTGGGCGTTCGCCGCCCGCACCGCGGGGGCGCTCGCCCCGGCCGGCCCGCGCCTGTCCGCGCGGGAGGCCCACCGGGAGGCCGAAGGGCTGCGGTCCGCTGCGGAGGCCGCCGTGGCCCCTGTACACCGGCTGACCGGACTCGAGGCGGCACGGGACCTGCATGACTCGACCGTGCTGGTGGTGGACCGCCCCACGTGGTCGGCGGCCGCCGTCGAGGGCTTCGAGGCCCTGCTCGCCCCGACCTTCGCACACCTGCAGCACACCCGCCCCCGGGAGTACGAGGCGGCGTCCTCACCCGTCACGGCCCGGGCCGCGGCCCTGGAGTCGGGCGGGATCCTCGCATGGCTCTCCGGGCGGGTGCTCGGCCAGTACGACCCCTTCGGCGGGCCGGAGCCCTCCGGCGGGCGCCTGCTGCTCGTGGCCCCGAACGTGGCGCAGGTGCGCCGCGAGATCCACGTGGACCCGGCCGACTTCCGCCTCTGGGTGTGCCTGCACGAGCAGACCCACCGGGTGCAGTTCGCCGCCGCCCCCTGGCTGCGCGAGCACCTGCGCGCCGAGATCACCGCCCTCACCACGGGGCTGTTCGACACCGCCGACTCCCTGCCCGACCGCCTGCGTGCCGCCCTGGTCGGGCTCACCGCCCGCCGCCGGGGGAGCGACGACGCCGGCCGCGCCCCGTCCGCGCCCTCGCCCGGACTGCTGGGGGCCCTGCAGGACGAGCAGGGCCGGGAACGCCTGTCCCGGCTGACCGCCGTGATGTCCCTGCTGGAGGGGCACGCGAACGTGGTGATGGACGGGGTGGACGCCTCCGTGGTGTCCTCCGTGAAGACCATCCGCCGCCGGTTCGACGCCCGCGGGCGCCACCGCCCCCCACTGGACCGCCTGATCCGCCGTCTGCTGGGCATGGACGCCAAGATGGCCCAGTACCGGGACGGGCAGCGGTTCGTGGCGGCCGCCGTCGAGGAACTCGGCATGGACGGGTTCAACACGGTGTGGCAGAGCCCCGAGCTGCTGCCCACCGAGCAGGAGCTGCACCACCCGGCCCGCTGGACCGCCCGTGTCCGCGCCGAGGCCTGAGCCCGTGCCCGCAGCGCCTCCCGGGCCCCCAACGTCTCCGGGGCCGGCATCACCCTCCGACCCGGCCGCCGTCCTGCCCGGCCTGCACGGCCCCTGGCCGCCGGCCGTGCGCTGGCCCGAACCCCTGCATCGGGCCGTCACCGCCCTCGGCACCACCCTGTCCGCCCCGGAGTCCTCGGCCACAGCAGCACCCGCCACCCCCGCACCCGCTACCCCCCGCGCCCTTGTCGCGCTCTCCGGGGGCGCCGACTCCCTCGCGCTCGCCACCGCCTGCGCCGTGCTGACCCGCACCCGAGCCGGCGAACAGCTCGGCCCCGTGGGGGCCGTCGTCGTGGACCACGGCCTCCAGCCCGGCAGCGACGCCGTCGCCCAGGCCGCCGCCCGGACCGCCCGACGCCTAGGCCTGGCCCCCGTACACCTGACCCGGGTGCACGTCAGCCCCACCGGCGACGGCCCCGAGGCCGCCGCCCGGACCGCCCGCCGCGAGGCGCTCGCCCGCGCCGCCCTCACCCACACCCCCCAACCGCTCGTGCTCACCGCCCACACCGCCGACGACCAGGCCGAACAGGTCCTGCTCGGCCTCGCCCGCGGCTCCGGCACCCGATCGCTCGCCGGCATCCCCGCCCACGGCACACTGCCGCACCGGGTCGACCTCGCCCGCCCCCTGCTGGGGCTCACCCGCCAGGACACCGAGGCCATCTGCCGCTGGGCCGGGCTGGCCTGGTTCACCGACCCCCACAACGCGGACCCGGCCCTGCTGCGCTCACGCCTGCGCACCCGCGTGCTCCCCGCCCTCGAGGACCCCGACGCCGGCCTCGGCCCCGGCCTGCGCGCCGGACTCGTGCGAACCGCCGCGCTCGCGGCCGAGGACGCCGAGGCCCTCGACGGCTGGGCCCGCCAGGAGGCCGACCGCCTGGGTGTGCCGGCCGGCCCGGGGGAGAGGGCCCTGGACCTGACGGCCCTGGCGGCCCTGCCGGCGGCCGTGCGGCGGCGCGTGCTGGCCCTGACGGTGCGCGCCGCCGGCGGGGCGGCCCCCACCCGGGAACGGCTGCTCGCTGTGGACGCCCTCGTGACCGGGGCGCACATCGGCGGCTCGGCCGGGCCCGTGCAGCTGCCCGGTCCCCTGGAGGCCTGGCGCACCCGGGTGCCGGGGGAGAGGGCAGAGGGGGCCGACGTCGTGAGCGCGGCGGTCCCGTGTGCCAGACTGGTCGTGCTCTTCCGGCGCCCCGCACCCTGATCCGGTGCGGCGCGCGCAGGCCCACGCACTCTCACCTCTCAGGAGCGGCCCCAGCATGGACGCACAGGATGTCCAGAACGATCTCACCCACGTCCTCATGTCCCGTGAGGAGGTGCAGGAGACCATCCGCGACCTCGCCGGGCAGATCGATCGTGACTACGCCGGCAAGGACCTGCTGATCGTGGCGGTGCTCAAGGGCGCCGTGATGGTCGTGGCAGACCTCACCCGTGCCCTGCACACCCATGTGGAGATGGACTTCATGGCCGTCTCCTCCTACGGCTCCGGCACGAAGTCCTCGGGCGTGGTGCGCATCCTCAAGGACCTCGACGCCGACCTCACCGACCGCCACGTGCTGATCGTGGAGGACATCATCGACTCCGGCCTCACCCTCTCCTGGCTCAAGGCCAACCTGGAGACCCGCGGCCCGGCGTCGGTGGAGATCTGCACCCTCCTGCGCAAGCCGGACGCCATGAAGGTGGAGATCGACGTCAAGTACGTCGGCAAGGACATCCCCAACGAGTTCGTGGTGGGCTACGGTCTGGACTTCGCGGAGAAGTACCGGAACCTGGACTTCGTGGGCACCCTCGCCCCGCACGTGTACTCCTGACCGTCCCCCACCCCCGCGGCAGACCAGGAGAGACCCGGACCGTGAAGAAGCTGTTCAACAAGCCCTATCTGTGGATCCTGCTCGCGGTCCTGGTCCTCGGGCTGACCATCCCGCTCTCCACCGCGCAGGGCGGACGCTCCCCGGTGGACACCCATGTGGGCATGTCCCTGCTCCAGGAGGGTAGGGCGTCCGAGGCGGTGGTGGTGGACGGCGACCAGCGCGTGGACCTCACCCTGCGCGAGCCGTACTCGCAGGACGGGCGCGACCTGGGCGACCAGGTGTACTTCCACTACTCGGCGGCCCGGGCCCAGGATGTGGTGCGCACCGTGCAGGACTCCTCCCTGGACGGCTACACGGACCAGCCCGTGCGGGACAACTGGCTGCTATCCCTGCTGGGGTTCATGGTGCCGTTCCTGCTGGTCACCCTCCTGTTCTGGTTCCTGCTCTCCCGCATGCAGGGCGGCGGCGGCAAGGTGATGCAGTTCGGCAAGTCCCGGGCCAAGCTCATCCAGAAGGACAACCCGGACGTGCTCTTCAAGGACGTCGCGGGCGCGGACGAGGCCGTGGAGGAGCTCCAGGAGATCAAGGAGTTCCTCACGGTGCCGGACCGCTTCCACGCGGTGGGCGCGAAGATCCCCAAGGGTGTGCTGCTGTACGGTCCCCCCGGCACCGGCAAGACCCTCCTGGCCAAGGCGGTGGCCGGTGAGGCCGGTGTGCCGTTCTACTCGATCTCCGGCTCGGACTTCGTGGAGATGTTCGTGGGCGTGGGCGCCTCCCGTGTGCGCGACCTCTTCGAGCAGGCCAAGAACAACGCCCCGGCGATCATCTTCGTGGACGAGATCGACGCCGTCGGCCGGCACCGCGGTGCGGGCATCGGCGGCGGCAACGACGAGCGCGAGCAGACCCTGAACCAGATGCTCGTGGAGATGGACGGCTTCGACGCCTCCACGAACGTCATCATGATCGCCGCGACCAACCGCCCGGACGTGCTGGACCCTGCGCTGCTGCGCCCGGGCCGCTTCGACCGGCAGATCCCCGTGGAGGCCCCGGACCTGGACGGCCGCGCCAAGATCCTCGAGGTGCACGCGCAGGGCAAGCCGATCGCCCTGGACGTGGACCTGCGCTCCCTGGCCAAGCGGACCCCCGGGTACACGGGTGCGGACCTGGCGAACGTGATCAACGAGGCCGCGCTGCTGACGGCCCGGTCCAACAACAACGTGATCGACAACGCCGCGCTGGACGAGGCGGTGGACCGTGTGATGGCCGGCCCCCAGAAGCGGACCCGCCTGATGAACGAGCACGAGCGCAAGGTGACCGCCTACCACGAGGGCGGGCACGCGCTCGTGGCCGCGGGCCTGCGCAACTCTGCGCCGGTCACCAAGATCACGATCCTCCCGCGCGGCCGGGCGCTGGGGTACACGATGGTCGTGCCGGACAACGACAAGTACTCCGTGACCCGCAACGAACTGCTGGACCAGCTCGCCTACGCCATGGGCGGGCGTGTGGCGGAGGAGGTCGTGTTCAAGGACCCGTCCTCCGGGGCCGCGAACGACATCCAGAAGGCCACCGAGACCGCCCGGAAGATGGTCACCGAGTACGGCATGAGCGCCAAGGTCGGCGCCGTGAAGCTCGGCGGCGGCAGCTCCGAGCCGTTCCTGGGCGGGCCCGGCGGCGGCTCCTCCCGTGAGTACTCCGAGGAGCTGGCCTACCTCGTGGACGCGGAGGTCCGCTCCCTGCTGGACCAGGCGCACGCGGAGGCCCACTGGCTGCTCACCGAGAACCGGGACATCCTCGACCGCCTGGCCTACGAGCTCCTCGAGAAGGAGACGCTCACCCAGGAGCAGATCGCCGAGATCTTCGAGGGGCTGCGCAAGCGCCCCGAGCGGCCCGTGTGGCTGGCCTCGGACGATCGTCTCCCGCAGGACATCCCGCCTGTGCTCTCCCCGGCCGAGCGCCGCAGCCGCCATGAGGCGGAGGCGCCCGAGGCCGTGGGTGTGGAGGGCACCACGGTGCCCGAGCACCCGGCGGGGGCCCCACCCACCGCGATCGGCGGCGCCGGCGGCACGGACGGCACCGGTGCGCTGCCGGGCCGGCCCGGTGCCGGTGAGGGCACCGGGCTGCCTGGTCAGGGCGGCCCGACGCCGGGCCCCACCTACCGCACGGGCGCCCGCCCGGACGGGGACGGCCATGAGTGAGGCGCGCAGCGGCTCCCTGCCTCAGGCCGCCGGGGCGGGGACGGGGCTGCTCACCGGGGCCGACGTCGGGGGTGTGGACCGGCCCAGGATCGAGGCCGCGGTGCGGGAGATCCTGCTGGCCATCGGCGAGGACCCGGACCGGGACGGCCTGCTGGACACCCCGCAGCGGGTGGCCAAGGCGTGTGCGGAGATCTTCTCCGGCCTGCACCAGAGCCCCGAGGACGTGCTGGGCGTGACGTTCGACATCGACCACGAGGAGCTCGTGCTCGTCAAGGACATCCCGTTCTACTCCACATGTGAGCACCACCTGGTGCCCTTCCACGGCACCGCGCACATCGGGTACATCCCCTCCGCCGAGGGGAAGGTGACCGGGCTGTCCAAGCTCGCCCGGCTCGTGGAGCTGTACGCGCGCCGCCCGCAGGTGCAGGAGCGCCTGACCACGCAGGTGGTGGAGGCTCTCATGGAGCACCTGACCCCGCAGGGGGCGATCGTGGTGGTGGAGGCGGAGCACCTGTGCATGTCGATGCGCGGGGTGCGCAAGCCTGGCGCCAAGACCGTCACCTCCGCGGTGCGCGGCCAGCTGCGTGATCCCTCCACCCGCGCGGAGGCCATGAGCCTGATCCTGGGCCGCTGACCGCCGCCGCTGGCACCGCGGCCCCACCCATCCCGAGCAGAGAGGACCCCGTGCTCCCGCAGCCCCTGCACACAGCCCCGGACCGAACCTTGGTCATGGGCATCCTCAACGTCACCCCGGACTCGTTCTCGGACGGGGGCCGGCACGCGGACCTGGAGGCCGCGCTGGCGCATGCGCGGGCCATGCTCGCGGACGGGGCGGACGTGATCGACGTCGGCGGGGAGTCCACCCGGCCCGGTGCCGAGCCGGTGAGCCCTGCCCTGGAGCAGGCGCGGGTGCTGCCCGTGGTGGAGGCGCTGCTGGCTGAGGGTGCCGTGGTCTCGGTGGACACGATGCACACGGCCACGGCCCGGGCGGCGCTGGAGCTGGGACCGGTGCTGGTGAACGACGTCGCCGGGCTGGCCCATGAGCCGGACATGCCCGCGCTCATCGCGCAGACGGGGGCGCCGTACGTGCTGATGCACAACCGCGGCACCCCGCGCACCATGGATGCGCTGGCCTCCTACGGGGACACCGTGGCGGAGGTGGTGCGCGAGCTGCAGGCCACGGCCGAGCGCTTCCTCGAGGCCGGGGTGCGCCCGGAGCAGCTGATCCTGGATCCGGGCCTGGGCTTCGCGAAGGCCGGGGAGCAGAACTGGGAGCTGCTGCGGGGGGTGGAACGAATCCAGGCGCTCGGCTACCCGGTGCTTGTGGCAGCCTCCCGCAAGCGGTTCCTGGGCCAGCTGCTGGAGGGCCCGGACGGGGTGGGCCCGGCCCCGGAGGCCCGCGACGGCGCCACCGCCGCGATCTCGGCGATCGCCGCCTCCCTGGGGGTGTGGGGTGTGCGGGTGCATGATGTTCGTGCCTCCGTGGAGGCCGTGCGGGTGGGGGCTGCCTGGCGTGGCATCCGGCCGGTGGGGTCGCCCGCGGACCTGGTGGGCGGACCGGCCCCGGAGGTGTCCGGGTCATGAGTGTCTTCGGGGACGCCCCTGACGTCATCCGCCTGACGGGCCTGGCCGCCCGTGGCCGCCACGGCGTGTTCGAGCACGAGCGCCGGGAGGGGCAGACGTTCGTCACGGACGTGGCCCTGAGGCTCGACGCCGGCCCCGCCGCCGCCACGGACGACCTCACGCTCACGGTGGACTACGCGGAGGTCGCCGAGACCGTGGTGCGCCATGTGACCGGGGACCCCCACGACCTCATCGAGACCCTCGCGGCGCGCATCGCCGAGGCGGTGCTGGCCGAGCAGCCCCGCGCCGCGGCTGTGAAGGTCACCGTGCACAAGCCGCAGGCCCCCATCCCGCACGACTTCGCGGACGTGTCCGTCACGGTGGCCCGTGCGAGGGCGGGCGCATGAGCGCCCCCACCCCTGAGCTCGCGGCCCGGCCGGAGGCCCCCGTGGCCGCCGTGCTCGCCCTCGGGGCGAACCTCGGGGATGTCTCCGAGACCCTCGACGCCGCCGTCGCCGCGCTCACGGTGACCCCGGGGGTGCTCGAGGTGCGCCCCTCCCCGCGGGCGATCACCGCCCCGGTGGGCGGCCCACCCGGCCAACGCGAGTACCTCAACCAGGTGCTACGGGTGCGCACCACGCTCTCGGCCTGGGAGCTACTGGAGCTGGCGCAGCGGCTGGAACAGGACCACCACCGGCGCCGCACCGTGCGCTGGGGCCCACGCACCCTGGACGTGGACCTGATCGTCTACGGGGACCTGACCAGCGACCACCCGGACCTCACCCTGCCGCATCCGCGTGCGGCCGAGCGCGCCTTCGTGCTCCTGCCCTGGCTCTGGCTGGAGCCGGAGGCCGAACTCGGCGGCGTCCCGGTGGCGGAGCTGGCACGCTGCGCCGAGGACGCCCCCGGAGTGCGCCGGGAGCCCCCGCGCCGGGCCCACCTGGACGGGCCGGGCCGGGACGTGGCCGGACCGGACGTCGTCCGCCCGGGCCGCGCCGGAGGTGCGGTGTGATCTCCCTGCTCTCGCCCCGGCCGCTGGTGGTGCTGCTCGTGGCGGCCGCCGCCGGGGTCGCTGCCGCCCTCACAGCCCCCGCTCTCGGCGCAGGCACGCCCGTGGTGGGCCTGAGCGGACTGGTGACGGTGGCCGCCGTCGCCGTGCTGAGCCTGGCGTTGGGCTGGCGGGTGCGGCAGGACCGCGCCCGGCCCCCGGCCCGCCGCATGGACCCGCTGGCGGCGGCGCGCACGCTCGTGCTCGGGCAGGCTGCAGGTTTCGCCGGGGCGGCCCTGGCCGGGTGGCATGCCGGTGCCGCCGTGCCGGTGGCCCTGCGCGCCGGGCTGGAGGCCCCCACCGTCCGGGAGGCGCTGGTCATGGCCGCCGGAAGCCTCGTGCTGCTCGCGGTGGGCGCCCTCGTGGAGCGATGGTGCAGGATCCCCCCGGAGGAGGAGGGCCCGCCCGGCCCGGGCGGGCAGAATGGTGGGGTTGATGCGGCGGGAACACGCCGTCGTCCTGAAGCTGAAGGAGGATATGCCCATGGCCGGCATTGATCTGCAAGGGGTGACGTTCACCCCCGTCTCACCGCGGCTGGTGTCCGCGCGCCGGGTGGGGGAGCTCCTCAGCGGCCTCGTCGCCCTGGCGGTGCTCTCCGTGCCACTGGTGCTCAAGCTCACCGGCGTGTGGTCCGGGCTGTGGGACTGGGTGGCCTGGGGGCTGCCGGTGCTGTCCCTGCTGTACTCCGTGGTGTTGTTCGCGCTGATCCCGCGCCGGGTGCGCGCCATGGGCTGGGCTGAGCGCGAGGACGACCTCCTCTGGCGCAGGGGCCTGCTCTTCCGCTCCGTGACGGCCGTCCCCTACGGGCGCCTGCAGTACGTGGACGTCGAGGACGGCCCCCTGCAGCGCCGCTACGGTCTGCAGACCCTCACCCTCAAGACCGCCGGCGGGGACGACGTCGAGATGCCCGGGCTGCCCCGCGAGACCGCCGACCACCTGCGCGAGGCTTTCATGGCGCGCGGCCAGGCTCGGCTGGCGGGCCTGTGAGCGGGGCCTCGCCGACCCGGCCCGAGGGCACCGCCGTCCCCACGGACGAGGACGGCTGGTTCCGTGCCCATCCGCTCTCGCCTCTGGTGAAGGGGTGGGTCATCGCCGCGGCGGTGCTCGTGGTGGTGGGCCGGAACGCCGTGGAGGACCTCCTGTCAGGGGAGTTCACCCGCTCGGAGGGAGCCGGCGGGGCTGGCGAGGGCAGCGTGCTGATCGCCGTCGGCATCCTGACGGCCTTCACCGTGCTCCTGTGCCTGGTGTTCTTCTTCTCCTGGTGGTTCACCCGCTTCCGGCTGGGCCCGGAGCAGATCGACGTGCGCCACGGCTGGCTGCTGCGCAGCCGCCGCCAGATGAAGTACGACCGCATCCAGGCCGTGGACCTGCAGCACCCGCTGCTGGCCCGGATCCTGGGGCTGGCCGCTGTGAAGGTTGAGGCCGCCGACGGTGACTCCTCCGCCCTGGAGCTGTCCTTCCTGAAGAAGGACCTCGCTCAGCAGGTGCGCCGGGAGATCCTCGACCGCGCCTCCGGGGTGCTCCCCGGGACCCCGGCGGGTGCCGAGGGCGTCCCCGCAGAGGGGGAGGGGCCGGCGTCGTCAGTGTCCCCGGAGCCGGGCCAGGCGGTCTCGCGGGCCGAGGACGAAGGCGAGCTGATGCTGCAGGTCCCCACCGGTCGGGTCCTGGCCTCGGTGCTGCTGTCCGGGCCGCTGGTCGGTGTGGTGCTCTACACGCTGGTCTGGCTGTTCGTGCTGCCCCCGGCGGCGGCGTGGGTCGGGGAGGACCCCGCCGACGTGAGCGCGATGGGGCTGGCCACCCTGCTGCCGGTGCTGCTCGCCGTGGTCACCACGGTGTGGTCCAGGCTGAACTCCGGCTGGGGCTTCCAGGTGCGCCGCACCCGGGACGGGCTGCGCCTGCGGCACGGGCTCACCGAGACCACCCACCAGACGGTCCCCCCGGGTCGGGTGCAGGGTGTGACCGTCACCCAGGGGCTGCTCTGGCGGCCGCTCGGCTGGTACCGGGTGCGGTTCTCCGTGGCCGGCTACGGCGAGAACGAGGTCTCGTCCCGGGGCGTGGCCCTGCCGGTGGGGCCCTGGGAGGACGTGCTGCGCGTGCTCACCGTGCTGGCCCCGGAGCCCGGCCTGGAGGGCGACCCCCGCGCCGCCGCGGGCCTGACCCCGCAGCGGCTGATGGAGCTCGGCGTCCGCGGTGACGGCACCGAGGGCGGGTTCGAGCACATCCCGCGCCGCGCCCGCTGGTGGTGGAACGCGCTGACCTGGCGGCGGGCCGGGTTCACCGCCACCTCCCGCCTGCTGCTGGTGCGCTCGGGCTGGTGGACCCGCGCCCTGCAGGTGCTGCCCCATGAACGGCTCCAGACCGCCACCCTGACCCAGGGCCCCGTGCAGCGGCGTCTGCGCGTGGCCACCGTGCGGGTCTCCACCGCCGGGGACTCCGGCCGGATCGTGGACCTCGACGAGGGCACCGCCCGGGAACTCTTCCTCCAGCAGGCTCGGCATGCGGCCGTGTCCCGCCGCTACACAGACCGCAACCAGTGGATGCGGGAGGAGGAGCTCGCCCGCTTCGATCAGCGCACCCGGGAGGTCGCCGAGAGCGAGGTGGGCCGCCGTGAACTCGACGAGGCCGGCGTCGCACCGGGGGCTGCCTCGTCGGAGACCTCCGACGGCGTCTCCGCGCCCGACGCCGCCCCCACCGCTCACCACCAGGAGCAACGATGACCGACGGACCCGACCCCTCCGTGGCCCCGGGCCCCTCGACAAGCCCGGGCGAGGCGGCGCAGCGGCCCGGACGCCTCGGCGTCGGAGTGATCGGTGCCGGGAAGGTGGGCGCCGTGCTCGGTGCTGCCCTGCGGAACGCGGGCCACACGATCACCGGCGTGCACGCGGTGTCCGAGGCGTCGCGGACGCGGGCCGAGGCGCTGCTGCCGGACGTGCCCGTGCTGGAGATCCCGGAGATCCTGCGCCGGTCCGAGATGGTGCTGTTCGCTGTGCCGGACGACGTGCTGGGCGAGCTCGTGGACGGACTCGTGCAGGCCGGCCACGTGCAGACCGGGCACCTGCTGGTGCACACCTCCGGCCGGCACGGGGTGCGGGTGATGGACCCGGTGCGCGCGCACGGGGCGATCCCCCTGGCGATCCACCCGGCCATGACCTTCACGGGGCTGAGCCTGGACCTGGCGCGGCTGCAGGACTGCGTGTTCGGCGTGACCGCGGACCCGGTGGTGCTGCCGGTGGCGCAGGCGCTCGTGGTGGAGATGGGTGGGGAGCCGGTGGTGATCAAGGAGGCCGACCGTGCCGCCTACCACCTGGCGCTCTCCCACGGGTCCAACCACCTGGTGACCGTCACGGCGCAGGCCAAGCAGCTGCTCGCGGAGATCGGCGTGCCGGACACGGGCCGGGTGCTGCGGCCCCTGATGTGGGCCTCCCTGGAGAACGCGCTCTCCGACGGCGACGCCGCCCTCACCGGGCCCGTCGCACGGGGGGACGTGGAGACCGTCCGCGGGCACCGGGAGACCCTGCGCGAGCTCGTGGCCGGCGGCATGCCGCGGGACGTCCTCGACGTGTGGGAGGTGCTGGCGCGGGCGACGGCGGACCGGGCCGAGCGCCGCGGGGCGCTGCGGCCGGACGTGGCCGACAGGATCCTCGCGGTCCTCGCCGACGACTGACCGGACGGATCCGCTGCAGAAACGACCCTTCTGGCACCCCGCGAGGCCCGCAGAAGGGTCGTTCTCGCAGCGGATCCTCCGTGGCACCGGTCCTCGCGCGCTGTGGTGGAATCGACCCATGAGCGAAGTGATGCAGGTGACGCCCCTGGGGGGCCCGGAACAGCAGTGGATCAGCGACCGCCGCGCCTACGCAGCCCAGGAGGGGGTGGACCACCTGGACCTGGACGCCGTCTCGGCCTACCAGGACGCCCTCATGGCGCGGGCGGACGGGCCGGAGCCGGTGGACCCGGAGGAGCTGGGGGTGCTCCTCGAAGTGGTGGCCGTGCTCCTCGGTGAGCACCTGGGCGCCCGGCACGGCATGCAGTGGGTGGTGGTCCGGGACGACGACGGCGCGGACCTCGGCCTGCGGGACCCCCTCTCGGACGCTGTGGTCTTCCCCCAGGCGGTGGTCGCGGAGCGCTGGAACGCGGCGGAGCCGGGGTGGATCCCCCCGTACGTGGACTGGCTGGGCGCCCAACTGCCCGAGCTGCGCGCCCAGGTGCGGGCACAGGGCTGAACCCGGGCCGCCGTCGTCGGGGTCTGGGCCCGCCGGCGGTGCGGATGCGCCGTGAGCCCGGCCGGACGTCGTCGCAGGTCGGGGGCGGCGGGGGCTTCACCGGCGGGACGGTGGGTGTCTAGCGTGGGCCCGAGCGTCGGCGTGCGAGTGCGCCGGCACCGTCGACACCGAAAGGCTCACCATGGCGCAGAACACGTCTGGCAACGCCCCCACCCCGCAGAAGCAGGACTCCGCGGCCAAGCAGAAGGCCGAGGCCACCGCGCAGGAGGCCAAGGACCAGGCCCAGGGCATCGCCCAGGACGCCAGGGCCCAGGCCAAGGACCTCGCCCAGTCCGCCCAGCACGAGGCCGGTCAGCTCAAGGAGGAGGCCCTGCAGCAGGCCCGTTCCCTCGCGGAGACCGTCCAGGGCCGCCTGGGCGAGCAGGCCGGCACCCAGCAGGAGCGTGCCGCGGCCCAGGCCCGGTCCTTCGCGGACGACCTGCACCGTCTCGCCTCCGGTGAGCAGCCGCAGAACGACGCCGTCCGTCAGGTCGTCGCGTCCGTCGCCGACCGCGCCGAGGCCCTCACGCAGCGCCTCGAGACCGCGCAGCCGGCCGACCTGCTGGACGACGTCCGCCGGTTCGCCGCACGTCGCCCGGGAACCTTCCTGGCCATCGCCCTGGGTGCGGGCCTGATCGCCGGGCGCATGACCCGCGGTCTGCGCGACGCCGCCCAGGACGACACCGCGCACCTCACCTCCCGGGGTGGCCATGTCCGGCAGGGCTCGCCCGCACCCCGCCGCGCCATGGCGCCGGAGGCCGTGCACTCGGACATCACCCCCCACCACCTGGACTCGCAGGTGCCCGCGCACACCGCCGACGTCGCCGCCCCCCGCCGCGCCGCCGACGCGCCCGTGCAGGCTGACGCGGTGCCGACGATCGACCCGCTGACCGGCGAGCCCGTGCGCGACGTGCCCTTCGACCAGACCCAGCCGGAGGGCCGCGCATGAGCACCCCCTACGAGGCCACCGGCGCCTCCGCCGCGGGCTCCCACACGCCGGCCCCCACTCAGGCCGAGGTGCGCGCCGAGCACGAGTCGCTCGGGCACATGTTCACCTCCCTGACGGAGAAGCTGTCCTTGCTGGTGCGCCAGGAGGTGGCCCTCGCGAAGGCGGAGGCCACGGACTCGGCGAAGAAGGCGGGCAAGGGCGCCGGCATGCTGGCCGGTGCGGGCGTCGCGGCGTTCCTGCTGCTGACGTTCCTGTCCCTGGCGCTCATGTACACGCTGACGGCCGTGATGCCGCTGGGCTGTGCCGCGCTCACCGTGGCCGTGCTGTGGGGCGTCGTCGCCGCCGTGCTCGCCCTGCTGGGCAAGAAGCACCTCGAGAAGATCAAGGGTCTGCCGCAGACCCAGCAGACGCTTCAGGAGATCCCCGAGACCCTGAACCCCGCGAAGGAGACCCGATGACCACGAGCAAGAACCCTGACGAGATCCGCGCCGAGATCGAGCGCACCCGCTACGCGCTGGGCCAGGACGTCGACGCGCTGGCGGAGAAGGTCAGCCCCACGAAGGCCGTGAGCCGCCAGACCAACCGCATCAAGGACGGCCTGATCAGCGTGAAGGAGAGCATCATGGGCTCCTCGGACGAGCACCAGACCGGCCCCTCGGTGGGCGAGCGTGCCCGCGGTGCCGCCGCCGACGCCCAGCATGTGGCCGGGGACTACGCGGACCAGGCCCGTGCCTACGCCCAGCAGGCCGGGGACAGGGCCTCGGAGTGGGCCGAGGATGCGCAGCACGCCGTGCAGCAGGCGCCGGCCCAGGTGCGCCGCCGGACCCGGGGCAACCCGCTGGCCGCGGGCGTGATCGCCTTCGGTGCGGGCCTGCTGCTGAGTTCCCTGCTGCCGTCCACCGAGCTGGAGCAGAACGCGGCGGAGCGGGTGAAGGACAAGGCCGCCCCGCTGGTGGACGCCGCCAGGGAGAAGGCCACCGAGGCCGCGCAGCAGCTGCGTGAGCAGATCGAGCCGGAGGCCCGTGAGGCCGCCACGGCCCTGAAGGAGTCGGTTGCGGAGTCCGCGGAGAGCCTCAAGGCCGAGGGCGCGGAGCGGGTGGAGGACGTCAAGGGCCGCTCCCAGGACGCCGCCGCCCAGGTGAAGGGCGCCGCGCAGGACGCCTGATCTGAGCGCACCGCCCCTCACCCCGCGCTCGGAAACCCCACGCGCTCCGGGGGCGAAAGGGGCTGGAATTCCACCCGGATTCCGGCCCCTTTCGCCCCCGGAGCGTGAGTGTTTCGCCCCCGGAACCCGGGGACTCGCGGGCCTAGACTCGAGCCCGTGACTCCCCTCGACCGCGCCCCCGACCAGCGCCCCGTTCCGGACACCACCTCCACCACGACGCCGGCCACCCCCGCCTCATCGCCGGCGGGCACCTCGGCCGCTCCCACCACGACGCCGGCCCCCGCCTCGCTCGGGGACCTCGCCTCGCCCGCCTCCCCCGACGCTCCCGACCGCCATCCTCGTCTGGCCCGCACGGTGGAGGAGACCCGCGCGGCCCTGCGTGCGCTGGTGGCCGAGGCTGCCACCGGCACCGGCACCGGCACCGGCACCGCACCCGCCGCGGATGCCCCCGTCACGGTGGGCTTCGTCCCCACCATGGGTGCCCTCCACGACGGCCACGCCTCGCTGGTCCGCCGCGCCCGCGCCGAGAACGACGTGGTGGTGGCCAGCATCTTCGTGAACCCGCTCCAGTTCGGGGACCCGGCCGACCTCGAGCACTACCCCCGCACCCTGGAGGCGGACCTGGACCTGCTGGGTGCGGCCGGCGCGGACCTCGCGTTCGCCCCGGAGGTGCAGGAGATGTACCCGGGCTACCCGGACGCGCCGATCGTCACCGTCTCCGCGGGCCGCATGGGCGAGGTGCTCGAGGGCGCCTCCCGGCCGGGCCACTTCGACGGCGTCGCCACCGTGGTCGCCAAGCTCTGGAACATCGTGGGCCCGGCCGCGCCGGTGCTTCGCAGCTACTTCGGGCAGAAGGACGCCCAGCAGGTGGCGGTGCTGCGCCGGGTGGCCCGGGACCTCGACGTCGCCGTGGATGTGCGCTCCGTGCCGATCGTCCGCTCGCCCGAGGGGCTGGCGCTCTCGAGCCGCAACACCCGCCTGGACGCAGAGGGCCTCGAGCGTGCCCTGGTGCTCAGCCGGGCCCTGCGCCTGCTCGCGGACGCCTCCGCCGCCGGCCGGCCCGTGGATGTGGAGGCCGCCCGGGCCATGGTCCGCGACGAGCCGGGCGTGGAGCTGGACCACCTCGTGGTGGTGGATCCCGAGACCCTGCAGGAGCTCGGCCCGGACACGCTGGGCGGTCCGCTGCGCCGGGAGGCGCTGGCCCTGGTGGCCGCGCATGTGCCCCCGGTCCGCCTGATCGACAACATGGTGCTGCCGGCGGCGGCCGGATGACCCCACAGCAGCTGGCCCGCCTTTTCGAGGGGCCCGCCCCCGCCCTGGCGGAGGGGCTGCTGGGGTGCCGGCTGACCGTGGCGGCGCCCGACGGCGTCGTGACGGTCCGCCTCACCGAGACCGAGGCCTACGGGGACCAGGGCGTGGACCCGGGCGCGCACTCGTTCCGGGGGCGGACCGAGCGCAACGCGGCGCTGTTCGGGCCGGTGCGCCGCACCTACGTGTACCTCAACTATGGGATCCACCGCTGCCTGAACCTCGTGGGGCACCCCGCGGGGGAGGCCGGGGGTGTGCTGCTGCGGGCGGGCGAGGTGCTGGCCGGGCGGGAGCTGGCGGTGGCCCGCCGCGGCCGGGACACCGGGGTGCGCCTGCTCTCAGGGCCGGGCAACCTGGGGCAGGGGCTCGGCATCACCCTGCAGATGGGCCATGCGCCGGTGGAGATCGTGGCGCAGACCCCCGCCCCCGGGTCGGGCCTGTGCCCGTCGGAGGGGGCTCCGGCCCGGTTCCTCCTCGCTCCGCCCGCCCCGCACGACGCCGACCCCGCCCTTCACGACGCCGGCCCCGCCCGGAGCGCACCGGGCGCCGAGGTGGCGCGCGGCCCGCGCGTCGGGGTGTCGGGGGAGGGTGGATCGGTGCGGTTCCCGTGGCGGTTCCACCTGGTGGGCGAGCCCAGCGTGTCCGCCTACCGCCGTGGCCGCGACGTCCCGGACTGAGGCCGGGCACCGGCCCCGGGTCACGGCGTCGCCCCCGCGCCACGGCCTCTCGCACCCACCCCGGGCCATGCCGCCGCGCCGGAGCCCTTGCCCGAAGGGGCCCCCACCTGCCTACGGTGCCCCCATGACCGAGATGAACAAGACCCCCCAGGGCGAGACCAAGATCTCCGTGACCCGCACCATCGACGCGTCGGCGAAGGACATCTTCGACTTCCTGACCCTGCCGGCCAACCACGCGCAGATCGACGGCTCGGGCTTCATCCGCTCCGACGACCGCACCCAGCGCATCCAGAAGGTCGGCGACGTGTTCACCATGAACATGCAGGGCGACCACATGGGCGGGGAGTACCAGACCGACAACCACGTGGTCGCCTACGACCCGAACAAGCGTGTGGGCTGGAAGACCGCCCCCGCCGGCACCCAGCCCCCCGGCTGGCAGTGGGTCTACGTGCTCGAGGACAACGGTTCGGACAGCACCGATGTCACCCTCATCTACGACTGGACCGACGTCACCGACCCGGACCTGCTCGCCAAGAACCTCTTCCCGCTGCTCACCGAGGAGCAGCTCGAGGAGTCGCTGAACAAGCTCGCCGCCGCGGTCGCCTGACCTCGCCGAGCCCACGACGACCGGGGCGCCCCCACCCCGGGGGGGCCCCCCCCCGCGGCCCCCCCGGGGGGGGGCGAGGGGGGCCCCCCCCCCCCCCCGGTGGCCCCCCCC
>NZ_JAXFPG010000001.1:0-7268 GCF_034179925.1 Micrococcus sp. | reverse complement strand
TGTCGGAGACGGGCCCTGGCAGAGCATCCCCGGCTCGCTGACCCGGACCGCGCAACCGGTCACCGCGGACATCTGGGCCACCGTGACCCGCAACGTCGAGGACGACTGCACCGTGGACCCCACCGCCTGGGGCTGCACCGGGCCCATCGACACCCCCACCACACCCTGACCCCCCGCATCACACACGGAAGCGCTCTCAGAGGCTCCCGTTTCATACACGGGAATGCATCTGGCGGCTCCCGTTTCATACACGGGAGTGGGACGGGGACATATCCATAATCGGCATGTCGACCGCAAGTATTATGGCGGCCATGGTTCCCACGCAGCACCCCACCCGCCGTCGTCGCAACCCCCTGCGGGACTACACCGTGGTGCTGTGGCTGACCGCGGCCGCCGTCGTCGCCCTGGTGCACCGCTGGGTGCCCTCGGCCACCTGGCTCATGGTCCACCTGGTGGTCCTCGGCGCGCTCAGCCACTCGATCCTCGTGTGGAGCCGCCACTTCGCCAACGCCCTGCTCAAGACCCGCCCGCTCCCGAACCAGGACCGCCACCAGAGCCTGCGCCTGCTGCTGTTCCTGCTCGGCTCCGCCGCCGTGTTCGTCGCCGTCCCCGCCGCCCTGTGGCCGCTGGCCGTGGCCGGCGGCACCGTGCTCGCCGCAGTGGTGGTGTGGCACGGCGTCAGCCTGTTCCGTCAGCTGCGCCGGGCCCTGCCGCTGCGGTTCCGCATCACCATCCACTACTACCTGGCCGCCGCCGCCTGGCTGCCCGTGGGCGTCACGTTCGGCGTGCTCCTGGCCCGGGGCCTGTCCGAGCAGTGGCACGCCCGCCTGCTCGTGGCGCACACGCTCACCATGATCCTCGGCTGGGTCGGCATGACCCTCGTCGGCACCCTCATCACCTTCTGGCCCACCGTGCTGCGCGCCCGCATGGACGACCGCGCCGAACGCGCCGCCCGCCAAGTGTTCCTCCCGCTCAACCTGGCCGTCCTGGCCGTGGTGGGCGCCGCCGTCGCCGGGTGGACCACGACGGCGGTCCTCGCCCTGGCTGTGCACCTGGCCCTGGTGCTGTGGTGGGGGCGCACACTGATCGCCCCGTTCCGGGCCCGCCCGCCGCAGGAGTTCGCCCCCGCCTCGATCGGGGCCGCGATGATCTGGTTCGTGCTGGCCACCGGGCTGACCGGTGTGCTGGTGCTCACCTCGGACTCCGGGTCCATCGTCCGCGACTATCCCGGCCTGGCCGCCTACTGGGTGGGCGGGTTCATGCTGCAGCTGCTCACCGGCGCACTCAGCTACCTGCTGCCCAGCGTGCTCGGCGGCGGTCCCCGCGTGGTGCGTGCCGCCGGGCAGTGGTTCGACCGCTGGGCAAGCCTGCGCCTGACCGTCATCAACGGCGCCCTGCTGCTCTGGATGCTACCGACCCCCACCTGGGTTCGGGTCGGGCTGTCCGCGGCGGCGATGCTGGCGTTCCTGGTGTTCATCCCCCTGATGATCGGCGGGATCCGCGCGGCCGTGGCCGAGCGCCGGGCCATGGCGGCCGAGCGCGCTGGTACTGCCCCCGGGGCGCCGGCCGTCCCCGCCGCCACCGTGTCCGGGGCGCCGGCCGTCCCCGCCGCCGCCCCCGGGAACCCCGCTCCGCGGCTCGGGGTGCCTCTCATCCCGAAGACCCTCACGGCCACCGGCGTGCTCGCCGGCCTCACCGCGCTGGCGCTGATCGTCGCCGTGGGGGTGGCGGTGGGCCAGAGCCTGGCCGCCCCGGCGCGCCCGGCCGCCAGTACCGCCGTCGTGCCGACGGGCCGGACCCTGGAGGTGGCCGTGGAGGCCGCGGACATGCGCTTCACCCCGAGCGTGGTGGAGGCCCAGGCAGGGGACCGGGTGGTGCTGACGGTGCACAACACGGACGCGTCCGCGGTGCACGATCTCAGCATCGCCGGGCAGACCACGCCCCGCCTCTCACCCGGGCAGAGCGCCGTGCTGGACCTCGGCGTGGTGGGGGAGTCCGCGGAGGGCTGGTGCACCATCGTGGGCCACCACCAGCAGGGCATGGTGTTCTCCCTGCATGTGACCGGGCAGGAGGGTACGACGGCCGCGGACGGCGCCGACGGGCAGGGCGGCCACGGCGAACACTCGGCCGCCGGGGTGCAGGCCGCACCGGGACGCACCGTGTTCGACCCGACCGTCGCGCTGACCCGCAGCGTGGACGCCACCGCCCCGCCCACCCCGCAGGGGGTAGACCACCGCTTCACCCTGCGCGCCAGCGAGATGGACGTGGAGGTCGCCCCGGGCGTGTGGCAGAAGCGCTGGCCCTACTCCGGCGGGGCGCCGGAGAATGCCGACGGCCAGAACGCCGAGGGCCGGAACGACGACGGCGCCGCCCAGGACGGCCCGCCCGGCTCCCCGGACCCGGCCGGGGCGATGGGCCCGACCATCCGCGGGAAGGTCGGGGACACCTTCGAGGTGACCTTCGTCAACGACAGTGCCATGGAGCACTCCATCGACTTCCACGCCAGCGAGGTCGCGCCGAACACGGTGATGCGGACCATCGCCCCGGGCGAGCAGCTGGTGTATCGGTTCACCGCGCGTCGGGCCGGGATCTGGATGTACCACTGCGGGGCCGCCCCGATGACCTCCCACATCAGCGCCGGCATGTTCGGGGCCGTGATGATCGATCCGCCGGGCCTGGAGCCCGTGGACCGTGAGTACGTCATCGTCCAGTCCGAGGTGTATGTGCAGCCCGGTACCGGGGCCTCCCAGGAGGAGGCCGCAGAGGTGGACGCGGCACGGGCGGCGGCCGGCGACCCGGACATGGTGGTGTTCAACGGGATCGCGGACCAGTACCGTCAGCACCCGCTGCAGGCCGTGGCGGGGGAGCGGGTGCGCTTCTGGGTGCTCGCCGCCGGGCCGAACCACGGGTCGAACTTCCACATCGTGGGCACCCAGTTCGACACCGTGTACGCCGAGGGCGCCTATCAGCTCAAGGACGGCCGTGACGCCTTCGGCACGGCCTCGGGCGGCTCGCAGGTGCTGGGCCTGGCCGCGGCTCAGGGTGGGTTCGTGGAGACCGTGTTCCCCGAGGCCGGCCGCTACCCGATGGTGGACCACTCGATGATGCAGGCCGAGCGCGGGGCCCGAGGCCTGGTGGAAGTCACCGACTGACCCCCCTCTGCCCCGCCCCCTCCACATCCGCCCCCTCTCCCATCGCTCCGGGGGCGAAAGAGCCCGTTATACAGCGGGAATTCCGGGCGTTTTCGCCCCCGGAGTGCAGGGGGTGGGGCAGACTGGGCGCATGACCGAGACCGCCCTGCCGCCCTGCCCCTCCTGCTCCGAGGACTACACCTACGAGTCCGGCGCCCTGCTGACCTGCCCCATGTGCGCCCACGAGTGGTCGCCGGAGGCCGAGGCCGCCGAGCAGGAGGCTGCGCAGGCCGCCGCCGTGGTGCGCGACGCGGTCGGGAACCCGCTGGCCGAGGGCGACGACGTCACCATCGCCAAGGACCTCAAGGTCAAGGGCGGCTCCACCATCAAGGCTGGCACCAAGGTGCGTGGCATCCGCCTGCTCGAGTCCCCCGTGGACGGCCACGACATCAGCGCCAAGGTCCCCGGCGAGGGCCAGATGTACCTGAAGTCCTCGGTGGTCAAGAAGGCCTGACCGCACCCCTTCACTCCGACGACGACGGCCGCCTCCGGGCGCGCTTGACCTCCCCACGCTGCCGCTTGGCCTGCAGCCTGCGCCGCTGGGAGCCCCGGGTGGGCTTCGTCGCCCGCCGGGGTACCGGCGGTGCCAGGGCCTGACGCAGCAGGGCGGCCATGCGCTCGCGGGCGGCCGTCCTGTTGCGCCTCTGGGAGCGGTGTTCCTCAGCCGCGACCGTCAGCACGGTGCCCGTGAGCCGGCCTGCGAGCCCGGCCAGGGCGCGCTCGCGCTGGGTGGGGGTGAGCGCCGTCGTCGTGCCCAGGTCCAGGCTGAGCTGCACGCGCGAGTCCGCCGTGTTCACGCCCTGACCGCCGGGGCCGGAGGCGTGGGAGAAGCGCTCGGCCAGCTCTGCGGCGGGGATCACCAGCCCCCGGGGCGCGCCCGGGCCTGGCTGCACACGCAGATCGTCCATGAGGCCGAACCTACCGGGTGCGGGGGATGCCGGCGTTGGCCACGCTCTGTGGGCGCTGGCCCCGGAACCCGGTGTAGCACGGGTGCTACGATCGGGCCATGAGCCTGGATGCCGACGAGACCCTTTCCCAGCGGGAACTGCGCAACGAGTCCGGCCGGGTTCTGCGGGCGGTCGCGGCTGGCCAGTCCTTCCTCGTGACCAACGCCGGCGAACCGGTCGGCCGACTGGTGCCCGTGGACGCTCCCAGCAGGCCGACCCTGCCCATGCGTCCGGCCGTCCGCTCCGGTGCATGGTCGGAGCTGGCCGCGCGCCGCCACCGTTCCGGCCAGCCCGTCACGCGGATCCTGGATGAGCTGCGCGAGGATCGCCTGTGATGCTCCAGCGCGTCTACGTGGACACCTCTGCGCTCGCGGCCCTCCTCCTGGACCAGCCCCACAGTGAGCCGCTGGCCGACTGGCTGGACGAGACTCCCGCGGAACTGGTCTCCAGCGATCTCCTGGAGACGGAGATGCGCCGTATCGCCGTCCGGGAGGCCCTGCCTCAGGGGCAGGTCTCCGAGCTTCTCGCCGGTGTCAGCCTCGCTACTCCGGATCGGGCCGTGTACCGGGGTGCAGGGCTGTTGCCGATCCCGCACCTGCGCTCCCTCGACGCTGTGCACCTCGAGTCTGCGATCCGCCTCGCCGCCGATGCGGTCCTCACCTACGACGTCCGTTTGGCGGAGGCCGCTCAGGCGGTCGGCCTCGGTGTGGTCACCCCCGGCGCCTGAGCCTGCTGTGCGGCTCGGCGGGTACCCGCTCTCATCGAGTGGGTACCCCCGCGGGCCTGCAGCCCGGTCCGCCGTCGTTCCTCGGCCGGACTAGCCTGGGGCGGCATGGAGCCCCTGTTCGGCGACGACGTTCTGCCCCGCCCCGCCGTGGCCCTGCCGGAGGGCGCGCACCACGTGCCCGGGTTCCTCTCGTTGGAGCAGCAGCGGTGGATCGTGGAACGCTTCGACGAGTGGGCGGCCGGTCCGGTGCCGCTGCACTCCACGGTGATCGGCACGCATTCCATGAGCGTGCGCACGGTGTGCCTGGGGTGGCATTGGCATGCCGGGGGCTACTCACGGGAGGCGGTGGACGTGAACGGCCGGCGGGTGCTGGAGGTGCCGGGCTGGGTGGTCCGCCTGGGCAGGGCCGCGCTCGACGCCGTCGGAGATCCCCACGCGGGCCGCTACACCCCGGATGCGGTGCTGGCGAACCTCTATGACGCTCAGGCGCACATGGGCCTGCACCAGGACAGGGATGAGCAGTCGCTGGCCCCGGTGGTGTCCCTCTCCATCGGGGACGCCTGCCGCTTCCGCATCGGCACGCCGCAGACCCGTGCCCGGCCCCACTGGGACCTCGAACTGCGCTCGGGGGACCTGTTCGTGTTCGGCGGCCCCTCCCGCCTGGCCTTCCACGGGGTGAGGTCGGTGCTGCCAGGCACTGCACCGCAGGGGTGCGGACTGTCGGGGCACCGCCTCAACCTCACCCTCCGCATGACGGGCCTGAGCGACTGACCCTGCACACCGGGGCACGCACGGCGACGCACGTCGTGGCGCACGACGACGGCGGCACGGCGGGCGCTGGGAGGGTGTGTCCGGGCGCCGACGCACCGCCTCTACGTAGTCCCGGCGTTGAAGCTCGTGGGAAATGACGCTCGAAGACCGGCGGGAAACGCCCATGGCGAGGCGTCGGAGTCCTGATCCGAAGGAGTCGGGCGGTAGTCAGGGCCAATTGCCTTATCCAACGACGCCCATTTACCGAAACTGGTTCGTGAATAAGCGGGAGGTGTCTACCTCCACCGGCTGCCAGATCCAGCTGGACGGCACCAACGAGAACGACACCACCCTCGGCGGACGCTCCCGGGCCGAGGGGGCCATAATCCACACCCTCGCGGCACCGCCCCGCCTGTGCCTGATAGCGTCGAGGGCGTGCACAGTGCCCGCGCAATTCGCGGGTGCCGTCCCCCTCGCCCCAGCTCAGGAGGATCCACCATGTCCCGCCCCCGCGCATCCCGCACTGCTGCCCTCGCCGCCGTCGGCGTGACCGGCGCTCTCGCCCTCACCGGGTGCGGCATCATCGAGTCCATCACCGGCCCGGAGCCGGCTGAGCGCGTACGTATCGCCACGGACCGCCTGGCCGAGGCCACCGAGCAGAGCTCGACAGTGCGCATCACCGCCACCGAGGCCCAGCTCGAGGACCTCGCCCGCGGCCCCGAGAACGACCGCCTGAGCGACCAGGAGTACGCGGACGTCAAGCCGTTCCTGGACCGCCTGCGGGAGTCCACCTTCACCACGCAGGCCACATCCACCCGCGAGGGCGTCCCCGTGGCCGATGCCCAGACCCCGGCGGACTCGGACTCCGCAGCGGCCTGGGCGATCTCGGGCGACCGCATGGTCGAGCTCGTCGAGATCGGCGACCACGAGCTGTACCTGCGCGCGGACGTCCTCGAGGTGCTGCGCCGCACCGGCACCACCGATGCGCGGCGGCTCGCCGACGATCTCCAGTCCCAGATTGCCTCCACTCCCAGCGAGCTGCAGTGGGTCGTGGACCTCATCAGCGGCCGCTGGATCGGCTTCGACAAGGCCCTGACCACCCAGTTCCGTGAGGAGGCCCAGCGGCAGGCCCACGTGGACGCCGAGGCCCTCACCCCCGAGGAGCGGGACCGCCTGCGCGCCTCTATCCTCGAGAACAGCGACGTCACCGACCTCGGCGGCAACCGCTACGAGGTGAAGGTCCACGTCAAGCGCGTGGTGGAGGCCAACCGCGACCTCGTGGACAAGCTCCTGCAGGCCCAGGCCGAGGCCGAGGCCATCCCCTCCCGGGAGGCGTCCACCGTGGACGACCTGCTGCCCCGCCTCAACGACAACACCTTCGACGTGATCCAGGAGATCGACGGCGAGACCATCAAGGCCGTCGAGGTGGACCCGCTGCAGACTGCGGACCTCGTCGCGCCGCCCGAGGACGCCGCCCAGAAGGACCTCGACGTCCTGCAGCACCTGCGCGACTCCCAGCTGCCGATGCGTGTGGAGTACGGCGACGCCGTGGACATGATCACCGTGCCCGAGGGTGCCACCCGCATCACCGAGGAGGATCTCAACTCCGTCGCCGGCGGCTCCGCCACCCTCTGACCCGGACCGGGGGGGGGG
>NZ_JAXFPG010000034.1:0-34352 GCF_034179925.1 Micrococcus sp. | reverse complement strand
TCCTGGTCCGGCCGGTGTGCCCCCCGCCCGCCACCCCCCCCCCCCCCGGGGGCCCCCCGCGGCCCGACGCGGGGGGGCGCCCCGATGTGTCACCGGCGAAGCCGGTCAGGCGCGGAAGTCACCGCCGCGCCCGTAGTCGTCCAGGGACACCGCGTGGAAGTCGGTGTCACCGAGCGGCTGGTCCAGACCCGGGTAGTCGAAGTCCGCGAAGCCCACCGGCGTGGCGAACAGGTTCGCCTTGGCCTCCTCGGTGGGCTCCACCACCGTCTTGGTATAGCGATCCAGGCCGGTGCCGGCCGGGATCAGCTTGCCGATGATCACGTTCTCCTTCAGGCCCAGCAGCGGATCCTCCTTGCCCTCCATGGCGGCCTGCGTGAGCACGCGGGTCGTCTCCTGGAAGGACGCGGCGGACAGCCACGAGTCGGTGGCCAGCGAGGCCTTCGTGATGCCCATGAGCTCGTCACGGCCGGAAGCCGGCTGGCGGCCCTCGGCGACAGCGGCCCGGTTGGCGGCCACGAAGCGTGCACGGTCCGTGAGCTCACCAGGAAGCAGGTCAGTCTCACCCGACTCGATGACGGTGATGCGGCGCAGCATCTGGCGGACGATGACCTCCACGTGCTTGTCGTGGATGCCCACGCCCTGGGACTGGTACACGTCCTGGACCTCGGAGACGAGGAACCGTTGGGCAGCCCGCGGGCCGAGCACGCGCAGCACCTGCTTCGGGTCCACCGCACCGGCCACGAGCTGGGTGCCCACGGCCACGTGCTCGCCGTCCTCCACGAGCAGACGCGCACGGCGCAGCACCGGGTAGGCGATCTCCTCGGAGCCGTCGTCCGGGGTGAGGACCAGGCGCACCGAGGCGTCGGTGTCCTCGATCCGCACACGGCCGGCCACCTCGGAGATCGGGGCGACACCCTTGGGGGTGCGCGCCTCGAAGAGCTCCTGGATACGGGGCAGACCCTGGGTGATGTCGTCCGCAGAGGCCACACCACCGGTGTGGAACGTGCGCATCGTCAGCTGGGTGCCGGGCTCACCGATCGACTGAGCGGCGATGATACCCACGGCCTCACCGATGTCCACCAGCTGGCCGGTAGCCATGGA
The DNA here is from genome assembly GCF_034179925.1 of Micrococcus sp. GTDB lineage: Bacteria > Actinomycetota > Actinomycetes > Actinomycetales > Micrococcaceae > Micrococcus. The sequence continues at coordinate 33,251 of NZ_JAXFPG010000034.1, read as the reverse complement.
GCGGCCGTAGCACTTGGCGCAGGTGCCCACCGGGGACTCACAGGTCAGCACGGAGCGGACCTTGATCTCGGAGATGCCGGCAGCCACGAGCTCACCGATCAGCACGTCGCCCACGTCCGCGCCGGCCTCGGCCAGCACCGTGCCGTCCTCGGCGACGACCGACTGGGCCAGGGTCCGGGCGAACGCGGAGTTCTCGACCTGCTCGTGGGGCACGAGCTCGCCGTCGGCGTTCGGCACGGCGATCGTCACGGTCAGGCCGCGGCTGGTGCCGCAGTCCTCCTCGCGCACGATCACGTCCTGGGACACATCCACCAGACGACGGGTCAGGTAGCCCGAGTTCGCCGTCTTCAGGGCGGTGTCCGCCAGGCCCTTGCGGGCGCCGTGGGTCGCGGAGAAGTACTCCAGCACCGACAGGCCCTCACGGTAGGAGGACTTGATCGGGTGCGGGATGATCTCACCCTTCGGGTTGGCCACCAGGCCACGGATGCCCGCGATCTGACGCACCTGCAGCCAGTTGCCTCGGGCGCCCGAGGACACCATGCGGTTGATGGTGTTGAGCTTCGAGAGCCCGTCCTTCATGGCCGCGGCGACCTCGTCGGTGGCCTTGTTCCAGATGTCGATCAGCTCGGAGCGGCGCTCGTCGTCCGCGATCAGACCCTTGTCGTACTGGGCCTGGACGCGCTGGGCCTGCTCCTCGTAGCCCTCCATGATGGAGGCCTTGTCGAAGTCGGACGTGATGTCCGAGATCGCCACGGTCACACCGGACCAGGTGCCCCAGTGGAAGCCCGCGTCCTTGAGGTTGTCGAGGGTCTGGGCGGTGACCACCATCGGGTAGCGCTCGGCGAGGTCGTTGACCAGCTGGCCGAGGGTGCCCTTGGTGGCCTGGGTGTCCAGCCACGGGTAGTCCGCCGGCAGCAGCTCGTTGAAGATGACCTTGCCCAGGGTGGTCTCGATCAGGGCGGTCTCGCCCTCGGACCAGCCCTCCGGCGCCGGCACGGCCTCCGAGGGCACGAAGCCCTCGACGCCGATCGTCGCCGGAGCGTTCAGGTGCAGCGAGCCGGCGTCGAAGGCCATGATGGCCTCCGCGACGGTGCCGAAGTGGCGGCCGGCGCCCTCGGCGTCCTCGCGCACCGTGGTGAGGTGGTTCAGGCCGATGATCATGTCCTGAGCCGGAACGGCCACGGCGCGGCCATCCGAGGGCTTCAGGATGTTGTGGCTCGAGAGCATCAGCAGACGCGCCTCAGCCTGGGCCTCCGGGGACAGCGGCAGGTGCACGGCCATCTGGTCGCCGTCGAAGTCCGCGTTGAACGCCGAGCACACCAGCGGGTGCAGCTGCAGGGCCTTGCCCTCGACCAGCTGCGGCTCGAACGCCTGGATACCCAGACGGTGCAGGGTGGGTGCACGGTTGAGCAGCACCGGGTGCTCGGAGATGACCTCCTCGAGCACGTCCCACACCTGCGGGCGGAAACGCTCCACCATGCGCTTGGCGGACTTCACATTCTGGGCGTGGTTGAGGTCCACCAGGCGCTTCATCACGAACGGCTTGAACAGCTCGAGCGCCATCTGCTTGGGCAGGCCGCACTGGTGCAGCTTCAGCTGCGGACCCACCACGATGACCGAACGGCCCGAGTAGTCCACACGCTTGCCGAGCAGGTTCTGACGGAAGCGGCCCTGCTTGCCCTTGAGCATGTCCGACAGCGACTTCAGCGGGCGGTTACCCGGCCCGGTGACCGGACGGCCGCGACGGCCGTTGTCGAACAGGGAGTCCACGGCCTCCTGGAGCATGCGCTTCTCGTTGTTCACGATGATCTCGGGCGCACCGAGGTCCAGCAGGCGCTTCAGGCGGTTGTTGCGGTTGATCACACGACGGTAGAGGTCGTTGAGGTCCGAGGTCGCGAACCGGCCGCCGTCGAGCTGGACCATCGGGCGCAGCTCCGGCGGGATCACCGGGACGGCGTCCAGGACCATGCCCTCGGGCGAGTTGTCCGTGGTGAGGAACGCGTTGACCACCTTCAGACGCTTCAGGGCGCGGGTCTTGCGCTGGCCCTTGCCGGTCTGGATGGTCTCGCGCAGCATCGCGGACTCGGCCTCGAGGTCGAAGGTCTGCAGACGCTTCTGGATCGCCTCGGCGCCCATGGAGCCCTCGAAGTACTGACCGAACTTGTCCCGCATGGCGCGGTACAGGCCCTCGTCGCCCTCGAGGTCGGCGACCTTGAGGTTCTTGAAGCGGTCCCAGACCTGCTCCTTGCGGTCCAGCTCCGCGTCCGCGCGCTTGCGGATCTGCGCCATGGTCTTGTCCGCGGCGTCACGGGCCTTCTTCTTCTCGGCCGCCTTGGCGCCCTCGGCCTCGAGCTTGGCGAGGTCCTTCTCCAGGTCCGCGGCGACGGCGGCGATGTCGGCGTCGCGCTGATCCGCCAGGACACGGGTCTCCTGGTCGTGCTCCGCCTGCAGGTTCGGCAGGTCCCGGTGACGGGCCTCCTCGTCCACGGACGTGATCATGTACGCCGCGAAGTAGATGACCTTCTCGAGGTCCTTCGGGGCCAGGTCCAGCAGGTACCCCAGGCGCGAGGGCACGCCCTTGAAGTACCAGATGTGGGTCACGGGCGCGGCCAGCTCGATGTGGCCCATGCGCTCACGGCGCACCTTGGAGCGGGTCACCTCGACGCCGCAGCGCTCGCAGATGATGCCCTTGAAGCGCACGCGCTTGTACTTGCCGCAGGCGCACTCCCAGTCACGGGTCGGGCCGAAGATCTTCTCGCAGAAGAGCCCGTCCTTCTCCGGCTTCAGGGTGCGGTAGTTGATGGTCTCGGGCTTCTTCACCTCGCCGTAGGACCAGCGGCGGATGTCCTCCGCCGTGGCCAGGCCGATGCGCATCAGGCCGAAAGAGTTGTCAGTGGACATGCTGTTCACGGTCATGCTCCGGTGAACTCCTCAGTTCAGTGGTTCTCAGGTGACGTCTGTGGGAGATGAAGAGGGCTCAGACTTCCTCGACCGAGCTGGGCTCGGCGTGGGAGAGGTCGATGCCCAGCTCCTCGGCGGCGCGGTAGGTCTCGTCCTCCGCATCGCGCATCTCGATGGTCTGGCCGTCCGCGGAGAGCACCTCCACGTCCAGGCACAGGGACTGCATCTCCTTGATGAGCACCTTGAAGGACTCCGGAACGCCCGGCTCGGGGATGTTCTCGCCCTTCACGATCGCCTCGTACACCTTGACGCGGCCGTGGATGTCGTCCGACTTGATGGTCAGCAGCTCCTGGAGGGTGAACGCGGCGCCGTACGCCTCGAGCGCCCACACCTCCATCTCGCCGAAGCGCTGGCCGCCGAACTGGGCCTTTCCGCCCAGCGGCTGCTGCGTGATCATCGAGTACGGGCCGGTGGACCGCGCGTGGATCTTGTCGTCCACGAGGTGGTGCAGCTTCAGCATGTACATGTAGCCGACCGAGATCGGGTCCGGGAACGGCTCGCCGGTGCGGCCATCGAACAGCTGCGCCTTGCCGTTGACGCCCATGAGGCGGTCGCCGTCCCGCGTCTTGTTCACGTGGCCGAGCAGACCGGTGATCTCCTCCGCCTCCGCGCCATCGAACACCGGGGTGGCGACGTTCACGGGGCCGGACTGCCGCGGGAAGTTCGGCAGGTCCTTGATCCACTCGGGCTCGCCCTCGATGTCCCAGCCGCGGGAGGCGGCCCAGCCGAGGTGGATCTCCATGACCTGGCCGAGGTTCATTCGGCCGGGCACGCCCAGCGGGTTCAGCACGACGTCGACCGGCGTGCCGTCCGCCAGGAACGGCATGTCCTCAAGCGGCAGGATCTTGGAGATGACGCCCTTGTTGCCGTGGCGGCCGGCCATCTTGTCGCCGTCGGTGATCTTGCGCTTCTGGGCCACGTAGACACGCACCAGCTGGTTCACGCCCGGGGGCAGGTCGTCGTCCTCGTCGCGGTCGAAGATGCGCACGCCGATGACCGTGCCGGACTCGCCGTGGGGCACCTTCAGGGAGGTGTCGCGCACCTCGCGGGACTTCTCGCCGAAGATCGCGCGCAGCAGGCGCTCCTCCGGGGTCAGCTCGGTCTCGCCCTTCGGGGTCACACGGCCGACCAGGATGTCGCCGGCCTCCACCTCGGCGCCGATGTGGATGATGCCGCGCTCGTCGAGCTGGGACAGCACCTCCTCGGACACGTTGGGGATGTCCCGGGTGATCTCCTCGGCGCCCAGCTTGGTGTCGCGGGCGTCGACCTCGTGCTCCTCGATGTGGATCGAGGTGAGGACGTCCTCGGAGACCATGCGCTGGGACAGGATGATCGCGTCCTCGTAGTTCAGACCCTCCCAGGGCATGAACGCCACGAGCAGGTTCTTGCCGAGCGCGAGCTCGCCCTGGTCGGTGGCCGGGCCGTCGGCGATGATCGAGAGCTTCTCCACACGGTCGCCCTCGGACACGCGCACCCGCTGGTTGTACGCGTTGCCCTGGTTGGAGCGGGAGAACTTCATGATCGGGTAGTGCGTGGTGGTGCCGTCGTCGTTCATGACGGTCACCAGGTCCGCGGCCACCTCGGTCACGACGCCGGGCTGGACGGCGGTGACGGAGTCGCCGGCGTCCACGGCCACGTACTTCTCCATGCCGGTGCCCACGTAGGGGGCCTCGGACTGGAGCAGCGGCACGGCCTGACGCTGCATGTTCGCGCCCATGAGCGCGCGGTTGGCGTCGTCGTGCTCGAGGAACGGGATCAGAGCGGTCGCCGCAGACACCATCTGGCGCGGGGAGACGTCCATGTAGTCGATGTCGTCCACGGTGGACAGCACGGGCTCGCCGCCGCCGCCGCGCTGACGGCAGAGCACGAGCTCCTCGACGAAGCGGCCGTCCTCGTCCACCGGCGCGTTGGCCTGGGCGATCTGGAACTCGAGCTCGTCATCCGCGGTCAGGTAGTCCACGGTGTCGGTGACGCGGCCGTCCACGACCCGGCGGTACGGGGTCTCGATGAAGCCGAACGGGTTGATGCGCCCGAAGGTCGCCAGCGAACCGATGAGGCCGATGTTCGGGCCTTCAGGGGTCTCGATGGGGCACATGCGGCCGTAGTGCGAGGGGTGCACGTCGCGCACCTCCATGCCCGCACGGTCGCGGGAGAGGCCGCCCGGGCCCAGCGCGGACAGACGACGCTTGTGCGTCAGACCCGCCAGCGGGTTGTTCTGGTCCATGAACTGGGACAGCTGGGAGGTGCCGAAGAACTCCTTGATCGCCGCCACCACGGGGCGGATGTTGATCAGGGTCTGCGGGGTGATCGCCTCGACGTCCTGGGTGGTCATGCGCTCGCGCACGACGCGCTCCATGCGGGACAGGCCGGTGCGGATCTGGTTCTCGATCAGCTCGCCCACGGCGCGGATGCGGCGGTTGCCGAAGTGGTCGATGTCGTCGATCTCGACGCGCACGTCCACGTCCTCGCCGTCGCGGCGGCCGGTGATGGACTTCTCGCCGGCGTGCAGCGCGGCGATGAAGTGCACCATCTGGACGATGTCGTCCTCGGTGAGCACGGAGGCGTTGGGGTCGCCCAGGTGCACGTCCACACCCAGCTTGCGGTTGAGCTTGTAGCGGCCCACCTTGGCGAGGTCGTAGCGCTTGGGGGTGAAGTACAGGTTGTTCAGCAGCGTCTGCGCGGCGTCGACGGCGGCGGGCTCGCCCGGGCGCAGCTTGCGGTAGATGTCGAGCAGGGCCTCGTTCTGATCCGCGGTGCCGTCCTTCTCGAGGGTGGCGCGGATGGAGTCGTACTGGCCGAACTCCTCGAGGATGCGGGACTCGGTCCAGCCCATGGCCTTGAGCAGCACGGTCACCGGCTGCTTGCGCTTGCGGTCGAGGCGGACGCCGACCTGGTCGCGCTTGTCCACCTCGAGCTCGAACCAGGCGCCGCGGGAGGGGATGATCTTGGCGGTGAAGATCTCCTTGTCGGAGGTCTTGTCCGGGGTGCGCTCGAAGTACGCGCCCGGGGAGCGCACGAGCTGGGACACGACGACGCGCTCGGTGCCGTTGATGATGAACGTGCCGTTGCGGGTCATGAGCGGGAAGTCGCCCATGAAGACGGTCTGCTGCTTGATCTCGCCGGTCGTGTTGTTCATGAACTCGGCCTTGACGTACAGCGGGGCGGCGAAGGTCGCGTCGCGGTCCTTGCACTCCTCCTCCGTCATCTTCGCGTCGGCGAACTCCGGGTCGGAGAAGGACAGGGACATGGTGCCCTGGAAGTCCTCGATCGGGGAGATCTCCTCGAAGATGTCGGTCAGGCCCGACGTGGTGGAGACCGAGTGGTCGTCCGCAGCCAGGGCGGCGTCGACACGGGCCAGCCACCGCTCGTTCCCCACGAGGCGGTCGAACGACTCCGTCTGCAGGGCCAGCAGATCCGGCACATCGAGCGGCTCGTGGATCTTGGCGAAGGAGATGCGGCCGGCGGAGGCGCCGGATCGCGGGGAGACAGTAGCGGTTTCGTTGGAGGTGCTCGAGGCGACCACGTAGGATCCTTCCACAGGGCTGCAGGTTCCGGTTCCGCCTCCCCCGGCGCGAGGTACAGGACCGGGCCCACCGCCATATGAAGGCCGCACGGTCCCTCCCGTCCGATCCCGTTTCTGGGCGCACTGGGACAGGGGAGGTGCAAACATCCATCTTAACCCCTGCCCGCTCCGGCGTCCAGTCCGCGCGACGACGAGAGCCCCCGCCGCCCCGCTGACGCGGGATGACGGGGGCTCTCGAGCAGATCAGGCGCGGCTCAGGCCGCACGCATCACTTGAGGGTGATGGTGGCGCCAGCGCCCTCGAGCTGCTCCTTGGCCTTCTCGGCGGTCTCCTTGTTGACGCCCTCGAGGATCGGCTTGGGGGCACCGTCGACGAGGTCCTTGGCCTCCTTCAGACCGAGGGAGGTCAGGGCGCGCACCTCCTTGATGACGCCGATCTTCTTGTCGCCGGCGGACTCGAGGATGACGTCGAACTCGTCCTTCTCCTCGGCGGCGTCGGCACCACCGGCGGCGGGGGCGCCGGCGGCGGCCATGGCCACGGGGGCGGCGGCGGTGACGTCGAACTTCTCCTCGAACGCCTTGATGAACTCGGACAGCTCGATGAGGGTCAGCTCCTCGAACGCGGCGAGCAGCTCTTCGGTGGTCAGCTTGGCCATGATGGCTCCTTTACGTGTCTGTACGTATGACGTGGGTGGGCCGTGCAGCCCGGGGGGACTGCGTCAGGCAGCCTGGTCCTGCTGGGCCCGGAGGGCCTCGACCGTGCGGGCGGTCTTCGACAGCGGGGCCTGGAACAGGGCGGCAGCCTTGGACATGCTGCCCTTCATCGCGCCGGCGAACTTGGCCAGCAGGACGTCGCGGGACTCGAGGTCCGCGAGCTTCCTGATCCCGGCCTCGTCCAGGGGCTGGCCATCCATGTAGCCGCCCTTGAGCACGAGCTTCTCGTGGTCCTTGGCGAAGTCACGCAGAGCCTTCGCGACGTTGACCGGGTCACCGGTCACGAACGCGATCGCGGTGGGGCCGGCCAGGGAGGCCTCGAGGCCCTCCACGCCGGCTTCCTTCGCCGCGATCTCGGCGAGCGTGTTCTTCGCCACGGCGTAGGTCGCGTCCTGACGGATGGAGTCACGGAGCTGCTTGAGCTCGGACACCGTCAGGCCACGGTATTCCGTCAGGACAGCGGCGCTGGACTCGCGGAACAGGTCCGTGAGCTCCGCCACCGCCGACTCCTTCGCGGACGTCGCCATGGCACTCCTCTCGATGGGTTCGGGGGGACCGCCCCGGCCCGCACATGGAAAACGCCCCGTGCAGGTGCACGGGGCGCGGCATGACCGGGCGGCGTCACGGGGACAGCGCCAGCATGGGCTCAGCATCACCTGCGCGGGCCGCCTCCATGAGGAGGGCCTTCGGCGTTCACCCTCGGGAGGGCGCACGCGACCGGCGGTCTTCGGTTCAACCAGCGTACCACACCCGCGCACCCCTCCCCCACGACAACGGCCGCCCGCCCCATGAGGGCGAGCGGCCGGCGTCGTGCACTTCCGCGAGGAGGTGACGGGATCAGAGCTCGGAGGTGTCCACCGAGGTGGCGTTCGGGTCCATGGCGACGCCCGGGCCGAACGTGGTGGCCACGGTGGCCTTGGAGATGTAGCGGCCCTTGGAGGAGGCCGGCTTCAGACGCAGGACCTCCTCGAGAGCGGCGGCGTAGTTCTCCGCGAGGGCCTTGGCCTCGAAGGAGGTCTTGCCGATGATGAAGTGCAGGTTGGCGTGCTTGTCGACGCGGAAGTCGATCTTGCCGCCCTTGATGTCGGCCACGGCCTTGGCCACGTCCGGGGTCACGGTGCCGGTCTTGGGGTTCGGCATCAGGTTGCGGGGGCCGAGCACCTTGCCCAGGCGGCCGACCTTGCCCATGAGCTCCGGGGAGGCCACGGCGGCGTCGAAGTCCACCCAGCCGTCCGCGATGCGGGCGATCAGGTCGTCGTCGCCCACGACGTCGGCACCCGCGGCACGGGCGGCCTCGGCGCGCTCACCGGTGGCGAACACGACCACGCGGGCGGTCTTGCCGGTGCCGTGGGGCAGCGACACGGAGCCGCGCACCATCTGGTCGGCCTTACGGGGGTCGACCGACAGGCGGAGGGCGACCTCCACGGTGGCGTCGGTCTTGGAGGGGTTGGTCTCCTTGGCGAGCTTGATCGCCTGGGCCGGCGAGTACACACCCTCGCCGATCGCGGCCTTGGCCGCCTTGTATGCCTTGCTGCGCTGTGCCATCTGCGTTTTCTCCTTGTGCAGTCGTGGTCTGCGGACCGCGCTCGGCCCTGCCACTGGAAAGAGGTGGGGGTGGGCGTCAGCCCTGGACGGTGATGCCCATGGAGCGGGCGGTGCCCGCGATGATCTTGGCGGCGGCCTGCACGTCGTTGGCGTTCAGGTCCTCCATCTTGGTCTGGGCGATCTCCTCGCACTGGGCCTGGGTCAGCGAGCCGACCTTGGCGGTGTGCGGGGTGGCGGAGCCCTTCTGCACGCCGGCAGCCTTCTTGATGAGCTCGGCGGCGGGCGGGGTCTTGGTGATGAAGGTGAACGAGCGGTCCTCGTACACGGTGATCTCGACCGGGACCACATTGCCGCGCTGGGACTCGGTGGCGGCGTTGTAGGCCTTGCAGAACTCCATGATGTTCACGCCGTGCTGGCCGAGGGCCGGGCCGATGGGCGGGGCCGGGTTGGCCGCGCCGGCCTGGATCTGAAGCTTGATCAGACCGGAGACCTTCTTCTTGGGAGCCATGAGTGGATCCTTCTCTCACTGGGGGACCCGTGGCGCAGGAGCGCACCGCGGGCGGTGGCCGCCGTGGCGCGGCGGCCGGACCGTCCCCCGCCGGCAGGCGGCCGGCGTGGGACGGGAGACTGGGTCAGATGACCTTGGTCACCTGGTTGAACGAGAGCGTGACCGGGGTCTCGCGCTCGAAGATGGAGACCAGCACCACGAGCTGCTGGGCCTCGGGCTTGATCTCGGAGATCGTGGCCGGGAGGGTCTCGAAGGGGCCGTCGTTGACGGTCACGGACTCGCCCACCTCGAAGTCCACGTGGATCTGCGGGGCAGCCGGGTTCTCGGAGCCGGCGGCCGCCGGGACGGCCAGGCCGGCCTTCTCCGCGGCCCGAGCGGCCTCCTGGATCACGGACGGGGCGAGCATGTCGTAGACCTCGTCCAGGGTGAGCGGCTGCGGGTGGTGGGCGTCGTTGCCCACGAAGCCGGTGACGCCGGAGGTGTGGCGCACCACGCCCCACGAGGCGTCGTCGAGGTCCATCCGCACGAGCACGTAGCCGGGCACGCGCACCCGGGAGACGATCTTGCGGGTGGTGTTCTTGATCTCCACGACCTCCTCCATGGGGACCTCGATCTCGTAGATCGAGTCCTCCATGTCCTGGGTCTGGATGCGGGCCTCGAGGTTCGTCTTCACGCGCTTCTCGTAGCCGGCGTAGGTGTGCACCACGTACCAGTCACCCGGCTGGCGACGCAGGCGGGTGCGCAGCTCCTCGGCCGGGTCCACAGCGGGCTCGGCCTCGGCGGCCTCCAGGCGGGCCTGGGCCTCCTCCACGTCGACGGCGCCCGACTCGCCCTCGGCGGCCGCGAGGTCCGCCTCCTGGACGGTCTGGCCCTGGGCGTCCTCGATCGCCTCCGCCTGCTCGGGCGCGGCATCGGCCTCGGAGGTCTCCACGACGTCCTGACGATCCAGTTCCTGCTCCGACACGGGTTCCTGCTTTCTGCTGACGGGGACGACCCTCCGACGGGAAGGTCACGACGGGCGGGGCGGCGGCGGCCCGGCTGCCGCGGCGCCCGATCAGGCCGGGGACGCCCCGAAGAGGACCCGGGCCAGGGTGCCGAACACCCAGTCCAGTCCCATGACGAGCAGGATCATGACCGCCACGAAGGCGAGCACCACCCCGGTCATGCGCAGCAACTCCTCGCGCGTGGGGGTGACGACCTTGCGGAGCTCGTCCACCACCTGACGCAGGAACAGCACGATCCGCGCGACGAGGCCAGGACGCCGTTCACGGGGCTCGGGGGTGGAACCCCCCGCGGTCGCCGCCATCTCAGTCACGTGGCCTCACTCGATCGGATCGCCGGGACGCTCGACGCGTCATGTGCCGGACGGGCCGACACCGAGCAGGGCAGACAGGACTCGAACCTGCAACCTGCGGTTTTGGAGACCGCTGCGCTACCAATTGCGCCACTACCCTAGGAACCGCTCTGACCGACCCGGAGAAACACTCCCGGCCCGTTGTGTGCGGTACCGAGGAAACAGGATACGCCATCGGCGGCGGCGAGTCGAACCGACCCCTGGGGCAGTGTCATTAGGCTGGGGGAGGTCGTCGCCACGGCGGCCCGACCACCGCCGCCCAGAGAGGACCCCTCCCATGTCTCCTGCTCCCGCCCGTCGCGTCTCGGCGCGACTGTCCGCGATCGCCCCCTCGGCCACCCTCGCGGTGGACGCCAGGGCCAAGGAGCTCAAGGCCGCCGGCCGCCCCGTGATCGGCTTCGGCGCCGGCGAACCGGACTTCCCTACCCCGGACTACATCGTGGAGGCCGCCGTCGAGGCCGCCCGCGACCCCCGCAACCACCGCTACTCCCCCGCCGCAGGCCTGCCCGAGCTGCGCGAGGCCATCGCCGCCAAGACCCTGCGCGACTCCGGTGTGGAGATCGAGGCCGCCCAGGTGCTCGTCACCAACGGCGGCAAGCAGGCCGTGTACAACACCTTCGCCGCGCTGCTGGACCCGCAGGACGAGGTGCTGGTCCCGGCCCCCTTCTGGACCACCTACCCCGAGGCCGTCCGCCTGGCCGGCGGCACCGCCGTCGAGGTGTTCGCCGGACCCGAGCAGGGCTACAAGGTGACCACCGAGCAGCTCGAGGCCGCCTGCACCGAACACACCAAGGTGCTGCTGTTCGTCTCCCCCTCCAACCCGACCGGTGCCGTCTACTCCCCCGAGGAGACCGAGCGGATCGGCCGGTGGGCGCTCGAGCGGGGCCTGTGGGTGGTCACCGACGAGATCTACGAGCACCTCACCTACGACGGCGTCCCCTTCACCCCGATCCTCCGCGCCGTCCCCGAACTGGCCGAGCAGACCGTGGTGCTCAACGGCGTCGCCAAGACCTACGCGATGACCGGCTGGCGCGTGGGCTGGATGGCCGGCCCGCTCGACGTCATCAAGGCCGCCACGAACCTGCAGTCCCACGCCACCTCCAACGTGGCCAACGTGTCCCAGCGCGCGGCCCTGGCTGCCCTCGCCGGTCCACTGGACGCCGTCGAGGAGATGAAGGCCGCCTTCGACCGCCGCCGACGCGCCATGGTGGACGGGCTCAACGCGGTGCCGGGCTTCTCCTGCCCCACCCCGGAGGGAGCGTTCTACGCCTACGTGGACGTCCGCGAGGCGCTCGGGCGCACCTACCGCGGGGGCGTCACCCCCACCACCTCCGCCGAGCTGGCCGCGTTCATCCTGGACGAGGCCGAGGTGGCCGTGGTGCCCGGCGAGGCCTTCGGACCCTCGGGCTACCTGCGCCTGTCCTACGCCCTGGGCGACGACGACCTCGCCGAGGGCGTCGAGCGCATCCGGGCGCTGCTCTCCGAGTGAGGCCTCACAGCACCGCACCGCACTGAGCTGGATTGGGCTGGGCCGGGCTGGGCCCAGCCGGGCCACACCGAGCTGGGCCCGGCCGGGCAGGGCACCCAGGCTGAGAGCCCCTGCACGGGAGCGGGTGACCGCCCCTGACACCGGCCCGGCCGCCGTCGCTAGGGTGGGCAGTGTCCGCCGTCGACACATCCCCAGGAGGAAACCCCATGCGAGTCGGTCTGCTCACCTCCGGCGGCGACTGCCCCGGCCTGAACGCCGTGATCCGCGCCGCCGTGCTCCACGGCATCAAGACATACGACATGGAGATGGTGGGCATCCGCAACGGCTGGGCCGGGCTCATCGAGAAGGACATCGAGGAGCTCCCCCGCACCCGCGTGCGCGGCCTCGCCCGAACGGGCGGCACGATCATCGGCACCTCCCGCACCCACCCCTACGACACCGACGGCGGCGGCCCCGAGAACCTGCTGCGCAATCTCGCCGAGCTCGGCCTCGACGCCGTCATCGCGATCGGCGGCGAGGGCACTCTGGCCGGGGCCAACCGCCTCGCCCAGGACGGGCTCCCCGTGGTGGGTGTGCCCAAGACCATCGACAACGACCTGCAGGGCACCGACTACACCTTCGGCTTCGACACCGCCGTGCAGATCGCCACCGACGCCATGGACCGCCTGCGCACCACCGGCGAGTCCCACCACCGGTGCATGGTGGCCGAGGTCATGGGACGCCACGTCGGCTGGATCGCGCTGCACTCAGGCATGGCCGCCGGCGCCCACGCGATCCTCATCCCCGAGGTCCGCACCCCCATGGAGCAGGTCGCCGACTGGGCAACCCAGGTCCACGAGAAGGGCCGCTCCCCGCTCGTGGTGGTCGCCGAGGGCTTCATCCCCGAAGGCCACGACGACCCGCTGGCCGAGGCCGGCGTCGAAGCCTCCGGACGCCCCCGCCTCGGCGGGATCGGCGAATGGGTCACCCGCGAGATCGAGGCGATGACGGGGATCGAAACCCGCAACACCGTGCTCGGCCACATCCAGCGCGGCGGAGCCCCCACCGCTCGGGACCGCGTGCTCTCCACCCGCTTCGGCATGGCCGCTGTGGACCTCGCCGCCGAACGCCGCTGGGGCCAGATGGTGGCGGCGCGGGGCACGGACATCATCACGATCCCCATGAGTGCCGCCCTCACCGGCCTCAAGAAGGTCCCCGTCGCCCGCTACAACGAGGCCAAGGTGCTGTTCGGCCGGTGAGCGCCGCCCCGCTCGACGACCACGTCCGGCACCTGGTGGCCCTGGCCTGGGGCCGCCGTCTGGGGCTGCCCGACCAGGTGCTCGCCGACCTCACCCAGGACGGCGGCCGCCTCGACGTTCCCGCCGACGAACCCCGGGTGACCCTGCTCCGACTGGGCACGGCCACCGTGCTGCGCGCCCCCGAACCGGTGCTGCGGGCTGCCGCGGACCAGGACCCAGAGGTCCTCGCCCTGGAGACCGTCCTGCTGCGCCTGAGCGCCCCGTGGGGGCCGCGCTCGCGGGGCGAACAGGTGCTGCTCCACCTCGAGGAGCCCCCGCCGATCGACCCGGCCGCGCACGTGGCGGTCTCCCACGACCCCGCACACGTGGCCGAGGTGCTCCGCGGCACCCCGGCCGACGACGTCGCCGCCGCCGGGATGGACGCGTTGCACGCCGCCCTGGCCCTCGTACCCGACGACGGCCACGGACACCCCACGGGCCCACCCGTCGCCGCAGCCGGGCACACCGTGGAGGCGGGGCTGCTGGCAGACCTGCGGGCGATCGTGCGTCCCGAGGTCCGCGGCCGGGGCCTGGGCGCCTACACCGCCGCGGTGGCGGCAGACCTGGCCTGGACCGAGGGGCTGGTGCCGCAGGTGCGGGCTCCCGCGGCCGACCCGGCCGCCCAGCGCACGGCCCTGGCCGCCGGCTTCGTGCCCACCGGGACCCTGCTGGAGCTGGAGCTCACCCGCCCGGACTGACCCGACCTGCTCCGTGCCGGGCTCTCAGTGATGGGGGCTCAGTGCGAGGCGTTCAGCACGGAGCGTTCAGTGTGGGGAGTTCAGTGCCGGCGGCCCAACCCGGCCGGGCGGCCGACCACCTGGCCGGCCTCGGGCAGGACCAGCGGCTCCTGGGCGGCCGCGATCCACGACTCCGGTGCCGGCTGCCCGCCCTGCGCCGCCTGCTCGCGCACGAGCAGCGGAGCGTCCACGGGGACGGCACGCTTGAGCAGGGCCAGGGCCACGGGCCCGGCCTCGTGGTGACGGGCGGCACTGGTGACCGTGCCCACCGGGCGGGCGGCGGCCCGAGCCTCCGGAGTGTCCGGGTCCGGGCGCACCACGACGGCGGCCCCGGCCTCCGGCAGCGTGTGGGTGCTGCCGTCCAGGAGCAGCTGGGTCAGCCGACGCGGAGGCCGGCCGAGATTGTGCACGCGGGCCACGGTCTCCTGGCCCCGGTAGCAGCCCTTGGCCAGGTGCACGGCCGTGCGCAGCAGGTCCAGCTCGTGCGGGAGGGCGCGCGCGTCCGCGTCGAGGGCCGGGCGCGGCCGGCCGGCGGCGATCCGCAGCGCCTCGGCGGCCTCCGTGCCCGCCAGAGACCAACCGGTCAGCTCCCCCTGACCGAGGCCAGCGACGGTACGGGCGAGATCCTCACAGGTCACGAGGTACTCCCGCCAAGACCAGTCCGCCCCGGGGTGCTCCTGAGGCGCGACCCCGTAGGACCAGCCGCCCTCGGCCACCTGGGGCCACGGGTCCAACCACACGGTGCGGTCCTCCCAGCCGGGCACCGGGGCCATCGCGCCCACCACGGCGACCGCGGCGGAGTGATCCCGGAGGACGACGTCATGGGAGAAGACCATGGAGCGCAGCCAGCCGGTGAGCGCCTCGGCGTGAGGGGCGTCCACGATCAGCCAGGCGGCGGCACCGTCCTCGAGCAGGTGCACCGCCGTCTCGATGCGCCCATTGGCGTCCAGGAACAGCGCCTCCGTGCTCGTGCCCGGGGTGAGGTCGGCCAGGTGCTGGCTGCTCAGGGTGTGCAGCCAGGCGAGCCGGTCCGGCCCGCTCACCGAGAGCACGGTGCGGCTCGAGAGGTCCACGAGCGCCCGGCCCCGGCCCAGAGCCCGTTGCTCGGGCACGGGCCGGCCGTAGTGCGCGGCGACGCCGGCCTCCGGCCCGGAGGCTTCGACCGCACCGTGGGCGGGGGCTCCCGGGTCCGTCAACGGCGGGGCCAGCAGCGGGCTGCGGCGGGCCGGGGAGGCAGCCGCGGCACTCATGCGCTGGAGCCGCGCTCCGGGGCGGCACCACCGCGGGGGCGGGGCGCACCGGGGGCCAGACGCCCCACGGTGGGGTCCGGCATGCGGTCCAGGATGGCGGAGGCGTGGGCGTCCAGTTGGCCCTCGTCTGCGGCGGAGGCATCCCAACGCCAGAACAGCTGCCCGTTGACCAGGCCCGCCATGCGGGTGGCCCGGCGGTACTCGCCGGCCGCGGCCCCACGCAGCAGGGAGTCCATGGTCAGCTGCAGCTGCGGGCCCTTGATCCGGCCGTAGTAGAGCTCAGCCATGGACCCGGGGTGGGCGATGGTGGCGGTGATCCGGAAGTCGTCCTGCTCGGTGCGCAGGGACTCGACGTCCTCGGCGGAGCGGTAGGCGGGGACGAGGTCGGCGGGGACCATGCCGGGGCCGACGTCGCCGTCGTGCCGGGGGCGGTCCACCTGCCAGAACCCGGTCTCCACGGTGAGCGGGCGGAGCAGCGTGCCGTCCGCCTCGCAGAGCCAGGACTCGGCCCTGTACTCCACGAAGGGGAGCCCGTGCTCGGTGAAGTCCACGCGCTGGTAGAAGATCTCGGTGCCCTCGGTGCCGTCGCCGAGACGGCCCTGGCCCTCCCAGGAGCCGATCAGCCAGGACAGCGGGGCGAGCTCGGGGGTGAGGTCGTAGGGGAGTTCAGTGGCCATGGTGATGCACGGCGCGGCCCGTCACCGGGCCACGCGACTCAGCGCTGGCCCTTGAACAGTCCGCCGACGACGACGGCCGCCACGGCCGCCATGGCGAGCCCGGCCAGCACGACCAGGACCATGAAGAAGATCTCGATTGCGACGATGGAGTCCATGCCCGCCATCCTAACCCCCCGAGACGGATCGGTGACCCCCGTCACCGCCCGGCGGAGCCTCGGCCGGCCCCCGCCGACCGGCGCGCTCAGCCCAGCAGGGCGAGCAGGACGTGGCCGATGACCCCGGCCGCCCCGACCGGCGCCATGGCCAGGGCGTACCCGGCCCGGCGCGGGCGCAGGGTGGTGCCCACCGGCTGGTCCTCCGGGCGCGGCCGGGACGACGGTGCGGCCGCCGCGGTGAGGGAGACGAGCCCGGCCACCGCCGCCGCGGCCAGCGCGTGCAGGGTCTGGGCGGCCGGGTCCGCCCCCAGCAGGCTCGAGACCAGCCAGGCCGCGAGCGCGCAGGCCGGGACCATCGCCAGGGCGAGCACGCGGGGGCGGCCCTGCATCCAGGGGGTCAGGCCCAGCAGGGACACCGCGACCAGGGAGATCACGAGGGTCGCGCCGAGGCCCTCGGCGCGGGGGGTCTCGGCGTAGCGGGCCAGGGGGATCCAGCAGGCGGTCATGCCGCAGGCCAGCACGCCGCCCATGGTGGCCACGGTGGACTCCAGGCGCAGGGGGCGGCCGGTGCCGCGCACGAGCTGCACCACGAACGCGGCGATCACACCCCAGGCGAGCACCACGGCGAGGGGGTCGAGGAGGCGCAGAGCCGTGCGGGGGCCTTCACCCGGGGTGGGCCAGAGGAGCATGAGCACGCTGGAGAGCACGCCGGCGCACAGCAGCACGATGCTCAGGGAAAGGCGGGCGGGGGCACCCATCTGCCGGGGCCAGCCCCAGGCGATCACGGCGATCACGCCGACGGCGGCCAGGGCCGTCGCCCCCGGGCCCAGCAGCAGCGCCGCGCCGAGCACGACGGCGGCGAGGGCGGCGCTCAGGGCCATGGACAGACGCATCACCCCGCCTATCTTGCCAGGCGGGCGACACCGTGCACGCCCGTGCCGGGGCCTGGCTATCCTCGGAGGGTCCCGTGCGCACGGCCGCCGGGGCGTCCGGGCAGAGAGGAGACCGTGGTGGCGCACCTGCTGATGCTCACCCGCGCGGCCTCCCCCGGGGAGGTCCTGCCCGCCCTTGACCTGCTGGGGCACGAGGTCCGCTGCGCCGCCCCCCGGGCCGCCGCGGCCGCAGCCCGCCCGGAGGCCGAGGCCTTCCTGCTGGACGCGACGACGGCGCTGACCGAGGCGCGCTCCCTGGCTCGCTCCCTGGCGGACCTGGTGCCGGGGGTGCCGGTGATGGCGGTGCTCACCGAGGGCGCGCTCACGGCCGTCTCCCCCGCGTGGTCCCTGGCCGACGTCGTGCTGGCGGGGGCGAGCCCGGCGGAGGTCGACGCGCGGGTGCGCCTGTTGCTCTCCGCCGAGCCGGGTACCGGGGCCGGGGAGGACGAGGCGATCCGCTCCGGCGGCCTGGAGGTGGACCCGGCCGGGTACCGGGCGAGCATGGACGGGCGGCCGCTGAACCTGACGTTCCGCGAGTTCGAGCTGCTCAAGCACCTCGCGCAGAGCCCCGGGCGGGTGTTCAGCCGGGAGCAGCTGCTCCAGGACGTGTGGGGGCAGGACTACTTCGGCGGCACCCGCACCGTGGATGTGCACGTGCGGCGGTTGCGGGCGAAGCTCGGCGCGGACCGGGAACAGCTGATCGTGACGGTCCGCAACGTCGGATACCGCTTCTCCGGTGGCCCCGAACAGGGCTGAGGCGCGGCACGCGGGGTGGCGGCGGGGCCAGTGACGGCCCGGGACCAGCGGGACCCTGGGCCCGGCGCGTAGGCCTGCAGGTCCGTAGGGTGGGGCCCATGGCCCCGACCCCCGCAGACGCCGCCTCCCCCGCCGATCCCCGCCCCACCCCGGCACCGCCGGCACCCCGCGCAGACCGGCCGGGTGCCGTCGTCGTGGAGGAGCCGGCGGCGTCCGAGGCGACCGCCGCCCAGATCCTGGCCCTGGCCGATCGCGCCCACCGGGCCGACGGGCACCCCCCGCTGAACGACCAGACCCGCGCCGTGCTCGCCCGCGGCGGCCAGCGCTGGTGGGCCGTGGTGCCGGACCCTGCCGGCGACGACGGTCCTCTCGGGGCCGCCGTGCTCGTGCCCGAGGGCGCCGAGGACGGCCCCGGCGTCGTGGAGCTCGTGGTGGACCCGCTCCGGCGCGGGGCCGGGATCGGGACGGCCTTGGCGGACGCAGCCGCCGCGGCGGTGCGCTCCCGCGGTGAGGAGGCGACCACGAGCGTGTGGGCGCACGGCGACCTGCCCGGGGCGCGGCCGCTCGCCCGACGCCACGGGCTGCGCCCGGTGCGGGAGCTGCGACGGCTCCGGCTGCACCTGCCCGAATCCGGACCCCTGCCGCCGGCCCTGCTGCCCGAGCAGGTGCGGATCCGCGCCTTCGTTCCCGGCCGGGACGAGCAGGCCTGGCTGGAGCTCAACGCGGCTGTCTTCGCCCACCACCGGGAGCAGGGGGCGATGACGCGTGCCGACCTCGAGGACCGCCTACGCCAGGACTGGTTCGACCCCGACGGCCTGCTGTTGGCCGAGGACGCCGACGGCACGCTGCTGGGATTCCACTGGACCAAGGTGGAGGCCCCGCAGGACGGCAGGGAGCCGGTGGGCGAGGTGTACGTCCTCGGCGTCGGACCGGCCGCACAGGGCCGCGGACTCGGGCGGGCGCTGACCCTGGCGGGACTGCACCACATGGCCGGGCGCGGGGTGGAGACGGTGGACCTCTACGTGGACGCGGACAACGCCGCGGCCACCGCCCTCTATGCGGGGCTGGGCTTCCGCACAGCCGACGTGGACGTGCAGTTCCGCCGCTGACCTGCGCCGGGATCGGGACGCGCCGCGGCGGCGGCGCGGTCCCCTATCCTGGTCCCGCCCACCCCTCGTGACCGGGGCCGTGCCGCCGCGCCGGCCCACCCAGGAACGGACCAGCATGCCCACCACCGCCTCGGACCGCACCGCCGCCTGGTCCACGCAGGACCACCGCGTGTCCGCCCCCGACGCCGACGTCCTCGCCGCCGGCGTGATCCCCTGGCGCCGTGCCGGCAAGGGCATCGAGGTGCTGGTGATCCATCGCCCCCGCTACGACGACTGGTCCTGGCCCAAGGGCAAGCTCGACCCCGGGGAGACCCTGCCCGAGTGCGCCGTGCGCGAGGTCCACGAGGAGGTCGGCCTGGCCGTGCGCCTGGGGATCCCCCTGGCGGTGACCGCCTACACCGTCAGCGGCCGCAAGCGGAAGGGGCCGCTGTCCAAGGAGGTCTGGTACTGGGCCGCCGACGCGACCGGCCTGGAGGCCCGCCCCGACGGCGACGAGGTGGACCAGGCCCGCTGGGTCACCCCCGCCCACGCCGCGGAGCTGCTGACCAACGAGACCGATCTCGAGCCCCTCGAAGCCCTCACCGCGGCCGCCGACCGGGGCCGGCTGCGCACCACCGCGCTCGTGGTCCTCCGCCATGCCAAGGCCAAGCCGCGCTCGTCCTGGTCCCGTGCGGAGCAGGAGCGGCCGCTCGCGGCCACAGGCCGGCGTCAGGCGCTCTCCGTGGCCTCACTGGTGCAGGTGTGGGCCCCCGAACGGCTCGTTTCCTCCCCGTGGCGGCGCTGCGTGGAGACCCTCGCCCCCACCGTCAAGGCCACCCGCCTGCCGCTGAAGACGAAGTCCGCGTTCACCGAGACCACCGCCCGGGAGAAGCCCAAGAAGACCCGCCGCGTGTTCCGGGACCTGCTGGGCCGGCGTCGTCACCAGGTGGTGTGCACGCACCGCCCCGTACTGCCCGTGCTGCTCGACCAGATCCACGACGCCGCCGCCCACCCGGCCCGGCCGATCCTGCGGGCCTTGCCGGACACGGACCCATATCTGCGCCCCGGCGCAGTGATCGTGCTGCACCAGGCCAGCGACGGGGCGATCGTGGCCGTCGAGGTCTACGACCCCTGGGACGACTGAGCCCACAGGCCTAGGCTTCGAGCCATGGACACCACCACCCCACCCCCGGAGAAGATCGCCCACGAGCGCCTGAGCCTGCGCCGTGACCCCGACCGTCAGCGCTACGAGCTGCGCCAGGACGGCACGTTCATCGGGTTCCTCGGCTACGACGTCGCCCAGCGCCCCGGTGCCGAGGGCGCAGAACCAGAGACCGTGGTGCGGCTGCAGCACACGATCATCGACGAGGCCCACAGCCGCAAGGGCTACGCCCGGGCCCTCGTGACCCTCGTGCTGGACCGGCTGCGCGCCGAGGGCGAGTACATCTCCCCCGAGTGCTCCTACGTGGTGGACTACCTGCGCCGCTACCCCGAGTACCAGGACATGGTGCGCGAGGTCTGAGCGCCGGCGGCGGTCGGGCGCGGGCCGGGGCGTGGGCCGGGCACGACGACGGTACGCATCGCAAGGAGGCATGTGTACCACCGTATTGATACAGTGGCACTGATGGCCCCGACCCGGCCGCATGCCCTCCGGAGGTCCCCATGGCAGTCCTGCTCTTCCTCGGCGTCCCCCTCATGCTGGCGGCCACCTGGTACTCCGCCCGCCGCACCATCGTCACCGCCGTGGAGTCGGCCGGTCCGGCCCAGCCCCAGCCCGGCGAGGGCTCGACCTCCGACGCCCGATGGGCGGTCCGCGTGCACGGGCTCGTCACGGCCCTGGCGGCCCTCCCCTTCACCCTGCTCGCCGCCGAATTCGCGGAGGTCTTCCCCATATCGGATCCGGAGACGGTGCCGCAGCCCCTGGGCGGAGGCTGGTTCGGCATCACCGTCCACCCCTCCGCGGCCGGCACGACCCTCATGGCCGTGATGGCACCGCTGGCCGTCGGGGCGATCCACGCCGTCGGATCCCGCGTGTTCCCCTCCCCCCGCGGCGATGTCCGGCGCGCCGGACTCGCCCCCCGGCGCCTGCGGCCCCTGCTCGACCGCACCCTGCTGGCTCTCGGCGGCGGGCTGCTCACCCTGGCCGCCGCCCTCGCGGCCGTGCTCGCCGCCGAGCCCGGGGTGCCCCGCCTCATCGAGCCCGAGGGGGCCGATGCGGAGCTGATGCGCACCGTCGCCGCCCTCCGGGCAGTCCCGGCCGGGTGGGAGCTGCTGCCGTGGATCGGCCTGGCCGTCCTGGCCACACTCGTGACCACCGCCCTGGTGCTGCGCGGGCTGGCCCGGCGCCGCCCCGTCCCCGGGCTGACCCCCGGGGAGGACACCGCCGCCCGCTGGGTCGCCGCGAACCGACTCCAGCGCACCGCCGTGCTGGTCCTGGCCCTGCAGCTGGCGGGCATGTGGAACCTGCTGGTCGGCTCGCGCACCGCACGCGACGACCTGGCTCGCCTCCTGCCCGACCACCCCGCGGCTCTGCCCGCCGGCCCACTCGCCCCCTGGATCGACGCCGCGGCCGTGGGTGGGACGGTCGCCCTCCTGGTGCTGGCCGTGCTCCTGGCGCTGTGGCGCTCCCCCGGGCTGCAGGTGCTGCGCCACGGCGAACGCGCCTCAGGCACCGACGGGAGCCCAGCGTGAACAGCCCGTCCCTCGAGGTGGACCTGCGCTCACCGGTGCCGCCCTTCGAGCAGATCCGCGCGCAGGTGGCCGCCCACGTGGGGGCCGGCACCCTGGCCCCCGGATCCGCCCTGCCCTCGGTGCGCACCCTCGCCGCAGACCTCGGGATCGCGCCGGGCACGGTGGCGCGCGCCTACCGGGAGCTGGAGGCGGCCGGCGTCGTGCAGACCCTGCGCGGACGCGGCACCCGGGTGGCGGACACCCCGCCCGGCCCCGACGAGGCCGCGGTGGAGCGGACCCTGCGGGAGGCCGTCCAGGCCGCCCGGGCCGCCGGCTGGGACGCGGACCGGGTGCGCCGGACCGTCGCCCAGGCCCTGGACGCGGCCGCTCGGTAGACTGCCCCGGGTGAGCATCCCGACCCCCTACGAGGACCTCCTCGCGGACGTCCTGGCCAACGGCACACTCAAGACGGACCGCACCGGCACGGGAACCCGCAGCGTGTTCGGCCGCCAGCTGCGCTTCGACCTCGCCGAGTCCTTCCCCCTGATCACCACCAAGAAAGTCCACTTCCGCTCCGTGCTGCTGGAGCTGCTGTGGTTCCTGCGCGGCGACTCCAACGTGCGCTGGCTCCAAGAGCGCGGCGTCACCATCTGGGACGAATGGGCGGACGAGAACGGGGACCTCGGCCCCGTCTACGGCGTGCAGTGGCGCTCCTGGCCCACCCCCGACGGCGGGCACATCGACCAGATCGCGAAGGTCGTGGAGCAGATCCGCACCCGCCCCGACTCCCGCCGGCACATCGTGACCGCCTGGAACCCGACCGAGGTAGACCAGATGGCCCTGCCCCCCTGCCACGCCCTGTTCCAGTTCTACGTGGCCCCGGACCCCGACGGCGGCCCCGGCGTGCTCTCCTGCCAGCTCTACCAGCGCTCGGCAGACCTGTTCCTCGGCGTGCCGTTCAACATCGCCTCCTACGCGCTGCTCACCCTCATGGTGGCCCAGCAGACCGGGCTCACCCCGGGCGAGTTCGTGTGGACCGGCGGGGACTGCCACATCTACACCAACCACGAGGAGCAGGTGCGCGAGCAGCTCTCCCGGGAGCCCCTCCCCTACCCGCAGGTGCGCCTGCGCCGCACCCCGGAGGACCTGTTCCACTACGTCGAGGAGGACGTGGAGCTCGTGGACTACCGCCACCACCCCGCCATCAAGGCCCCGGTGGCCGTCTGATGGGACCCCACGACACCGCACCCCGCCAGACCATCGGCATGATCTGGGCGCAGAGCCCCACCGGCGTGATAGGCGTGGACGGCACCCTGCCCTGGCACCTGCCCGAGGACCTCGCCCGCTTCAAGGCCCTCACCGACGGGCACCCCGTGATCATGGGGCGGCGCACCTGGGATTCCCTCCCGGCGGCCGCCCGCCCCCTGCCCGGGCGCACGAACATCGTGCTCAGCCGCACCCTCACCGCCACCGACGACGCCGCCGCGGACCTGCGTGCGGCCGGCGCCGTCGTCGTCCAGGACTTCGGGGCCGCACTGGCGGCCGCCGCCGAGGCCGACGGGCTGGACCTGGTGTGGGTGATCGGCGGGGTCAGCCTGTTCGAGGCCGCGCTGGACGTGGCCACCCGCGCCGAGATCACCCGGGTGGACACAGAGGTCACCGGCGACACGTACGCCCCCGGGCTCGACGGGCGCTGGCGAATGACCGCCGCCGACCCCGGCCCGGGCGAATGGGCGCACTCCCGCACGGGCCTGCCCTACCGGTTCGAGCGGTGGGAGAGGGAGCGATGAGCGCACCGAACAGAAGCCACCGCGACGAGGCCCGCCGGAACGCGGACGAGACCGAAACCCGCAGCCCCCGAGGCGCGGGCCTGATCGACGCCCAGGCCGTCGCGTTCCTCGCGCTCGTGGCGTTCCCCGTGCTCGCGTTCGTGTGCGCGGTGATGGGCCTGGTGCTGGTGCTGCAGGGCAAGACCGTGGCCGGGCTCGTGTTCCTGCTTGTGCTGACCCAGGTGTTCGCCGTGGCCGGGCTGATGACCTGGGCGCGCCGCCGTCGTTCCCGGCAGGACGCCGCCGACGGCCGGTAGCCTGGACGGCATGACCGTCACCGACGCCTCCTCCGCGCCCCTGCCCGTCTCCTCCGCCGCCACGCCCACCGTGGGCTTCGTGGGCTGGCGAGGCATGGTCGGCTCCGTGCTCATGCAGCGCATGGCCGAGGAGGGGGACTTCGCCCGGGTGAACCCGGTGTTCTTCTCCACCTCCAGCGCCGGCGGCCCCGCACCGACCTTCGAGGGCATGACCGGCGACGCCGGCACCCTCCAGGACGCGTACGACGTCGACGTGCTGCGGACCCTGCCGATCATCGTCAGCGCCCAGGGCGGGGACTACACCCAGCAGGTGCACCCGCGCCTGCGCGCCGCCGGCTGGGACGGGATCTGGATCGACGCCGCCTCCACCCTGCGCATGGAGGACTCCTCCGTGATCGTGCTCGACCCCGTGAACCGGCACGTGATCGACGCGGCGCTCGCCGACGGGACCAAGGACTTCATCGGCGGCAACTGCACCGTGTCCTGCATGCTCATGGGCCTGGGCGGGCTGTTCCGCGCCGGACTCGTGGAATGGGGCACCGCCATGACCTACCAGGCGGCCTCCGGCGGTGGCGCCCGCCACATGCGCGAGCTGCTCACCCAGTACGCGGCCCTGGGCGGCGTGGTGGCCGACGAGCTCGCGGACCCGGCCTCGGCGATCCTGGAGATCGACCGCAAGGTGCTCCAGCTGCAGCGCTCCGGAGACCTCGACGCGAGCCGCTTCGGTGTGCCGCTGGGCGGTTCGCTCATCCCGTGGATCGACTCCGACCTCGGCAACGGCGTGTCCCGGGAGGAGCAGAAGGCCTTCGACGAGACCAACAAGGTGCTCGGGCTGACCGGGGCCGAGCGGATCCCGTTCGATTCGCTGTGCGTGCGGATCGGTGCCATGCGCTCCCACTCCCAGGCCCTCACCCTCAAGCTCACCCGGGACGTGCCGCTCGACGAGGTCACCGAGATCATCGCCGAGGGCACCGCGTGGGCGAAGGTCGTGCCGAACGAGAAGGAGGCCTCCATGCGGGACCTCACCCCGATCGCGGCGACCGGCACCCTGGACATCCCCGTGGGACGCCTGCGGAAGCTGAACATGGGCCCGGAGTACCTGTCCGCGTTCACCGTGGGCGACCAGCTGCTGTGGGGGGCCGCCGAGCCGCTCCGCCGCATGCTCATGATCGCCACCGGCGACCTCTGAGCCCTCGCGTAGGTCCTTCCCCCTGCCAGAGGGCTCACGGGCTCGCGCCGACGCCCCTCACGCGCTCCACTCTCTCGCGACCCCTCCCACCCCTGCTCTCTCGCGCGAACCAGAGAGTACGGCTCACCCCCATCCCGCGAACCAGAGAGTACGGCTCCGAATCAGGTCGATTCGGGGCCATACTCTCTGGTTCGCGCACACAAGGGGGGCGGGGGGCGGGGGAGAACGCAAGGGGCGGGGCGTGCACGAGGGGACGAGGGACCGCACCACGCGTGGGTGCCTCCCTACATCTGAGCGCCCCCACGACACGTGAGTGTCTCCACCACACCTGAGCGCCCCCACGACACGTGAGCGCCCGCGTCTCAGAGGCGGGTGCCGATGATCATCGGCTCGTGGTGCAGCTCCACGCCGAAGCGCTCGCGCACGCCGTCGCGCACGGCTCGGGCGATGGTCAGCACGTCCTCGGTGCTCGCCCCGCCCCGGTTGGTCACCGCGAGCGTGTGCTTCGTGGACAGGGACGCCCGCCCCCCGGCCAGCCCTGTCCCGTCCGGTCCACGCCCGTCGGGGCCGCCCTCACGCGGGGCCACCTCGGGCAGGCCGAAGCCCCTGCCGTAGCCGGCGTGGTCGATCAGCCAGGCGGCGGAGAGCTTCACCAGTTCGGTGCCGTCCGGCGCGGTCCCCGCCGCGAACGCCGGGGCACCCTCGGGCAGCCGTGCCCGCACCGAAGCCGGCACGATCGGGTTCGTGAAGTAGGAGCCGGTGGACCAGGTGTCGTGGTCCTCGCCATCGGACACCATCCCCTTGGAGGCGCGCAGGGCCAGGACCTGCTCCCGCACGGTGCGCAGGCCCGCCTGTGAGCCCTCCTCCACGCCGAGCGCCTTCGCGAGCTGCGCGTACCGCACGGGGGCGGTGGGTTCGGCCCCGGAGGCCGCACGGCGCAGCCGCAGGTCGATGGACAGCACGATCCACCGGGGGCTGGGCGCACCGGAGTCCACCATGGAGCGCTTGATGATCGAGTCCCGGTAGCCGAAGCGCAGCTCATCCGCGCTCAGCTCCACGACCGCCCCTCCCCCGGGCGCCTGACGGTCCCAGGCACGCAGGGACACGAGCACCTGGGACACGTCCGCCCCGTAGGCGCCCACGTTCTGCACCGGTGTGGCCCCGGCCGAGCCGGGGATCCCGGAGAGCGCCTCGATGCCGGCCAGTCCGTGCTCCACGGTCCAGGCGACGGCGTCGTCCCAGCGGTGCCCGGCGGCCACCCGCACGACGACGGCGTCCCCGCCCCGGTCGGTCGCGTCCGGTTCGGCCATCTCCGGGTCAGTCTCACCCTCGCCGAGCACCTCGAGGCCGTCGAAGGCCATGTGCACCACGGTGCCCTCGAAGCCGGCGTCGGCCATGAGGGTGTTCGAGCCGCCGCCGAGCACGAACAGGGGCTCGCCCGCGGCGTCGGCGGCGCGGACGGCCTCCACGGCCGCGGCCTCGGAGCGGGCGCTCACCCAGCGGCGGGCAGGCCCGCCCACGCGCGTGGTGGTGTGGTCGGCCAGGCGTTCACTCACGCCCCGGCCCCCTCGCCCTCGGCCGCGTCTGCGACACCGGCCTCGGCACCGTCGGCCAGGCGCACCAGGGCCTGGGCCTTCGTGAGCACGCGCGGCTTCTCCTGGGCCGGATCCTCCACGGTGAGGTCCACGCGGACGGTGCCGGCGGCCTCATCCACGGCCCCCACCACCCCGCGGATCCGCAGCACGGCACCGGGCACGGGGGCGCCGTCGTCGTCGGTGAGGCCGGTGGTGTCCTGCACTGGGACCATGGAGGTGAAGCGCGTCTGGCAGTCCACCACCGCGCCTGGGTCTCCGGCCCAGTCGGCGACCATCTGCATGGCCGTGCCCATGGTGAGCATGCCGTGGGCGATCACGCCCGGCAGGCCCACGGACTCGGCGAAGGACTGGTTCCAGTGGATCGGGTTGTGGTCCCCGGAGGCGGCCGCGTAGGCGACCAGCCCGGCGCGGGTCAGCGGGATCTCACGCTCGGCCACCACGTCGCCCTTGGCGAGGTCGGCCAGCACGGGGCGGGCGGGGGCCTGGGTCTCGGGCGCGGTCATCAGGACTCCTCCCCGCGGACCAGCAGGGTGGAGCGCACGTCGGAGACGGGCTCGCCCGCGGCGTCCGCGATGCTCGTGACGGTGGTGACCATCCGGTGGCCCCCCAGCTGCTTGACGGCCTCCACGCGTACCCGCCCGGTGAGCTCGTCTCCGGCGACGATCGGCCGGTGGTGGGTGAAGCGCTCGTCCGCGTGCACCACACGGGAGAAGTCGATGCCGACCTCCGGGTCCGCGACGACGGCGGCCTCGGCGCGCTGGGCGACGACCACGGCGAAGGTGGGCGGGGCCACGAGGTCCGCGTGCCCCAGGGCACGGGCGGCGTCGACGTCCCGGTGGGCGGGGTGGCTGGCCTGCACGGCGTCCGCGAAGGCTCGCACAGCCTCACGGCCGACCTGGTAGGTCGGCGCGGGCGGGTACTCGCGCCCGGCGAGGGACTCGGCGTCGCTCACGGTGGCTCCTCTGGTCTGGGGGGTGGGACGGAGTGCCGCGCGGCGGGGCCGGCGACGGCGTCCTCCAGCCTACCGGCCGCCCGTCCGGGACTGCCCGGTCCCACCCTGACGACGCGCGGCCTGCCGCACGCGCACGGTCTGCGCGGCCAGGTGCACGAGCACGCCCAGACCCAGCACGCCCAGGGCCGCGAAGGACACCGGCGGGCGGTGCATCAGGGCGCCGACGACGGAGAGCACGATGCCCACGAGGAACAGGCCGCTGCCGGTGAGCAGCAGCCGGCGGTACAGGGCCGAGCCGTTCTGCCACGGGGACACGAAGCCGGCGGGGGCGGAGGGGCGGTCCGGGGTGGTGGGCATGGGCCCGAGTCTACGGAACGCACCGGCCCGCGTGCCGGGCCCGGGAGCCGGGCGCGGGCGTCAACGCAGGCGGCGGATCCCGGCCTTCTCGAGGCCGCGGCCGAGCAGGGCGGCGAGGTCGTAGCCGGAGTGGTCCACACCGGGCAGCACTGTGCGGGCGGTCCGGGTGAAGCCGGCCTGCCGGTAGGCCTGCTCGCCCAGGGCGGTGGCCTGCAGCGCGGACCAGGTGGCCGGCCAGGTGGCGCCGACGCCGTCGCGGTCCCCCACGAACCACTCCAGGCGCACGGACTGGCGGAACGCGGCCGGGGGCATCGCGTAGAAGCGGGTCTTGCCGGCGTCCTCCACGCCGCCGCCGGCCACCATCACGGCGCCGCCGCCGGTGACCGTGTTCTCGGGCGCGCGGGCGAAGAACTCGAAGGTGAGGAACTCGGCCCCGCCCGAGTAGCCCAGGAACCAGTGCCGGGAGCGGTCGAGCATCGGGTGCGCCCGGTACAGGGTGCTCAGCAGGGAGGACAGCCACACGTTGTTGCCCTGGCGCTCGGTGTCCCACCACCACAGGTAGCCGTAGCCCTCGCGGCGCGGACGCGGCGTCTGGGGCACCACGAGCACCATGTTGCGGCGGTTGGCCTCCGCGGCCAGGGCCACGGCCCGCGCCCCGGTCGGGGTGAGGTAGACGGAGTCCTTCGCATACCAGTAGTCGCCCTCGAGGTACACGGCCATGCCCACCGGCTTGGACCAGTCGATCCCGTCGGCCACCACGTGGTAGCCGTAGGTGCGGCCGTCGGCGGTGTGGCTGCGGCCGCGCACCGTCACGGGCACCGCGGGCTCGGCCACCTGGGCCGACGTCGGCGCGGGGCCGGCCGCCAGCGCGGCGGCGGGCATCCAGCCGGCGCCCTGGGCGTGGCGCACGTTCACCCAGGTGCCGCGGGCGTCCCCCATGAGCCCGACGACGGCGCCGGCCTCGAGCCGGAAGCGCACCGCCGCCGTCGCCGACGCCGACCAGCGCACCCAGGCGGAGGCGGCCACGCGCAGGCGCTGGGTGGTGTGCACGGCCGGCAGCGTCGCACCGGGCAGTGCCAGCGCAGCGGCCTTCACCCAGCCCACGCCGAGGGCGTGACGCACCCCGTACCAGGCGCCGTTGACCCGGCCCGTGAGGGAGACCGCACGGCCGCGGCCCACGAGGAAACGCCACGGATGGGCGTCGCCGGCCCCGGAGCGCACGAACAGCACCTCCGCGGCCTGCATCCGCATGCCGTCCACCGGGTCCGGGCCCAGGACGGACTCGAGGACGAAGCCCAGGCCGAGCCGGTGCCGCACCCCGACCCACGCCCCGTTGCGGTAGCCCGTGAGGCTCACACGCGTGCCCGCGGCCAGGCGGAAGCGCACCGGGGCCGCGGCGTTCGCACTCGAGCGCACGGCGGTGGGCACGAGCACACGGCGGGCCTCGCCAGCGGTGACGGCGCCAGCCGGGACGGCGGCCATCACAGCCGCCGAGCCGAGCATGCCGGCCGCTCCCAGACGCAGGACGCGTCGGCGGTGCAGCACGGCAGGGGCAAGGGTGGTGGGCATGGCAGGTCCTCGGTACGGCGGCGGAGACGACGATGGCCCGGACCTCATAGGTCCGGGCCATCCGCGGTAGCGGCGGGGGGACTCGATCCCCCGACCTCACGATTATGAGTCGTGCGCTCTAACCAGCTGAGCTACGCCGCCACGACATGAGAACGCCCGCGCTCGCGGCGCAAGCCGAGAGAACGGGCTCTCATATCAGAGCCCCGACCGGGAATCGATCCCGGGACCTCCATCTTACCAAGATGGCGCTCTACCACTGAGCTATCGGGGCAACGAGGTGAGACTCTATCAGAGCCTCACGCCCGCGTGCAAATCGGGTGTCGGTCAGCGGCGCGGACCGCGATCACGGCGCTGCTCGGAGCCCCAGCGGGGCTTCTTGCCGCCCGTGCCGGCGCCGCGGAACCCGCCGCGCTCCTCGCGGTCCTTCCGGAAGCCGCCACGGTCCTCACGGTCCTTGCGGTAGCCCCCACGGTCCTCGCGGTCCTTGCGGAATCCCCCACGGTCCTCACGGTCCTTGCGGAAGCCCCCGGAGCGCTCAGGACGCTCGCCACGGTCCTTGCGGAACCCCGGACGCGAGGCGCGGAACCCGCCACGGCCGCCGTCGTCGTGCCCGCGGTCCTCGCGCTCCTCACGCGTGGGCCGGCCGGTGTCCTTGCGCAGGTTCAGGCGACGGCCGTTGATCTCGGCCCGGGCGGCCGCATCCAGCTGGGAGGGGGTCAGGTCCGCCGGGAGCTCGACGAGCGCATGGTTGCCGCGCAGGTCGATCGCACCGATCGCCGACGCCGGCAGACCGACCTCGTTCGCCAGGGCGCCCACGATGTTGCCCGGGCGCACGCGGTCCTGGTGGCCGACACCGATCCAGTACGTCGCGTTGCCGGCGGCCGGCTCCCGGCGCGGGCCGCGGGAGCCACGCCCGTCCCCGCGCGCACCACGATCCTCACGGTCCCGGCGGCCCTCGCGGCGGTCCTCACGGTCCCGGCGTCCCCCCGCGGGGATCTCGTCCTGGGCGCCCAGCAGCGCCCGCCCGCCCTGGGACATCAGCGCCAGCGCGGCGGCCACACGGGCCGGATCGGCCTGCTTCTCCGCCACGTAGTCGGTCACGAGCTTCTCGAACAGGTCGAGGTCCCGGCCCGAGGCGGACTCGAGGGTGGCGGTGATCTGCTCGCCCACGCGTCCCAGACGGGCCTCGTTGACCTGCGCCACCGTGGGCACCTGCATCTCCTCGACCGACTGGCGCGTGGTCCGCTCGATCTGCTTGAGCAGGTACCGCTCACGCGGGGTGACGAACAGCACGGCGTCACCCGTGCGCCCGGCGCGACCGGTGCGGCCGATGCGGTGCACATAGGACTCGGCGTCCTGCGGGATGTCGTAGTTCACCACAAGAGAGATGCGCTCCACGTCGAGGCCGCGGGCGGCGACGTCGGTGGCCACGAGGATGTCCACCCGCCCGGCCTTGAGGTCTTCGACGATCTTCTCGCGCTGCTTCTGGGCGACATCACCCGAGAGCGCCACTGCGGTGAAGCCGGCCTGGTTCAGGCGCTGGGAGAGCTCATCCGTGCCGGCGCGGGTGCGCACGAACGCAATGACGCCCTCGTGCTGCTCCGTCTCGAGGATGCGCGTCATGGCCTCGAACTTGCGCTGATGCGCGATCTGCACATAGCGCTGACGGATGGTCGAGGAAGTGGTGGACTGGCGGGCCACGGCCACCTCCTCCGGGTTGTGCAGGTACTGCGCGGAGATCCGGCGGATCGCCGGGGGCATGGTCGCGGAGAACAGCGCGGTCTGCTTGGAGTCCGGGGTGTCCGCGAGGATGCGGTCCACCTCCTCCGCGAAGCCCATGCGCAGCATCTCGTCAGCTTCGTCGAGCACGAGGGTCTGCAGCTGGGAGAGGTCCAGGTTGCCGCGCTCGAGGTGGTCGATCACACGGCCCGGGGTGCCCACCACCACCTGCGCGCCGCGACGCAGGGCGCTCAGCTGCGGCCCGTACGGGGCACCGCCGTAGATCGCGACCACGGAGACGTCGTCGAGGTGCTTGGCGTAGGCGTCGAAGGCCTCGGCCACCTGCAGGGCCAGCTCGCGGGTCGGGGCGAGGGCGAGGATCTGCGGGGCGTCGGCACGCCCGGTCACGTCCGAGGTCTCGGCCAGCCGGGACAGCGCCGGCAGGGCGAACGCGCCGGTCTTGCCCGTGCCGGTCTGGGCCAGGCCCACGACGTCGCGGCCGTCCAGCAGCAGCGGGATGGTCGCCTCCTGGATGGGCGAGGGGGCGGTGTAGCCGAGGTCGTCGACGGCGGCCAGCACGCGGGCGTCCAGGCCGAGCTCGAGGAACGTGGGGCCGGACGGCTCGGGCTCGGCCGCGGGGGCCTCGGGCTCGGTCTCGGACTCGGTGACAGCCGCGGACTCGGTGGCAAGGGTGGACTCGGTGGGCTCCGTGGTCTCGGCGGACTCGGTGGTCTCGACGCTCTCCACGGCCTCGGTGGTCTCGACGCTCTCCACGGTCTCGGCGGCCTGCTCCGGCGCGACGGTCTCGTCGGCGGGGGTGTGCGAGGGCTGGGTGGTCATGGATCCTCCTGGAGGAGTGCGCAGGCAGCACGGCGCGACGGCGGTCGCGGGTCGGCGTCACGGCGGTGCAGGCTCTGCTGGGCGGGTTGGAACCGTTCACCCGGCGAGCCCCCGGGGCCGCGACGTTCGCGGCCCGCACACACATCTGCACGACATCTGCATCCATCGGCGTGGCTCACGCGTCCACGCTCGTCATCTCCAAGGGGGGGAGGTACCGGATCCGGTCCGTCCACTGTACGCGAGGTCCGGCCCAGACCCCAGGCCGGGACGGTGTGCCGTCGGCCACCCCGCCCGGAGGAACGGACCCCGACCGAGGGCCACGAGGCGGACACGCGCTCGGCCGAAGAGGTGCCGGGCCGGAGGGGCGTTGGGCCGGATAGGCTCGGGGTGTGGCAGAGAACAGCAGGCAGCACCGTTTCGCCCGCGCCGCCGGACGCGCCGCGCGGGCCTTCCAGGAGAGCCAGGCGGCCGACCGCGCCGCCCGGCGTCAGGCCGAGCAGACCGCGGCGTCCCCCTCCCCCGCGCCCGGCCCGCGCGTCGGAGCCCCGCAGGCTGGGAGCCCGTCCGCTGCGGACACCCTCCGCAAGCGCACCGCCCGGTGGGGAGCCCAGGCCAGTCAGGCCGCCGGTGAGGCCGCCCGCGACTTCCGCCGACGGCAGGCCGCCGACGATGCCCGCCTGGCCCAGGTCCGCGAACGTGCCGCCGCCGAGGACGAGGAGCGGCTGCAGGCCCGGCGTGCCGAGCGTGAGCGGGCCCTCGACGCCCGTGACGCCGCCGAGGCCGGGCTCGTGCACCCGCTGCTGCGCGTGGCACGCCTGTGGTGGACGGGCGTGGCCGTGCTCATCGCCGGCTTGGGCGGGGCATTCCTCTGGTATGGGGAGCGGGCGCGCAGATCCGGGGGCCCGGTGATCGACCCCCTCACGGGCGTGGAGTCGATCGGCCCCCTGGGCGGGGCCACGGGCCAGTTCACGATGGGTGCGCTGTGCCTCGTGCTGGCCCTCATGGCGCTGTGGGGTGTGGTGGGCCTGATGCGCCGCCGTCGGGCCGCCGTCTCCACCCTCACGTTCCTGGCGGTGCTGCTGGTGGTGCCGGCGCTGCTGCGGCCGAACGCCCTGTTCCTGCTGATGGGACTGGTGATGGCGATCGGTGCCGTGCTGGTCTGGCTGCCGCCGGTCCGTTCACGCCTGCGCCGCTGACCCCCACCCTCGCCCACACCACCGCTCCCTACACCACCGCTCCCTACACCTCCACGTCGGGGGGGGGGAGGGGGGGGGGGTCCGGGGGCAGACGGGCCCCCGCGCGCCCCCCC